>NZ_LGAK01000017.1 GCF_001292705.1 Marinagarivorans algicola
CCTATTTTAATGTTGAATATGCATACTAGAAATATAATTTTTAACGCTTAATTTTTACACTAAGCACCTCATATTTAAATGATAATCTTAGATTTATTTCTGCTTTTACTGCCTATTTATATTTACAGAGCTATATAGTTCTATATGTTTTTATTTTGTCACTATTCAGAGATACCGAAACTGGGCACTGATGAATCATTGTCTCGGTAGCTTAAGCCATCGATGGGCGCTATATAAGTGCCCTTGGTACTTAAATTCCAGGAAATAATCTATCAATACCTTATCAGATGATTTTTTCAGATTGGCGGAATAGTTACCTTTATTTTGTCTTATGTCGAAGATTTTGTTGGTTTTTTTATGGAAGATTTATTGATGGTTTTTTTGAACGTAGCGAAAGGCAAGCGGCAAAAGATAGTCATTGGCGGTGTAACTTATTGCCGCTTTTGCCTTTTTACTGATCTATGAGGTGATCAATTCGCTTAAAACCCTTAAATTACGCGTTAAATAAATGTATTTTTAACGAAACACAGTGTTGGCATAAGCGTTGCAATTTATTCGATGTCAGCGTCAAAACTATTTTGACTCCATTCAGTAGTGTACACACTGTTGTGAGCTGTTGAGTGGTTTAGTGAATACAGGAGATGGGTTATGCCTCTAGTTATTAATACCAACATTGCTTCATTAAATGCACAACGCCAATTACTTAACTCGGGTAATGAGTTGTCAACAGCCATGGAAAGATTGTCTTCGGGTAAGCGTATTAATACTGCTGCCGATGATGCTGCAGGCTTGGCCATTTCAAATCGTATGACTTCGCAAGTAAGAGGCTTGAATCAAGCGGTCAGAAATGCCAATGATGGTATTTCTTTGATTCAAACGGCTGAAGGAGCGCTGGATGAAACGACCAATATTTTGCAGCGTATGCGCGAATTGGCGATTCAATCGGCGAACGGTATTTACGATGAGTCTAACCGCAAAACGCTCGATGCCGAAGTGCAGCAATTAATTAGTGAGCTAGATCGTATCGCGACCTCAACTACTTTTAATGGGCAAACATTATTAGATGGCAGCTTGGGAAGTGTTGAATTGCAAGTCGGCTCACAAGCCAATCAAACGATTGAATTTAATATTCAAGCGATGGATGCCAAAACGTTAGGGATGGGCTCGGTGAGTGTTGATATGTTAGGCTCCGAAGTCACATCAACGCTGAGTGCGCTGAGCTTAAACGAATCAGATGTGAGCATTAATGGCCAATCGATTGGTGCTTTCGATGGGTCCAGCGATACCTTTCAAGATCTAATTGATGGTATTAATGAAAATGTATTAGGTGTTGAAGCCTCTGGTTATACCTCGCTAGAAGGTGGTGGCAATGGCGATGGTGTGCTTGAAAATGGGAATAAATTGCGTATTACATTAGCCGCGGCTGACGGCAGTGGAAATAATGTATTTAATATTACTGATACCGAAAACATGACCGAGCTGGTTGAAAAGATCAACAGTGTCACTGGCGGTGCGGTGAGTGCCGACCTAGATGACAACGGCCGTTTGGTCATTACTAATAATAGTGGCTCAACAATAGAAGTAGCAGGTATTGACGCGACAGGTTCATCAGACGCTGCGGCTGAAATCATTGAACGCGCAACCGGCTTTGATACCTTCAATGGTGTGACTGGTCAATTAGATGCTGCTTACGGACAAATTGTATTAACTTCGGAGCATGGTGATCCTATTACAGTTTCACGCGGGGCCACCGGTACACTCGAGAACCTACAAGATCTTGGTTTTAGAGAAAGTGACGAAGCGGGTATTGTAAAAGGTGCTGGTTTAGGCTCTGCCGGTGCTGCACAGTCGTGGAGTGTTGGCGATTTAACGATTAACGGTGTCATTATTGATAATAACAATACCGATAGCTTGCAGGGTAAAGTCAATGCTATTAATGAACAAAGCGATGAGACAGGTGTTGTGGCTCATGCCTTTGCCTCGTTATCGATAGATATTAGTACGGCCGATTTAACCGTGGCCTCAGCCACTGCCGATAACATTACCATAAACGGTGTGACGATTGACTTAGGTTTGACTGCTAATGCAACGGCCTCTGATATTGTGGCGGGTTTTAATGCCAATACCGATTTAACCGGTGTCACGGCAAGTTTGTCGGGTACACGTATTATGCTGGAGTCAGATCAAGGCTCAATTAATATTACCAGCCCATCAACAAACAGCATTGTAGATAGTGGAACGGCATTAGCGGGTGCTACTTTCCAATCTTATATTACGCAAAGCACTGGCACTTTGCTTTCTTCTTCGGTGGCAGCAAGCTCGGCTCTAGCATTAAAAGTTGAGGCGGGCATAAAATTAGTCGCCACCAATGACCAACCCATTAGTTTAGAGCTTGGCGGTAATGTCGATCCTCAATCACTGGGGCTCATCGAGGCAAACTCAACCGCCGGTGGGCGTTTTGGTAGCGCGATTGCGAGTGTGAGCGTCGATACGATTGCTGGGGCGCAAAAGGCTATCGGTGTAGTGGACAATGCACTGGACTCTATTAATGATGTGCGCTCGCAGTTAGGTGCAGTCAATAACCGACTCGATTTTACGATTAATAATTTGCTGGTGGTATCCGAAAACACTTCTGCTGCTAAATCACGCATTATGGATGCTGACTTTGCAGCAGAAACCGCAGCACTAAGTCGCGCACAAGTCCTTCAACAAGCCTCCCAAGCGATGTTAGGCCAAGCTAATGCCGCATCGCAGCAGGTACTACAGTTATTGCAAGGATAGCTAGGCGGATTAGTCACTGATTTGAAGTGATAAAAAAATGATTAAAAAATATAAAAACTAGTAAAAAACGAATACCCTATAAAGGTCTTGTTAATTGAACATAAAAGTATAAAAAACACTGACTCATAATTAAATCATGTAAACAGCGATACTAAACTCTATCGCTGTTTTTGTTTGTATTTAATTGTATAAAAACATTAAAGTTTTTGTTGTGCTAGCCGAAAAGTGAATTAGGAACGCTTACTACAAGCAATTTCCATTTTACTGAGTGCAAATATCTGCACTTGAGACTCTCTGTGAGGAGGCTACCATGCCACTTTATATCAATACCAACGTTTCATCTTTGAACGCACAGCGCCAGTTGAATAAAGCCGGCATGGGCGTTGACACAGCCATGGAGCGCTTGTCTTCTGGTAGTAGAATTAACTCTGCTGCAGATGATGCTGCGGGCTTGGCTATTTCAAATCGTCAAACTTCTCAAATTCGCGGTCTTGACCAAGCCGTCCGAAACGCCAACGATGGCATTTCATTGATTCAAACCGCTGAAGGCGCGCTATCAGAAACAACCAATATTTTACAGCGTATGCGAGAACTGTCTATTCAGTCGGCTAACGGTATTTACGGCGACAATGACCGCGCCACACTCGATGCTGAAGTTCAGCAAATGGTTTCTGAATTAGATCGTATTGCTGAGACCACCTCCTTTAACGGTCAAAATATTCTTGATGGCAGTACCGGTAAAATTGATTTGCAAGTGGGTGCACAAGCGAACCAAACGGTAAGCTTTGAAGTCGCTGCGGTTGACTCTGATACTTTAGGTATGGGCTCGCTTAGTGCTGATGTGGTCAGTGATGAGATAGCAGCTAATTTCTCAACGCTATCCTTTTCGGAGCAGGATGTCTTAATTAATGGTCAAGCGATTGGCGCTATTTCGGCGGGCTCTACTGTTGAGGATTTAGTCACTAAAATCAACGACAATATTAACGGTGTGACTGCCGAGACGGCGGTAGAGCTTACGAGCTCTAGTGTGGGCACCGGCGTTATTGGTACATCAGCATCAACGGTAACTTTAACTAATAATGATGGTACTGATTTATCTATTCAAATTTCTAATACGGATAGCCTAGAAGAATTTGCCAGTGCGATTAATGAGGGTTTTGGCGGTCGCGTTAGCGCGACTATTGGTGATGATGGAAAATTAAGTATGTCGGCTGAAGGCGCTAAAACATTGGCACTTGATGCGACAGCGGCAGCGGCAGCGGGTAGTGGGCTGGCTGCACAGGCTAAGATTATTCTCACTTCTGATAGTGGAGATGATATTACCGTAGAGCGAGGCGCGACAGGCACACTGGGCGACTTAGATAATTTAGGCTTCCGTGAAATGGACTCTGGTGGCGTGATCGAAGGGGTTGGCCTAGTTGCAAACTCTAATGGCGCGAATGAATCACTAGAGGCTGGCGAGCTAACCATCAATGGCACCGTCATTGACAATAAAAATACCGATAGTTTGCAAGGTAAAATTGATAATATTAATGATGTCTCTGATCAAACCGGTGTAACGGCAAAGGCTTATTCAACGGTGAGTATCGATATGAGTGGCTTTATTTCATCAGGGATTGGTGCAGCTGGTACCGATCAACTTGAAATTAATGGTGTAACAGTTGATTTAGGTCTTGTCGATAGCGCCTCAACAGAAGATGTCGTCAATGCATTAAATGATAATAGTGATGTCACCGGTGTTTCGGCTAGGTTACAAGGCACTAATATCATATTAGAATCTGATCAAGGGGCAATTAACTTAGCGGCAGGCAGCGCTAATGCAGTTTCGTTTATTGGCAGTGCAACAGGTGTTACTGAGGCAACTAAGGCGACGATTAATTCAGCCGGCGCTTTTGTTGAATCAACAGCCACTATTACTAGTACTATAGGCTTTACCGCTGAGGCAGGCTTAAAGCTGGTGAGTGAAAATGGCAACCCTATTAGTGTAGAGCTTAAAGATGGAGCCGATCCAGCGCGCTTAGGCTTAAAAGAATCCAATAGTTTAGGTGAAGGCTCGTTTGGCACGTCATTATCTTCTATCAGTATTGATACTGCGGCCAATGCTCAAAAGGCCGTAAGTGTGATTGATAACGCCTTAGAAACGGTGAACAACATTCGTTCTGACTTAGGTGCGGTGAGCAACCGGCTTGATTTTACAATTTCTAACTTATCCAATGTATCTGAAAATACATCAGCGGCACGTTCGCGAATTATGGATGCCGACTTCGCCGCAGAAACCGCTGCATTAAGTCGATCACAAGTATTGCAACAAGCATCACAGGCTATGCTGGCTCAGGCAAATTCTCGTCCTCAGCAAGTGTTGTCGTTACTGCAATAACAGCAGGAAGGGTTTTAACGCCCTAACAACAGGGATCGTTGGTCGCCGATGAGGAAACTCATCGGCTTTAGTACGTGTTGAGAGGTAACTGTATGAATACTATAAATACCACCACGCCCATAACCCCGGCTGTACCTATGCAGCATTTAGCCAAAAGCACCAATATGAGTACTGTTCTGGCGGCAAATACAAGTGTTAATGCGACACATGACGGCAAAATATTGCCGTCAACCCAAATAGCTTCGGCTGCTAGCGGGGTCGAGATGCAGTCTGCAGCCACTACGGGCATGCCACAGGTCAGTGTTATTGACGGTGCTGTTGATAACACTACAGGGAAAGTTGAAGGGCAGCCAAGCGATGAACAGGGTGCTAAAGCATTAGAGTTAGCCGTAGAAACGGCTAATAATTTTGTGCAGACCGTACAGCGTGATTTGCACTTTAGTATTGATCAAGAGTCTGAGCGAACGGTTGTTAAGGTTGTTGAGTCGAGTAGCGGTGATATTATTCGTCAAATCCCAAATGAAAGTTTTTTGGAGTTGGCACGAAAAATGAAAGAGTTTGGCGAAGTCTCCTTAGTTAATGCGACTGGCTAGGTAATACGTTAATGCTATATGCGAAATAATTAATAGCGCTCAATAGCAATAACAATAGCTAAGATGTATTAGCGGGCTCAATAATGAGTACCGCCGCTTTGCGTTGTGAGTATTAAAAAGCTATCGTTTTATAAGAGATTATTTTTTAATGGAATTTTATTAAAAAATGGCGTTAGCTGTGGCAATACTAAAGGTGCATTATATTTCTATAGGCTGAGCTATAGCAATGCAATGAATAGCAATAATTATGGCTTATTAAAAGATAAATTATGTAATACAAATGAAGTGAAGGCTTCAGGTAGGTTTGTATGATTGATAATAATATTATTCAGTCTTTAGGTGCAGGTTCGGGAATTGATTCGCGTGCATTGGTTACGCAGCTTACCGAGATCGAGCGCTCGGCACCGCAGGCGCGAATAGACACCAAAACAGAACTACGTGAAACTCAAATTTCAGACTTTGGTAAAATAAAAAGTGCCCTTGCAACATTCCAAACATCTATTAAAGCCTTAACTGAGCGCGAAGGGCTATTTAGTAAAGGTGCTTCGTTTACTGAAAGTGATGCGCTAGTGCCTACTGAGTTAGGTACTGATATTAAAGCAGGCACTTATAAATTTGAGGTTACCTCGTTAGCGCAATCACAATCACTCGCATCGGTAGAGTTCGGCAGCGAAGATGAAGCCGTGGGGGAAGGTGTACTAACGTTTAATTTTGGACAATGGGCAGGAGCGAGCTTTACTCAAGATGCCGATGCAACCTCTGTCGATATCACCATTGATTCAAGTAACAATAGTTTAAAAGGCATGCGCGATGCGATTAATGATGCTGACATGGGTGTTACCGCATCGATTATTAATAACGGTAGTGGTTATGTTTTATTAATGACAGCAGAGTCTGGGGGCAACAATCAATTACAAATAACCACTGCCGAAGCAGGAGCAGTACCGACTAATGGCGATGATAATGGGTTGTCTCGATTTGCCTACACGAGTGAGCTGTTATCTGATCCGGCAATAACACCGACACGCCTTACTCAGCAGCAAGCGGGCACCGATGCAGCTTTAATTGTTAACGGTTTACCGGTAACACGCAGCAGTAACAGCGTTAACGATGTCGTTGAGGGTTTAACGCTGGACCTCTTAAAGGAATCGCCTGGTGAGATTATTACGGTTACGGTGTCTGATGATGTGGATTTTGCGAAGCAAAAAACACGCGATTTTGTTGATGCTTATAATGCCTTACTTGAAGAGTTAGAGCCTGTGATTGGTTTTGATACCGAAAACGATCAATATGGATCGCTAGCCAATGACTCTTTGGCTAAATCTGTTGTATCGCAAATGCGCGGCATGTTTGCGAGTAGTGTGACTGGGCTTTCGGAAAGCTCAACCTTTGCAGCTTTAACCAACTTAGGTATACGCACAGAGCTCGACGGTACGCTGAGTATTGAAGATGATGAATTTAATGCTGCCTTTGATGATAATTTAGCTGCAGTACAGCAATTATTGGCGCCACATTCACAGTCGTCAGATGCTGGTATTACCATTAATAGTTTTGGTAAACAAACCCAAGCAGGGGAGTTTGACGTGATTATTAATCAAGCACCTAAAAAAGGCGCTTTTACTGGTGGTGATACAGGGGGTGTCAATTTAGATACTACAGGTAAAACTTACGGCTTCAATATTACCCTCAACGGTGTTGCATCTGATTTTATTACTATACCAACAGATGTGGTCTATAACAGTACAGAAGAGCTAGCCTCTGCAATACAAAGTGCTATTAACAGCGACGAAAAATTGAAAGCATCGAATGCAGCGGTCTCGGTCTCTTATATCGATGATAAATTTGTGATGACATCATCGAAATACGGTGCAGCCTCTAATGTCAATGTAGACTCGGTAACCGGTGATTTAGCCACCGACCTCATGATTACAACAGGCAACGGCACCGCAGGTAAAGATGTATCCGGCTCAATTAATGGTGTAGCAGCATTTGGCTTAGGGCAAGTGTTATTGCCAAAACTCGGAGAGCCAGCCGAAGGTTTAAGTTTGGTGGTAAGCGAGTCTGCTAGTAGTAGTACCATTAACTTTTCGCGTGGGGTTGGCGGTCAGCTAGAAGAGCTTATCGGCACCTTCTTACAATCGAATGGCTTAATTGATCAGCGAGAAGATAATTTAGGTCGTGACATTGATACGCTCGATAGTGAACAAGAGCGCTTAGATCGACGAATGGTGACCTATGAAGATCGATTAATGCAGCAGTTTATTGCGATGGAAAACATCTTAAATGGACTAAATAGCTCGGGTAGCTTTTTAGATAATCTTTTTAAATCACTACCTTTTACCTCGTCCAATAACTAGCTCTAGTTTAGTTATTATGATTGAAATCAATTTGGCCTGAGCGTCAATCTGACGAATTTCAATTGACCGCGCTGATACTTAGCTTGATATGATTGGGCCAAGTTCATGTCGTAAACCAAGCTAATGCCGCCGCGCTCAATTTTTATTATCGGGCTTATCACATCTTATTTAGGCTCTATTACGGTATTTTATTGGTATTATGTGTTTGAGTTTCTAGGTGCTTTTTGCCGAAAATTCAAGGCTCACTATTTTGGCTGCTATACAGTCAAGCTGACAAATCTCACCCAATAGTACTATATAGCGTGCTATATAGTACTTAGTTTCAGCAGAATGGGTATGTATCTTCACCTTCCATGCACCTGCACTGCCCTACATCTATATAGATATAGGCAAGATTGGACTTTGCAGGAGTATAGGGCCGAAAATGACAGAGTTGCAAATGGCTTGAATACCCCAGTCAATGATGCATTAGCATACAATTTTGTTACCTCTAAATAGTGACATTATTATTTTTATTGATTGGCTCTATTTATTATCATTTTATTGTCATTTTATTATCAAATGCAGCGTATAATCGTAATCATTTGGTTGGCTATCACAGGCCTAAATGCCAATATAATTATGAGATAAAGCAATTGAAAGCGTGCAATCAGTGTGGAAAATGTTGTCTTAAATATGGTCAAGGTGCCCTAGCTGCGACTGCTAATGACATTGAAATGTGGGCGTTGTTTAATCCTGATATTATGCAATATGTGCAAAATGGAAAAATATGGATGGACCCCAAAACGGGCGAGCAATTACAGCGCTGTCCCTTTTTGGTACTAGAGGCGGAGTCACAAAAATATACCTGTAGTATTTACCATGATAGACCCGAAGACTGTCGACACTATCCTACGCATATTATAGAAATGGTTCGCGATGAATGCGAGATGATTGAGCTTGTTGATCTTGAGGCACCTAAAAAGGCGCAAATTCAGTTAGACTCCTTAATGAAAGACAGCCGTCCAGCTTACGCTAAAGCATAATAAAATTATTATTTATGACTAATGGCTATGGTATAAATATATTTTATTTTCATGTTAAGTTATATTTTTTATGCCTTTTTATTCCGTGCTTTAATTTTTTTTCCTGATGTCTGCGGCTTTTTATTGCCTGTTAATGGTATAAGGAAAGCCCGCGCTCTTAATTTTTATATTGTTACATTCTGCTTGTTAAAACCCGCGCACCTTCAGCCTTGCAACCTGCTTTCATCGCTTTGGTGATTCTATGCATGCTTTAAAAAGACTATACGACACGCTTAAATAATGAACCGTTCATATTCTCAGAAGTGTGAGTACGCCATGCATAAATGTTATTCAAATAGAGTATGCATTGCATTTGTGACTAAAAGGTCACATTTTTTGAGTGGCACAGATTAAATTTACTTAACGTTTTTGTTTTTTTACTAGACTACCTTTGGACCTGTTAAGCGCTTAAGTGATAGAGTATGCCACTTAAGAGTTGTATAACATCTATGGCTCTTCGCACTTTCACTTTTTCCTTTAAGATTTTTAAGGGTTCTATCGTTGTGGTGCCGCACTGGGGTGTTATCGCCTCGCTAATAATAACGAGATCAATTGATCACTTTTATGGTAAAAAACCATGCTTAATAAAAAACTGCAATATTGGGGGGTAAGTGTTTCTAAAGCCTTACTCTTAATGGGTTCGACAGCTGTTATGTCTGCTTGTGTGGGGAAAACCACATCATCACAAAGCATGTCGCAATCCTCGGTGTCTAGTCTATCAACTAGTACAACCACTAGTACTTCCTTGTCGGCCTCGTCAATGGGTACGGTATCGAGTATTGCTTCTGAGGCATCCAGTATGCTTGGGTCTTCTAGTCTGCCAGAAGCGTCGAGTAGTACGGGGTTTGACCCGGGCGCGATAGATGTGATTTCTGATGACAATTACGACGGTAATATTCCATTAGACCAAAAAGTGGTTGGGCAGGCTGGCGCCGCCCTACAAACTGCTGGTAATCCTTTTGAAGATGCTTATTTTTATTTAAGCCCTGATGTGAAAACCATGATGGATTCATCATTGGACATTATCAAAGCGCAAGGCGATGATAATTTAGTGAATAAAATTAAATATGTCCAACGCCAGCCGAGCGCCGTATGGATGGATTCGATTGCCACTATTGGCGGTGATGTTGCAGCTGGTCGCCGCTCACTAGAGCAGCACTTAGACGCAGCAGTTGAGCAGCAGCGTTATTACGCCGCGCAAAACGCGGGCCAAGCGGCCCCCATGACGGTTGTGGTGATTATCTACAACTTACCTGATCGCGACTGCGCGGCTTTTGCCTCTAATGGCCAATTAATTGAAGTAGGTAAGCCCGCTGATGGCGCGGCACAAAATGGCGATGGTTATGAGCGCTACCGCGATGACTATATTGGTGAAATAGCTGCCATATTTAGTAAAAAGCCTGAATATGCCAATTTGCGCATTGTGGCAATGCTAGAGCCCGATTCGTTCCCGAATATGATTACCAATACCAATGAGGGGGCTAATGGCGAGCCCGCCAATGGCACACTCAACCCTACACCTGCCTCATTACCTAATGGTGGTTACTGTGATCGTATTTTGAGCCACACAGGCTCGGGCGCTGCCGTGGCGGGTGAAGGTACTGGCGATACTCCTCATTTAGGCCTCTATGCCGCCAGTTTACGTTTAGCGATCGCTGAGTTTGCAAAAATTCCAAATGTTTATACCTATCTTGATATTGGTCATGCGGGCTGGTTGGGCTGGGACAGTGATACCGATAATGTGAGTAACATGAAGCGCGGCGTAAAATACTTTAAGCAATTGGTTGATGGTGCCGATGGTGCTTTGGATGGTTTAGGTTTAGATATGATTCGTGGTTTTGCCTCGAACACATCGGGCTATACACCTGTAGAAGAGCCATTAATTTCTAATGCTGTAGCTGATCGTGCTGCTTTGCAAGGGTTTTATCAGTGGAACCCGGCTGTTGATGAAGTGAGCTATATTGATATGCTACAAAAATATTTCACGACCTCTGATCCGGCTTTTGGTACGGCTTCATTTGATGCTAATAAGTTTGGTTTTATTATTGATACTGCACGCAACGGCTGGGGTAGCGATAATCGTCCAGAGTTAGGTTCGGGTACCAAAGGAACTGATGCTAATAAGCGCATTGATGTACGTGCTCATCGTGGTCACTGGTGTAACGTGAATAATGCCGGTGTGGGTGAAGTGCCCAAAGCTAACCCCGATGTGAGCCGCCCCTACTTGGATGCCTTCTTTTGGATGAAGCCGCCGGGTGAGTCAGATGGCATATCTTTCGATCATACTAAGCTGTCGGCTAGCGAAGTGGCAGCATTAGATGCCATTGACCGCAAAGTATATGAGTCGGCCACCGATGGCGTGTATGCTGGTAAATCACTCGATACTATGTGTATTCCCGGTCAGGCACGTGAAGGGGTTACTGTGGATGTTGTACCCAATATGGCACCACATGCTGGTGCGTGGTTTCATAAGCAGTTTATTATGCTAATCAACAATGCTCACCCACCCTTAGGGCAAAGTGATTACGATTAAGCTATCGCATTAACAAACACCCGTACTAGCGTAATTATTAGTGCGGGTGTTTGTGAGGTGAGATATGCTAATCAATAATCAATAATCAATAATCAATAACCAAAAAGGGCCGTTAATTAACGGCCCTTTTTGGTATTACCTCTTAGTTATGCTATCGAGACTTAAACCCTTGGTATTTAAGCCAGTAAGGCGTCTATAGTGCCAGTATTTGAGGATTTAGAGCCAAAAGAGGTATGCGGTAAATTGCTGGCTTTTAATATGGTGGTGTAAAGGTCGTTGAGCGAGCGCCCATCAAATTTACAATTCAGACCGCCTTGCTTAAAGCCTGTGTTTTTACCCGCTAATACAGTGACAGGGTAATTGTCCATGCCGTGGTCGGCACCGCGCGAGACTTCTGAGATCCACAAGAACACGGTATTATCCAGCATCGAAGAGCCGTCGCTATCGGGTGTATCAGCTAAGCGTTGGCACAGTTGCGCATATTTTTTAGCATAATAATTTCTTAATACACACATATAAATGGCTGCCGCATCGCTGCCCTGATGCGAAATACCGTGCGACTCACTGCGTCCCATACCCGCACTACTACCGTATTTTTGTAAATCGTCCGCTAGCCAAGGGTAGGTTATTTTAGGTTGCACACCACCAAAGTCCATGGTCAAAACACGTGAAAAGTTACAGTTCAGTGCTTGGAAGGCCATATTTAAAGTAGCGTCAACATCGCGATCAAGTTGCTTATCGAGCTCCACCTGTATTTGATCAGGAGTTAAGTGGAGTCTATCAAAGTCGAGCTTCGGTGCGCCGGGGTTTTCGCAGCTGGCGCTAGGCATAAAGTTAGCCTGGCTATTAAATTGGCCGGCCAATTGCTCAATACTACTTTGGTAAAAGTTCAGTGACTCCTTAGCGCTCATACCCGGTAGATTTTGTTTGAGTTGGGTAATGTTTTTACCGACGCTCTCTAATACAGCAATTTTGGCTTCTAAGCTAAATTTATCTTTGGGGCCGCCGTCGTCGACAGGTGAGGCAAACAACCGCTGGTAGATTTTTTGCGGGCCAACCAATCTCGGGACCTGTACACCGTTATTGTCATAGCAAAAGCTCATGCCGCCTTCACCGCCTAGGCCACCGGTATTAAAATTGAGATGGCGATAGGGCGTGCCGGCTTGGCTGGCAATCAGATTGGCGATATGCACATCCAGTGATGGGCCTGTTGTAGTGACCAATGTACCGGTATTGCCTGAGCGAATATTGCCACCGGTTAAGACATGAGCTGCTCCGCCAGCGTGTGAGCCTGTGCCTTGGCTAATGGCCGAGGCGTTATTAAGACCTTGCATCACAATCATGTTGTCACGGAAGTTCATGAAGGGGTCAATGGCTGTTCGAAAGTCTGATGCTTGTAGTGCTTGCACTTCGTCGGTGGGGGTTTTTACTAAGTGCTCATCACGCGCCGCATCCATAATGCCTAGGGCGTTCATAACAGTAATGAAGCGTACCGGAGCTTTACCGGTTGCTGCATGCGCACTTTTTTGTAAGCCCATTAAGCCTGCCGTAGAGGTGGCCATTAAGGCAGAAGATTGTTTAATAAAACAGCGTCTATTTCTATTCACAGCATGTACTCCTATTGATGGACCAAGGTGATAAAGTCATCAGACTTGACTAAAGCTTCTAATAAATCGAACAAGCCATTAGAGCCTGAGCGCCATTGATCAACAATGGTATCCATTTTGGGTTTGTCGGTTTTATGTTCATAGCGGCCATATACATGCCTAAACATAAGATTGGCCATGCAGGTTTGTGCTTGTTTGCTTTCACTGACTTTTTTGGCAAAATCTTCAAGTCCGTTCACTTCGCCCGATAGGTCACCAATGGTCACAAGTGATGCACTATCATCAATATTGCTTCTGTTATCGTATACCGCGTATCGATCCATACGGAGGAATGGGAATCCATAGTTATCAATAGTATCGTGACAGCCAACACAGCCTGGGCCCGCATGTGCAGCTTGAAGCCATTCTTTAACGGTTTGGCCTGGCGGGCGATCGTCTGGGTTAGGCGCGGCTACGGCAGGTGGCGGGGGAAGCTCGCCACACAGTAAGTGCTGCGCGACAAACACACCACGAGTAATTGGCGATGGGGTATCAGTGGTATGACTACCAATAAAGGCCTGTAAGCCAAAAATACCTAAAGGTGCTGTAATCGTTTTACCCCGTACGGCTCGCGTTCTTACTGAGCCAGAATAAAAGCTCTCAAAGGGTTCATTGTTTGCTAGCCAGTTTTTCAAAAATGCATCTAATGCAGCCATGGCATTATCTTTGTACGTTTGCTGGTGTACATAGCTTTTTGCGGTATCTGGAGCAAGGGCTTTTAAGAGCTGTTTTTGGTTACCGCTAAGGTCAATACCTAACCAGCGCGTTAGTATGGCTTGAATATTATCTTTACCGCCATCTTTATTAATTAAGCGGTTAAAGTGTTCGGCTCGCACCGAAGCGGAATATAAGCTGTTGTTCGCTGCTGCCTCTAATAATGGCTGGTCCGGTGGTGAATTACTGAGTAGGTAAGCTAAGCGGTTAGCCACTTCGATCTGGCGTAATTTTAAACCGCCATTGAAATCCGTTTGTCCGCGCTCAATGAGGTGGATATATTCAGGGGAAACCAAAGCGGCAATTAAAAAACCCCTTAAGGCTAACTTGCGTTTTTCATTTTTGTTTTCGTCGGGATAAAGGCCTTTAACGTCGTCTTCAACCTTTTTAAACTCAGCTAATTCTGCCGCACTAACGGGTCTTCTTAAAACGCTTTCTAAAAATGTTTTTCTAAAGTTGCTTGCACATGTGGCTTCATCAAGATTGTTAGCGCAGCCTAAAGCACTTTTATAGGCTGCATCTGAATTTAAATCTTCTACAAACATTTTAGCCAGTGTATCGGCATTTTCAAAATACCCACTAGCCAGTTGCGCATTAACTTTTTGTGTATCAGCAATATTAATTAAGCCTTCGAGTTCGGTTTCGCCGGGCAATTTACTTTCGGCATCTACTTTAGGTGCGCCGGGCAAGCCATCACTGCCAATAGGCGTATCGAGTAGAGGGCCAAAGTTAAGCAGTTTTTTGGTGGAATTGATATATTGCTCGTGGGTTAATCGGCGTAAAGGCGAAAGCGGCGTTTCATTACTTTTCACACTTTCGTAGCCTGATAAAATATATTTGGCTATTTCTTGTGAGCAATCATTCGCGCAGCCTGCTGGGTTACCTTTAGGCATATCCGTTAAAATATAAGCTGCTAGTGTTGCTTGTGTGCTGCAATCGAGGCCGGCGCAACGCGTGAGGTCAATCAAAGACTTTGAGTCAGTACTGGCTTCGCCTGCTGCAATGGCTTGGCGGTAGGCGTCTTCGCCGTCGTAGTGGCAAAACGAGCACTGCTCAGAATAGAGGCGCTCACCTTTAATTAGTGCACTGCTATCCTCTTCATCATCTGTATCAGTTGCATCATCAGAATGGCTACTTGCACTCGAAGAAGGTATTGAATTTACGCTGCTTTGACTAATGATACTTGAGCTACTGACAGGTATTAGGCTCGAACGACTAGAAGAAACACCGACAGAGGAGCGGCTGGAGCGAGTGATACTTGAGCTGCCATCAGCGCTACTTGAGGTCTCTGGCGTTGGGTCTGGGGTGGCTACACACCCCGCGAGAGTGATACCGGCGGTGAATATAGCCGTGCGGAAGAGCATATCGTTAAGTATTCGCATTATTTTTTCCCAAAAGCAGGATAAGCACAAATTGATGTGGGTGATTTACATTGAAATAAAAATAGGTCAGGGCTTTATAAATAATACTTACTCTTACATTTGTTTTATATGTGATTTTATTTTTTGAGTATTTTCTCTCAAATCACAATGATTTAAATATTAAATTTTTGATGTTAGGCTCATTTTTTAGGCTATATATAATATTAAAAAATAAAAATTCTGTTTTATATATGTGCATAAATAAAACACTTTTTAGTACTTTGCTTTGTTGCCAAAAAAAATGATGGGTAGCGCTATTTTTATGCCTATACAAATTATATTGGTGGCAGTGTCTTTGAGGGTGACTATCGAGTATTTAGGTGCTGTGTTGACGCGCCTAAATTGCGGAGTAATTATTATCAAAAAAGTTATTGTCGTTTTGACATAATTATTGCTCTTGAAGTTTTAAGGTTATTGCGGCATAAATAGAAAACCTTTTTTAGTGGTACTCATGCAAAAATAAGAAACATTTTTAGGTGTTATTTTTACCTAGTAATAAAATGTTTTAAAATGGGTATCTTATTAAAAAATCAAAAAACCTCTCAATGTAATGAAATTGAATACCGTAAAAAATCGGGTCATAAAGTCGTGAATGTTAATGAGTCAGGCGATTATCAGAGATATATTTTTTAGTATCAGATAGGCATAAAAAAAGGCCGCTAATTAACGACCTTTTTTAGTGTGTGAGTGGCTACCATTATGACTTTTGGCGTTTGTTAAAGGCCTCGAGTTGCTCGGGGGTTGCGGGTTTTTGGTGTTTGTCTTTCCATTGACTGTAAGGCATTTTGTAAACCACTTCGCGGCTTGCTTCATAATCAACGTCTAGGCCTTGCTCGGTGGCGGCTGCGCTATACCATTTGGCTAAGCAGTTACGGCAAAAGTTGGCAAGGTTCATAAGTTCAATGTTTTGCACGTCCTTATTGTCGTCTAGGTGTTGCAGTAAACGTTGAAAAGTCGCTGCTTCTATTTGTGTTTTTTGCTCGGGTGTCATATTCGCCTCGGTGTTAAGAGCCGCAGGGTTAAATGCGGCTGGCTGTTCATTAAGCGTGTGTAATGGAGCGATAATAAAGATACGCCCATTAAGCGCCTGTATTATTTTGTTTTTGCTGCGGCTTTTGGTTTAGCTTTGGGTTTTTCTTTGGGGGTGAGCATGGGTTTTAAAAAGCGCCCGGTATGCGAGGCTTTTACTGTGCAGATATCTTCAGGTGTACCCGCAGCAATTATTTGGCCACCACCACTGCCGCCTTCTGGGCCTATATCAATCACCCAATCCGCTGTTTTAACCACATCTAAGTTATGCTCAATCACAACAACGGTATTGCCGTGGTCGCGTAGGCGATGCAAGACATTTAAGAGCTGCTGTATATCATGGAAGTGCAAGCCGGTTGTGGGCTCATCTAAAATGTACAGTGTTTTACCGGTATCGCGTTTAGAGAGCTCTTTGGCGAGCTTGACCCGCTGAGCTTCACCGCCCGAAAGCGTTGTGGCCGACTGCCCTAGGCAAATGTAGCCTAAGCCTACATCCATTAAGGTTTGTACTTTTTTAGAGATAGAAGGAATGGCATCAAAAAATTCTACGGCGTCTTCTATTGTCATGCCGAGTACTTCGTGAATATTTTTACCTTTGTATTTAACGCTTAATGTTTCGCGATTATAGCGCTGGCCTTTACATTGGTCGCACTCTACATACACATCGGGTAAAAAGTGCATTTCGACTTTTACCATGCCATCGCCTTGGCAGGCTTCACAGCGGCCACCCTTTACGTTAAAGCTAAAGCGTCCGGCTTTGTAGCCGCGTGCGCGGGCCTCTTGTGTGCCAGCAAATAACTCACGCACAGGGGTAAATATACCGGTGTAAGTGGCAGGGTTAGAACGCGGTGTGCGGCCAATAGGGCTTTGATCGATATCGACACATTTATCAAAATAATCGAGCCCATGCACCGCTTTATGTGGGCGGGCGGTTAAGGTTGTTGCATTGTTAAGTGCGGTAGCCGCTAGCGGGTATAGCGTGCCGTTAATGAGAGTGGATTTCCCCGAGCCCGAAACACCGGTGATACAGGTCATTAGACCGACGGGAATGTTGGCGGTAATATCTTTAAGGTTATGGCCCGTGGCCCCTTCGAGTACTAAAAATTGATCGTCTTTTACGGGCGTACGTACGGTGGGTATGGCAATCGATTTCCTGCCTGACAAATACGCGCCGGTTAGCGATTTACGACTGCGTTTAATTTGCTCTATGGTGCCTTTGGCAATAATTTCACCGCCATGTACACCAGCGCCAGGGCCCACATCAACCACATAGTCGGCTAGGCGAATGGCATCTTCATCATGCTCGACCACAATCACGGTATTACCTAAGTCGCGTAGGTGGCTAAGGGTTTTTAAGAGCCTGTCGTTATCGCGTTGATGTAAGCCAATAGAGGGCTCATCTAAAATGTACATAACGCCTACCAGCCCCGCACCAATTTGGCTGGCTAAGCGAATGCGCTGCGCCTCACCGCCCGATAGCGTATCGGCACTGCGATTTAGGGTTAAATAATTTAAACCAACATCCACCAAAAATTGAAAGCGCTCACGCAATTCCTTAAGAATTTTATCGGCCACTTTGGCTTGCGCGCCTTTAAATTTTAACTGGCAAAAATACGCATGGGCCTCACCCACGGGTAAATCGGTGATGTGATCTATTTGACGATTGTCAATAAAAACGTTGCGCGCTTCTTTGCGTAAGCGGGCACCATCGCATTCGGGACAGGTTTGGGTCGATAAAAATTTACTCAGCTCTTCGCGCACTGAATTAGATTCGGTATCGCGTAAGCGGCGCTCTAAATTGGGTATAACTCCTTCAAAGGTATGGTTGCGCTTGTGAACATCGCCGCGCTCATTGACATAATTAAATTGGATAACTTCTTTACCCGAGCCATAAAGTACGGCCTTTTTTTGTTTGGCTGTGAGGTTCTGCCAAGGGGTTTCGACATCAAAGGCATAATGCTCCGCCAATGAGATTAACATGTGAAAATAATACAGATTGCGCTTGTCCCAACTTTTTACAGCGCCATCGGCCAGCGAGGCGCTTGCGTCAACAACAATACGTGATTCGGAAAAAAACTGTTTTACACCTAGGCCATCACAGGTGGGACAGGCGCCGGCGGGGTTGTTAAAAGAGAATAGCCGTGGTTCTAGTTCAACAATTGAGTAGTCACAGTGCGGGCAGGCATGCTTAGCCGAAAATACCTGATCTTGCTCGGTGTCGCCTTGTTCGGCATCCATATAGGCAATAGTGGCAATGTTATCGGCAAGGCGTAGAGCTGTCTCGAAGCTCTCGGCAAGGCGCTGTTTTAGATCGTCACGTACTTTAAAGCGATCAACCACCACCTCAATGGTGTGCTTAATGCGCTTATCGAGCTTAGGGGCGTCATCTAAATCTACCACTTGGCCATCAATACGCGCTCTTACAAAACCGTCACGTATCAGCCCTTGCACCACATGCACGTGCTCGCCTTTGCGTTCGCGTACTACCGGCGCTAGTAACATTAGCTTGGTGCCCTCTGGCAGGGTGAGTACGGTATCGACCATTTGTGACACGGTTTGCGCGGCCAAAGGCACATCATGAATAGGGCAGCGTGGCTCACCAACCCGCGCAAAAAGCAGGCGTAAGTAGTCGTATATTTCGGTAATTGTTCCCACCGTTGAGCGCGGGTTGTGACTGGTTGATTTTTGCTCGATAGAAATAGCAGGGCTTAAGCCTTCAATATGGTCAACATCGGGCTTTTCCATCATCGATAAAAACTGGCGAGCATAGGTCGATAAGGACTCTACATAGCGTCGCTGCCCCTCGGCATACAGGGTATCAAAGGCTAGCGATGACTTGCCCGAGCCAGATAAACCCGTAATCACAATGAGCTTGTCGCGCGGGAGTTCGATATCGATATTTTTAAGATTGTGGGTGCGAGCACCCTGAACAATGATTTTATCCACAATGACCTACGGTTATTTGGCTGGTAAAAAAAGAGTAAGGGTGGAGTATACGAACTTGGCGCCCTCTTGTCTTGATGGGGGCCTGAGTATATTGGTGTAAATAGCTTGGCTTTAACAAAATAATGGGTGAATAACCAGTGTTTTGGTGGCGGGCTTATGTTTGTTAAGCTGATGCTTTTATTAGCACCTAAGGAGATGGCTATGCCGTTTACCCCCTTCCATATGGGCCCAGGTATTTTTATTAAAGCTTTGTTGCAGGGCAGTTTTAGTTTAATGGTTTTTGGTTGGGCGCAAATAGTGATGGATATTCAGCCGTTACTGGTTATGCTCAGTGGTGAGGGTCATTTGCATGGCTTTTCGCATACTTTTGTAGGTGCAACGCTATTGGCTATTTTGGCGGCTACCACGGGTAAGTATTTGGCGCTGGTGGGGCTGCATTGTTTTGGTCTTAATCAAGACTGGAAGGTATCCATCACTTGGCCTGTCGCGCTAATGTCGGCTGTTATTGGCACCTTTAGCCATGTGCTGCTCGATGCGGTGATGCATAGCGATGTACAACCCTGGGCGCCCCTGCATTTACACAATGCGTATTTGGGCTGGCTTAGTAGCGAGCAGTTACATCTTTTTTGCATAGCAACGGGCGTTGTTGGCGGTATAGTTTATGCCATTTTGCGGACTAAGACGGTGAGAGGGCGTGAAGATAGCAAATAGTCCGGGGTAAGTGGCTTTTTGTGTTTTCTCCTCGTCCCTTACATAAAGGTACGGTGTTGACGCAGAAATTCGCTCGGCAAGACCCCATAAATAAAGCGGAGCAGGCAAAGTGTAGTAAGAAAACAGGTGCTTTCACGCCTGTTCAAGGCCCCCATGAACCGCATGTAGGTTTATAGTAATGGCCTGAGGGAAAGCAACCCTAATAGCCTTAAGGGCCATATACTTATAGATAGTGAAATCCCTGCTACTCGAACTGGAAAAGGGTTTACAGGTCCATCTTCTGGTAGTGATTAGTAGTCTATTCTTGAGGATTTGGGATGATTAATGACAAGATTGATTCTAGGGGCACTTATTTTTCATTCTTAAAGTACTTTGAGGAAATTGCTTTTGAAGACGTTATGACTTTAGATGAGAAGAGTAAGTGTTACAAAAAAATTCATGAAGAATTTTTCGTTGATCTCTCTTTGATGTTGGTTTATGAGGGTTTTGATGCTTCCGAAATCGATAGTGATAGATTTTGGTCTTTTTTTGATAAGTATGAATTTCAATTTTCTACATGCTTTAAAAGTACAGATTTTTATATCTATATAAATACATACCCTGACAAAATTTTAGTTAAAGTTAGCGGTGTTTTCTTGGCCAATATTTTGAGTTTTGATTGGTTTGGTTTTGAGTATTTCGTATGCGATGTCGGATATAATTTTTGTTTGACGGAAACCAGAAGAGACTCTGTGTATGTGAGTGGTCGCTTTGAAGGTTTTTTTCAGAGCTTAACATAATGGGCGACGTTTTTCTGGGACAGGCACTCGTTTAAAGTCCGGTTGCGTCATGTTTTCTTATTCAGTGTTTTATGATTTAACGTTAGATAAGGTTGGCGGATCAGTCCCCGCTTAAAAAGCCAGTTATGTGCAGAGCCAGCACTTTAGGGCTTTGAAGTAAATCGCCCATAAGGCACTCACTGCGTCGACACGCCGTGGATATATCCCTATAGGCTCCATTGCCGCTTCCCTGCGGCAAAGGGTCTATGCAGTAAGCACCTTATGGGCTCCTTTAGGGTTTGGGGTGTCCTGAATTTCTCTGTTGGGCTATTGAAAATAGTCTTCACTGGGTTTTGGATGTCGTATTTCGTGAAGATGACAGTCGCATCCGCACGAAAAATGCTGCCGAGAATATGGCGATGATTAAACATGTTGCGATGAATAAATTGCGGGCTGCTCAATCTCAATGGTCTCGAAAAGTGAGTTTAAAAGGGTTGAGAAAAGCAGCAGGATGGGATGATGATTCACTGCTATCAATTCTTTCTCAGCGGATTTAAATTTAAGTGGGATTACCCTGTTGGTACAATGAAGAGCATCAGCATAGTGGCATTCAATATGTGACACCCAGTCAGCGCCACAAGGGCGAAGACTGTGAGATATTAATACAGCGCAAGGAACTCTACGAAGCGGCTAAAGCACAAAACTCTACTCGCTGGTCTCGCGATACACGCAACTGGGATTTTATTAAAAGCGTAGCGCTGAAGCCTGAAAAATTGACAACTGATTAACTTTTTTATGACAGCGAGCTTGAAAGATTCCGATGTTTAGTTTGCTGTAATAGTTTTTAACGGTTTACCATTTTCATCAAAAAAAGTTATCGTAGAATCGCCTTCTGGTGTTACTTTAAATTCAATTCTAGATTTACCTTGTGCATCCATCAACTTAAGTAATGAGTTTTTAGTCGCTGTTTTTCCAAGGAATACACGTTTAGTTATTGCGTAATTTCCCTCTTTAGCAAGCTGACTGTCTTTATCCGAAAATACAGGTCGTTCAATACCATCAGCTACATCACTAAAGGTTAAGCCAGCAAAATGCTCGCCTCCAGCATCAACTCCAAGCAGCTGCATTTGCTGATCTTGCTGATATCTATCAAATGTCAAACTAACTCCGCTAGATACTACTCCTTCATTATTTAACGCTCCATTAAATATTAACCCCCCGCTCTCAGTTCCTTCATCGTTAAAAAAAAGCATGCCAGCCATCGGTCTCGGGTGTTCAACCTCTTTATTTTTAATAAATGCTCCAGGAAACAAAGTCCGATTAGAGATTGTAAGGCGAATAGTTCCATCAGGTTCTTTAAAGTTTATTCGTTGAACATCAATTTCATCAAATTTTTAATTTTTAACAGTAAATTTACCAAAAGAAAATCCAGCAATGGTAATAATTGTCATTGTGATGCAATAAATTATTAGCCATTTTTGCGTCTGTTTGATATTAAAAATTTCTTTGGCTAGATCTTGTGACATGATCGCTATTCCTTATATTGATCATTGTATAGCTAACGCCTGCATAAGCGGCGCATAAATACTTGGCTAAGATTAGCGAGCAAAAACACAAGGGCGTTCATCCTAAAAACACCTACTTTAACAATCCGCCACGAATATCTGAAAGTACTAAAATACGCGGAATTATGGCACTATTAATTCTGATTATCAACACGAGTTAATTATTGCGCTAGGGTATATGCTCAGGCAAAATTTGCACACTTCAAGACGTCCTGCCTTCCGCAGCATTAGTAAATTCATTGACGTCGCCGCGCCATTCTTGATGACACCCGGCTTAAAGCGAGATCGCCGTAAAGATATAGCTCGCGTAGTTCACTCCCCTCCAGCGAAGATCCGTACATGCGTATTTAACGCATACTGCCAATCTTCTTAGGCAGGCATGACAAAAAGAAAGCGACACTAAGCTTTATCGACTATTGTATCACCATGCCAAAATAATCGCTAACAAGGCATTAATGTAATAAAAGGCATAAATAATCCAAAGCAAATAACGTAGGGTTATGGTATTCGCGCATCAATGGGCGATGTTGTTGCCTGCTGGGATAATGCTGTCGTTGAGCGTTTCTTTGGCAGTTTACAGTGTGACTGGATTTTTAAAGTGCCGATGCATAATCGTAAAACCATGAGCAAAGGCGTTGCTCTGTATATGAAAGATTACAACAATGATCGACTTCACTCCTTTTATTCAAAAAGTGGCAGAGAAATGTGTCCGGAATTATTGACCAGAACAGACAATAGTCTGTGAACTTTATTTTTATAATAATTATTCTATTAGGATTTTTATGTGTGAATCGTTTTGGGTGTTATAGCACGATAGTAAACTTTAAAGCCTTAAAAACTTGGATTGCAGCTGGCTTACGAATAAAAACCAATCTAGCCGCCCAAGCCCATATTGGGCAGAGGCTAGGTTGGGTGTGCGTGTTCTTTATTTGGTGGTATTAAATGGCGCGTAAAAAGGCCAATAAGATGTGCTGTTGCGCTGCTGTTAGTGCCTTGAATTTTTGCTGACTTTGTAAAGCTTCGCCACCGTGCCATAAAATGGCTTGCTCAAGAGTTTGGGCTCGGCCATCGTGTAAAAAGCGAGAGCCGGGTACAGCTTCAACCAAGCCCAAACCCCATAAAGGCGGTGTACGCCACTCGCTGGGATCAGCATCACCTTCTCGTACATTATCGCTAAGCGCCTCACCTAAATCGTGTAGTAATAAATCGGTGTAAGCGTATATCAATTGATGTGACAGCAACGGATACTTTTTTGATTGCCCTGTTGTTAGCGTGGGCTGGTGGCAGTGTGCGCAACCGATGCTTTCAAATATATCTGCGCCTTGATTAAACTGTTGAGCGTTTTGTACTCGGCGCTCTGGCACAGCCAGTAAGGTTAAAAAGTCATTAACAGCCGCTAACGTATTATCTGATACTTCGGGGGTACCACCATTGGGCTGTTCGGCACACACTGTTTGTTGCATGGTACAGGGCTCGGTGGGGTTAATGCTTGTGGTAAGCCCCATATCTTGCTGCATGGCACCGGCACTTTGGTGTCTTAAGGTGGGCTGCATCGCCTTCCAGCCAAAGCGCCCAAGCATCAATTGCCCCTCAACTTCTAGCCAATGTGCGCGTCCTGAAATGCCATCAGCATTTTGGTCGTCGGGATCCTCTAGGTTTAAAATTTCTTCTGGAGGCACTAAATCTAATAATCCAATACCCACTAATTGAGGGGATAAGCGGGGCCCTAAATGAATACCTTGGGCTAAGGCAGGCCCATGGGTGAGTAGGGTAAAAATCGGTTGGTCACTGTCATTAAATGACCAGCTTACTTGACCTTCACTCAGCCCTATTGTAGCGGCTGTTTGTAATTGCCCGCCATAATAAGGGTCGAGGTTACCTTGTGTATCACCTAGCCTAAATAGCAGCCCTACACCGATCTGGCCATTTGCTTGCAAGCTGGCTGCACGGCCCGCTGATAAATGACAATCAGCACAGGCAGAGGCGATACTTAGTGGTCCTAAGCCGTCAAATAGTGTCCTTGGCCCTGGCGCTGCAGTCCAGCGACCGATAAAAAATTCGCGCCCCTGTGAGGCTGTTTTTAATTGTGTTAAATCGAGTGTTGGAATAAATTGTAAAAAAGGAAATGCTGAATTAAAAGGCGCCGTTGCATTACCTGCAACAGGTGGCCATATAAAATCGTCAAGTGTTATTGTTTTATCAACATTTGACGCGTTACCACCTGCACCGCAAGCCGATAATAAACCGTACATTATGAATAAAAAAACAAAATATGTTTGCGAATATATTGTAGGCATAAAAAATAGAATCGGATAAAAATTAAAAACCTCCGAATTCAGCACTCATACAAGCATGAATTTACAGAGCTTTAAAGCACTAAATATAAAAAGTGCTTTGTCACATAAGGATGTATTGAGTTACTGACTAACGGGTAATGAGTCCATGGGGTTCGGTATTCAATAGTGGTTGAATCAATATTGATTCAGCGCTACGGGGATTCAGAAAAAGACACCAATAAAGGAACCCGGTAGCTCCATAAGTTGGCTGTACTTTCACCGCCACCTAAAGACCCCTCAAAACTCCAGCCCCAAGTAAAAAACTCACCATCGCTACGCATAGCCAAGGTGTGCAAGGCCCCATTACCTAAATCAATAACATTATCTAAACCGGTAATCGGACTGTCGGGTTGCGCAATATCGCCATCTTTCTCAATGCCGAGTGTGCCAAGCATGTTTTGCCCCCAAGGGTAAATATTGCCGTCTTCACGCTGTATAAAGCTTTGATTACCTTTGGCCCAAATTGCGGTTACGTCATCAAACCAAGGTAGTAATTGAGGCATTAGTATATTTTCGCCCCATGTATGGGGTCCCACTTGGTGGCTTGCATTTAAACCCCAGCCATATACCGCCCCTGAGGCTGTTAAAGCTAGAGCATGCCCCTTACCGCTAGCAACACTGACTACAGGTTCATTAATCAGAATTTGAGTGGGTATTGGGTGAGCATTATCGTCGACTAGACCATTGCCAAGTTGGCCGTAGCGATTGCTACCCCATGCCCACAAGTTGCCATCGCCATCAATTGCATACGAGCTTGCAGAGGCTGATACTTGAACAATATTGGTTAAGCCGCTCACCTTAACAGGGCTATCGTGAGTGTTATGAGAGCCATCACCAAGCTGGCCTTCTTGGTTGCGGCCAAAGGCAAACACAGTGCCGTCCGTTTTTAATAGTAAGCAATGCGCACTGCCTCGACTTATGGCTATAACATCGCTTATGGCGTGAATTTTTTGTGGTGTTGTATGGCCGGCTTCATCGATAACGTTATCGCCAGCTGCACCAAGGCCCAATTGACCGTCACTGCCGTTGCCCCAGCTCCATACATTACCTTGCGTATCTAAAGCGCTGGATGCATTTTGGTTAAACGCCAGTGATACCATTTTAACGGATTCACCGTTGGCTGTAGGCACAGGGACTAATGTAGGCATAATAGGATGCGCGCCTTCTGCGTTGGCGGCATCATCATTAATACTCGAGATAAATCCCAAGCCAGATTGCCCTTTATTATTGCGGCCCCAAGTGTAAATGTTTGCATTTTTTATCACCCCAGAATGCGCACCGCCAGCACTGGCGCGGGCACCAAAATAAAAGGTTTCGCTAGCGATCGCTTCGTTATTGGCCTCATCTGTAGCAATTACGGAATAAGTATTAGCTCCTGCGGTGGCCTCAATCACGGCACTAAAGCGATCACCCTCTAGGCTGGCAATAATACGCTCATCGTTATAAGAAATAACAACAGAGGTGAGTGCATTATCATCGCTTACTCGGCCCCGAACAGTGACAAGTCGTGAATGCACGCTGGCATTATTGTCAGGCGATAACTGCGTAAGCCTAGGTGCAACGTTATCAATAGCGCTTTCTGGAAATTCAGTAGTCTCAGTGGTATCGGGCTTGTTACTAGAGCCAGAACCGCAGCCATACAAAAGTAAAGCACTTGTAAAAACAAGCCCGTAATAAAAAGTGTTGATCGTTTGCATAAGTTAAGCACCGCGTAAAATGTTGGCGCATATTAACCTTAATGATAATCATACGCAAATAGAAATAAAAACAATAATCAGTTGTATTTAATTGGTTTGTCAATCAAGTGATGGCTTAAGTAAAATTATTGATGAGCTGAAAAATCATGAATTCCTTTAGCCTTTGCCGGCACACACCGTTCAGGCGCTGGCTTGAGCGGCGCAGCCAATGATTCATGAGCTTGCATTTCGGTATCTTTGAATGGTTTAAAAGCCCTAAATACTCCCGAGCGAATTATTTGCGAGTATTGGATTGCAAAGGGTAACAATGCAGCGTTGTATCGAGAGTGAGCGCTAGGCGCTGTGCTTTGAGCTACGGGGCATACTCTGCAGATATCTATTCAACCGGTATCACCACGCAGGGTTATCGCGCGCGGCAACACGGTTAAGGCAGGGGGTCAAGTTTTAGGTGTAAAGTTTTAATGCTGGGTTAAAACTTTAGTCAAAAAGCGGCCAATATCCTGTATTTGCTCGGGACTCACTGTATGTTCCATAGGGTAGCGACGGTAGCCTACTGTGTAGCCATTATCTTCAAAAGTTTGTTTGGCCGCTAACCCTAAACTTTCTAGTACTACGGCATCTTGGCTGCCGTGGTGAATCTCGATGGGTAATGCCTTATTGACAGTCTCAAAAGTGACCGAAGCTGCAGTAGGGAAGTAAGTCGATAACCCTAGTACAGCGGCCAAAGGTTTTGGGTAGTGCGCTGCAACATGATAAACCACAGCACCGCCTTGCGAAAAACCCGCTAAAACAATGCGCTCGCTAGGAATACCTCGTGTAATTTCACGCTCGATAAGGCTTGTAATATAATCTGCTGAGCGCTGTAATTGTTGCTCGTTAATCTGTCGCCCTCCATTATCCATCGACAGAATGTCATACCATGCCGGCATAAAGTAATGGCCATTAATCGTCACTGGTAAATGCGGCGCATTAGGGAATACAAAGCGTACGGCTAACGCATTAGGCAGATTTAATTCAGGTACTATGGGTACAAAATCATTACCATTGGCGCCCAATCCATGCAGCCAAATAACAGCAGCGCTAGGGTTAACGGCAGTTTCAATTTCTATTGGTGGGAGATCAAACATAAATAAGCCTAGATGAGTGAAAACATTAGTGTAAGGCAATTTGGCACAAGCTCAACTGAGAATATGATTAGGTTGTGTCTGTCTTTTGGTGTCTAATAATTCTGGGCGCATCGTTAAGGGGGGAGTAATAGAATGGAGTACATGGCTAGATGCCTTTTTAGTTGATCGGAAGGCTTTAGCTTCAACGATAACGCTCATTGCGTCGGATCGCCCTCAAGCGCACACTGAATATCAAATAGCGATTTTCTTATTTCTCCTTTATTCTGTGCGCACATTATCTAGAGTGCGTAGAGCCAGCTATTGCGGGTAAACTATGACCCTTCTCCCTCATTTGGATACCCTTTAATGTCACCCAAATCCTTTAGTTTATTACTTGTATTGTCAGCCTTATGGGGTGCATCTTTTTTGTTTATGAGAGTCGGTGCGCCAGAGTTTGGCCCTGTCAGCTTGATTTTTATTCGCATGGGCGTGGGTGTACTGGCTTTACTCCCCTTTTTTGTTAGTCAAAAATTGCTCGGTTGTATTGCTCATAATGCTAAGCCTTTGCTTATATTGGGCCTGACTAACCACGTTATTCCCTTTGTTGCGCTATCTTATGCCGCTTTATCTTTGGAATCTGGCTTTACATCACTGATTAACTCGACGACACCCGTTTTCACAGCACTGATTGCAGCATTATTTTTTGCCTCGACGATTAAACCCAGTCAGGGTGCAGGCTTAGTTATTGCGATTATCGGCGTCGCTATTTTATCGGCTGACAAAATGAGCTTTGGCAGTCAAGGGACTGGTTGGGCTGTTGCCGCAGGTTTGTTGGCTGCGACTTCTTATGGTTTTGCAGGTAATTATACCAAGCATGCTTTAGGGCACCTTAGTGCCACTGAAATTACTGTGGGCAGTATGTTAGCCTCTACTGGCATGCTTATTATTCCTGGTATGGCCTTTTGGCCTGCAAGTAACCCTAGTGGTCAAGCTTGGGCGAGTGCGTTATTACTAGCGGTTGCATCGACCGGCATCGCCTTTATTATTTACTTTAAAATCATGAAAGAATCTAGCGCCTTTATGGTGTCAAATGTCACCTTGTTGGTACCGATTTTTGCAATTAGTTGGGGGATTTTTTTATTGGACGAATCATTGAGTTTAAGGCTGGTCGCAGGAATGATTGTGACGCTCTTAGGTACGGCATTAACGTTAAAGCTTATTCCTTTCCGGCGAACTGTAGCCAAGCCATCGACCTGACCTTTGAGCGCAATTGATAACTCATCAAAAAAATAAGATAGCTATAAAAAAAGCCTACTCTTTTGGAGTAGGCTTTTTACCTTTACTGCCTAATGTTAGATTTGACGTGCGGGCTTATATTTTTAACGTGAATACTTAGTAACCGTAAACTTTGGCGTTGGCAGGTAGTTCTTTCTCTGCTTTGTATGCCTTGCCAGCGCGTGTTATTGAACCATCCTCTTTGACAAAAAAGGCCCTGTCTTTATTAACACCAACTTCGGCAAAGTTATTGCCCGGAATTGTCACGCCGTCCATATCTAGGCCCCAGCACTGTGCTGTGCCATCAATACCTACAGCGCAAGTGATTTGATCGCCTGCACCGATACTTTTAACTTTAAGGCCTGCAGTATAATTTTTGATGGCCGAGTTGTTGGCGTCGCCCCAACATTTAAGGGCATTATTCATTTTAATGACACAAACATGATCACGAGTCCGGCGTTCGCCGCCTACGGCAATGTCCTTCACTTTTAAATTGTCAGGCATTGTTGGTACTGGGTCTGTGGAGTAAGGCCCATTCCAGCATATAAAGGTGTCATCTTCTTTGATAGCGCAGGCTAAGTTATCACTCGATGCAATAGCTTTTGCTTTGAGGTTGGCGGGTGGTTGTGGGAATTTACCGGCCCAATCGGCGCTATAGTTATTTTTTTCATCTATGTGCGTTGTGCCCCAGCACGCTACGTCGCCGTTGAGACGCAGGGCACAGGCATGGCGGTCACCACCAGAAACAGTTATTGTATCGTTCCAAGTGGGCGTTTTGAGTGAGACTTCAGGGCCCCAGCAGCGTAAGTTACTGCCATTGTTACGTGGTGTATCCAGCACTGCACACGCACCAGTATGAACGCCCGATAGCGCTGTTACCTTGCCTAAATTGTTGGGTGCAATACCACGGCCTGTACAGACACCCTCACCGTGCGGTGAGCAGTCGCGCGGAAGCACGTAGGCGCTACCCCAGCATTGCGCTGTTTGATCTGTTTTTATATAGCAGCCGCCATGGGGGCCTGGAGCAAATACATCGGGACTAAAAACTTCACCTAATTGTAAGGCCTTAGTGGGTGCATTAATGGTGAAGCTAATGTTTTTTATGACGTGGTCATTGTCATTATCAATGGCCTTGACTTTAACGTGATAGTCGCCAGCGTCATCTATTGATGCCAGCTCCATTAAATCACTTGCTAGCCAAGCGTACGGCGGTTGATCCTTTTCGCCTAAGCTGTTGTTATTTAGAAAGAGTTCGACTGAGGCAATACTTCCGTCAGGGTCGTCGGCATTTATGCGTATATCGACACTTGAACCTATATCGAAGCTTTGCTGGTGAGTTAAATTGTTGAAGCTAATAGTGGGTAATTGATTGGCCGTTAGTGAGACAGTTGTTTGGGCCGAGACATTGGTGTCGATATCAAAGACAGTCACCTTGATAGTATGCTCACCGTTAGGTAAGCCGGCAAAAACCGTTTCAGACCACTCATAAGGTGGTGCAGTAAGGGCTGCGCCCACTGGTGTATTATTAATAGAAAGCTCTACCTTTTTGATATTGCTGTCAGCGTCTGCGACGGTGGCAACAATGGCGCGATTGTTAGTACTGATAACACCAGCGCGATTAATTTTAAGAGAAGATACCGCCGACACACTGATTGTGGGTGGTTCATTAATGATAATTGGCGCACTGCTTGAAGATGCAACCACAGAAGAGGATGCAGTATTGTTTGATGATGACGTGCTGACTTTATCACCGCCATTATTGGCAACACAAGCGTGTAAGCTCATAACCAGTAAAGCGAATACAGAGGGTTTTATGTAGGGCTTAAGGTGTGCTTTAAGGCTGTAAGGTGCTCGCTGATTCATAATGTACTCCCACAGTAAAATCAGGTGATCGGGTCAAAAGTAGCAATCATGCTAATACTAGCGCTGACTGGCGAAGCTAGCTTAAGGGTATTCAAAAGTCTAGCGTCAAGCCTTCAATGTGGAATGTTAGTGCGGCACTTGAGTATTCGATGTACCGCACTGTGATTTGCGTCATATATGAAATACTTCTGGCTTGATCTTGTGTTCGAGGTGCGGTCACTAAAGCTGGCACTGCATTGTTATTTGCCAGCTGGCCTGCTGGACACTCTGCGTAGCGGGCCATTCCATGGGGTTGGCCTTGGTGCAGCGTGTCGGTGGCGCCGTTGAGTTAGACGCTTGGCGTTCTTTTCTTTAGAATGGAATACCTTTTAGTTCACTCCTTTTGTTTTTGAGACCGCTTATGTCTAACGTATTGCCCAGCCCAACAGCTTCTAGCTCGCTGATTCTTAAGCTCAGCTGTAAGGATCGCCCAGGTATTGTGGCGGCGGTCGCTAATTTATTTTCGTTGCAGGGTTTTAACATTAGAGAGTCGTCACAGTTTGAAGATGTGCATACATCGTGTTTTTTTATGCGTACGGTTTTTGAGTCGGTTGAGGGACCTAAAGATATTGCAGCTGTAAAAAGCGCCTTTAAAGCAGTAGCCGAACGTTACGCAATGGCTTGGTCGCTACACGATAGAGCAGTTAAACCTAAGGTGCTAATTGCTGTGAGCCAATGGGGGCACTGCCTTGATCATTTACTAAACAACCAAAAACAAGGTTCACTGCCGGTGGAGATCACTGGTGTTTTATCGAATCATCAAACGATGCAGCCTTTATGTGAGTGGTACGGTGTGCCGTTTCATTATTTGCCTGTGACTAAAGAGACCAAAGCTGAGCAAGAGCTACAGATACTTGAGCTATTCAAAGCAACGGGTAGTGAGCTTTTAGTCTTAGCGCGTTATATGCAAATACTGAGCGATAATATGTGCGCACAATTAAGTGGTAAGGCGATTAATATTCATCACTCATTTTTACCAGGCTTTAAAGGTGCTAAACCTTATCATCAAGCGTATGAGCGCGGTGTAAAGCTTATTGGCGCTACGGCACATTTTGTAACAGCCGATTTAGATGAAGGCCCTATTATTGAGCAGGCGGTAGAGCGAGTATCGCACGCACAAACACCCGATAAACTCGTTGAAATAGGCCGTGATATCGAAGCAGTTGTCCTGGGTCGCGCGGTGCGCTGGCATGCCGAGCAGCGCGTTTTATTAAATGGCCATAAAACAGTTGTTTTTAATGGTTAATGCCTGTGGCTATTTTGAATATGAGATAGCTACTGTGATATGGCATGCTATTAGATCTAGCATTTTTCTGTAAGAGAGGCACTAAGTAGCTAGCCAATAATTGATTTTTATTTATTGAGTATGATTTTTTATGGTTGAATAATAATCATGACAATATTAAATTTTAGATGAAAAAAACAATTGAGTGAGCCATGAAATCACCCACTATTTTTTTTGATTTAGACGATACGCTTTTTGATTATCAGGGGGCTAAAAATGCCGCAATCATAGATTTTTGTTTACTGCTTGATCGGTCATTTCCTTCTGCGGCGTGTGCTGTTACCTTATGGGATACTCTGACCTCTACATATATGGAGCAGTACCACCGCGGTGAACTGAGTTATGCTGAACAGCAGCAAAAGCGAGTAAGTCGGTTTATGGGGGTGGTTCTTGATGCATATCGAGCACAGCAATGGTATGACCGTTATCAGTCTGTGTATGAGCAGCATTGGCGCACTTTTAATGATGTATTACCGGTGTTAAATGCATTGAAGCATCAGGGTTTTTCTCAGGCGATTATTACTGATGGCCCGCCTCAGCAGCGCCATAAATTACGGCAGTTGGCGATAGAGTCTTTTTTTGAGCATATGACAATTCCGCAAGAAGTGGGCTGTCCCAAACCAGACCCTAAAATATTTATCTTGGCGGCTCATAAGGCACAACAACCTGTCACAGAGTGTTGGTATGTCGGAAATCATTATCAAAAAGATTTTATAGGTGCTTTGAATGCAGGCTTTAAAAGTGTGTGGTTAAATCGTACAGGGGGCGTTAGTGCTGCACAGCACACACAGTTAAATAACAATCGGGGGCGGGGCTGGTGTATCCAGAGTTTAGACGAATTACTACCGATTATTTTGCATAATTCATCAGCGTGAGTAGGTAGGTTAAGAGTGACGCATCAGTGGAATTTATATGGTACGCAAGGGTGCCATTTGTGTGAGAAAGCCAAAGTCATTATTCAGCATTTACAATACGATTTTAGTATTGAATTGACTGAAATTGATATTACTGAAGGCGCATACGCTGAGCAATGGGTTGAACGCTTTGGTGAGCATATACCGGTATTAGAAAATACCACCACCCAGGCATTGCTTTATTGGCCTTTTTGCCCAGAGGTTTTAACACATTGGCTGAGTTGAGATCATTATTCAGAGATACTGAAATTGGGCACTCATGAATTATCGACTTGGCCGCTCAAGCGATCTACGACTTTGTACTTCTCGAGAGTTTGCTTCTTACTGTCTAGCCCTTGCTTTTCTTGTAAGGCTCGGCACAAATGCCCAGAATATGACTCACCAGTACCCCATTAGGTGAGGCTTATCAGCTTGGCTAATATAGTGACAAGTTGAGAGATTTTTATTGTGTCGTTTTAAATGATAAAGGCATTAAAAGTATATTTTTATTAACGATTGGAGTTTTATTTAAGTGTTAAAAAGCACGTTGTACCCCGCGATTGGTTTGACCTATATAAGCCATGGTGCGCAGTGGGTTGTGATTACTTGGCTAGCGATCGATATTTTATCATTATCGCCTATTGCTGTGGGTTCTTTAGTGGCAGCTATGCTGCTGGTACAAGTGGCATTATTGCCAATAGCTGGTCGCATGGCAGATACAATAAGGCCGACGTTATTGGCGCAGTGGACGGCTACAGGCTTGTGCGTCAGTCATTTATTGCTTGTGGGTGTTGTGCTTGCATGGTGGTTTAATATCGTGATTTTTGTTTTGTATGCACTTTTTACAAGCGCAATAACAGCATTTTTTTTGCCGGCTAAAGATAAGGCATGTGTTGAGCTGTTACCTAATCGCTTACAAAAAGCACTAGCACTAGGCAGCGCCTTTCAATTTTTGGGTGTAGCAATAGGCGCGATGATTGCTGGTTTTATTGATGATGTGGGTTTGACAGGAATACTTATTTTGCAGAGTTTTTTAATGGCGCTTGCGGCCGTTTATTGGGGCTTCATTGAACCGTCTTCTGCTGTACGGATACGTGACACACTCCCTGATAGCGCAACCTGCGATACGCTTGTCAGTGATCAATCTGTAAAAAATAGTACAAGCCATTTGATGATGTTATTTAAAGCTAATGGTGTATTGCGGCACCTGTTGGCGCTTTGCGCTTTTAATGGCTTTATGCATATGGGGTTCGCGGTAGCATTATTTCCTGTATTGGGTATTCAGCATTGGGGGTTTGATAATTTACATTATGCCATTATGCAGGGGGTCTTTAGCCTAGGTGCTGTGGTGGTTTATGTGAGTAATGCTTACCGTAAACCCCAGCAGTATCCCGGGCAGGGTATGCTGTTTTGTTTGCTGTACACTGCGGCTATTGCTTATGCGATTACTCGTGAGCCTACATTTTGGGGTAGCTACGGCTTGATTTTTTTATGGGGAGTGACAGCGGGTTATTCGGCATCTATGAGTCGCATTGTACTGCATTCAATTGTTCGCGAGCATGAGCGTGGGCGCACAGTGGCTTTATATCAAATGGTATTACTCAGTGCGGCACCCTTGGGTTGCTTGGCTTGTGGCTTGATTTTACATTTCATGAATATGACGCAAACACTTTATGTGTTAAGTAGTGCAAGCGTGATTGTTTTTATAATATTTTTATTTAGCCGGCGGTTATGGGCGGTAGAGCAAGCCTGTGCGAGTGAGCGTTAAGTGGATATTTAATCGGATTATTCTACTTTTACGGTATTTTTAAATTGCATTTTAGGTTACTTAATCAGGCCGAAGTGCAGGACTTTAATGCATTATGCCCCAGCTATTGTGGTGCCCATCCTGCAAGAATATTCATTATTAAGCAGGGGGGCGGGCATAGTGATGTGCAAAATGAGATTTTTTAGAAAATAAAGTCGAGGTGTATAAAGCTGAGGTGTAGGTAGGCGTTTTGTTCGCCTTGGGGTGCGCTGTTTGTTGAATACTTTGACCGCTTATGTGATATATAGCGGGTTAAGTATTAATGGTGGTGATTAGTAAGAGGCAATTTTTGTATTATTTTTTTGCTCATGCTTGGCGATGGCGTTTTTTGCTGATCGATATTCTTCGCTTGCGCTACTGAGTGCTCTTACGCATTCGCGGCGCTTATCATAATTACCATTGGCACAAGAATCGCGTAATTCACGGTAAGACTGGACGATGTTGTGTGCTTGCGCGAGTTCCATTTCTACTTCGCTAGCAGCACTTGCAAGTACAGATAACGGTGCACTTGCCACCACTAAGCAAAAGGCAGGTAGTGACTTTAAAAGGAGTGATTTAGTCATTGCGAGGCTCTCAGTTGTTAAATGTGTTACGTATGTTACTGTTGGTCATTTTAACAATATTGGAATGAGTATAAAAGGAACATATGACCTAGGTAGGCCTTTTTTGCGATTTTTTTGTGTTTTTTTGACTATAAAGTGGGTTTATGCTGTTTTATGGCCTTTATTACGCGATGGTGTCATTTATTTGACGCTGAAATCGCTATTTAAGCGCGCATAATCCCTTTACATATTCCATATTGATATTTAATAGTATGTTTTTTATTTCCTTTTGATTCGGCTAGTTGTCTTTTTTGGCGGCTATTTAATTTGTGCGTCGCTAATAAAGGGGTAATGCTCAATAGGTGGTGTGTATCGCGTGTGACTGTTCATCGAGTACTCGATTAAGCGCCTATGATAGGGTAAAGAAATGCTCATATTCAGTATTTTATGGTGGTGATCAATGTTTTGGGTGTTGCCCGCTTTGAATATTACTGTGTTACTTTTTGCTCGCATCGCTATTGATGATGCACTATTCTGTTAAGCCGACAAATCTCATTTTATATTGCGCCCAGCCTTAGCATGGATACGTGGGCCGGCTTTGCAGCTGTATAGGGGGATAGGCAAAGTGAGACTTGATGGAGCACAAAGTCGAGAAGAGCAAGGCCCAGAAGAGCAACGTCGCAGATGGCTTGAGCGACCTAATCATTCATTAAACATGGCTGGCATTACTGTTTTGATACTAAGGCTGTTTTTAATGAATATTATTGTATTGTATGTAGGTGTGATTTTTGATGACTCTATCTAATGGCCATTTTCTAGGAGGGTTCAGGTTCAGGTCTGCGTAAATCAAACTGGCAAATGTATGTGCCATCTTCTTGATTGATACTTAATGCGCTGTAATGAGCGTGAATAATCTCTTGAGCAATATCCAATCCAAAACCTACGCTGCCGTATATTAAATGATTGTCTGTCGGTGCCATTTGGGTTTGAGTCGAGAACGCATTACAGATAGAAAGGGTAATGTTGTTTTTATCGAGAGTAGAGGGTTGTGCACTTAGAATGACACTGGAGTGCTTGGGAGAATATTTAATGGCATTCGTTAGTAAATTAATGAGTACTTGCTGTAATCTATGCTCATCCCCAATGACCATAATATTGGGCTTAGCAACCAATTTTAGTCGAGTATCTGTTTGCTCGGCTAAGTAGGCCACAGCATGGCAGGCGTTATTCAGTAATGTATGCGCTGCAAATGTTGTTTGGTTGAGTGTTATCTTACCGGTACTGAGTGCCGCGTTTTCTAAAATAGTATTAACAAATTCTAAGGCGGTTTCGGCTGGGGTAAGAATTTTGTGAATAATGGCCTGTATGCGCTTTGTGGAAGTGTTGTGCTTGCAGGCCATCTGGGCTAGGCCAATAATTGTGCCTAGGGGGTTGCGTAGATCATGAGCAACATAGCCGACAAAGCGCTTCATCTTTTCATTGAGCGCTAATAAGCGATCTTCTTTATTGCGTAATAAAATAAATGCACCAATGGCATCGGCCATGAGCACGATTAAGTTGCGCTCATGGATGGAGAAACCTTGTGAGCGAATGGCGGTAGAGGTGAAATTGAGAGTGCCAAATAGCTCTTCATCGACAAAAATAGGAGCCGATAAGTAGGCTTCTAGCTGAAGGTTTTGGTAGACTGGGTGGCAGCTCATGTAGTCTAAAACTCCCACATTGGGAAACCCTAGCACCTGTCGGTGTCTAATGACTTCTCGGCAGTAAGTGTCTTCAAGTTCAAAGGTTTGGCCTTTTGCGAGTAGGGTAATCGGGCTAATAACATCACACACGCGATAGCTGTTACCCGTTATTTCACTGACAATACCTGTCTCTAGGCCAAAAACTTCAATTCCAGAGGTGATGTATTCGTGAATTAAATCATCGAAGCTCTCGAATTTGCTGGCGGTTAATAGATGTACGCGCGTCAAGTTATTCAGCATGGCGCGCAGTTGCTCGGTTTCCGATGCTGACGCATCCATACTCAAATAAGTTGTATCGTCAATAAACGCTGGATATTTCATTGTTTTACTGCGTATCTCGTTGGGTGTGGTGCATAATTCTTTCTGTATTAATAACTATTCGGTGGCATCGAAATTATGCAACTCCTGAATCATTGGCCGAGTTGCTCAAGCTTTTTGCGACTTCTTGCTTCTCGATGTTGCGTTTTTCGAGCCTGTGCTCCTGCCAAGCCTTATCTTGCAGATATTTATGCAGGCGCACTGTCTAATCCTTGCTTTCCCTGCAGGGCTCGGCACGTAAATACCCAAGTAATAACCCATCAGCACCCTATAAGATGAGGTTTGTCAGCTTGGCGGAATAGTTACCTTTATTATAGGTTCAATTTTTCACTGTGTGATTGTATTGAGTATCAATTGCTTAAGGAGTTAGTTATTTTGATAAAGCTTGTGATGTGTGTGAGTGTTTACTTACTTCTGGAGGCAGGTAATGTTTATGCGCAGGCGCTACGCGTCGCGGTCGCGGCTAATTTTGCTGAGCCATTAAAAGAACTTGCCACGGCTTTTGAGCGTACAACAGGCCATCAAATTACCATTATTAGTGGTTCTTCGGGCAAGTTGCATGCGCAAATAGTACGCGGTGCCCCCTTCGATGTGTTTTTATCGGCAGATACACAAAAACCACGCGCGCTTATTGAGCAGGGTATTGCAACATGCGCCTTTACTTACGCTCGCGGGCAATTAGTCTTGCTGGTGAGTAAAAAGGCTTTAGCTCGGGCGGGAACATCAGCGTGGCTAGAGTGGTTAAATGCACCATCTGCTAAGCGCATTGCTTTGGCTAACCCTTTGGTGGCACCTTACGGCATAGCTGCGCAGCAAGTCTTAGAGCGTATGAGTGATACGGCAGATACGAATCAACATAATGCACAACACAAAGCGCTAGCCTCAAAAAAAACGCAATTCATTAATGCAGAAAATATCAGTCAAGTAGCACATTATGTTAATAATCGCAGTGTTGATGCAGGCTTCATAGCAGCCTCATTATTACCGTCAATCAAAGGTGAAACTATTACACCGCTCACCAATGCAGTGCATTGGCGGGGTATGAGGCATTGGTGGTTGTGGGATATTCCAGAGGAAATGTATTCGGCTATTTTACAGCAAGGGGTTATTTTACCGCGGGCGAATGCTGAGGTGGCGAATGCATTTCGGCAGTTTTTGCTCAGTGCCCAGGCGCAGGCAATATTGCGTGCCAATTGGGGCTACCTGATGATTACACCAGACGATGAGCCTATGGTGTGCAATCAGAAATCGGCTCACTTGTTATGTTGTGGCGAGCGCTCAAGTGCTGACTGGAGGGTAAATGCAGACAAGGTGCAATATGTTGAGTCTTAGTGCTGATGATTGGGCTGCTGTTGTGTTGACTATTAAGTTAGCCAGTACTGTGACTGGGATATTAATTGTTGTGAGTACGCCGCTAGCATGGTGGTTGGTGCAAACCCAATCATGGTTTAAAGCGCCGATTGTTGCTTTGGTCGCTATGCCAGCTATTTTACCCCCAACGGTTTTGGGGTTTTATTTTCTGGTATTACTCAGCCCTTCAAGCTGGCTTGGTCACGTATTAACGGCCGTGCATATCCCGAGTTTACTCTTTAGTTTTACAGGCCTCGTGGTTGCTTCTGTGATTTACTCGCTGCCTTTTGTGGTGCAGCCTATTTATTTAGCGATGAAGGGGATCCCCAAAGCAACTTTAGAGGTTGCAGCGACAATAGGGGCTAGCCCTACGGATCGTTTTTTTTCGATTGTATTACCTTTGAGTCGCCCAGGTATTATTGCTGCGGCTGTTTTGGGTTTTATTCATACGGTGGGTGAGTTTGGTGTGGTATTGATGATTGGCGGAAATATCCCTCAGCAAACCAAAGTATTATCGATTCAAATTTATGATCATGTTGAAGCACTGAACTATGAGGCGGCACATGTTTTATCGGGTAGCTTGGTGTTGTTTTCTTTTGTGGTACTACTGGTGCTGTATAGCGTCTTATGGCGTGGTGCTAACCCTAATACGATCGAAAGACGAAGTCGCTAAATAATGATGATACCGGTTAGGGAGTTTGTATGAGTGCATCCGCCAATACGGGTTTAAGTACGAGCCTTATATGGCCACGCAAAAGTTTTGATGTTGATATCCAGCTGACACTACCTGCGGGGGTCAATGTATTATTTGGGCCTTCAGGGTCAGGTAAGACAACAATTTTACGTTATTTAGCAGGCCTAGATCGAGACGCTAATTACGCTGGTGAAATATATGTTAACGGTGAGTGTTGGTTTAAAGCGATTACAGGCCATAAAAAATATCAGTTAGATTGCCACAAACGCTCTATCGGGTATGTTTTTCAAACGCCGTCGCTGTTACCTCATTTAACGGTTAAGCAAAATTTAGTCTATGCCATTAAGCGCAGTAAGGTGTCGCAATCATTGGTCACATTCGAGTCATTGATCGCGTTATTAAAATTGGCACCACTGCTGCATCATATGCCTCACCAGTTGTCGGGTGGTGAGGCGCAGCGAGTGAGCTTGGCAAGGGCTTTTCTTATTAAACCTAAATTACTGCTGCTGGATGAGCCCTTGTCGGCGCTTGATGTATTACATAAACAAGAGTTGCTTGATTTTATGGTATCGTTATTCGCTACGATCAATATCCCCGTAATTTATGTCACGCATTCACTCGAAGAGGTCGCGCGGCTGGCCCAGACACTAACAATCTTAGAGAATGGCAAGGTTAAATACAGTGGTGAGGCGCAGCATGTACTTAGCAATTTGGCAGTGGCTGCTACGTTAGGACGTGATGCGTGTGTGTATGTTGAAGCGATCATTTGTGATGACGAAAACCCTTGGTGCTTAATTAAGGTGGCGCTCGGTGATGCGCAATTATATTTTCCCCGATCAGTACTACCTCAGCGGCTTGCTCAGCATAATACTGCATTGCGCCATTTTAAAAATACACCAGTACGCTTAAAAATTAACGCTAGTGATGTCAGTTTGGCGCGACAAATTCCGCAGCAATCGAGTATTCAAAATTGTATTGAAGGTGTCATTGATTGTGTTTGGCTTGATGAGCTTGATGCGTATTGTTTAGTGAGTGTTGATGTGGGCGGTCAGGTTATAATTGTTCGCATCACAAGAAAGTCGTTCAGTGAATTGGCACTCGTATGCGGTATGACAGTTTTTGTCTTGATTAAATCAGTTGTGATTACGGGTTGATATATACCGCGAAAGCGCTGATATAGTGCCCCAGTTAATAATTCATTAATACCGCCGCTCAGTATTTCTGAGTTGTAGCTGCATATTTCTTGATAAATGTTATACCGCAAGTTACTTTACTGTGAGTCTATAAAATACTGTATTTTTTTCTTGATGGCTGGCCAATGCATTAGCCAGCCATCGCTGTGCCGTGTATCCGTTAGGTTATAGCAGTGCACATGCGTTTGAATATGGCATATGTTTTGTGCGCTGTAAGAGATTACATCATCTTGATGGGCAAAGTAATGCCACTGTGGAATGTTGAGTAACGGTAGTGTGAGTGTACTTTTGGGAAGTTGATGAATGTGATTAAATTGAATGGGCTTAAGATTACCGGCTAAGGTGATAATTAACAGGGGTTTATGTAACATGTTATTAGCTAGTAGCATGGCCAAAGTACCACCACCGCTATGACCTATAAGTATATAGTGAGATATTGCATGTTGTTGCAGTGCGTTTTCTAGCTCTGCTTTTAATGCGCGAATAACACCTTGACTATAAATATCAGTGGTCCACCAATTAGCGGTACAGTGATTAGGTAGTGTTTTTACGCTCGAAAAATCCGATGGCTTAAGGCTTGTATTATCAAAATAACATGGGCGTTTTAGGTACAGTGCGGTTGCTTGAGTGTTTTGCCATAATGGATAGGCAACAGGTTTTTTAACAATGGGCCGCTGGGCTGGCCAGCGCCCAAGTACCCAGGGTGTGCCATCTCCCTCAATAAACACCCATGCACTCGAGTTAGACGGATGCTGACGCGATAGGCTGTTATTGGTTGGAGTGTTACCCAGTTTGATAATACTGGATGGTATAGGCGGTGTTTTTGCGTAAGGCGTGGTATGTGTCGTAGGCGCGCAGGCGACGAGAGTCAAGCCCATAATGGACAGGCTGTAGTTTTTTAATATGAGTACTGTTTTTTTGAAAAAGTGATAGTTAAGGTGAGTTAGCGGCCATATGATCGCTCTGGGTACTAGGTGTGGCATTAATCTGCGGTATCTAACGAAGTGTCTAGTGAGGTTTGCGGAAAAGGTACATGAGCCACGACACAATTACGGCCTTTGTTTTTTGCTTTATATAAGGCTTTGTCAGCTTGCATCACGAGCGCGCGCGCGGTGACTTCTTTATCTTGAAAGTTAGCTGTCGATACGCCAAGGCTAGCACTTAACGATAATTGTCGTCCTTGAGGCAAAATAATCGGTACGCCAACAATTTGTTGGCGTAAGCGTCCAGCAACAGCAATGGCCGTATTCATCGGTGTACTGGGTAAAATAATGGCATATTCTTCACCGCCATATCGACAAGCGATATCGAGCCTTCTTAGGTCATGCATAATGGCGTTGGCAACATGTTGGATAGCGAGATCACCAATAGGATGCCCATAGTCATCATTGACACGTTTAAAGTGGTCAATATCGAGTAAAATCAAGCTGGTAGGGTGGCCTGTGCGGCGTGTGCGCTCAAGCTCTTGATTAACGGCATAATTGAAATGACGCCGGTTATGTAAACCGGTTAATTCATCGCGATGAACGTCATTTTCTAATTTTTTAACGCGTGCACGTAAAGTTATAAGCTCTTGCCAAACAGGGCATTGCTCATCGCCATTTGAGCATCTATGCTCGGTCTCGTTTTGGCTCATAAGGATATCCTGTACAGATGCACTAATGGCTGGCGCTTTATTTAATTGTGTATAAATAATACGCATACTTCTTATTGTGCACAATTTTTATGACAGTCGCATTTTAAAATCATTATAGGTGAACGACTTCACAATGCGTGTTTCTCCGGTCTTTGTGTGCGTGGTGACAATGGCGGGTAAGGGGATACCATTAAAGGTTGTATTTTTTACCATTGTGTAAATAGCCATATCTTCAAACATCAATCGCTGGCCTATTTGTAGTGGTTCACTGAAGCTGTAATCACCAATCACATCGCCTGATAAGCAGCTGGGCCCACCTAGGCGGTAAGTGTAGCCTAATGCGTTAGGCTCGCCAGCGTGGGTAATGCGAGGGCGGTAAGGCATTTCTAAGACATCGGGCATATGACAGGTGGCCGATGCATCCAAAATGGCTAAATCCATTTGATTGTGTACTGTATCGAGTACCTCGCACACAAAAATGCCTGCATTGAGCGCAATCGCTTCGCCTGGCTCTAAATACACTTGCACATGATGTTGCTGGCTAAATGCTTTGATTCGTGTGATGAGGTCTTCGACTTGATAGTCTTCACGGGTAATATGGTGACCTCCGCCAAAGTTTACCCATTGTACTTGCGGCAATATTTCACTAAAGCGTGCTTCTATCGCGTCTAAGGTGCGCGCCAGTGGCTCGAAATCTTGCTCGCAGAGTGTATGAAAATGTAAGCCGCTAATACCGCTTAGATCTTCATTTGCAAATTTATCGATAGTGATACCCATGCGCGAACAAGGAGCGCACGGATCGTAAATAGCGGCTGCGCCTTCAGAGTGCTCGGGGTTGATGCGTAGTCCAAAAGACAGCTCAGGACGCTTTTTTTGTGCTGCTAGAGCTTGTGCTTTATGTTGTTTCCATTGGCTAAACGAGTTGAACACGACATGATTGGACAGCGCTAGCACCTCGGCGATTTCTTGCGGTCTGTAGGCGGCGGCGTAGGTATGTACTTCACCGCCGTACTCTTCTCGGCCTAGTCGCGCCTCAAAGGGGCCGCTGGCGCAGGTACCGCTTAAGTATTTCATAATAAGTGGAGCAGCATCAAAAAATGAAAATGCTTTTAACGCGAGTAATACTTTAGCGCCACTGCGTTGTTGCACATCGGCTAAAAGCTGTAAATTTTTTTCTAGCTGACACTCATCAATGATATAGCTAGGGCTGGGTACGCTGTAAAGATCAAAGTTTTCGAGGGAGTGAGACACGCGGTAATCCAAAAAGAGTCGACAAAAAGAAGCCGCTTTAATGAGCGGCTTGTTAAAAAGGCTTGCTGAGGGGAGTTAGTTGCTTAACCCCGTCTTTGTGAGCTCCACAACGGTCCAAGGGAGGCCGTACTGGTTGAGATCTTCCATAAACGGATCAGGATCAAACTGCTCCATATTCCACACCCCAGCTTTCATCCATTGGCCATCGAGCATCATTTTGGCGCCAATCATGGCAGGCACGCCAGTGGTGTACGAGATAGCTTGTGATTGGACTTCGGCATAACACGCTTCATGGTCGCAGATATTATAAATATACATAATGCGTTCCTTGCCATCTTTAATGCCTTTGGCGACACAGCCAATGCATGTGCGCCCTTTTGTTAGCGGGCCTAGGCTTGACGGATCGGGCAACACCGCTTTAAGAAACTGCAGTGGTACAATTTCTACACCGTTATACTTAACGGGTTCTATACCTGTCATGCCAACATTTTGCAATACTTCTAAATGCTGTAAATAGGCATCGCCAAAAGTCATCCAAAAGCGGGCGCGCTTAATTTCAGGAAAGTGCTTGGTGATAGACTCTAGCTCTTCATGATACATTAAGTACATGTTTTTAGTGCCTATGCCTTCAGGGAAGTCATAGGTCTCTTTGATGGATAATGGTGCGGTTTCTACCCACTGGCCGTCTTGCCAGTAGCGCCCATTGGCGGTGACTTCGCGAATATTGATTTCAGGGTTAAAGTTAGTAGCAAACGGTTGCCCATGATCGCCAGCATTGCAATCAATAATATCCAGCTCGTGTATTTCATCAAAATAATGTTTTTTGAGGTAGGCGGTGTATACGTTGGTCACACCCGGATCAAACCCGCTTCCTAATAAAGCCATCAATCCGGCTTGCTTGAATTTATCTTGGTAAGCCCATTGCCAGCTATATTCGAATTTGGCCTCTTCAGGTGGCTCATAGTTGGCGGTATCCATATAGTGAATGCCGGCATTGAGACAGGCATCCATAATGTGTAAATCCTGATAGGGCAGTGCCACGTTAATAACGAGGCTGGGCTTTTCCGCCTCGAGTAATGCGGTTAATGCGGGGACATCATCGGCATCTATTTGTGCCGTACGAATAGGGCGTTTTAATTGTGCCGCAATGGCTTTACAGCGCGCCTCGGTGCGACTTGCTAAAATAATTTCGCCAAATACTTCAGGTAGTTGTGCGCACTTGTGGGTCACAACACCACCAACGCCGCCGGCACCAATAATTAAAACCTTGCTCATAATGTAAACCTCAATAGTGTGGGTTTATGGGCTGCATAGACAGCCAATTAAGTAGATGAATGTTATTTGTAACTATTCAGAGATACCGAAATTGGGCACTGATGAATCATTGTCTGGGCCGCTCAAGCCATCCATGGGCGCTATACAAGCGCTCCCGACACTTAAATGCCCAGGAAATAATCCATCAGTGCCCTATCAGATGATTTTTTTCAGTTTGGCTGAATAGCTACTGTTATTTTTCGTAATAGGTGTAGCCACGCATGCTGTCGCTGAATGCGTTCATTATTTTTAGGCGCTCGGCGGGTGTAATGCGGCCTTCACGTACGGCCTGTTCGGCTGTGCGACGAAAGCGATTTTGCATTTCCTGTGGATTGTATTCCACGTAGCTTAAAACATCAGCAATACTATCGCCTTCAATTTCATGAATAAAGTCGTAGCTGCCGTCGTCGTTAAAGCGAATGCTGACCACATTAGTATCGCCAAATAAATTGTGTAAATCGCCGAGGGTTTCTTGGTAGGCACCGACGAGAAACGCTCCAATATAATACTCTTCGTCATCTTTAGGTTGGTGCAATGGCAATGTTTTACGTGTCCCACGATGATCGGCAAAGCGATCAATCTTGCCGTCGCAATCGCAGGTGATATCGGCAATAATGGCATTGCGAATAGGTTTTTCATCTAGTCGATGTAAAGGCATCACAGGGAATACTTGCTCAATTGCCCACATGTCAGGCAGTGATTGAAACAAACTAAAGTTGCAGTAAAAAATATCAGAGAGTTGATCTTTGAGTTTTTCGGCTTCATCGAGACCGCGCGGCATTTCTTCGGCAATGGCTAAGATGCGATGCATGACAGCTAAAAATAAATTTTCGGCAAGTGAGCGCGAGCGCAAGTTAATTTGTCCGCGTTTAAATATTTCACGCAATTCATCGCGGTAAAAAACCGCATCGTTATAACACTCTTGAATATTACGCTCGTTGACCAGGCTAATCAGGTCACTTAAGTTGTGTACCATGACGTTTTCACTGGCGGGTATCTCACTCGGAATTTTACCCGGTTCGTAGTGAGCTACATCTAAAACATTAAAAACTAATAGCGATGAGTAGGCAACGGTTGCGCGCCCTGATTCGGTCACAATAATAGGATGGCTAATATTAAATGGATCAAGGGTGCTCATAATCACATCCACGATATCAGCGCAATATTCATCGAGTGAGTAGTTGCGCGAATGTACGTAGTTGGATTTAGAGCCGTCATAGTCAACCGCCAAGCCGCCGCCAAGGTCTAAGTAGCCCATGTTTGCGCCTTCGCGGACGAGGTCCATGTACACTTGGCACGCCTCTAAAACACCGGTGCGAATATCGCGAATGTTGGGGATTTGCGAACCTAAGTGATAATGCAAAAGCTGTAAGCAATCGAGCATGTCTTCGGCTTTTAAGGTGTCAACCAGCTCGATAACCTGTGCCGTAGAAAGCCCAAATATACTGCGGTCACCACTGGTGGCATTCCAGTGCCCGCCCACCATAGAGGCCAACTTAACGCGCACGCCAATCATGGGTTTAATGCCAAGTGCGCGGCTGCGTTTCAGTATAATGGGTAGCTCTGAAGGCGTTTCAATGACAAAAAAAACGTTATAACCCATGTTGCACGCTTGCAAACCTAGGTCGATAAACTCTTCATCTTTATAGCCATTACAAATAATACACGCTTCACGGTTCTCTAGTGTGGCGAGAGCAATAATGAGCTCGGGTTTTGAGCCAGCTTCAAACCCGTGATTGTAAGGTGCGCCTACTTGAGCGATCTCTTCGATAACATGACATTGTTGATTCACCTTCACAGGGAATACGCCACGGTATTCAGCTTGGTAATGGCTGTCTTTAATGGCTTTGCGAAAGGCTTCATTTAAGCGCTTAATTTGTTGCGCTAATAAATCTTCAAAGCGAATGAGTACAGGAGCATCCATGCCGCGTTCACGTGCCTGACGGACAATATCGAGAACGGATGCTTGTACTTGCACATTGTTTTCGGTTGTGCTGGTAACAGCCACTTCACCGTTGTGGTCAATTTTAAAGTACCCAGCGCCCCATTCATTAATGGCATAAAGCTCGGCGGCATCATCGGTTGACCAAGTAAGGTGTGATTTTGTATTCAATGTCTGTGCTTACCTCAAAAGTAGATGGGCTAAAAGTTAGGTGTAGTTAAAATAACCCAGGCTAAAAGTGGCGAACTATCGCAGATTTTTTTAGGGATAGCTATACCCAATTAACGTCTAATACCACATTGTTTTTAGTGGGGTAATCGATGCCAGGCGCTGGCGTGCAAAATACTTGATTCGCCTAGCTAAAAAGCTTGCTGCGCACTGTGGTGCGGTACTGGTTAGGCGGTACGCCAAAAGTCTTTTTAAACAGGCGGCTAAAGTGCTGCGGGTCTTGTAGGCCAGTGTAGTTCGCTATTTCGGCAATGCTTAAGTTACTGCTTTTTAGCATATCTTTTGCCGTGGTCATTCGATGGCGCTGTACATATTGCAAAGGTGAAAGGTTAAGGGCGTTTTTAAAGTGCCTATTGAGGCTGCGCACGCTAATGCCTAATGATGCCGCTAAAGCGGCGATATCGATACTCTGGTAGTTTGGTGTATTCGCCGGTTGTGTGAGTAGCTCATCGAGTTTGGCAACGGCAAGCGCGACTCGTTCGTCGGAGGTTAGAGTATTACTAAGGCCTGCTTGCGTATTGGGCTGGCGTATTTCATGAAAAAAATTGCGTTCAACCGTTTGCGCAATGGCACTGCCGTATTGCTCCTGAATAAAAAAAGCGGTGAGCTCTGCAAGAGCATTAATGCTGGCTGTGCAAAAAATGCGAGGCTGACCGCTAGCGTGGCTTTGGGTAATAAAGCGATCGCGCTGCAGTTTGACATCAGGGTAGCGCCGGCTAAAGCGATCAAAAAAATGCCAGTGAGTGGTGGCAAATTGATGCTGCAGTAATTGAGCTTGCGCCAAAAAGCATACGCTAGTCCCGACTGCCGCTAGCGTGCAATCGGTGGGAATGGTGCTTAGCCAGTTTAAAATATCGGGTTGTTGGTTCAATATTTTTATCGGGTCACGCCATAAAGCGGGTAAAAATATCAGACTATCGCGCGGGATGGGAGTATCGAGCGAACTGCTTTGCAAAGGGAGGCCGGTGTGAGTGTTGATGGTGCCGCTGGTTTGGCTACGAAATTCGATAGTCAATGGTGGTAAATGATGCTGCTCAACCTTGCGCATAGCCCAAGCGGCACGGAGCATCTCTAGGGGAAGGGTAACGCTAGTGGCCAGCATATTGGGGTAAAGTAAAAAGATAACAGGTTGCATACTGAGCCTAAAGGTAAAATGAGTTTGGCTATTATGGCATGTATATTGGCTATTCTGACCTGCTTGGCTTAAGCCGGCAAGCTTACACTTTAGGTCATTAGTTATGTGTCTATCGCGCTTCATCTGAGGTGCGAGATTAATGGAATCTATTGAATGACTCGCTTACCTGTTATTACCGCTTTTGGTGGCTTTAATGCCGCTGGCCGCAGCTCTTTTCACCATAGTTACAAACGGACTATTTTTACTAGTCTTAACCAGCAACAGCAGCGCCAAAACTGTACGGCGTTGGCGAGTATCATGGGGTTGCTGCAGTGGCGCAATGAGGATTACTACTGGATTGATGGTGTTGTGTATGATCCTGTGCACGATTTTTCGCGACTTAAAATGTTGGTTGAAGCGGGCTCTTTGGTGCGCAAGATTGAGCCAAGTCATTTTGATGTCAATGCGGTATTGGTAGGTAAAAAACTCACCCTTGATGGCTCTGAGCATACGCCAAGCCTTGTCAAAATGACTAAGCGCGATCTGCCAGAGGTGCTTCCGCAGGGCTGGCGTGTCGTGGCGCAAGAGGGGCGCGAGGTAACGCTGGCCATTAGCGAGTCAATCACGACCTATGCACAGCATGGCAGTGTGATGCCCGTGCAGGCTGCAGGGCAATTGCCTTCAGGCTTTAACCCTGGCGATCATTACCGCTCTTTGCACCACCCGCGAGGCTTACAGCTTTCGGTTGTAGCCGCCAGTGATACAGTCAATAGTTTAGGGTTGGACTGGCAGAGTATTGTGCATCGTGTTAAGCCTGATGAAATTGCCGTTTACAGTGCCAGTGTTATGAGTCAGCTCGATGACACGGGGTTTGGCGGTATGTTACAGGCGCGCAGTCAAGGTGCGAGGGTTACCTCAAAACAACTGGCTATGGGCTTTAACTCTATGCCAGCTGACTTTATTAATGCTTATGTGCTGGGTAGTGTCGGCGCCACAGCGGGTGTTGTTGGTGCATGCGCAACATTTTTGTACAACCTAAACGCAGCAGTTGATGATATTAAATCGGGTCGCCGACGCGTTGTTATGGTTGGGAGTGCTGAGGCACCCATCTTACCCGAGGTCATTGATGGCTATCATGCGATGAGCGCTTTAGCGACAGATGCCGAAATAGCGCGCCTATCGGGTGGATTGCTGCCAGATGGCGCGATAGATTACCGTCGTGCGAGCCGCCCTTTTGGGGCCAACTGCGGTTTTACCATTGCCGAATCTGGCCAATATGTCTTGCTAATGGATGATGCTTTAGCGCTAGAGCTCGGTGCGACTATTTACGGTGCTGTTCCGGGCGTGTTTGTGCATGCTGACGGCTATAAAAAGTCTATATCGGCACCAGGACTTGGCAATTATTTAACGATGGGGCGAGCGGTGGGCTTGGCGCAAAATTTACTGGGTAGCGAAGTAGTACGCAATAGTAGCTTTGTGCAAGCGCACGGCTCGAGTACTCCGCAAAACCGTGTCACTGAGTCGCGTATTCTTGATGAGGTGGCCAAGCATTATGGTATTGACTACTGGCCTGTCGGTGCGATTAAGTCCTATGTTGGGCATTCATTGGGCCCTGCCAGCGGTGATCAAATGGCGAATACACTGGGAGTATTTGCGCAGGGTATTCTACCGGGGATCAAAACGATTGATAGTGTTGCTGACGATGTACTAGCTCAGCGTTTGGGGATTTCTAATCAAGATACCGAGCTCGGTTGCAAGGGCGCGCAAGTGGCTTTTCTCAATTCGAAAGGTTTTGGTGGCAACAATGCAACCGCTACTGTGGTGGCGCCCCATACAGTGCATACTTGGTTGCAAAAGCGTCACGGCAAAGCGGCTTTTAATGCCTACCAAGATGCCAACCAAATCGTGCAAGCCACCGCAAAAGACTATGATGATTACGCGCTTAAAGGAGATTTAAAGGCTCTTTATAACTTCGGAGAACATTTGGTAGATGAAACTGCGTTAAGTTGGAGCCATGAAGGGCTGCAGATCCCAGGCTTCGCTCATCCTGTCGCGTTAAATAGCGACGGCGGCTTTGATGATCTGGCGCCATAGTTTTAGCGTATGGTTTTTGTAATAAGGTTACGCGCTAAGATTGAGTGCTTATTTAACCCACTGGTTGCGCGAAAGGGTTGTGGTACTGGTTTGTTTTTATGTAAAGTAAGTTGCTATTCGCAGCGGTTACAGGCGGGGCCACCTTTTTAACTAAACATTCCTTGCGAAGCGATCATCAGGTTATGCCATATAACTCTAACAATATTACAGGGGTTCAAGAACTTGCCGTCGGTGAGCAAATTAGCCGCTGGCGCAAGTTACGTGGTTGGTCTCAGCGTGAGTTGGCTCGCCGTGCGGCAATTGCTAACGGCGCTTTATCACAGGTTGAGCTAGGGCATAGCAGTCCAGCGGTACACACACTTCAAAAAGTCGCTAAAGCGCTAGGGGTTACACTGCAGGCGCTGCTCTTTGATGAGCCTTATCTGCCTTGTCATGTTGTACGTGCAGGCGATGCGATCCATATTGATTTAGGCGTGGTGGGGTCATGTGTATACTCTCGTTTTACTGGCCATGCTGCTTTGTTGCATTTGCAGATTGCTCAGGGCCAAAAGCTGACTTCGCAGTCTTTGAGTGCTGTGAGCGGCCAAGTGCTTGATAGTGGTTGCAATATCCATGTTTACGACGGACTTTGTTTGTTGGTGGCATCGGGTATTGAGTATTCTTTGAATAAAGGAGATAGCTTAAATGTTATGCCTGGCGTCGAGATTGAGCTAATATCAGGCGGCCCTACAGCCCTGAATTTAATGCTATCGCTCGTTTAGCTTGTCGATTTGCGTAGGCGTAACGTCTAGCTCTATTGAGATATCATTCATAAAGACTGTGAATTTCTACCATTGCTAAGTGCGAAAGGCATATGCTGACTATTGTGTTTTGATGATCGTTAGATCCGCATCGAGCTGCGCATCGCTAAAATTACGGCTATTAAGATGACGCCATTTCGCCCAAGCTCACGTCGAGCTTGGGTGCGAAGCCTTATCTTCGCGTATGGTATTGGCTACAAGCGGCTAACCGAGAATATGCAAGCGCGTTAATTCCACACATTAGCGCTGAAAATGGCACTGTCCAACTTTTTGTTCCTGAACCATACTTAGTCGATATTGTCTCGTATGTAAATCTTTAACCTAATAAGTTTTTGGGGGCTGGGTTACATATTACATTTTGGTTTCTATTTGATAGGATCTCACGCTAAACAAGAGGGTTCGCTATGATTTTTCAAGGGGAAGTGATAACTGTTACCAAGCTCGATAATGGTATTGCCGAGTTACAGTTTGATGCAAAAAAAGAGTCGGTCAATAAATTTGACCACCAAACGGTTTTGGAGCTAGCAGCAGGACTCGATGCAATAGAAAGCGATGGCACTTGTAAAGCCTTGCTTGTCACAAGCGGTAAGCCTGTGTTTATTGTTGGTGCTGATATTACCGAATTTGGCCCTGCCTTTAACCAAGGTGCAGAGGCTATTGAGGCTTTAGTGACCGGAACGCGCGATTTATTTAACCGTATAGAAGATTTTGGTTTGCCCAGTGTTGCCGCCATTAATGGTTATGCATTAGGCGGTGGCTGTGAATTGTGCTTGGCTTGTGATTACCGTGTAATGAGTACTGCGGCTAAGATCGGTTTGCCTGAAACCAAGCTAGGCATATTGCCTGGTTGGGGTGGCACTGTGCGTTTGCCGCGTTTAGCGGGTGTTGATACTGCTGTTGAGTGGATTGCAGGGGGTGCAGAGAACAGACCGGCTGCGGCACTTAAAGCGGGTGTTGTTGATGGTGTGGTGGCACCAGAAGCCTTGCGTGATGCAGCAATTGCGGTGGCTGAGCGCCTGATGGCTGGTGAGCTTGACTACAAAGCACGACGGGTACAAAAAACCTCACCTTTAGATATCAACGATACGGAGTCACTCCTTTCGTTTGAGTCATCAAAGGCGTTTGTTGGTGGTAAAGCAGGGCGTAACTACCCTGCACCGGTTAAAGCCATTAAAACGATGCAAGAGGCGGCTAAGTTAGGTCGCGATGAAGCGTTAAAAATTGAAACAGCCGCTTTTTGTAAGCTGGCTTCAAACAGTGTTGCTCGTGCATTAACCGGTTTATTTTTAAGTGATCAGTATATTGGCAAAAAAGCCAAAGCTGTCGCTAAAAAAGCCGATTTAGATGTTAAGACAGCTGCGGTATTGGGTGCTGGTATTATGGGTGGCGGTATTGCTTACCAGTCGGCACTCAAAAAAGTCCCTATTAAAATGAAAGATATCAACCAAGCTGGTTTAGATTTGGGCTTGAGTGAAGCGGCAAAGTTATTGACCAAAAGACTGAGTCGTGGTCGTTTAGATGCTTCAGAAATGGCTGCTACGCTTAATCGTATTGAGCCTACGCTCAATTATGGTAACTTTGACGATATCGATATTGTTGTTGAGGCGGTTGTTGAAAATCCGAAAGTAAAAAAAGCAGTATTGGCCGAAGTTGAAAAGCACTTAAAGCCAGATGCTGTTCTGTGCTCTAACACCTCAACAATCTCTATTGACCTATTAGCTGAAGATCTAGCCAAGCCAGAAAACTTCTGCGGCATGCACTTTTTTAACCCTGTGCATGCTATGCCCTTAGTTGAAGTGATTCGTGGTGCCAAAACGAGTGAAGCCACCGTGGCAGCAACCGTCGCCTACGCACAGGCCTTAGGTAAAAAGCCTGTTGTTGTTGGCGACTGCCCAGGGTTTTTAGTGAACCGTGTTTTATTCCCGTATTTTGCAGGCTTTGCCATGTTGATGCGTGACGGTGCTAACTTTGAGCAAGTTGATAAAGTTATGGAGCGCTGGGGTTGGCCAATGGGCCCTGCTTACTTAATGGATGTTGTCGGTATCGATACCGGTGTACATGCTGAAGAAGTGATGGCTGCAGGCTTTCCTGATCGCCTAAGCAAGCAATTTAAAGCCTGTAGCGATATTTTGTTTGAAGCTGGGCGTTATGGCCAGAAAAATGACAAAGGCTTTTATCAGTACTCTAAAGATAAAAAAGGTAAGCCTGTTAAAAAGGCTGATCCTGAGGCAGTTGCATTGTTGGCGCCTCATTGTGCTGAACCTAAAGAATTTACCGATGAAGAGATTGTTGCGCGCTTAATGGTGCCTATGGCGACCGAATTGGCCCGCTGTTTAGATGAAGGTATTGTTGATTCTGCAGCTGAAGCGGATATGGCTTTAGTTTACGGTTTAGGCTTTCCTCCCTTTAGAGGTGGTTTATTGCGTTGGATTGATGAGATAGGTATAGACGCTTTTGCGGCCATGGCCGATAGCTGTAAGGGTTTGAGCCCTTTGTACGAGCTTCCGCAAAGTATGCAGGCGCTATTATCTAAAAAATCTACCTTTTACCCACAGATTTAGGAGAAATAAACATGGCTCTTAATCCTAGAGATGCTGTTATTGTTGACTATGCGCGCACCCCAATGGGCCGTGCAAAAAATGGATGTTTTCGAAATTTACGCGCTGATGAAATGAGCGGGCAATTGATGAAAGCATTGATGGCTCGCAACGAGCAAGTTGATACCGCCACAATTGATGATGTGATTTGGGGCTGCGTTATGCAGCGTGAAGAGCAAGGCTTTAACGTAGCGCGTAATAGCATGCTGCGTGCAGGTTTTCCTCACACTGTGCCAGCACAAACAGTTAACCGCTTGTGTGGTTCATCAATGTCGGCGCTGCATACCGCAGTGGCCAATATTCGTGCAGGCTTCGGTGATGTGTACTTGGTTGGTGGTGTAGAGCATATGGGGCATATCGATATGAATGCTGCTGTTGACCCCAATCCACTGATGGGCCTGAGTGTGGCCAAAGCGGCGGGCTCAATGGGTATTACTGCAGAGTTCTTGTCGTTAATGCATGGCATTACCCGTGAGCAAATGGATGCTTTTGGCGCACGCTCGCATCGCTTAGCGGCAGCTGCAACTGAGCGTGGCGACTTTGATCGCGAAATTATTCCTTTTGAAGGTGTTGATGAGCAGGGCGCCCCTATGCTTGTTAAGGCAGATGAGACAATTCGCGCTGATACCACCGCAGAAGTGCTTGCTAAGCTTAGACCTGCCTTTAACCCTAAGGGCGGCACTGTAACAGCGGGGACTTCTTCGCAGGTTACTGATGGTGCATCATCGATGTTAGTGATGTCTTACGAGCGCGCCCAAAGCCTAGGTTTAAAACCCTTAGCTAAAGTCTTAGGTGCATCGGTTGTAGGTGTTGACCCTTCTATTATGGGTTACGGCCCTGTGCCTGCCAGCCAAAAGCTCTTAAAAGACTTAGGCTTAACAATGGATGATATTGGCGCTGTAGAGCTCAATGAAGCCTTTGCGGCGCAAGCGCTGCCTGTCCTTAAAGATCTGAACTTACTGGATTCAATGGAAGATAAGGTTAATCTCTACGGTGGCGCTATTGCCTTGGGTCATCCTTTCGGTTGCTCGGGCACACGTATCACCGGCACCTTATTGAGTGTTATGGAAAATAAAGATGCAACACTGGGCTTGTCGACCATGTGTATCGGTTTAGGTCAGGGTATTAGTACGGTTATAGAAAGACTTAACTAATCCCTTACTTATTTGTTACAATGAGTACCTGAGCGCATTGACTGCTGTGAATGCGCTCTTTTTGTTTGTGTTTTATACAAATAAAAACTTTTTTAAAGAAATTTTAAAAAAAAGTTGCAAGGACGGAATCACTATGGCAATATTTGCACCCCTCGCTAAGGCGGGCTCGCAAATAGCTCTTTTTTGTTTTATAAATCAAAGAGTTAGGCCAAAAAACGGTTTGTGTCCCATCTAAGTATTGACGAGTGTTTAAACCATGCGGTCGTGGCGAAATTGGTAGACGCGCTGGATTTAGGTTCCAGTGCCGCAAGGCGTGAGAGTTCAAGTCTCTCCGACCGCACCATGGTTTAATTTTTCTCGCATTCATCCTATTTCCCCAGTTTTGGTTTATGAGGCATATCATGCAAGTTTCTGTTGAGACTACGTCGGGTTTAGAGCGTCGTTTGACGGTCGGTATCCCTGCAGAACAGGTCGATCAAGAAGTCAACAAACGTCTACAGCAGGCAGCGAAAACCGTGCGTATCAATGGTTTCCGCTTAGGTAAAGTGCCTATGAGCGTTGTTAAGAAGCGTTTTGGCGCTGGTGTTCGTCAAGAGGTTCTTGGTGATGTGGTTAATCGTTCTTATTTTGAAGCGGTAAATCAAGAAAAATTACGCCCTGCTGGCCAGCCAAGTATTGAGCCTAAACAAGTAGAGGCTGGCCAAGATGTTGAATTTGTGGCCACTATTGAAGTTTACCCTGAGTTTGAATTGCAAGGCGTTGATGGTATCGAAGTTGAAAAACTCAGTGCTGAAATCACTGAGGCCGACGTTGAAGAAATGATTGAAACCTTGCGTAAGAGTCAAGCCAAGTGGGTTGAGTCTGAAGCAGCTGCCGAAGATGGTCAGCGCGTTGTCATTGATTTTGTAGGTACCAAAGGCGGCGAAGCTTTTGATGGTGGTACTGCTGAAAACCAAAACCTAGTGCTAGGTTCAGGTCAAATGATCGAAGGCTTTGAGTCTGGTTTGTTGGGCCTTAAGGCTGGCGATGAAAAAACATTAAGCTTAACTTTCCCTGATGACTATCAAGCTGAAGAACTTAAAGGTGCGGCTGTTGAGTTTGCTGTAACCGTTAAAAAGGTAGAGATTCAAGAGCTCCCTGAAGTCAATGATGAGTTTTTCAAGTTGTTTGGTGTAACTGAAGGCGGCGAAGAGCAATTCCGCAAAGAAGTTAAAGAAAACATGGAAAATGAGAAAGATAAAGCGGCTAAAAACAGTGTCAAAACTCAAATTTTTGATGCGTTAGTGGCGGCTAATGATGTAGAAATCCCTAAAGCGTTGATCGCTGGCGAAGTTGAGGCACTGCGTAAGCAAACATCTCAACAGTATGGCGAATTAAGTGAAAAGATTGACTTGAAGGCCATCTTCCCAGACTCTATGTTTGAAGAGCAAGCTAAGCGCCGAACTCATCTGGGCTTGTTGGTTGCTGAAGTTGTTAGCAAAGAAGCACTAAAGGCTGACAAAGATCGCGTTAAAGCGATGGTTGAAAAAGTAGCTTCAACTTACGAAGATCCTCAGAGCGTTGTGAATTACTACTTTGGTAATGAGCAATTGTTAGCGGGCGTTGAAGCCGCTGTACTTGAAGAGCAAGTAGTTGAAAAACTTATTGAATCAGCAAACGTAACTGAAAAAACAGTATCATACAAAGAGTTGATCGGTAAGCAGCAAGGTGAAGCAGCTTAAAGATTGCACAGTTGCTTACTTTGAATCGCGCCTATTAGCGTTGATTTAACGAGAAACCCCGCTATGGTGTAAAAGCTGTAGCGGGGTTTCTTTCTTTTCTGGCATATCTTTAAGTCTCGGGTTAAGCTTCTTCGGTAGTCTTCTTTTTACAATTCGGCTCACATTATATTGAGCTGCTGAAATAAGGAAAATAATAAATTATGTCTAAAATTGATATTCAAGGGGTTATGCCTGCAAGCCCAAGCGCTGCCTTGGTGCCAATGGTTGTAGAGCAAACCGCTCGCGGTGAGCGCTCGTATGACATATATTCTCGGTTACTTAAAGAACGAGTTATTTTTTTGGTGGGGCAGGTTGAAGACCATATGGCCAACCTTGTGGTTGCGCAGTTGTTGTTTTTAGAAGCTGAAAACCCAGATAAAGATATCCATTTATATATTAATTCGCCTGGTGGTTCGGTGACTGCGGGTTTGTCTATTTATGACACCATGAAGTTCATTAAGCCTAATGTCAGTACAATGTGTATTGGTCAGGCTTGTAGTATGGGAGCATTTTTGTTATCAGCTGGTGAAAAGGGTAAGCGTTACTGTTTGCCTAACTCGCGTGTGATGATTCATCAGCCGTCAGGTGGCGCCCAAGGTCAAGCAAGTGATATTCATATTCAAGCGCAAGAAATTTTGAAGATTCGTGAGCAATTGAATAGTTTGATGGCAGAGCATTCGGGTAAAAGTGTTGAGGAAATTGCTTTAGCCACAGAGCGCGATAACTTTATGAGTGCCGAAGAGTCTAAGGCGTTCGGTTTAGTTGATGAGGTTCTTAGTAGTCGCATCACGCCGGCTGAGAGCTGATCTAGATTGGCCGTTTAGAGTAAAAGGGTTGTAAAAGTGTATTGTATTTCTTTTGGCAGCCCCCACTGTAACAGCTAAGCTTGTAGATATAGCGCTTGCACTTACTGATGATGAGTGTGCCCCAGCAATAAAGGCTGGGTCTTAATGAGGACGGATTGAATCCGTTAGAAAGAAACAATGGCGGAGAGGTTTAATGACCGACCACACTAAAGATCAAGATGACAGCGGTAAATTACTTTACTGCTCGTTTTGTGGAAAAAGTCAGCATGAAGTGCGAAAGCTAATCGCCGGACCTTCTGTATTTATATGCGATGAGTGTGTTGATTTATGTAATGACATTATTCGTGAAGAAGTCCAAGAGGCTGAGTCCGAAGGTGGTTCTGATGCATTGCCAACACCTCATGAAATAGCCACCACGCTGGACGATTATGTCATCGGTCAGCGTCAAGCTAAAAAAGTGCTGGCCGTTGCTGTTTATAACCACTATAAGCGTTTACGTAAAGGTGGCAAAAAGAAAGATGACATTGAGCTAGGTAAAAGTAACATTTTGCTGGTTGGCCCAACGGGTAGTGGTAAAACCTTATTGGCCGAAACCTTGGCTCGCTTATTGAACGTACCTTTTACCATTGCTGATGCGACGACTTTAACCGAAGCAGGTTATGTGGGTGAAGATGTTGAAAATATCATCCAAAAGCTTTTGCAAAAGTGCGATTACGATGTTGAAAAAGCGCAGCAAGGTATTGTGTATATTGATGAAATTGACAAAATATCACGCAAATCAGATAACCCATCGATTACGCGCGATGTGTCGGGTGAAGGCGTACAGCAGGCTTTGCTTAAACTCATTGAGGGCACGGTAGCTTCGGTACCTCCACAAGGTGGGCGCAAGCATCCTCAGCAAGAATTTTTGCAAGTTGATACATCGAATATATTATTTATATGTGGTGGTGCGTTCGCTGGCCTCGATAAAATTATCCGAGATCGCTCCGAAAAAGGCGGGATTGGTTTTGGTGCTGAGGTAAAAAGCAAAGACGAAAAAGTCAATGTGGGTAAAACACTTAAAAACCTAGAAACCGAAGACCTTGTGCGCTTTGGTTTGATTCCTGAGTTTGTTGGCCGCTTGCCTGTTGTTGCAACGCTTGATGAGCTTGATGAAGCTGCGTTAATGGCTATTTTATCTGAACCTAAAAATTCATTGGTGAAGCAATATGGTCGCTTGTTTGAGATGGAAGGCGTAGATATTGATTTCCGTGAAGAAGCTCTGAAAGCTGTGGCAAATAAGGCGATGGAGCGCAAAACCGGTGCGCGCGGGTTGCGCTCGATTATGGAATCGGTATTACTAGAAACAATGTACAAACTGCCCTCCGAAGAGGGTGTGTCTAAGGTTGTTGTCGATGATTCTGTGATTAGGGGCGAGTCTGAGCCACTGCTGATCTACGAAGCTGTAGAAAAGCCCGCGAAAGCGGCAACCGACGAATAGTCACTTTTTGTGTTTGAAAAGGTCTCTAGCTCTAGAGGCCTTTTTTTTTAGTTGTTTTTTGGCTAAGAGACCATACTTATAGCTCTTGGTCATTCTGCTTTATGCAGAGCTTTTTGAGGATATATCATGGATACACATCCGGCTAGTGGGAATACGCCTACTACTTTACCTCTGTTGCCATTGCGCGATGTAGTGGTTTACCCCCATATGGTAATACCGTTATTTGTGGGGCGTGAGAAGTCAATCGCTGCTTTAGAGCAGGCGATGCAAGATGATAAGCAAATTTTATTAGTAGCGCAAAAGCAGTCGGGTGTTGATGAGCCTACGCCCGACGATCTGTATACAGTCGGGACTATTTCGCAAGTCCTTCAAATGTTGCGTTTGCCCGACGGTACGGTCAAAGTACTCGTTGAAGGGCGCCAGCGTGCTGATGTGCAGGCTGTATCACCTGTCGATAATTATTATGTTGCGCAAGCAACTGCCGTACCGGCCGATGATTATGACCCTAAAGAAGTTGAAGTTTATGCGCAATCATTACTTAAGCGCTTTGATGAATATGTCAGCATGAGTAAAAAGGTACCGCCTGAGGTTATGACCTCTTTGAATGGTATTGATGAGCCCGGCAGAATGGCAGACACTATTGCTGCCCACATGTCTTTAGAGTTATCGCAAAAGCAAGACATCTTAGAGATGTACAGTGTTCTTAAGCGTTTGGAGCACCTTGTAGGTTTGATGGATGCCGAAGCTGATCTCTTTCAGGTTGAAAAGCGCATTCGCGGTCGCGTTAAAAAGCAAATGGAAAAAAGTCAGCGCGAGTACTATCTCAATGAGCAAATGAAAGCTATTCAGCGCGAGCTTGGCGACGGTGGCGATGAGCCATCTGAACATGAGGAGCTTGAGCAGAAGATTATTGATGCGGCGATGCCAAAAGAGGCTGAAAAGAAAACGCGCGCAGAATTTAGTAAGCTAAAAATGATGTCACCCATGTCGGCAGAGGCTTCAGTGGTGCGCTCATATATTGATTGGATGATCAACGTTCCTTGGTCTAAACGCAGTAAAGTGAAGCACGACTTGGTTCGCGCTCAAGAGATTTTAGACGCTGATCACTATGGCCTAGAGGAAGTTAAAGATCGTATTTTAGAGTACTTGGCTGTCCAAAAGCGGGTGCGTAAAATGAAGGGGCCGATTTTGTGCTTGGTAGGCCCTCCGGGAGTTGGTAAAACCTCTTTAGGGGAATCCATTGCGCGCGCGACTAACCGTAAATTTGTGCGTATGGCACTGGGTGGTGTGCGCGATGAAGCGGAGATTCGTGGCCACCGCAGGACCTATATTGGTTCTATGCCGGGTAAGTTGATTCAAAAAATGTCTAAGGTTGAAGTTAAGAACCCGCTTTTTTTGCTCGATGAAATTGACAAGATGGGCATGGATAATCGTGGTGACCCGGCCAGTGCTTTACTCGAGGTATTAGATCCCGAGCAAAATAATAGTTTTAACGATCATTATCTTGAAGTCGATTACGATCTTTCAGATGTCATGTTTGTATGTACCTCTAATACAATGAATATCCCTGGGCCCTTATTGGATCGTATGGAGATTATTCGTATACCGGGTTACACCGAAGATGAGAAGCTGAATATTGCTCAGCGTTATCTGATCCCTAAACAGGTGAAGGCCAATGGCCTTAAAGAGGGTGAGATCACTATTGCCGAAGAGGCTTTACGTGATGTTATTCGCTTTTATACACGCGAGGCGGGTGTGCGAGGGCTTGACCGTGAAATTGCTAAGCTTTGCCGCAAAGTGGTCACTAAGCATGTACGGGGCAGCGCTAAATCGCCTAAATGCCTTGTCGAATCGTGTAATCTTGAAGAGATGCTCGGTGTGAAAAAAGCTGATTTCGGTCGAGCAGAAGAGGAAAATCAAATTGGTCAAGTCACAGGGCTTGCATGGACCCAAGTGGGCGGTGAACTCTTAACCATTGAGGCGTCGGCTGTAAAAGGTAAAGGGCGCATGGTGAAAACGGGCTCTTTGGGGGATGTTATGCAAGAGTCTATTCAGGCGGCAATTACCGTTGTACGCTCGCGTTCGCAGTTTTTGGGTGTGGCTCCTGATCACTTTGATAAGCATGATTTACACATACACGTGCCCGAGGGGGCAACACCAAAAGATGGGCCATCTGCGGGTATCGCAATGTGTACTGCTTTGGTGTCTGTTTTTACTGATGTCGCGGTGCGTTCTGATGTGGCGATGACGGGTGAAATTACATTGCGCGGTGAAGTCTTAAAAATTGGCGGCTTAAAAGAAAAGCTGCTAGCAGCTCATCGCGGCGGTATTAAAACTGTACTTATCCCCAAAGATAATGAAGGAGATTTGCGCGAAATCCCCGATAATATTAAGGCGGATTTGGTGATTAAACCGGTCAAATGGATTGATGAGGTCTTAGATGTCGCGCTCGAAAGGCCTCTAACACCTTACAGTGACGCTGAATTTGAAGCCCTAGAAGCCGCGGCTTTTTCATCCTCAAGTGAAAAAGAGCGACCTAATACCCATTAAAAAAACGCGATATTGGTTGTTTGCTGTACAAAAAATCAATATCGCGATAAATGAGTGCCAATTGTTGCGGGGTTTTCTTGACCGCTCCTTATGCAGTTGGTATAAATTGCAGTCCGCCGTTGGCGCAAAGCCTGCAGTATGCTAGAAACCGTAGTTCTCTGTCATTACAGGCTGTATATTGTTACAGGTTATGTATTGCTATAGGCTATGTATTGTTACAGGCTGCGCGGTAATCTTTTTGCTGCTTGCTGCCAAGCCGTGCTACATTGATTAGGCTCAGCCGTATTTGGGTTTAAACTGAACAAAGGTGCATCTGCGCTGGAATAGTTTTTTAAAACACTTGCATCGAATAATAATAGAGGGGTTAGTTTCGTGAATAAATCTGAATTGGTTGACGCCATTGCTGCTTCGGCAGATATTTCTAAAGCCGCAGCGGGTCGTGCATTAGACGCAGTGACCGAATCGATCACTAATGCGCTAAAAGATGGTGATCAGGTGGCTTTAGTGGGTTTTGGTACTTTTTTAGTTAAAGAGCGTGCAGCGCGAACAGGGCGCAACCCGCAAACGGGTCAGCCTATTGAAATTGCGGCTGCCAACATTCCAACATTCAAGCCGGGCAAAGCGCTTAAAGATGCTGTGAATGGTTAACTGAACACGCTTTATAGAGCTTTACATTGCATTTTTAGAGGTTAGAAGTGCAATCTAGTAGCTTGTTATTTGTTCTGAGTTTGAATGGAATGTGACAATTGTTATTCGTTGTTGGGTTTGATAATTAGTCGAGCAAAAAGTTATTCAAAAGGCGCTAGTATCAGCGCCTTTTTTAATATGCGATTCGTGATGAGTCTGTAGGAGTGCATAATGCTGCAAAGCATGCGTGAAAATATGAAAGGCCCTACCGCTAAAATAGTAGTAGGTGTAGCTGTTGCTGCAATGGTTTTGTTTGGTGTTGAATCATTGTTTGTTAACTCAGTTGGCGGTAGCGAGGTTGCGACTGTCAATGGTGAGGACGTGAGCGAGATAGAGTTGTTGCGTGCTATCGAGCAGCAAAAAAATCGCTTGCGCCAGCAGTTTGATCTAGATGAAACCAGCGATATGCTGAATGATGATCGCTTGCGTACACCTGCATTGATGAATTTGGTGCGTCAAAAAGCACTGCATCATGCGGCTTCAGAGCAAGGTATGAATGTATCTCCGAGTATTGTTAAGGCGGAGCTTGCAAAGGCGTTTACTCGTGATGGTGAGTTTAACAAAGCACAGCTTAATAACTATATTGCAGCTTATGGCTACACGCCCGCCACCTTGGCACAATCTGAGGCTAATGCTTACGTACTGCGTCAGTTATTTAATGGCGTGAGCCAAACGGAGTTTGTTACTCAAGCCGAAATGGATGCTATGGCCGCTATTGCCGGTCAAAAGCGCAGCTTTGCGACGATTGAAATTTCACGTTCATTGGTTGAAGATAAGGTAACCGTCACAGATGAGGAGATTGCACAATACTATCAAGCCAATGAAGCGCAGTTTACCGAGCCTGAGAAGGTCGCTTTAGAGTATGTAGAAGTAACCATCGCTGATCTTGCTAAAACACAAAATGTGAGTGATAAAGAGCTAAAGGCTGAATACGATCGTGAGCAGCAAGAGTTTCAAGGCGGCACTGAGTATCGTGTTTCTCATATACTGATTGAAAGTGCGGATGATTCGGCAGCGAAAATCGCCGAGATTAGTGCCAAATTGAAAGAAGGCCAAGCATTTGCCGATTTAGCCAAAGAATACTCAGATGATTTAGGTTCTAAAGCCTTAGGTGGCGAGTTGGGTTTAATGGTTGAAGGTGCTTTCCCTGCTGAGTTTGAAGAAGCTGCTAAAGCACTCAGTGCCGGTAATGTATCGGCGCCTGTTGTTACGGATGCTGGTACGCATTTTATTCGCTTAGACGAAAAAGTTGTTGTTGAGCCTGAAAGCTTTGAATCACGCAAAGAAGCGTTGGCTGCTATGTTGCGCGAACAAAAAGCGAGTGTCGCATATTTGGAGAAAATTCAAGTACTGGAAGAGGTTTCTTTCGGTGCTTCTGATCTATCAGCTACGGCATCGGCCTTAGGCGTTCCCGTGAAGTCAACTGATCTATTTGCACGCGGTCGCGGTACTGGTATAGCAGCAAATACTGTCATTGCTAATGCTGCGTTTGCTGAGGATGTTTATGCGCAGGGGCAGAATAGCCAAGTGCTCGAGGTTGAAGGTTCACGGGCTTTTGTTGTACGTTTAAAGCAGAAGGTTCCTGCTACAGTTCAACCTTTAGAAGATGTAAAAGAAAGCATCACTCAGCAAATTACACAAACCAAAGTGATTAATGAGCTACAGACTTTGGCTGCGGATGTCGTGATAGCAATCGAAAAAGGCGAAAAGCCCGAAGTTGTTGCAGAAGAAGGCGAATATAGCTTTAATAACTATGAAGGCGTAGAGCGCAGCAACACTGATGTTGACTTTATGGTCTCCCGTGAAGCTTTTAGCCTGCCACGTCCAGATGCAAAGAGCCCCGCGGTGACGACAGTCAATGGTGCTGAAGGCCTGACGGTGGTAGTTTTGAGTGAAGTTGTTGACGGTGATGTTGACAATCTGCCGAAAGAGCAGCGCGACGCCATGGAGCAGCAATTGCGCAATCAATTAGCTTCTGGTGCTGTTGAGTCGTTTGAGAATCGTGTATTTGAAGGCGCCAAATATAAGCTCAAATAACTGATCAGTGTGTCAGTACTCAAAAACTCAAAAGCCGCATCCTAGCAATAGGCTGCGGCTTTTTTAGTTTTGGGTATTAGATATCAGTTTAGGTATTGGATGTTTGGGCTTGGCTAGATGAGTCTCTAGGATAATGTCAGGCGGCGCTTAGTGACTAACTTTTAGGTACTAATTTTGAGGTGCTAACTTTAGTTTTTTAGGCACTAACTTTAGTTATTGTAGGCCGCCACTGCTAAGTATTTCATGGTAGCTGGTTTGCCATCAATGTAGCCAGGAATAAATTGAGCACGCTCAAGGGCTTTGGTGAGTGTGTGAGAATACTTGCGATTGGCTGTATCTATGATATTCACATGCTGTGCTTTGCCCTTTTGGGTAATAGAGGCAGAGGCTCGAGTTATTGTATGGTTGTGCTTAAAGAAGGAGCCGCTTAGCTCGCCGGTAGCTTTAAGTGGTTCAAACCAGCCTTTAGAAACAAGCTCTTGAGGCTCGCTGTAGTTAACGCCTAGCTCAGCTTGTAATGAACCTAAATTGGGTATTAGCAACACAGAGTGTGCTGCGTCTTTATCGTGTTGATAGATAACGCGGTAATTCATTCTTACGGCAACATTTTTGCCATCAATGCTAGCAGGTATAAAGGTTAGTGTGTTCAGTGCCGCAACTATTTGTGTTTCTAAATGAGCCGTTTGATGCTTATCAAAACATGTAGTTGATAAGTTTTTACCTTCAGTGCTGATGGTGCTTTGGCAGTACACAGCGATATTCAGCGGCGGTTGCGGTAAATGCTTTGGCTGTATTCGACTCTCAATAGTATGACCATCAAAGTTGAACGTGGCAGGGGTCATGTGTGGCGAGCTGTTGTGCGTATCGAGAGTGCCGGTTGTTAAAGGTTTTGCTAGTGCAGGCATAGTAAGTGTCGATACAGAAAAGAGTGCGAATGCCAGCGTTAGGCAGGTGCCTTTAAATGGGTTGTTGGTGTTGTATTGAATGGTGGTTGAGGTATTGAGTTTTCGTGGGGTGCTGCTCATCGTGTTCTCCTGCGTCTACGCTTTATGCATAATGTATTTTTTATTATTGATCCGACTAGGTTACCAGTCGCTTACCACTTTTAAATGAAGTTTTTATGACATTTTTAGAATATTTTCTGTTATTTGTAGATATTGAGTGTTCTTTTTTTCTGTAAGCAGGAGGAGGGCTGGTTTGAATTGAGTGTTTGTGGCGTTTTCTTGAGCCGAAAGAGTATCATTTGAGCGCTATGTGATTTTGCAAGCTATTAGCGTGGCTCTCTCTTAGCACTTTGTAACAAAACACCGTATAATTCGGCAATTTTTGGCGCTAGCATATAGCTGGTGCTGTCAATCGTTATTTGGAGATGTCTATGTCTGTTGAACGTACCCTTTCAATCATTAAGCCTGATGCTGTTAGTCAAAACGTGATTGGTAAAATCTATACTTGTTTTGAAGAGGCTGGCTTAAAGTTGGTAGGTTCAAAAATGTTGTTTTTAAGTGCTGAGCAAGCGGGTGAGTTTTATGCTGAGCATAAAGAGCGCCCCTTTTTTGGTGAGCTCGTCGACTTTATGATTAGCGGACCTGTAGTAGTACAAGTACTTGAAGGTGAAGGCGCTATTGCTAAGCACCGCGAAATCATGGGCGCGACCAACCCAAAAGAAGCCGCTGCTGGCACTATCCGAGCGCAATTTGCCGAAGAAACTAGCCGTAATGCTGTTCATGGTAGTGACTCTGAAGCCTCTGCTGCGCGTGAAATCGCCTTTTTCTTTTCTGATAGTGAAGTGTTTAGCCGTTAAGGCAAGAAGGTTTTATGTCCTGTGGTACCCCTCTCGTAAATGATACTGCGATGAATCAAACTGAAGATGCTGTTGTTGCTGAGCCTGTTAACCTTATGGGGTTAAGTGAGGCGAAGCTGATTGCTTTTTTTGAAAGTATTGGTGAAAAGAAATTTAGAGCAACACAAGTTTTAAAGTGGATTCATCAGTTTGGCGTTATTGAATTTGACGAGATGAGTAATATCTCTAAGGTACTGCGCGAAAAGCTCAAAAAAATCGCCGTTATTCACCCGCCTCATGTGATCAAGCAGTGGGATAGTGTTGACGGCACACGGAAATTCCTGATTGAAGTTAGCGGGGGTAACGCGGTCGAAACGGTGTTTATCCCTGATGGTGAGCGTGGAACCTTGTGCGTTTCTTCTCAGGTAGGGTGTTCTTTGGATTGTAGCTTTTGTGCGACGGGGAAGCAGGGCTTTAACCGCGATTTAACATGTGCCGAAATTATTGGCCAAGTTTGGATCGCGGCTAAATCTTTTGGCCAGTTAGCCGAAAAAGGCCCACGTAAAGTGACTAACGTTGTAATGATGGGCATGGGGGAGCCGTTATTGAATTTTGATAATTCAGTAGATGCGATGAACCTCATGATGCATGACAACTGCTATGGTTTATCTAAACGCCGCGTGACTCTCAGCACGAGCGGTGTTGTGCCGATGCTCGATAAGTTAGGTGATTATACAGATGCTTGTTTGGCAATCTCTTTGCATGCTCCAAATGATGCGTTGCGTAACGAGTTGGTACCTATTAATAAAAAATACCCGATTGCCATGTTATTGGCATCCGCCGAACGCTATATCACAGGCTTGCCTGATAATCGTCGCAAAATTACGATTGAATATACATTAATTGATCATGTCAACGATCGCCCTGAGCATGCCGAAGAATTAGCGGTACTATTGAAAGATATACCCGTAAAAATTAACCTCATACCTTTCAACCCCTTTAATCTATCGAATTATAAAAGGGTGAGTAATAACGCCTTGCGCCGCTTTCAAACAATTTTAGTTGAAGCGGGCTATACAACAACCGTTCGAACAACGCGCGGAGAAGATATTGATGCCGCTTGTGGGCAGTTGGCCGGCGCGGTCAATGATAAAACCCGTCGTAGCGAGCGCTACGGCTTGCCTGGTGTGGTTTCTGAAGACGTTGTTAAAATTATGTCTCACTCTTCATAATTAAAGCGCAGACGACAATGGAGCTTCAACAATGCATAAAATAGTTTTAGCGATGTTCGTGTTTTTCTTAGCTGCTTGTGTTTCGACAGGCGGCGTTCATCAGGTCGATGCTGACCCTCGCAAGGCGCTGGATACGCGCATTGAGTTAGGTATGAAGTACCTTGACACGGGTAATCGTGATCAAGCTCTAAGGCAGTTTTTAGAGGTGCTCGACATTGATAGGAAAAACCCTGAAGCGTTAAAGGGGTTGGCATTGGTTCACCAAATGAATGGTGAAATAGCAGAGGCTGAAGCCGCCTTTAAAAAAAGCATTCGGTATGCCGATGACAGCATGATATCGTCGGCTGAGTTTAAATACGGTTTGTTTTTATCGCGGCAACAGCGCTATAAAGAAGCCATGGAGCAATTTGAATCTGTAGCAACAAATTTAGTCTTTCCTCAGCGCGCTGAGTCTTTATATTTTGTCGGGCGCTGTGCGCTTGCATTGGGTAATAAAGTGCGAGCAAAAGCGGCATTTACTCATTCACTAAATCTGCGTAAAAACTCAGCCTCGCCAGCGCTAGAATTAGCCGATTTGGCTTATCAAGAGCAAGATTATTCAATGGCTAAAAAATACTTAGATCGATTCAATCGATACTCTGAGCCCTCTGCAAGAAGTTTATGGCTGGGTATTCGTATTGATAGAACATTTGGTCATAAAGATAAAATGGCTAGCCAAGCTATGGCATTAAAGAATCTATTTGGGTATTCACGAGAGTATTTGCAGTATAAACAGCTGATTGAGAATAACTGATGATAAACACTCAAGTTGCACCGATGTCTGTTGCATCTATGATGTGCGCGATACCTCAGCACTGCTTAGCAGGCAGTGATTTTGATTACAGCAGTGCAACGTTATGGCTGGTGAGGAGTGTGCTATGAGCGCCAAAACACCGACTGAGACGACCACGGTGTCATCAATAAGCACTGAGCCAACACCGGGTCAGCAGTTAGCCGCGGCTAGGCAAGCTAAGGGTTTAACTTTAGCGCAAATTAGCCAGAGTACGCGTATTTTAGAATATCGCTTAGAAGCCATTGAACGAGATGATTATAGTGAAGTGGGAATATCATCCGCTTTTGTGATCGGTTATGTTAAGGCCTTTGCTGCGCAGGTCGATTTACCCTCTGCTCCTTTGATTGCTACGTTAGGGGTTTATTTTAAACAAAGGGAGATGGCTGAGCGCAGTGATAATCCAGCGCCAGTACGCGCTAAAAGCATTAATTTGGGGTCTTGGATTGCGAGTGGGTTGGCACTGATTGTTTTTTTGGGTTTAGGCCAGTGGTACATTACACAGCAGGCAAGAGAAACACTTGCGCGAGTGCCACCTGAACGTGCTCTTTCTCCAGCGTCAGAGGTAAACGATCACCGTACAAGTCGTGCGATTGAGAATGTGGCGGGCACCTCGTCTTCGGCTTTTGTGCGCACCAATATCAGTATGCTAGCGCAAGAGCAGCTACCACCGGCTTTGAGTGACAGCACGCCTAATATCAATGCCTCGGTTGGGCAGACCTTACCCGACGGCGAAGCAGCCAATCCTATGTCGAGCGAGCAGCCTGCACTCAAAAGTGAAGTAGAAATCGCACCTGACAAAATCGCCTTACGAGGCGGCGGTAGTGCTGACGCTGTGATAGACCCTACTAGCGCTCACAATACGGTGGCTAATCGCACACAATCACCGTCGACATTGCAGGGTAAAGATGAGTTAGTACTCACGTTTAGTGGCGAGTGCTGGCTTGAAGTTTTTGATGGTAACGGCGTGCGCTTAGTTGCCCGTTTAGCGAAAAGTAGTGAAAATATTGCACTGAAGGGGCTGGCCCCTTTTGATATTAAATTGGGTAATGCCCATTTTGCCAAGGTTAAAGTTAATGGTCGTGAGGTTGAGCTGTCGCCATCGCCAAACCGACGAGTATTACGTATACAAGTGGGGCCTTAGCGTAGGTGATTGGCGCCCATTAACTCGTAATTGTTAATAAATGAGCATGTTATGCACTGTGAATCTCCAATAGTTCGTCGCAAATCCCGCCAAATTATGGTGGGGAATGTACCTGTGGGTGGTGATGCGCCTATTAGTGTGCAAAGTATGACCAATACAGAAACCTGTGATATTGCTGCGACCATTGATCAAATATCACGTATTCAAAAGGCCGGCGCTGACATTGTACGTGTGTCTGTGCCGAGCATGGAAGCTGCCGAAGCTTTTGGTCAAATTCGTCAACAGGTGAATATTCCTTTAGTTGCTGATATACATTTTGATTATCGCATCGCGCTGCGAGTAGCCGACTTGGGGGTAGATTGTTTGCGCATTAACCCAGGCAATATTGGTCGTGAAAAGCGTATCCAGGCTGTTGTTGATAAAGCACGAGATTTAAATATTCCTATTCGTATAGGCGTTAATGCGGGCTCTTTAGAAAAGGATATTCAAAAAAAATATGGTGAACCCACACCGCAAGCATTGGTTGAGTCGGCACTGCGTCATGTCGATATTTTACAAAAATTCAACTTTGACAACTTTAAAGTGAGCGTCAAAGCAAGCGATGTTTTTATGGCTGTTGAAGCTTATCGGCTACTCGCCAAAGAAATAGAGCAGCCTTTGCATTTAGGCATCACTGAAGCCGGTGGCTTGCGATCGGGTACCGTTAAGTCGGCGGTTGGTTTGGGTATGCTGCTAATGGATGGTATCGGCGATACGCTGCGCGTGTCTTTAGCAGCAGACCCCGTTGAAGAGGTTAAAGTTGGCTGGGATATTCTTAAAAGCTTAAAACTGCGCAGTAAAGGTGTGAACTTCATCGCGTGCCCAAGCTGTTCTAGGCAAAATTTTGATGTTATTAAGACTGTTAATGAGCTTGAAAATCGTTTAGAAGATATAGAGACTTCATTAGATGTCGCGATTATTGGGTGTGTAGTTAATGGCCCTGGCGAAGCAAAAGAGGCGGATGTTGGCTTAGCGGGTGGCTCACCGCGCAATTTGGTTTACAAAGATGGCGAACCCAATACAAAAATGAGTAATGACACACTCATTGATGACCTAGAGACAATGATTCGACAAAAAGCGCTAGAAAAGGCTAAGCAAGACGCCAATCTTATCGCTAAAGAGTAACCGTTTTGACTAAACCTAAATCAGCAACTTAAGCTTAGCTTTAGTGTGTCTTAGGTGAATAATTTTGTCGTTATTGAGTGCTGCTCAAAAATATCACCTTTATAGAGATCTGATGAATAGTGAGTGAGCACTTAAGCGCCGCGCCGGTCTTGCCTGACGATTGATGGTAAGGCTGAGGTTTGGCGTAGAGATAGGTGTAGGAATAGGCAAATAGGCTGTGGTAACACTAAATCGCAGCTGGCTGAGCCATTTAATGTGCTTTGCTTGCGCTCATTGTTTACTTCTTCTCAATAGGGGCATCATTTTTAGGCATGATTGTTAAACCATACATTTAAATACCCTGCCGTGCGGGGTATTGTTGATTGATAGGAATACCCTTGAAAAAGATACAATCCGTAAAAGGAATGAATGATTTATTACCGAGTGACTCACCACTGTGGCAACACGTTGAGGCAATAGTGAGTGATCTACTCATCCGTTATGGTTATGGCGAAATTCGCTTCCCTATTGTAGAGAGCACAGATTTATTTAAACGAGGTATTGGTGAAGCGACCGATATCATCGAAAAAGAAATGTACACCTTTAGTGACCGCAATGGCGATAGCCTGAGTATGCGGCCAGAGGGGACAGCAAGCTGTGTTAGAGCGTGTGAACAACATGGGTTACTGTATAATCAGACGCAGCGCTTATGGTATCAAGGCCCAATGTTTCGCTACGAGCGCCCACAAAAAGGTCGTTTGCGCCAGTTTCACCAAATTGGCATAGAGACGTTTGGGTTTTCAGGCGCTGATATTGAGGCGGAGCTTTTATGTTTAACTGCTCGCTTGTGGCGTGAGCTGGGTATTAGTGAGTACGTGACACTACAAATTAACTCATTGGGCACCAGCGAAGCACGCCAGCAATACCGCGACGCGCTGGTAACATACCTTGAGCAGCGCAAAGAAGAGTTAGATGCTGATAGTCAGCGCAGGTTAACCACTAACCCTCTACGCATTCTGGATAGTAAAGTACCGGCAACACAAGCGTTATTGAACGATGCGCCAGTGCTCAGTGATTACCTATCCGATGAATCAAAGGCGCACTTTGAGGAGCTAACCTGCTTATTAACCGCGGCGGGCATTGCTTATGAGCTTAACCCTCGCTTAGTGCGTGGGCTCGATTACTACAGTAATACCGTATTTGAGTGGGTAACCACGCATTTGGGTGCTCAAGGTACCGTATGCGCGGGTGGGCGTTATGACTCATTAGTTGAGCAGTTAGGCGGCAGACCTACTCCTGCGTTTGGCTGTGCGATGGGTATTGAGCGTTTAGTTCTATTACTCACGGAACTCAACGCGGTGCCGAGTGGTCTTGATCAACCGGTTGATATTTATGTGGCAGCCGTTGGCGATGTGAAGGCTAAAGCGTTTGCACTTGCTGAGCAAGTACGCGATGCTATGCCGTTTTTGCGTGTACAAAGCCATTGCGGTGGTGGTAGCTTTAAAAATCAACTTAAACGTGCCGATAAAACTGGTGCAACAGTGGCACTCATTTTAGGCGAAATAGAGGCCGCTAACGAGCAAGTTACGATTAAGCATCTGCGTACTGATGCAGAGCAACAAACCGTGATGCAAACAGAATTAATCAGTAAACTGCAAGCGGCTTTTGAGCTGTAGTTTATTAACCTTACAACACCACAGATAAAAGCAATTACAAATTAGGAGAGCCGTGTGTCTGATTATTTAACTGAAGAAGAGCAAATTGAAGCGTTCAAGCGCTGGTGGAAACAAAACGGTGCACTGACTATCGGCGCAGTTGTATTGGCCAGTGCAGGTTATTTTGGTTTCGGTGCTTACGAAAGCGCACAAGAAAAAGCCGCACAAGCTAACTCTGCACTCTATGATGAACTTGTCACAACGGTAACAGCGGGTGATGATGCTGCATTAACAGCAGCGCAGCAACAAGCATTAACCGCTGCTGCGGATAAAGTCTTAGCCGCTGATAGCACCGGTTTATATGCCGACCTTGCTCACTTTCACCTAGCAAAAGCGGCTGTGGATACAGGGGATTATACCAAGGCGCAAAAAGAGCTTGAAGCTGTGATCAACAACAGTAAAACAGATTCTTCAATCGATTTGGCTACTTTGCGTTTAGCCCGTGTTAAAGCCGCAACTGGCGATACTGACGGTGCTCTAGCGCTAGTAGCTCGGGCACCTTCCGATGCTTTTACTGCTAGCTATGCCGAGGTGCGCGGTGATATTCTACAAGGTTTGGGCCGTTTAGATGAAGCCTATACTGCGTATGATAGTGCTGTGAGCGCATTAGAAAAGCAGGAGTCAAATGGCGGTATGCGCGCTAACATCCTCAAGTTTAAAATGGATAATGTATCCGTTGCTAGCACAGCTCCTGTATTACCGAGCATTAATCCTCATGGGGTTAACCCACACGCTATGCCAGAGGGCAAGTAATGCCTGATCTTTGTTGTTTGGCGCGCAAACTAAAAATACTGGCGTGCTTTGTCTTTTTACCAACCGTTTTACTGGCAGGCTGTGCAGCGAAAGATGCCGCTTTGGTTCCTGCTGAATTAGTGGCTTTTGAATCGACTGCACATATTAAAACCGCTTGGCATTCATCGCTCGATGGCAATGCTCGCAGCACAGGAATTGGCCCGTTTAAGTCGGGTCGTGTGTACAGCCGACCATTATTTGGTGGGGGTAATTATGAGCGCTTCTATTTAGCACTACAAGACGACACATTATTTGCCGTCACTAAAAAAGGGCGTGTATTTGCTGTTAACAAAAAAAACGGTAAGCGCTTATGGCGCGTCGATTTGAAGCGTGAAATCAGTGCGGGCATTAGTTTGCAAGGCAACACGTTATTTGTGGCCACTATTAAAGGGCAGGTGTTGGCGTTATCGGCTGATGACGGCAAAGTGCTGTGGACGGCACAGGCGACAACGGAAGTTATTGCTCCGCCACAAAGTAATGGTCGCGAAGTACTTGTAAGCGCCATTGATGGCCGTTTATTTGCCTTTAATGCAGACACTGGCGAGAAACTGTGGAATTACGACCACCCTCAACCATTGTTAACATTTCGCTCGCAGGCATCGCCCTTGCTCGTTGGTAGGCAAGCCTTTATTGCCTTTGATAACGGACAGCTATTGAGCTTTGGCACTCGCAACGGTGATTTAAAATGGGCAACACGTGTTAGTCAACCACAAGGTATTACGGAATTAGAGCGTGCTGTTGACTTGGATGTTACCCCGGTTGCCGATGGACCCTTTATTTATGCGGCTGGTGCTAATGGCCGTATTGTGGCGGTCACTAAAGGTACGGGTAAAATATCATGGGCTGAAGATGCCAGTATTTTTAACGAGCTATCACTAAATGATGACGCAGTATTTTATGTTGATGAAAATAGCCATGTCTTTTCTCGTCGTTTAAGCTCGGGTACTAAGACGTGGGAGAGTGATGTTTTACACCGTCGTGGCGTTGGCTCGCCGAGCGTGGTGGGTGAATTTTTAGCAATGATTGATAGCTATAATATGCTGCAAGTATTAGATGCACAAACGGGTAAGTTGGCTGCACGTAGGCCTTTACTTGGCAATGGTTATGCATCGCCATTGCTGGTAGATGGCGATACCATTTATACCTTGAGTAATAATGGTTCCTTAAGCGCTTATCGTATTATCGCTAAAAAGTAAGCTGACCGGGCTCTTTTTAAAACCTCTGCTATTGCGGGGGTTTTGTTGTTTATGAATGTTGGGCTTTTAAAAATAGCCAGTATTCCATTTGTTTTATTGACTGTGTTTGGCTTTGAGGTTTTATACCTTTTAGCAAACCAATTTGGTTAACTTTATGATTCCTGTAATTGCTCTTGTTGGGCGCCCTAATGTGGGTAAATCCACGCTCTTCAACCGCTTAACAAAGTCGCGTGATGCGTTAGTGGCTAACTATGCTGGGTTAACACGCGACCGAAAGTATGGCGAGGCTGTGTACGATGAGCAGCGCTATATTGTGATCGATACTGGCGGCTTAAGTGGTGATGAGGACGGCATTGATGCTGCTATGGCCGATCAATCGCGCTTGGCCATAGAAGAAGCCGATTTAGTCGTATTTATGGTGGATAGTCGAGCAGGATTAACCGCCGGTGATGAGCAAATTGCACAATTTTTGCGCCTGCGTGATAAGCCAATTTTATTAGTGGCCAATAAAATTGATGGACAAAATCACGATGTGGTAACGGCGGCCTTCTTTGAATTAGGATTGGGAGATGTGCACGGTATTGCGGCGGCACATGGCCGTGGTGTAAACCAGCTACTCGAAGGTATCTTTAAGCAACTCCCTACTGTCGAGATGCCCGAAGAGCCAGATTCCCCTAGTGGTGAAGCCGGTATTAAAATCGCGGTTGTTGGACGCCCAAATGTGGGAAAGTCGACACTCGTTAATCGCATGCTTGGTGAAGACCGTGTCGTGGTCTACGATATGCCGGGTACAACGCGCGATAGCGTGTACATTAATTACGAGCGCTTTGGTCAGCATTATACGTTAATCGATACTGCAGGTATTCGCCGTCGCAAAAACATTAACTTAGCGGTAGAGAAATTCTCTATTGTTAAAACGTTGCAGGCCATTGGTGATGCGAATGTGGTTGTGCTAATGATTGATGCTGCCGAAGGTGTGGTCGATCAAGACCTGCACTTAATGGGGCAGGTGATTGATGCCGGGCGCGCCTTGGTCGTTGGGCTCAATAAATGGGACGGCCTAGAGCAAGAACATAAGAGCTATGTCAAAAGTGAACTTGAGCGCAAATTACGTTTTATTGATTTTGCTGACTTTCATTTTATTTCGGCGTTACATGGCACCGGCGTAGGGCATTTGTATGAGTCTATCGAAAAAGCTTATCATTCAGCCACTGATAAACTCTCAACCAATTATTTAACGCGTATATTAGAGGGGGCGATTGCCACGCATCAGCCACCGATGATTAATAATCGACGTATTAAATTGCGTTATGCGCATCCTGGTGGCAGTAACCCTCCTATTATTGTTATCCACGGTAATCAAACCGAGTCGGTTCCTGCGCATTATAAAAAGTACTTAGAAAAGGCTTTTCGCAAAGCCCTAGATTTGCATGGTACGCCCGTGCGTTTACAGTTTAAATCGACCGAAAACCCTTATGAGGGTCGTAAAAATAAACTGACTCAGCAGCAGCAAGTAGCCAAAAAGCGCAAGATAGCCTCAATGGCAAACAAGCGAATGAAAGGCGCGCCTAAGGTGGCATCAAAAGGCGCGGGCAGTCCTTCGGTTGCAGGTAAAAAGGTGACTCTGGGTACAAAGGCGGTTATCGGGAAAAAAGCTGCTTCCACTAAAAAGGTGGCACCTGCAACAAAAAAGGCCGTGCCAGGCAAAAAGAATACGTCTAAAAAGCGCTAATAACATATAGCGCTGCGGTGTTTTAGAGTTGGCTTGCAAAGTACTCATGTTGCTTGCATGTAAAGTACTCGTGTTAGTTTATGTAAAGAGCTAGTGCTGGCTGTGTTGAATCGATAGGTTACAGGCGTTTATAGCGGCTGATTTCAAAAGCGAGCGGCGTTGATAGCGTCGCTCGCTTTTTTATGGCGGCTTGTTTTTCTTCGCTAGTGCTCCAAAAGTAGGGAGTCATAGTAAGCAACTGATAAATTGAGGCTCCCTCGATTGTCGCGTTTTGTTCGATAATGGTGCTGCCGAGTCGTTCAAAACTGGGGTGGCCTTCTAGGGTTCTAAAGCCGTTGGCATGTGGTTTAAATTCATCGTAAATACTCTCGGCAAGGCCTTTTAAGTGATTTTTAGCGGGACCAACAATAATTAGTTGACCTCCGGGCTTAAGCACGCGTGCGGTTTCTGGTGGGTCGACCGGTGAAAAGACACTGACCGCGCAATCAAAGTTTTGTGTCATAAAGGGCAGGTCATAGGCGCTTGCAACAGCTAATTGCGTGTAAGCGGGTGCGTTATTACTTTTTCGTTTTGCCGCTAAGCGTACGCCGCCTTTAGCAATATCAATACCGGCTAATTGTGCGCGAGGGTAGTGCTGCTTAATTTGGTGGCCATAAAACCCCTCACCACAGCCAATATCTAATAAAGTTTGGTCGTTGGCGTTATCTAAGATGGCAACTAGTGCATCCACTAAAAACTGGTAATAGCCTTGATTTAAAAAAGCTTGCCGACAAGCCATCATGGTGTTGTCGTCGCCAGGATTTTTACTCCGTTTATGTTGCGCGAGTAATAAGTTGGTGTAGCCCTCTTTAGCAATATCAAAACAGTGATTATTGCTGCAACGGTAAGTGTTTTGGGTAGGAATTAGCGCCTGCTGGCAAGAGGGGCATTTTAATATCATTATATTCTTTCTTGTTTTAATTTACGGACATAGGCTAGGCGCTCTTCTAAACGAGCTTTCACAGACTTTTTTTCACCGGCTAAATTGAGAGCGTTGCGTAGTTGAATTTCTGCTTTTTCGTAGCGACCTAATAAAATAAAATATTCTGCACGAGCCTTATGGACTTCGAAAATATGCCCTGCTAAGCCGTGGGTTTCGGCTAAAAGGTACCAAACATAAGCATTTTCGGGGTGACGTTTGACGTGTGCTTGCAGTACCGATTCTCCGAGTTCGTATTGCGTCGCTTCCATCAGTACTTCGGCATAGCGGATATTTAATATGTGATTGTTCGGGGTGATAGCCAGTTCTTTTTTGAGAATTTCTAAGGCTAAATCAAAGCGCTCGTCAGCGGCATAAATATCAGCTTTTGTTATGCGTACCGCCAGTAAGTGATTATAGTTTTTAGCCAGTAATTCAAATTCTTTGATAGCATCATCGGGTCTGTTAGCATGAATCAACGCGTGCACTAACCCATAGCGGGCCGCTAATGGTGATAGCGTGATGCCGTTTAATTCGCTGGTAAAACGCTTCACAGCAAATTGAGCGCTAGACTCGTGGTGTAAAATGGCACGAGCTTTGAGTATTTGAAAGTTTTGATCTTGCGGATACTGCTTGACGGGGTAGTTTCGGCTACGGTTTGAGGCGTCGCTAATCCGGCTTTCGGTAACGGGATGAGTCAGTAAAAACTCAGGTATTTTGGCGCGATAGCGTGAAGCTCTAAGTAGTTGTTCAAACATATCTGGCATGGCGTGCGGATCATAGCCGGCACTCGCCATGGTTTCTATGCCTACACGATCCGCTTCGCGCTCCATATCGCGGCTAAAAGCCAGTGCATTACTCATTTGACGACCCTGTGCGGCAGTCATTGCTGCGATACCGGCATCGGCATTACCTGAGGCCATGATAAGTACGCTTGCCAGCATAGAGGCCCAATTGAGCGGCGCTTGGCTCTTTTGGTATGCCACGCGCCGAGCGTAATGACGTTGGCTGAGGTGAGCGAGTTCATGGGCTAAAATAGAGGCCAATTGTTGCTCGTTTTGAGCAATTAAAAAAGTGCCGGTATTAACACCAACAATACCTCCCGGTGCGGCAAAAGCATTGAGGTTACGGTCATTGATCACAAGGAGTGACAGTGGACGATCGGGTAACCCGCTATGCACTAGCATGTTGTCGAGTAAATTATCGAGATAAGCTTCGAAGTAGGGGTCTTGGGCAAGCGGAAAATAGGCACGATATTGCCTGAGTGCTTTGCGGCCTAAGTCATATTCTTGTGATGGTGAAATGAGCCCTGCACTATTTTCACCTATACTGGGCAGTTCAACATTCGCGTTAACTATAGATGCTGTACTCCCTGCAAACAAAGCAAGGCACGAAATTAACACAGTTGTTAACCTGTGGTAAATCACGAGTAGCACGGCAGATGAGTGCGGAAAATTTTTGAGTAAGTATAGCGACATGTCAATCTCTAACGGTTCAATAAGCAGGTAGTAAGGCCAACATAGACTCAGCGCGCGCGCGCAAGTTGCATTTTAAGGGTAAACACATCAATTGTACGCTCTAGGTTGTGTTGTGGTTAACGGCTACGTTCTCCACTGAGCTGTCCAACCCGTTGTAACAAAGACAAGCTATATAGCAATACAGGAGTGTAAAATACTGTACTGCCAAAAAATGACGATATCGCAGTCATATAATACGCTTTTCAATAACCAGTGATTGACTATTTACAGGTACTGCGATGGTGCGAGTGAAGCATGTGCTGAGTACCGATAAAGTCGGTTTGGCGACCTTGTCGGTACTCAGCGTCTAGATCATGCTTAACAATTATACCGTGATCATGCCTTGACCGGTTAAACCGATCTACGGTGAAGTTTGAGAACCCGTCGTATGAAAGCGCCTTAGAGGTTACAATTGGTAACGGTGAGTAGTAACAGCGCCACCAAGAGCTGGTTTATGGGCAGCGAGCTCTGCATAGACAAAATGCCCAACAACGCCTTGATTAGATAAAATACATGATGGATACAACAGATACCACCTATGCGGTGGATGCAAAAGGGCTTAGCTGCCCGATGCCATTATTAAAAGCAAAGCTAGCACTGAATCGTTGCGCCGTGGGTGACACCGTGTGCGTACAAGCAACCGATGGTGGCTCTGTGCGTGATTTTCGCGCATTTACTGAGCTGTCATCGCATATACTGCTGCGCTTTAGCGAATGTACCGATGATAATGGACAGCTTTATTACGAGTATATTTTGCAAAAGGGCTAAATGTATTAGCCGTTTGTTTTGTATGGTTTGATTTTTGTATTACAGCTTGAGAGCAGTAGCATGATAAAAATATTTGAACGTTGGGTCGATCGTTATTTTACTGACGAAGAAGCTATATTAATTGCTGTCTTATTGGTATCGAGCGTTGTGGTGCTGGTAACACTCGGTGTGGTATTGGCGCCTATGATTGCAGCTATTATCATTGCATTCTTATTACAAGGAGTTGTGGGCAAGCTTGAGCAAGGAGGGGTACCGCATATTGCGGCGGTCAGCGTGGCCTTTTTATTGTTAGTGGGCTCTATAGTGCTGATTTTTTTGGTATTGCTCCCCTCGATGTGGTCACAGATCATTAACTTAGCCGGTGAAGCACCTAAAATGCTCAAGCAAACCCAGCATGTTTTATTAGAGCTGCCCGAGCGCTACCCAGACTTGCTTGCCAAAGAACAAATGAATCAACTGGTTGCCGCTGCGAGTGCTGAGCTTGGCGGTGCGGCTCAAAAAGTATTAACTTTTTCTATTGCTCAATTGCCGATTTTATTTGGTGTTTTGATTTACTTGGTGTTGGTACCTATTTTGGTATTCTTTTTTTTAAAAGATGGTGCCGCCATGATTGACTGGGTTGGCAGTCGTTTACCTAATAAGCGACCGCTTATGCAGCAGATATGGAGTGAAATGAACCAGCAAATTGCTAACTATGTGCGCGGTAAAGTAATGGAAATCATTATTGTTGCTGGCGTGTCGGGGATTGTTTTTAGTGTATTAGGGATTAACTACGCTTTGTTACTAGCGGTTATTGTTGGATTGTCTGTTTTAATCCCCTATATTGGCGCTGCTGTGGCGACTATTCCGGTGGCTTTAATTGGCTTTTTTCAGTGGGGCTTGAGCACCGACTTTATGTACTTAATGCTGGCCTATGGCGTTATTCAGGGGTTAGATGGCAATGTATTAGTGCCCTTATTATTTTCTGAGGCGGTTAAAATGCACCCTGTGGCCATTGTGCTTGCGGTACTAGTTTTTGGGGGTATTTGGGGATTTTGGGGTGTCTTTTTTGCCATTCCGCTAGCAACACTTGTTAAGGCAGTACTCACGGCATGGCCGACAGCTAAAACCGAGCTGAGTGGTCAAAATATCGAGCAAGCATCTATAGTACTCAAGGAGCCTTAAGCTGGTAGGCTCTATAGCTTGGGCTTTTAGGAAACACCTTGTTGTAACGCGCGCTCACTGTAAGCTACTCGAGTATAGGCGTACCTCAGACCTTCAATATTTTGAACTATTCAGTCAAGCTAACAAGCCTCAATTGATAGAGGCTGATGGATTATTTTCGGGGTATTTAATGCCGGGAGCGCTTATATAGCGCCCATGGGTGGTTTGAGCAGCCCAAGCAATGACTCATGAGCGCAAATTGAGGAACCTCTGAATAGTGATATGCTTTTTAGGGGTTGATAATATCTTGTACTCTATGGCTAAAAAGGTGCACGCTCGTGTTCGGGGACTAGTTCTACTGCACGTACAACCTTGGTGACACCCTCAGAGGTACTGGCAATATCAGAGACTTGACGTGCTTCGCTTTCAGTTAATAGTCCCATAATGTACACGACGCGATTCTCGACAACGATTTTGACGCGATTGGCTTCAATAACCTGACTATTAATAATTTTGGTTTTAATTTTAGTGCCTAGCCAACTATCGTAAGTACGTGAATAAATAGTGGCTTTACTGGCTACGGTTAATTGGTTATGCACTAAGCGCACGGCACTAATATCACGCGCGGTTTTGCCTGCTAGCTCTCGTAATCGCTCAGAAGGCACTTCGCCAGTTAGCAAAACAACACCGTTGTAACTTAAAAAATTGATATTTGCTTTTTCAAAGGCCGGGTCGGCTTTAGTGAGGTTGACCTTTAAAAACGTCGTAATTTGCTTGTCATCAATAGTCTCACCCCGAGAGCGCTGGCCTGGGTCTTGATGTATGGGGCCTTTATGTGCGGCTGCCAAAAAACTAGAACAGCCAGTACTGAGTATCATGGAGCTACTAAATAAACCATAAAAAGCTCCGACAGTGACCATTTTAGTGAGCTGTGATTTTGTCATAATGCCTTATTCAATCAAGTAGAGTTGTGAAAGATGAGGGTTGCCATACCCTTGACGCCCATTGCGCGTGTGTATGACAGTGTTGTTTTATATTTGTGCCGCCATTGGGTTTATTCTATTCCAAATAGGTGATGGTCGATTAAGTCACACAGGCAGTAAATAGTCAGTAAATGAATTTCATGAATTCTGCCGCGCGAATCGATGTCGGCGCGTAGCTCGATATCTTGTGTGTCAAGTAAGCTTGCAATATCACCGCCGTCTCTACCGGTTAAGGCTACCACATTTAAGCCGCGATCATGTGCGGTGGTTACAGCTTGTATCAGGTTCGAGGCATTACCACTGGTTGTAATTAATACGAGGGTGTCACCTTCGCTGCCTAGGGCGCGAATGGGCTTGGCGTACACCTCGTTATAATGTGCCGGAGTTACCATGGCGGTATAACTGGCCATATTACTCCCAAGCCAAATAGCTGGCAGGCTGGGGCGCTCTTTTTCGTAGCGATCAATTAAGGCTCCACTAAACATTTGTGCTAAAGCAGAAGATGGGCCATTGCCACAAATAAGAATTTTGCCTTCATGTAATAAGGTTTGTACAAGTATTTCGGCGGCTTGCTCTATGCGCGGTGCTAGTGTTTCGCCCACATTCATTTTGGCTTCTATGCTCGCTTGGAACAGTTCATATACACGTTGTGCTGACATAGTGACTTCGCAGTATGGTTAATGTGGGTGATCTAATTGTTTTGCGGGTATGATTATATCGTGTGTGGCGCCAAATTTTAACTCTCCTATTAATAGCGCCGCTTTTAGCATTCAAAGGCATGGGTAAACCACTCAATGCTGTCGGTATTGAGGTTGGTAATACCCACAACATCAAAGCGCATGGCATCACGACTACTGATGTTATGGCTAGCGATATAGTGCTGCGTGGCTAAAATTAATTTACGCTGTTTACTCGCGGTCACCCATTCGGCAGGTGTGCCAAAGAGGGTGTTTTTGCGGTTTTTAACTTCGACAAATACCCATTGTTTTTTGTCTTTAAAAATGAGATCTATCTCGCCTTGAGGGCAGCGGTAGTTTTGTGTAACAAATACTAGCCCTTGCTGCTGTAAAAAAATTTTAGCTATATACTCGGCTTGAGCGCCAATTTTTTGAGTATCTGCTTGTTGTCTATCCATGACGGCTTGGTCCTTTATTGATTAGCGCTGTTGTATATATCGACTGGCCGTACCTTTAAGGCTGCGTGCGCTGCTGAGTACTGATTAATGCTTGTGCTTTGCCGCGTTTAAATTGGGCCCACTGCTGCTTACGCAAAAATTGGCGATAGCGATTAAGGCTTAATACACCCGTTTGACCCCAGAAATTGGCGTGGCTTGCGCTGCCGAGTTGCCCTAAACGAGGGAATAAATAATACGCATCTACGCCAAGGGCGTACAGGCGTTGGCTACGTGCATTGAGTGTAGCGGTGTTTAAAATGGTGGTTTTTTCGGGGGTATCTTGAAAAAACCAAGGCAAGTGACTAAACATAATACCGTTGAGATCACTTTCATTTCTGTTCGGTTCTCCTTCATAAATACTGCTGGTACTGTAAATAGGTAAGTCGCCAGCATAGTGGAACGCAAGCAAAGGTTTAATTTGTCGGCCTTCGCGCGGTTGTGCAACCAAAAAAATCATGTCTAAATCTTGACGTCGGCGCGGCTCAAATTCAAACGAGCCCACAATACTTCGCAAATCACGGGCGCGGGCTTTACTGCCATTGAGGTGCATAGCGTCTTCAATAATTTTTGAGAGCTCGAGCTCGTTGCTATAGCGTATCCCATCACTGACTGTTGCACCTAGAGCTTGCCATTGCTGGGTAAAAACTTGCGTGGCCCTATCACCTTGGCTGCCTGCTGGGGCAATAATCAGCGCATGGCGTTTGCCGTCTCGAAAGGCTTTTTCGGCTGCCTGTGCGGCTTCATCTTCAATGCCTAGCCCCAGCTGGAAGAGTTCGGTGGGGTAACTTTGTGATGCTTCTATCTGATTGAGCGCTAGTGTGGGTACCTCTAGTGCAGGGCGCATGGCGAGTTCGCTGATGTTTTCTTTGCTTAGTGGCCCAACGACGACTTGCGCTCCCTGGCTAACGGCAAAGTCGTAGTGCTCATTAATATCGCCGTGACTGACATCGTAAATATTGATTTCGGGTGTTTGCCCACCGGCTTGTTCATTGGCAAAATAAGCCGCCATAAAGCCATCGCGTATAGCCTCGGCAACAGGCTTAAGCTTGCCGCTGAGTGGAAGCATTAATGCAATGCGTTGAGGTTGGTTGTTAACCAAGTGCTGAATGAGTGCCAGGTCTGCAGGTAGGGGTTCGTTGGCTGGGTGGTTGGGCCACTGTTGCTGCCATGCAGTGAGAGCATCGTATTGCTGGTTAATGTTGCGCTGATTGTCTTTGTTGACGATGGCAAGTTCATACCAGCCTTGCGCACTTTGTGTGGTTGTGTGTGAACTGCTCAGTGCTTGTGTTTGCAGATCATTGGATGTTGCTTGTAGTTGCTGAATATCTTGCTCCATCAGCATCATCCAAATAAGCTCTTGGTTGATCTGCATAGTGCTTTGATCATTGGCTATGGCAGCATTATTGAGCATTGCATTGTGATCGACTCCTACTTTAGGGTCGCTGCTTGAGTCGGTATTGCGTGAGGGGCCATTAGAGGTCAGAGAGGAGCGCACTCTACGTGATGGTAATGCTGCCAATATGTGGCCGAGTATAATCCGCTCGCGAATGGCGAGTGTTGGCTCGTTGAGGTCATAGTAAAGGTCGGCACGCAATTCGTGTAATGCCACGATTTGAGTGTCATTAAGTGCACTTGAACTATTGTTATGTGAGGCTGAATACGACGCTAAAAGAGTGTCTAGTCTAGGCGCTTCTAATTGCCCTTTAGCGGCATAAATGTTACCTAATTTAACGAGTGCGCGGCTTTGAATTTCGCGCTGTTTGGCGTAGAGTGCGTCGCCCAAGTTTTGAGGGTTTAAGTTTTCGCATATCGCAAGGGCTCGCTCGGCTTCGCCAAGTGTCATAAACATCTCGGCGGCGGCAAGTTGTTGGCTTTGCCCAGCTGTGCCAGATTGCAATAAAGCATCAGCAAAAAGCTGCTCGGCAGTGGCGCTACTTGGGCGTACGGTACTGGGGGTATCGGGCTTGGTATTGGTGCTTTGACAGCCAGCTATTGCTAGGCCCGTAAGCAATAGGCCTGTCGCTAACGCTTTGTTCATTGAACTCAACCTTCTATTAATACTTGTAAGTCTGTGCAATACAATTCGTCTGTGCAATGTAGTTAGTCTATGTCATGCAGTTAGTTTATGTAATGCTGTTAATGGCGTTAGTGATTAATATAGCGCTAACGTCATGACTATATACGTCAATTTTGTAATGATTTAAGTCGTCATGGTGGCGACTTAAGCACCAGTGAACCTTTGGAGGTTTTTGTGCAAAACAACGGTACTTTATACGGCACTTTATACATAGTCGCTACGCCTATTGGCAATTTAGGCGATATGGTACCTCGTGCCATTGAGATACTCCAGAAGGTGGATATCATTGCTGCAGAAGATACGCGGCACAGTGGCAATTTATTGCAGCATTTTTGCATCAATACACCCACTACCGCCTATCACGATCACAGTGATGATGCGCGTACTCAAAGCTTATTAGAGCGTTTAGCATCGGGGCAGAGCATTGCCTTGATTAGTGATGCCGGAACACCACTCATTTCTGACCCTGGCTATCGATTGGTACATGAGGCGCGCAGTTTAGGTATTCGTGTTGAGCCTATTCCTGGGGCCTGTGCTGTTATTACGGCGCTGTGCGCGAGTGGCTTGCCGAGCGACCGCTTTAGCTTTGAAGGTTTTTTGCCCGCCAAAAATACTAACCGCGAGCAGGTGTTAGCTGCCGTTAAAGAAGATCCCCGAACATTAGTTTTTTATGAGTCGCCACACCGTATTCTAGCAAGTTTAGAGTCTGTTATTACGATACTCGGTGGTGACCGCTACATTGTGCTAGCACGTGAGCTGACAAAAACATTTGAAACCTTTATTGCTGGTAGCGCACAAGAGGTGCTCGATACCCTTAATACCGACGCCAATCAAAAGCGCGGTGAAATGGTTTTAATGATTAAAGGTTTTGAAACGGTTAAAATACGTGAAATCTCACAAGATGTTGAACGTATATTATTATTGCTGTGCGAAGAGCTACCGCTCAAAAAAGCAGCAGCATTGGCAGCAAAAATTACAGGCCTTAAAAAAAATGCCTTGTACCAATTGGGGCTCGAATTAACGCAGCCTAATCATTAATTCAAAGAGCCCCATAGACTTTTTATGAGTTATTTTTATAGACAGTTATTCGTAAATAGTCTCGGTGGCTAATGTCCCATTGGGTTTACGCATCTCTTCTCGATACATGATGGTATTAGTGCGTGTTAAGCCGATATTGCTAATTATGGCTTGACTATAGTCGACCGGGAAAAACCCCTCGGTGGGCGATTGGTTGCCAATTCTAGTGGCCGAAAGCTGCGATAAAGCTAGGACCGGAGCGACAGGCTCAATTAAATACCAGCGGCTTCCCGATGGATTGCGAGGAATATCTTTTTCGCCAATGGTGCGTATTGATTTGCCGGCATTCGCTGCAATGTTTTGCCTATCGGCGAGTGTAAGAAAAAAAGTGGGTAGTCGGCCCACCTCAGCAATAGGGTGATTGTATTGTGTTTGCCTTAAGGTGATTTCGCCTGTGATAGTGATGTTATTAACTCGGCCTCGCGTTAAATCTCGGCACTGACGGCAAAGCGTTGCTTTTGCGATAAGTAGCGCGGTGCCACTATCGATGGCATTAATATTGTGAATGCGAATGTTATTCATAATTTTGCTGTGTGGTTTTATCCACACGCCGGTAAAGCCATTGATAACCTTGACATCCGAGATATCAATATTATTAATAGAAGACAATCGAGGACCCGCACGATTAATATTGTCATTGGGTGTACCATTGCCCGATTCTAAGCGCACACCGATGCCGTTAATGGCTTGAATATTATTAATTTTTATCCAATCTCCGCCATAAATTTGTACTGCACCATAACCGCTGTGCGCATTTTTTATTCTGATGTTTGTGATTGTGCCTTTAAGTGGCGTTCGGCCCCAGCTAGAATTACGCTGAATAGCGCGCGCGTCAGGCACGACATTGCCCGATGAATTAATAAATTGATTGTTAGCGTTCATAGGTAAGGCTTTAGCCGTTCTATCACTTGGTGGTTTATCTAAAAAAATATCTAAAGCGCGATGACTAGCGTGGCGTATTGCATAGGCGCCATCCTTATAGTCTGTGTCAGGGTATAATTGCACACCGACAGACTCAGTATGGTTATCAATAATCAGTAAGTTAGAAATTGAGAAGTTCTTGGCATAAAATACACCAATAGGAATGGAGCGGGTTCGGCTAACGCCAGTTTTAAAGGTGTTGCCATTACCGCTGTTGCCATTACCATCGGCCTGAGAGCCATAAATAAGTGGCATATTCTTTTTGGAATCTATTGTGAAGCGCTTATGTGGATGGGTCGAGGTTATTTCTATATTTTCGATGGCGCGGGGTGATAAGTTATTAATATTATTACTCCGTCCTATAGTAAATAAAAAGGTCTTGTTGATATTGTTACTTTCACGGACTCCGCGCATTTCTAAAATTACCTCAGGCTCAACTTCTAAGCGAATATTAGAGGGGATTATGATTCGAGCTAAGCTAAAACGTTTATTATTGCCGTTGAGTGATGTGCGTAATCGTACCACGCCGCCATTGCGTTCGCGCGAGGCTCTGTTGAGTGCATTTTGAAGGCGTTGCGTATCGTTAGTTCTTGGGTTGAAATTGTTATTAGCAAAGAGTATTTCGGGTTCATCGTCAAAGACTTTATTTTCAAAGTATCCTATATTCATCGCTGAAGCGGATGCCGTTAATATATATAATATAATGGCGCTTAATACGCTATTGTAATGCAAGGTTTTATTATTCATCGTTGATACCTTTTTTGATTTTAGGGTTATCTATAACTTCGAATAAAAATCCACTATCTATAGATAATGTCATTATAGGCAGGCGTATTATTTTTTATTAATTAAGAATTAATAGCTTTATTTTGTTGTTATATGAAAACGCTATTTTATTACTGGTTAATATTTTAAATTTAAAATAAAATATTAAAATAATGATCCGTATGAGTAATTTTATGGTCGTGGTTGTTATGATTTAATGCATGATTTTTGATTGGCTGGCATCGCATTTTTGAATAACGTATTTTAGTAAAAAATAATAAAAAATATTTCACGATACAGTATTTATATCTTTTTCATAAATAAAAAAGTGTCTAATTTTTGCTTAAGAAATACGGGTTATCGCGTTTGCAGGGTTTACGCTAAAGCGGCGATAATGAAATGGAAATCATATTTCGTGCAGAGTGATGGCGTTAAGGGCGAGAGTATAATAGGGCATGATAGCGACGTAATTGCATAGCCATAGAGGTACACGAGAAGTCTAAAGATCGATAAATAAAGAATTAAACGCTCAAAATCTAGAAATTAGGTATTTTTTATCCAATAAAAGAATACCATTAAAACATAGAGCTAGTCGGTTAAATATGTTTGATTTTTTTATGGAAGAATGTTGTATTTGGTGAAAAATAGTATTTGCAGTGCATTTTTACTTCAATGGCTTTAAATCTTTTTATTTTTATATGTTGATTTTTTGGCGTGATTTGATAGGCGGTTTAATCAGCTTTAGCTGAAATAAATAAGCTCTATTTTTTATGTTGTTAATGTTAACTGTTTCACATGCGGATTAATTGTTCATGTCAATCAATAGAGATTTTTAGCGTTTAACATGCCTGTTTTTTTTAAGTGATGGGGGTCTGAATTATTGACTCGGCAGAGTCTTTTTTTCATAGCTCGAGTCTTAATTTGGCAGCCTATCAGTGTTAATTTTTAATAGACTGCCAATACATTTAAAAGTTATACAGCGCTCGGATATAGTATTGCCCGCCTGTAAAGCCAAACGGTGCTGTGGCAGGGTATTTGGCTCCCGCTATGCCACTCCATGGATTCTCGTCGGGATACTGATCAAACACATTAGCTGCGCCGATAATGAGCTCAGCGCTTTGTGTCATGTTATAGCCAAACTCGACGTCGACGGTGTAGGCGCTTGAGCCTTCGATGGGGAGCGTGCCATCGTCTAGATGTGCTTCAAAGTAATCGCTATGGTAGTTGATTCTGGCCAGTGCACGCCAGTTATCGGCGTTATGGCGTAGGCTGATATTACCTTTGTATTGAGGCAGTGCATCTTCGAGTTGGCGCAAGCGGGTATCGCTCAGGTTGCCTCGGCGGGTGACTTTGGTCTCTGTCCAGTTTAGTGCAAGTGCGACGGTCGTGGAGCCATAGCCAAAGTCGAGGGGCAAGCTACTTACAAGGTCAATACCTTGTGTTTTGGTATCAAAATCATTCGCAAAAAAGCCAAAAGACACTAAATCTTCTGAGCCTGCAAAATCACTGGCCTTGATTATGCCAGCCGAGTCCAGTGCGTTTAATAGTTGGCTGGTTTGTGGCTCATCGGGGTAGGTAACACCCTCTCTATCAGCAACGCCTGTCAGTAGCGATCTAAAATCTTGCTGGTCGGTAATAGCAATGCGATCATCAACTTCAATTTTGAAATAATCAACCGTAAAGCTTACAGGGCCTAAGTCAAAGCCTGAGCCAATCGAAAAGTTTGTGGCATCTTCTGGGCCCAGTGTAAATATGCCACCTAGCTCTTCATTCACAAATTGGCCGGCGGCAGAGCTTAAAGGTAAAGTTCCTTGATCAACCAATACGCCGCCAACCGCTTGAGTGGTTACATTGGTTACATTGGCTTGACCTGTGGTCGGTGCATGAAAGCCTGTAGAGTAGGTACTGCGAAATACAAGGGTGTCTGTTGCCCGAAAGAGTGCACCTATTTTGTAGTTAGTGGTATCGCCAAAGGTATTAAAATCTTCATAGCGAATGGCCGCTTGCAATGTTAACGCATCAATTACATCGGCTTCTAAATCGAGATAAAATGCCGTGTTGTCTTGCGTGTCATTGGTGTTTCTTGTAAAGCCGCCAAAGCCGTTGGAACTAGAAGAAAAACCCTGACCTGTAGGGTAGGCACCACCAGCTGCTGCGAGTGGGCCGATAGCAAAAGAGGCTGCATCACCGGCTTTAATATCAAACTCTTCTTCTCTAAACTCAAAACCGCCAGCGATATTTAAATCAGATGCAAAAGCGCTAACGGCCAGTGGGTAGCTTAAGTCAAGGTTAAAGTTTTTATCGCTTTGGGTGTAGGCACCGGGTTTAAATTCGGTGGGCGTATTGGGACCTAAGCTAGCATTGATGGTATTTTTAATAAAAAATTCAGCTTTATTTTGCCCTAGTGTAAAACTAACATCATAAGACAGGCCACTATTGAAGGTACCTCTAACACCGGCAATAAAGGAGTGATCGGACACCTCACCGCCAAAGCGCGGGGTAAAACCGCCAGGTAGCATTTCAATAAATGAGAAACAGTTAGGGTCTGCAGACACAGCAGCTAAAATATCAGCATCTGGGATAAGATTGTTGGTGCCTGTTAAGGGGATGCCTGCTGGGCAATCACCGGTATTTTCTAGCGATAAATCACCGACTAAAACAGAGGGTACGCCGCCATCGTTAAGTGCTGCACCTGTACTGGGATCAACTAATGGGCCTTCAAAGACACCACTGCGATTGGTGGGGTTACGAAAATAGAAGCCGCCTTCTACGGTGCGGTTGGCGTAATTACCAAAAGCATAAAGCTCAGCGCTTTCAGATAAGGCGACGGCTGAGTTAAACGCAAATTTAATATCATCTTCAATATCGGGTGAGCCCCAATATTGCACCGATTCGGTTGTTACCGTATTTACACTGATATCTCTCAGTGCAGTATTACCGGCCTCAATAATAGCAATTTCATCGTCGCGTTGCGCTGAGCGAAAAGTCCCGTCAGCCTCTGAAAACTCGCCAGTAACATTCAAAAAACCCTCGCTACCTAGCGGTAGTCCAAAGTTAATGCCTAGCTTTAAGTTGTCGCCATCGCCTTCATAGGTTGAGCCCCACTTTAATTCTGCGCTCCCTCCTTCATTGGCATCTTTTAAGGTAAAGTTCATCACGCCTGCAATAGCGTCGGCGCCGTATTGTGATGATGCGCCATCACGTAACACCTCAACTTGCTTTAAGCTTAATGTCGGGAATACGCCAATATCAGGGCCGTGAGCACCATCAGAAATACCTCCTCCCAAAAAAGAGATAACCGCAGCGCGATGGCGGCGCTTACCATTAAGTAATATCAGTGTGTTATCTGGCGATAAACCGCGTAAGTTGGCAGGGCGTACCAAGGTGGCTGCATCAGAAATTGGCTGGGTATTAACTTGATAAGATGGAACTACTGTGCGAACTAAATCTGAAATATCAACACCCGCTTGGTCTTGAATATCATTCGCACTAATAATATCAATAGGTGCAATCGTATCTGCTGCTGAGCGAGCTTCACGACGGGTACCGATTGTAACAATTTCTTCAATTTCTAATGTTGTATCAGCTTGATTTTGCTGTGCCAGTACATCGACACCAGCCACATAAAGTGTAAGCCCTGCCACTGCAGCCGATATTGCAGACCGCTTAAAAAAAACTGTATCCTTGATAGTATTGGTAGTCATGTTATGCCTCGCGCTTGATGGTTAGGTACTGTAATTGGTAATCATTTCCAGAGTGATTATTGGGTTGCTAAAAATATAAATAGCATTGAATAATCATTACTAAAGCAAGTATTGCGCCGACTCATTTATTGGATGTCCTTCTGGCTTGTTATGCTTACGTAAATGGCATGATATTGTGATTTGATAAAGTACTTAAGTGGGTGACGAGTTGACCTCTGTACGCCTTATGACAGGCGCACGAGGGTCTTTTTGGGCTAGTAAAGAGAGTTTTATGCATCAGATGATAAGGTTTGGCGTCATAGCTTTTTGGAGTATCTTAATTCTGCCTTCAGTAAGCGCCACTTTGGTGCGTCGTTAAAATCTGCCAATGTTTTGTATGGATAAACTGAGTAATTGCAGACGCAGAATTTTCTTATGTGTCATTTTAATTATTATTGCTAATGATATGCCCAGTGGTAGTTTTTAAAATATTGATATCGAGAAATAGCTGCAACAAAAGGCTATCAAGGCTATTAACCAATACATTAGGGGAGCGCTAAGATATTGGTGCTTTTTATGATTAAATTTAGCCTTAATTTGGTGCGCGCTAGGGTATTTTGGTGCATATACACATTTTTTTATTTAAACGCTCAATTTAAAAATAGTTATTTAAATTTAAAATATTTGATGTTTTTAAGGTGAGATAGTATGCGCGAGATAGTCATATTAGATATATATTAGATAGAACACTAAAAACTTAGTAAGCATAATACAGAGCCTTAGTGACAGGCTATACCTGAGTTATTCATCGAATTAGATTGAGTTAGACTGGGGCAGTAATCTGCGAAATTATGCTAAACCAGTTAATATCTTTAGCTAAACTCAGGTGTGTTGACTTGATCGGGCAGGGTCTTCTATTGTTAACCGGGGATGGTTAAAGTTATGGAAGGTTGCTTGGTATCAACAGCCGAGTAAAACAGCGGAGCACTATAGTGATGAACTCTTTGAATTAGCTTAATAAAATCAGAAAATTTCTTAGCTTTGTTTTATGTTACAAGCCTGAGATTATTGACTTAGAGCTAGATAAGAATGGCGGGGCAGTATTAATGAGGTACTTTTGGATATCGATGGGATATTGACTTTTCTAAGCAATTACTTTTGCTCAATATCAGAAAAACAGCCTAAATGAGATGCTGATTAACCTCGCTTTGAGCGATTTAAAGATCCAGCTTGGGTTGTATAAAATCGATAAAAGCAGAAATTCTTTTAGCAACAGAAGAAGACTTATAGTAAACAGCGTTAATTTGCTCTCTACCTGAAAGGCTAGTTTTTTCACCTTCTAATAAAGGCATTAATCTTCCCTCGGCAATGTCTTTTTTCACCATAAATCCTGATAGGCAAGCAATGCCATTCCCGATCAAAGTGAGTTGTCTAACCGTTTCACCGCTACTTGCAATCAGGGTTGGGGTTAGCCCAGTAAACCCTTTTAGGGGCCAATCGTTGAGTGTTTTTGGCTCTGAAAAACCAATGGTATTATGACGAGCTAAGTCACTACTTTTATTAGGAAAGCCTCGCTTTGCTAAATAATCAGGTGATGCAACAATGTAAAGCAAGCTTCTGCCAAGGGGTCTTGCATATAGCGTTGAGTCACTTAATGCACCAATTCGAATGGCGATATCGGTTTTCTTTTTTAGCAAGTCCACAATGCCTTCGTTGGATGTTAATTCCAACTCAATATCAGGATAAACTTGATTGAACGGTTGCACCAAGGGTACTAACTGATGAAATACAAAAGGACTGGCAGCATCGATACGCAATCGCCCTTTAGGTAGCTCGCCGCCGGATATTATGTCTTCTTCTGCTTGCTGTAACTGCGTCAACCCTAATCGTACTGAATTAACAAATTTCCGCCCCTCATCTGTTAATTCAATCTGTCTTGTGGTTCGATTTAATATCGTCACACCAAGTTGACTTTCTACCTTGCTCACCGCTCGCGACACCCGCGCAACCTGTATATCTAGACTCTCTGCTGCGGCAGTAAACCCGCCAGTATCGACAACGGAAAGTAGGATTTCCAAATCATCTGATCTTGTTTTCATAATGCTCACTAGTTTCTCCTGCCAAAATGACACCATCGGTGTACTTTTAATAGGGTATTATTTTTGCAATTTTAACAAATATATATTGTTAAAACCCCTGTTTTTAACAATAGAATTCTTGTGCATAATTCCTATCGATCACATCACGGCACAGCAATACGTAGATGAATTGTAACAATTCAGCCAGGCTGATAAACCTCATCTTATTAGGGTGCTGATGGATTATTTTCTGGGCATTTAAGCGCCGGGCCTTGCAGGGCAAGCAAGGGTTAGACAGTGCACCTATATAGAAATATGCAGGATTAGACTTTGCTGGAGTATAAAGCCAGGGAGCACAAAGTCTAGGCGCACAAAGTCGCAGATGGCTTGAGTGACCCAGTCGATGATTCATTAGTGCCTAATTTCGGTATCTCTGAAGCGTTACGATGAATTACGCGTTGCAGTGTTTTTACAACCTATATAAAGAGAGTTAATCATATGCCTTTAGCATTACTCGCGCTTACGTTAAGCGCATTCGCTATAGGAACCACTGAATTTGTTATAGTTGGCTTGGTGCCAACTATTGCAGTTGATTTAGGTGTTTCTTTACCATCAGCTGGCTTATTAGTCAGTTTGTATGCACTGGGGGTTGCCATTGGGGCACCTGTACTTACCGCCCTAACAGGTCGCTGGAATCGTAAATCCGTACTTTTGACGTTAATGGGTATTTTTGTATTAGGTAATCTTTTGGCTTGGCAGGCACCTAGCTATGAAACATTAGTCCTAGCTAGAATATTGACAGGCTTAGCGCATGGTGTGTTTTTTTCAATAGGGGCAACAATTGCTACTCGTCTAGTTGCAAAAGAAAAAGAAGCTAGTGCTATTGCCATCATGTTTACTGGTTTAACTGTTGCTTTGGTAACAGGTGTACCATTAGGTACCTGGATTGGCCAAGAATTGGGCTGGAGAGCGACATTTTTAATCGTATCAATTCTTGGTTTAGTTGCATTAATCGGGAGCGCAATCTTGGTGCCTTCTAATTTAAAACAAGCAGCGCCTGCAAAAATCTCAGAGCAATTAAAAGTACTCACTCAACCACGCCTACTATTGGTCTACGCAATGACTGCTGTTGGTTACGGCGGAACCTTTGTCGCGTTTACATACCTAGCTCCAATACTTGAACAAGTCTCTGGATTTGAATCAAGTTCAATAGGTCTCATTTTGTTGGTCTATGGCGTATCTGTTGCTATTGGTAATATTTGGGGTGGAAAGCTTGCAGATAAAATAGGACCTATAAAAGCATTGCAAATTATTTTTTCAGCATTAGCATTAATTTTATTTGTTTTTACCTTCACCGCAGGAAACCAAATTAGTGCTGTTTTAACCGTTCTTATATGGGGCGCATTTGCTTTCGGTAATGTTCCTGGGCTGCAAGTTTATGTTGTTCAGTTAGCTCAAAAGTATACCCCCAATGCTGTTGATGTTGCCTCAGGGTTAAATATTGCCGCTTTTAATATTGGTATTGCTATTGGGTCAATTACTGGTGGCGTCATTGTCGAAAATATGGAATTAATGGATACACCTTGGATTGGGGCATTAATTGTTGTATTTGCAATTGTCCTTACAAGAATATCAGGCATCCTTGATGCTCGTGATTAGGCAATGTAAAGCAGGACTGGATTTTTAAAGTGCTGCAGCATAACCGTAAAGGCATGAGGAGAGGCGTTGGCCTACATATGAAATATTACCATAATTGCCGTTTTCGCTTCTCACATCATGACCTTTCACGAGTAGCCTATGAGCGTAAAAGTTCACAGCATACAGTGGCAGAGAAATGTGTCTGGAATCATTGATCTGAACTGTTTTTTATGAGGGCATACTATTGGGGTGTGTGCCCCTGCGTCAAAATCATTGCCACCTTTAAAAAGGAATATCGTCATCAAACGCATTATTAAAGGTGTTAGTCTTAGCTGCAGCGATAGGGGCAGTAGCTGGGGTAAACGTCTCTTGTGGGGCTTGTGCAGCGGGTTGTGTTACTGTGGCGGGGTGACTGCCTATGGCTTCTATTTTCCAAGCTTGCAAGCTGGTAAAGCACTTTTCGGGTTTGCCACCACCAGACCATAAGCGACCCGAAAGGCTAAAAAAAGCCTTAATCTCATCACCTTCTTTGTAGCTGTCCATGAGAGCGCATTTATCTTTAATGAGCTCTAAGGCTATGTGGTTGGGGTACGCGCTGTTTTCATCGTCGCCTGTAAGCTTAATGACAAACTCTCTTTTGGTAAAACCGTTATTGCCGTATTCCGTCGTTTCACCAATGGAATGAATGAGCCCTTGAATTTCAAACGTTTTTGACATGGTGCCGTCCGTTAACAATTGTTGATTGCGGATTTTACCATTTTCATACGCCTATGAGGGGGTAGGTACCCATAAACTCTCGGATACAGTATTTTTGCTGAATGCATGCCTGCAACCAGTCCAAATGCCCTTCAACCCTAAGGTATTTTAGCTGCCAAGCTTGGCACAACGAGTAAGCAGGCCTGAATAATGGCCTTAAGCTGTTGCTTTATGATGGGGAGTTTGTTTGCATCTAGTTGGTAGTTGTTATGTGTCGCTTGCAGGTCATTGAGGTAAGTCGCTTGTGATAGCTCTAATTGTATGGCGTGAATACCTTGCTGGGGCTGGCCAAAGTGGCGGGTTATGTAGCCGCCTTTAAAGCGACCATTACTGACTTGTGTGTAATGTGGTGCAATAGTATTTTCGAGTGCTTGGAGTAATGCGCAATCGCACGATAAACCCGCATTATTGCCCCAGTTAAAGTCTGGTAAAGTACCTTCAAATAGCATAGGGACTTTGGGTGCAATACTGTGTGCATCGAATAAAATAGCGTAGCCAAATTTGGCTTTTAAGCGGGCTAGCTCTTGTTTTATTTGTGTGTGATAGGCCTGCCATATGTATTTTTTGGCGTATTTTTTGTGGGCGCTAGTGGGCCGCTTACTTTCTTGAAAGATGTCACTCTCGTCAAATAAAACCTCAGGGAATAAACCTGTGGTTTTGGTTTGGTACAAGGGTTGGTCATTTACGGGGCGGTTTAAATCGATGACATAACGGGAGTAGTTTGCTTGAATACAGCCTACCCCTAAGGGCGCTAAAAAATTGTACAGTTGCGGTATATGCCAGTCGGTATCGGGCAGTTTTTGGGCTTTTGTGGTTAAGCCATGTGCAACCGCTGGGGTGAGTAGCAACCCTGAATGCGGCATGCTAACAAGCAGCGGCGTATCGCTTGGGTTAAAGGTAAAAGAATGTGTGCTGTTGTTATTAATATTGTTATTAATATCGTTATTAATATTGTTTATGTCGCTATCAATGCTGCCGTTCATTGTGTTGGCACTCCGTTTTGAATACGTTGCTTCACTAATTGCCCGCCTAACCAATAGCTTAGCTCGCCTGGACTTTCTACATCCCAGCAAATAAAGTCGGCAACTTTGCCTGTCTCTAAAGAGCCATGTGAATGAGATATTCCCAGCGCTGTTGCGGCATGCAGGGTTGTGCCTGCTAAGGCTTCTTCTGGGGTTAAACCAAATAAGGTACAACCCATATTCATCATTAAGCGTAAAGATAATGCCGGCGATGTGCCGGGGTTGGCATCAGTGGCTATGGCCATCGGGATTTGGTGTTGGCGCAATAAATGAATAGGGGGCACTTGTGTTTCTTTGAGTGTGTAAAAGGCGCCAGGCAATAATACGGCAGCGGTGCCGGATAATTTTATGGCCTCTACATCGGCAGGCTCAATAAATTCAATATGGTCGGCCGATAGGGCGTTAAAGGTGGCTGCCATACGAGTACCACCTAATGAAGATAGCTGCTCGGCATGAATTTTTACCGCTAAGCCCAGTGCTTGTGCTTTTTTAAAATAGCGCTGTATTTGTGCGGGGCTAAAAGCAATGCCTTCACAAAACGCATCGACAGCGTCGGCCATATTTAAAGCGGCAATTTTAGGTAAAAGCGTATCGCATAGGTAGTGAATATAAGTGTCTTTGTCATCAAACTCTGGCGGCATGGCGTGGGCCGCTAGGCAGGTTCTTTTAACTGTAACGGCTAGCTCATTGCCCAGCGCGGTAGCGACGCGTAGCATTTTTAATTCGCTGTCTAATGACAAGCCATAACCAGATTTTATTTCAACCGTGGTCACGCCATCACTCATTAAGTGGCGTAATCGGCGGTGCGCGCTAGCAAATAAGTCAGCTTCGCTGGCATCACGTGTTGCTTTGACCGAGGCGGCAATACCGCCGCCTTGCTTGGCAATATCTTGATAGCTAATGCCGTTGAGGCGCTGTTCAAACTCGCCTGCGCGGTTGCCACCAAACACAAGGTGCGTATGGCAATCAATGAGCCCCGGTGTTACCCAACCACCGCCAAGGTCGTGCTCTGTTGCTGTTAGGTAGCTAGGTAGCTCGCAGGCGGGGCCAACCCAAACAATAAGGCCTGCTAAAACTCCAATAGCGCCATGCTCAATAATGTTGTAGTGGCCATTTTTCATGGTGGCTATATGTGCACCATACCAAAGGCTGTCTAATACAAGAGGGGCGTTTAGTTGCGCCATACATTGACTCCCTATACCTTTTATTATTTATTACATGACGCGCTGTTATTTATTTCGCTATTTATTCGATTAAGCTGGGTAATAAGTTTGCAGGCATAATGCGATTGTGAACGGCTTCGAGCAGCAAGGCGTTGGCTTTTTCAATATCGGTAGCAAAGTAGCGGTCTTTGTCGTAGAAGGGTACGCGGGCGCGTAATTCGGCGCGTACTTGCTCTAACCGTTCACTGGTTTTAAGGGGTGAGCGAAAATCTAACCCTTGTACCGCCGAGAGAATTTCAACCGCCAAAATTCCACGTGTGTTCTCGGCCATATCTTTTAAACGTCGCGCTGCAAAGGTGGCCATCGAAACATGATCTTCTTGATTGGCCGAGGTGGGTAGGCTGTCGATCGATGCAGGGTGGGCATAGGTTTTGTTTTCGCTGGCTAAGGCTGCCGCTGTGACTTGGGCGATCATAAAGCCTGAGTTGACACCGCCATTGTCGACTAAAAACGGCGGTAACTTACTTAAGTTGCTGTCGATTAATAGCGCCATGCGACGCTCAGATAAGCTGCCAATTTCGGCAATCGCTAAAGCTAGATTATCGGCCGCCATGGCAACGGGTTCTGCGTGAAAGTTACCCCCAGACAATATGTCACCCGAGTCGGCAAAAACCAGTGGGTTATCTGAAACAGCATTGGCTTCTATGCATAGCACGCTAGCGGTATTGCGAATTTGCGCTAAGCAGGCACCCATCACTTGCGGTTGGCAGCGTAGCGAATAAGGGTCTTGTACTTTTTCGCAATCTTGATGCGAGCGGCCTAACTCGCTTATGTCACCCAATAAATGTCGATAAGCGGCCGCGGCATCTATTTGTGTTGAATGGCCACGCACTTCATGAATACGCGCATCAAAGGGGCTGCGGCTGCCTAATGCCGCTTCTACCGACAATGCGCCACAAGTGACTGCTGATGCAAATAAATCTTCGGCTTCAAATAAACCTTCAAGTGCAAAGGCGGTAGAGGCTTGCGTGCCATTTAATAATGCCAAGCCTTCTTTTGGGGCCAGCGTGATGGCTTCTAACCCAGCAACAGCTAGGGCGGTTTTGCCCGAGATAATTTCGCCGTTATAACGCGCTTGCCCTTCACCTAATAATACTGCGCTCATATGCGCCAATGGGGCTAAATCACCCGATGCGCCTACTGAGCCTTTTTTAGGAATGCACGGATATACCTGTTTATTAATTAACGTGAGTAACGCTTCAATCACTGATAAGCGAATACCCGAAAATCCACGGGCGAGGCTGTTAACTTTTAATGCCATAATGAGTTTAACGGTTTTATCATCCATTAGGGCGCCAATGCCTGCCGCGTGAGATAAAACAATACTGCGTTGCAGGTTGTCTAAATCTTCTGCAGCTATACGGGTATGGGCGAGTAAGCCAAAACCGGTATTAATACCATACACGGTGCGGTCTTGACTAATCACTTGGTTAACCACTTCGGTGCTGGCGTGAATGGCTGGTGCGGCGCTTTTATCGAGCGTGAGTTCCACGTTGCGGCGGCTAATTTGACGTAGATCGTTTAAGGTTAATTGACCCGGCTTTATGACGATTTTAAACATGTTATGCCTCTAATAAACGGTGTGATGACACGTTTTCTTATGCTGTGTAGGTCATGACGTCAGGTAGTCATGACGCTGCTGTCTTTAATAATTTTTAATGTCGCTGTCGTGTCATTCTAGTATTGCCCGAATGCCGCATAAGTGCTGCATTGAGTGGCTTTAAATAACGCTTCTCGTGATCATGGGCAAATGTAGATTTTGCTCCTGTGCACAGTCAATAGCGGCTTGATAGCCAGCATCGGCATGGCGCATGACACCGGTAGCGGGGTCGTTAGTTAAAACACGGGCAATGCGCTGCGCTGCGTCGTCACTACCATCACATACAATCACCATGCCCGAGTGCTGCGAAAAGCCCATACCCACACCGCCACCGTGGTGAAGCGACACCCATGTTGCGCCGGATGCCGTATTTAATAAGGCATTTAATAAGGGCCAGTCAGATATCGCATCGGAACCGTCTTGCATGGATTCTGTTTCGCGGTTTGGGCTAGCCACCGAACCTGAGTCTAAATGATCGCGGCCAATCACAATCGGGGCTGCTAGCTCGCCGGTGCGTACCATTTCGTTAAAGGCTAGCCCCAATTTTGCTCTTTGGCCAAGGCCAACCCAGCAAATGCGCGCGGGTAAGCCTTGAAACTGAATGCGTTCACGCGCCATATCTAACCAATGGTGTAAGTGAGTGTCGTCGGCAATAATTTCTTTGACTTTGGCATCAGTTTTATAAATATCTTCGGGGTCCCCAGAAAGTGCCACCCAGCGAAAGGGACCTACACCACGGCAAAATAATGGGCGAATATAGGCCGGTACAAAGCCTGGAAAATCAAAAGCATTTGCCACCCCCTCTTCGAATGCCATTTGGCGTATGTTGTTGCCGTAGTCAAATGTGGGAACTCCCATTTTTTGAAATGCCAGCATAGCTTCAACATGCTTGGCCATAGATTGTTTAGCCGCTTTAATGGTTTCGCTTGGGTGCGTTTTGCTTTTTGCGCGGTACTCATCCCAGTGCATGCCAATAGGTAGGTAGCCATTAAGTGGGTCGTGTGCAGAGGTTTGGTCGGTCACCATATCTGGGCGTATACCGCGGCGCACCATTTCGGGCAAAATGTCAGCGGCATTGCCGCATAGGCCAATCGAAATCGCTTGGCCTGCTTGTGTGTATTGTTTAATGCGCGCTAAGGCGTCATCTAAGTTGCTTGCTTGCTCGTCTAAGTAGCGGGTTTTTAGGCGAAAGTCGATGCTGGTTTGTTGGCACTCTATAGTTAAAGAACACGCGCCTGCGAGCGTTGCTGCTAAGGGTTGTGCGCCACCCATACCACCTAACCCAGCGGTTAATACCCAGCGCCCCATGAGACTGCCATCAAAGTGTTGGCGTCCTGCCTCTACAAAGGTTTCATAGGTACCTTGTACTATGCCTTGGCTGCCAATATAAATCCAAGAGCCTGCTGTCATTTGGCCATACATGGCCAACCCCTTAGCATCTAACTCGTTAAAGTGCTCCCAAGTTGCCCAGTGTGGTACTAGGTTTGAGTTGGCGATTAAAACGCGCGGCGCATGTTTGTGGGTTTTGAATACGCCCACAGGTTTGCCTGACTGCACCAATAAGGTTTCGTTGTCTTCTAAATGGGTGAGTGTCTCAACAATTTTGTCATAGCTTGGCCAGTCGCGTGCCGCCCGGCCAATGCCGCCATAAACCACTAGCTCTTCTGGGTTTTCGGCGACGTCGGGGTCGAGATTGTTCATAAGCATGCGCATAGGTGCCTCGGTAAACCACGACTTTGCGGTGAGCTGAGAGCCTGTGGCGGCTTTAATAGTACCTTGGCGATAACGAGTGTGAGGCGATGCTTTATGATTCATTTGACTAACCTTTTCAGCGTTAAATTTTTAAATGTATATACAACATGTTTTAAGATAAAATCTAATGTCTGGTTATGCAAGCTTTTATTGGATTGAGCCGATGTTTGTTGTAGGCTTTGGTTTTATTCTCATTATCATCAGTTATTTATAGTCTATTACTAAGATATCACGTCAATTTTATGTATTATTTTATTGCCTGTTAATACTTGAGTGATCAATACAATCAAAAAATTATACAATAAAATAGCCTGCTGAGTATTTATTTTTGCATCTTGTATATACAATATGATTCTATAGCACGCGGTAATACAGGGTTTTGGATACGCGTTTTGGGCGTACGTATAACCACTTTGAAAAGCACAATCATAGAGGTCGCTAAATGAGCGTAAACGACGCATCGTATTATTATTTTGCAAAGAATGCTTTGCTGGAAGCAGGCTGGGCGCAGAATGTTTTATTTGAAGTGTGTCGGGGTCATTTTGTGAGTATGACATCAAACAGTACTGCACTTGCGGGCGCTATACATCTTGCTGGCCCTGTACTGCCTACAATGGCCAATGTGCATTCGCATGCGTTTCAGCGGGTAATGGCTGGTACTGCCGAGGTCAGTGTAAACCCTAATGATAGCTTTTGGGGTTGGCGCGATGTGATGTACAACATCGTACAAAAGCTGACGCCAAAAGATGCCCAAATTATTGCAACGGCGCTTTATATCGATATGCTAAAAGCGGGCTATACCCAAGTTGGCGAGTTCCATTATTTGCATCATGCCCCGCAAGGCAAAGCCTATAGCCAGCCAGAAGAAATGGCCTTGCGCGTGATTGAGGCGGCCAATGTGGCAGGTATTGGTGTCACTCTCTTACCGGTGTTGTATTCGCACTCTGGTTTTGGTGGGCGACAGGCGACAGCAGATCAGGCGCGTTTTACTCATTCCACTCAATCTTACCTTGATTTACACAACGCATGTGCAAAAGCGCTAACGCCTGAGTTATGTACGTCTAAAAAATCACATGCGCAGTCATTGCATAAGCTCGGTATTTGTTTTCACTCATTACGTGCTGTGACCAAAGCGCAAATGAATACTGTTCTACACGAGCTTGATCGGCATAAAGTGGTACACATTCATATTGCAGAGCAACAAAAAGAAGTGCAAGCGTGCTTGAGTTGGAGCGGCCAGCGCCCTGTTGAGTGGTTGCATAATAACGTGGATTTAAATAATCGTTGGTGCTTGGTGCATGCTACACATGTTAACAAGCAAGAGGTGCAATGCATGGCCAATAGCCAAGCGGTAGTAGGTCTGTGCCCGACCACCGAAGCGAACTTAGGCGATGGAATATTTCCTGCTACCGAGTTTGAAGCGGCTAATGGTCGCTGGGGTATTGGCTCTGATAGTCACGTCAGCTTGTCGCTAGTCGAAGAGTTGCGCACTTTAGAATACGGTCAGCGCTTAAGAGACCAGCAGCGTAATCGCCTACACAGCACAAGCCAACCCAGTGTGGGCGATAATCTATTTGCTCAAGCACGCCAAGGCGGTAATCAAGCTTGTGATGTATCGCTGGGTTTAACCGTGGGCAACCGAGCTGACTTTATGGTGTTAGACGAGGCTAATCCTTTTATCGCTGCAAGCCACCCCAAAGATATAATGAATCGTTGGTTATTTGCCTGCCATCAAAACTTGATTAAAGACGTCTTTGTTGCGGGTAAGCAGGTGATTAAAAATTTCACGCACGAGTACGATGAGCCTAGTCGCTTGGCATTTATTCAAGTGATTAAAAAGGTTATGTACAATGAATAATTTATACAATTAAAAAACCAGAGGCTAAAAAATTAAGCCTGAAACCTAAACCTAAATCTATAGCGGTAATATTAGCGCCCAAAATGGCCAAATAACTGAAATCGCGAACCGGGGTGTAATAGCCGTGTTGCTGTTACAATATCATCGCCTGACCAGGTGCGCCGTTTTATTTGTAAGCACGGCTCGTTTGCATCAATACGTAATCGCTCACACTCTATGTCAGAGGGTAAAACGGCTTCGACTAAATGCTCGCCCTCGGTCATGGGAGCTACCTGCATTAAATATTCATAAGATGTGTATTGCGTGAAATCTTGCTGATCGTATTCAGGTGCTAGAGTGGCGTTTACTACTCGCTCTTCAATTTGAATGGGAAGCGTGTTTTCAAAGTGTAAAACAACCGAGCGAAAGATGGTATGGTGCGTGCGTACGCCCAGCATCATGGCCTCTTCAACACTGGCTTGCCCCGACTCAATGACCAATAACGCAGCTTTGTGCTTATGGCCACGTGCTGCAATTTCGTCTGCAATATTATGTACTTCAAACAGGGCAGAATGCGCCTTTTTTTTAGCGACAAATGTTCCTAAGCCTTGTTGGCGGGTCAGCAATCCTTCTGCGGTTAGTTCCCTTAGGGCTCTATTGACTGTCATACGGCTAACGCCTAGTGCTTTGACCAGCTCTGTTTCTGAGGGAACACGCTGATCTTCTTGCCACTCGCCTGTTGATATTTTATGGGTAATGGCATGTTTTACTTTGGCGTAAATAGGCAGAGAGGTATGGGGTAGGTCATTTAATAAATTAGCGAGCATAGACTCTGTTTGTTCAATCACGGACGTACCAGTATAAGAAAAAGACATGCCAGTATATCGCGAATTACAATATTCAAACAGTCATGGCCATTAAGCAATGCAACCTCTACTCGACATGCCTATATAGAGTGACCTGTTTAGGTGGACGATAATTGAATACGGAATAATACAGGGGCGTTACCATCAGCAGGCTGTCAAAAATAAATCAGTGTCATAACGGTACAGATATTGTGCGCTAATGAAGCCGAGCTATGCAAGCCACTCATGATTTATGCTTCTCAATTATGTGCTTCTACTAAGTTTCGCTGTATATATCCCGGTGCAATATCTAAGCTCTACATGTCTATGTTGTATCTGGGTGCTATATAAGTCGCCTGTGTTTAAATACCCAAAATATAATCCATTAGTAATTTATTGATTGAGATTTTTTAGTTGGTTGAGACTTTTATTTAGGTAAGATTTTTAGTAGGTAAGATTTTTATTTTGACGCAACAGTTATATAAAATCTATGTTAAATACCCCATAAAAATCATTACTTTTTATGGGGTATTTATTTTTTGGGCTTACATTATTTTATGAGATTTTTGTGTAATACTCGCCGGATACCTCTTTTAAAAATCGGCTTACTTTTTAATATTTTTTTGTAATAGATTTAGCTATTTTTTATTTCAAATTATAGCGATGATAGAGGGTTACACGCTGTGGCCGTTATTTTTTAAGGCATTAAAAAATAAAAGCACCAAAATAGTACGAATAAAAAGGTTTTTGTGCCACTAATCAAAGATAAAATAGACATTATTAATACTAAAGTGATGAGCCTTAGGGTTTTGTCCTAAAATATTTTTTTTGTTGAGTGATTTTTTTTATGGCTCGTCTATAAATAGAGCTGTTTAAGAACCGGTTAATAAATTGTAAGGGGTGATGTTGGGTGTCGTAATACTCTTTAATTATTCAGTGGTTATCAATTTTTAATTTTTTATTCAGCTCTTAAACAATAACCTGCATATTGGAGTAATAGAATGACGACAATATTTTCACGAAAGCGACACAGTCTTTTGAGTTCTGCCGTTTTATCTTTTTTAGTTTTGTTTACCCACAACCCTGTCAATGCCGAGAGTGAATTTGATGCATTGGAGCCTATTTTACAGCCAGTAACTATGCCAGCCGATACCGACTTGCCTGTTGTATCTGGTGCCTTGGTACCTCAAATTGTGGGTGGCCAGCAGGCAACTCGTGGAGAGCACCCTTGGATGGTGTATGTTGAGGTGCGTCGCGGTGGTCGTGTTTTTTCGTGTGGCGGTAGCTTAATATCTAGTGAGTGGGTGCTTAGTGCTGCACATTGTTTTGATCCTGGTTCATCAGTCACTGTGATTGCGGGTGTTTTTGATCAGCGAGAAGAAAGGGCTCGTAATAGGTTTGAAGTAGGAAGCTACTTTAATCACCCGAGTTATCGTGGTGTAAGAACAGGTTTTGATATTGCATTATTAAAGTTAGAAAGGCCAGTGCCCACAAGCCTGGTGAGTCGCTATGCTCGCTTACCTAGCTTGGCGTTAAACAATAGCCAAGCCGGTACAGGTGACACTCTTAAAGTGATTGGTTGGGGTGCCACGCAAGAGGG
>NZ_LGAK01000018.1 GCF_001292705.1 Marinagarivorans algicola
TTTTTTCGTGTGGCGGTAGCTTAATATCTAGTGAGTGGGTGCTTAGTGCTGCACATTGTTTTGATCCTGGTTCATCAGTCACTGTGATTGCGGGTGTTTTTGATCAGCGAGAAGAAAGGGCTCGTAATAGGTTTGAAGTAGGAAGCTACTTTAATCACCCGAGTTATCGTGGTGTAAGAACAGGTTTTGATATTGCATTATTAAAGTTAGAAAGGCCAGTGCCCACAAGCCTGGTGAGTCGCTATGCTCGCTTACCTAGCTTGGCGTTAAACAATAGCCAAGCCGGTACAGGTGACACTCTTAAAGTGATTGGTTGGGGTGCCACGCAAGAGGGGGGCAGTGGCCCAAATATTTTAAGGCAGGTATCGGTACCGGTAGTTTCTGAAGCTAGCTGTGAAGCCTCTTACGGTAATGTTATTAATAATAATACCCAAATTTGTGCTGGATTCCCTCGTGGCGGCCGAGATTCTTGCCAAGGTGATAGCGGCGGCCCATTACTTTTTAAACAAAATGGCGCTGATTATGTTGCGGGTATTGTGAGTTGGGGGCAAGGCTGCGCCAGACCTAACCTACCAGGCATTTATACTCGAACATCCGGTTTTTTAAACTGGATTGATAGTATTGCAGGTGGTTCTTCTAGTAATCCACCCGCTCAAGGTGGTGGCGGTGGTACGGTAAATAATTTAGCCGCCTCAGCCAGTACATGGACCCAAACGTATCGTTTGAATATTCCTGCCGGAACATCGACATTTGATGTTGATATCTCGGGTCCTAATGGCGATGCTGATTTGTATGTTTACTATAACCAAGCGCCAACAACGCCAGTCAATGCTGTTGTCAATAGCACTACGCGTTGCGTACCTTGGGTTTCTGGTAGTAATGAGTCATGCTCTTTTAGAAACCCTAGAGCGGGCGAGTGGTTTGTGCGCGTACGTGGATATGAAACGTTTAGCGGATTAACGCTAGAAGCTCGCTATGAGCCTTAATATGTTGGTGAAGTAAATTTTTCACTATATGAACGACTATTGAGCATGGATGCTCTTTTGCCAATAGCGTTAACAGCAGTAAATGCAGCCTAAGGTTAATGTAAATTTTTTATAGCAGTTTTTTACAGCAGTTTTTTTATAGCAGTTGCTAGCGTAAAACCAAAAGTATAATCGTTGTTTGCCGCCGTGAGTCTCAGTATGAATCACGCTGGCTTTGAGATATTCGCGCCTTTATTGTAGTCAGTAACTCCCCCCGCATGCTTCAAAAATATCTTGTTATCTATCTGTGGTGTCAGCAAATGGCGTGTCAATCAACGGATTTTTGAATGCACTTGGCAAAATCCGAGCTCAAAAGCGGCCTTTTTTAAAAAAGTCCATCTAGATTCATCACTAAATAATCAATATCCCCAGCCTACACCTGATTCATACTCAAGGGGCGGAGCCTTATTCGGCTTTCTTTCGAATGGTTGTGTTTGCAAGAAAGTATAAAAGTTTAAAATGTTAATGATTGCTTACTCTGAGGGTTAAGTGATTAGACGATTTTTAAGTGACTGTCCCTGCAATTTCCGCCTGCAATTTCCGAGCGAGTGTGGCACCGCCGCGTATCGATTGCTCTGGCACGTTCAAGCCATCCATGGGCACTCCATACGCGTTCCCGACGCGTAAGGGCCCGAGAAATCAATCCCCGACGGCTTTAAGTGTGTGTGCCAAGTTTGTTAAAACCAAATGGTATTAGCTTTGAGTATTTATGCTTAGGGGTTATTAGAATGAGTGCCTGTCCCTGTAAGTGCTTAGTGAGTCTCAGTATGAATCACGCTGGCTTTGAGATATTCGCGCCTTTATTGTAGTCAGTAACTCCCCCCGCATGCTTCAAAATATCTTGTTATCTATCTGTGGTGTCAGCAAATGGCGTGTCAATCAATGGATTTTTGAATGCACTTGGCAAAATCCGAGCTCAAAAGCGGCCTTTTTTAAAAAAGTCCATCTAGATTCATCACTAAATAAGCAATATCCCCAGCCTATACCTACTTCATACTCAAGGGGCGGAGCCTTATTCGGCTTTCTTTCGAATGGTTGTGTTTGCAAGAAAGTATAAAAGTTTAAAATGTTAATGATTGCTTACTCTGAGGGTTAAGTGATTAGACGATTTTTAAGTGACTGTCCCTGCAATTGCCTGTTTAAGTGACTGTCCCTGCAATTGCCTGTCCCTGCAATTGCCTGCAATTCTGACTCACTGTCCCTGCAATTTCCGAGCGAGTGTGGCACCGCCGCGTATCGATTGCTCTGGCACGTTCAAGCCATCCATGGACACTCCATACGCGTTCCCGACGCATAAGGGCCCGAGAAATCAATCCCCGACGGCTTTAAGCGTGTGTGCCAAGCTTGTAAAAACCTAATGACATTAGCTTTGAGTATTTATACTTGGAGGTTATTAAAACGAGTGCCTGCCGCTATAGGTGCTGTATTTAGCGACCAAGTAAGCGACCAAGTAAGCAACCAAGTAAGCAACCAAGTATTGCGCTTGCTTTGGGTGCTTATAAAAGGGGGGCTGGGTGTTGCTGATAATATGCGGTAAAACGAGTGCCCGACCCTGTATGTGGCACCGCCGCGTATCGATTGCTCTGGCACGTTCAAGCCATCCATGGGCACTCCATACGCGTTCCCGACGCATAAGGGCCCGAGAAATCAATCCTCGACGGCTTTAAGTGTGTGTGCCAGGTTTGTTAAAGCTAAATGGTATTAGCTTTGAGTGATTATGCTTGGAAGTTATTAAAACGAGTGTCTGTCTTTGTAAGTGAGTGCTGTTTTACTGCACTGTTTTCAAACCACCCATGGGCACTCCATACGCGTTCTCGACGCGTATGGGCCTGAGAAATCAACTTCCGCCGTTTTTAAACGTGTCCGCCAGGCTTGCAAAATCCAATGCTATTAGCTTTGAGTATTGATCCATGGAGGTTGTTAAAACGAGTGGTATGTCACTACAATTGGGGTGTTATCGAAATGTAACAGCTGCAGATGCGGTATTGCAGTTTAGGTCAGCTACATCGCAGGTTTCTACAATTATATACCCGCTTTTTGGTATTTCTGTAAGAAAGTCAGATATGTCTGTAACGTTATCGCCGCATGTAATTGTGTTGTCATTTTTGTATTGGCATTCATCCATGCTTAACCCTGCTGCGCAGTCAGGTTCGGTTGGCTCGCATGTTCCTGCACCTATAGAAATATCCAGGTTACTAAGTGTTTCGTTTGTACTTAAGTAAACTTCGCCATTGAATGGGCTTCTGCCGTTAGTTACTTCTGTACTGATTAAAAAAATGCCATCACCGATGCTGGGGTCAATGACTGAAGGCGTGGTACTGCCGTCAGAACCAACAACGGTAACACTTTTTATTTTGTGGTCGGCATCGGTATTACTTGCGCTGCTATTGTCGTCGGTGTTTCCGTTGTTATTGATGCCCCCGCTGCTTTCACTGCTACCGCATGCCGAAAGTAAAATAGTCAGTGAGAGTATTGATAATGCCTTCATGATGTTTCCTTTTTTGCCAATAGATTAAGTATAAAAGCATCCGAAAAATGATCAGGTGCCAGATGTGCATAACGCATCATCATCGTAAGTGATTGGTGTCCTGAAATTTGCTGTAGGCTCTAAATATTGCCGCGATTAATCACAAAGTGGCTCGTAAATTCATGTCTTGATGCGTGTGTAAACTGCATCCTTGGTAAAACAAGTGGCTGTCCTTGCGGGCGCGCTTAAACACCAGTGAGCGCCGCAAGATTTTGAGCTGTTTTTCCAGCGAGAAGGCAGTCGTGACGACTATGCATTGGCGCTCAACCTTTATGCCGCCGCCAACCAGCAAGTGATTAGTAACATGGCGCAGTTGGAGCCTATGCTCACGCAGT
>NZ_LGAK01000019.1 GCF_001292705.1 Marinagarivorans algicola
CAGCGCATCATGAGAGGATCATATTGATTCGTCCTATTGTAGCCGGCCTTTACCCCTCTAGCGGCATACATCATGCAATCTTGTAGCTCTATTGAAATAGGGCATTATTAAAGTCGCACAATACATTATAAAGGATGCAACATTGCTGTAGTAAAAGCAGGAAGTGGGAAGTTGCAAAACTGGCTTAAAGTCATATGGGATTAACCTTTAACAATAATATGCGGGTAGCGATAAAGGCATTAATGTTCGGTCAGTCATACATTAATAGCTTACTAGCGCATACATAAGTGAGAACTACTTAGCAGCCTTATGACTTTGGTGTGTAATTGGTTGACATAAGAGGCGCGAATTATTAGCTTTAGCTGCATAAATGCAAACGTATTTTTCATTGCATTTGCAATGTTTCACCCCAAATATATTATTTTTAGAGTCCCAACTTCGGTTGGAGAGGACTACCCATGAAGCTAAAATACTTCGTCATAGCCTGCAGCTTAATATTGCTGGCGGCGTGCTCGGCAGAACCCGATGAAAGCTCAAACGGTGGTACGGCGTCGAGCCAAATACCGCAGAGTTCTTCTCAAACTACCTCATCTTCACCGGCTGCACTTGACGGTGCTGCCATTTACGATGCGCAGTGTAAGGTGTGTCATGGTGCCAATGGCACCGACGGGTTCTTCCCGCTAAATAACGATACCTTAAGCTTTGAGCAAATGGTGATCGAAACACGCGATACGATGCCCGATAAAAAACCCGAAGAGTGTGACGAAGCTTGTGCCCGTGCGGTTACAGCCTACATCAAAAATGACTTGTTAGCAGGCGTGACAACGCCGTCATCGAGCCAAGGGCAAAGCTCTTCAGCCGCGACGGTTGATCCAAGCATGCTAACGGGTAAACAGCTGTATGAGATTGACCTAGGTGATGGTTCTTGCGCGTCGTGTCATGGCCTTGATGGCGAAGGCATTGATAGCCGGGGTGGTTCACTGCTTGAACAAGAGTGTGAGTCTTGTCAGGTATCGCCGTCTAATTTGATTGCTGAGGTTGAAGCGACTATGCCTTTGCGCTCAGCGCATTTGTGTGTGGGTGAGTGTGCGACCAAGGTATCACAATATATTTACGAAACGTTTGCGAAAAAGACATGGGCTATTAGCGCATGTACTAATGAAATTAACAAAGCATCGCCGATGCGCCGACTCAATAAAGGCGATATTGCCAACGCGGTGCAAGATGTCTTTGGCACCGGCGCAACCGAAATAAAAGCGGCTTTGCCTAATGAGCAAGAAGTGATTGGTGGTTTTGCGACGGTCGGTAGTGCACTAACAACCTCAACCGATTGGACAAGCGCTTTGGTTAATGGTGCAATCGATGCGGCGGATACAATTGTCGACAGTGGCGCTTTTCCTCAATGTAACGGTGCGGAACCTTCTATGGTCGACACTGGCCCTAAGTTGGGCGAATGCTCAACCACGCCACAGTGCCAACAAATGTATGCCGGAGCCACAGATTGCAGCAATAGCCAAGGTGGCGTGTGCTTATGCGGTAATGGGCTGTGCTCTGCCAGTGGTGGTACACCGTCTACAGGTGCTTGTTTTGATGAGGCTTTAGCCACGGCGGGTAAGTTGTTGTTCCGTCGCACGCTAAGTGCCCCTGAAATGACGCGCTTTAAAACGATCCGTGACAATATCCGCAGCAAAACAGGCTCTGAAGCCGATGGCCATAAAGCGGTGGTCGTTGCACTATTGAGCTCACCTAAGTTTGTGTTTTCTTTGGCGGCCGATAAAAAGACGGCGGCGCGGGCTTTAACGGGCAGTGAATTAGCAGATCGCTTAGCGTTAACATTGTGGGGTTCGGTGCCCGATGAAACGCTCATTGATGTGGCGAGTCGCAACGAGCTTAAAGGTGCGCAACTGGATGCACAAATTGATCGCATGATTGCGGATGCGCGTTTTGATCGCTTTGCAGAATTTTTTGGTGATGCTTGGTTAGGGTTGGACGGTTACTTGATAAAAGGTGCCGATGTGAATAAAACCGACGCTCAGTGGCGCGCATTATTGGCCGATATGAAAACCGAGACGCGTACCTTTTTACAGCACATTATTAAAAATAACCTTCCGGTTAATGAAATTTATACGGCTGAATACTCTTTTTTGAATGCACGCTTAAAAGAGCATTATGGTTTTACCGTTAGCGGTAATAACACGAAATTTGTAAAAACCAATTACCCTAATAACAGCTCGCGTCGCGGTTTGATGACTCAAGCGGCTATTTTGGCAAAGGCCTTTGACGGCTCAAAAACATCGGTTGTTAAGCGCGGTGTATTACCGCTAGAAGCCTTTACATGTACTGCACCTAGGCCACCGACAGATAATGCCGATGTAGAAGAGGCCATTAATGAGCAAGCTAACTCTAATGCCACCGAAAAATCTAAAGTTGCCGATCGCGCCAGCAAAAATGCTTGTGCCAGCTGCCATGCTGTGATCGACCCACTCGGTTGGGTATTTACCGAATACGGTAATGCCGGTGAATCGGTCAACTTAGATCCTGATGGTGACGCGTTAAATACCTCGGGTTCGCTGTATAACCAAAACTTTGCTAATGCACACGGCATGGTCGACATCGTGGTAGAGGAAGATAAGTTTGCAAGCTGTTTTTCGAATAAGTTCTTGATTCATTCGTTAGGTCGTAAGGTGAGCTATACCAGTAGCTTCGAAGACCAATGCGCGATTGACCAAGCCATTAAATCTGTAACGGTAGATGGCAATGTGGGTGCACGTGATTTAATCAAATCACTACTGCGCAGCAATATTGCTACCCTGACCGGTACCGTTGAAGACCTTTAACCTGCGAAGAAGAGCCTTAATTATGAAACGTGATCTTAACCGCCGTACGTTTTTGCGCTCTAGCGCAACCGGCATTAGCACAGCTGTTGGCCTTCCATTACTGGAAGCTATGTTTAACTCATCTAGCGCCTTTGCTGATGCGCCAGGTAAGTATCCACGGTTTTTTGCGATGTATGTGCCTAACGGTATTATCGAAGAAAAGTGGTTTCCAAGACGTAATAGCAAAACAGACTTTAACCTTGCGGCCTCTTCATTAAAGAAATTCGATGAATACGGCCTTAAAAATGACATCAGCCTTTATCGCGGCATGCAAAACGTGTGTCGCTCTGATGGCAGTAACGGCAATGCGCATATGATTGGCATTTCGAGCTGGCTTACGGGTGTAGGCATCAAAAAAGATTCATCACAAACCCATCGCCCATCACTCGATCAAGAGCTTGCCGATGCTATGCAGGCCGAATATGGACGCACTAAAGTGCACTCGTTACAATTGGCCGGTAATTCGGAACTCGATAAACCCAATAATAACAATTATTTCAACCCGCAAAAAAATGCTTTGAACTGGGGCTCAAATAACCGTTTATTACCACTCAAGTCAGCGCTTAAAAATGAGTTTGATAAGTTGTACGCCGGTGGTGGCTCAACCCCAGGTGCGGGTGTAGATCGTCGCTTCGAGACCAAAATTAGTGTTCTAGATGACATCAAAGAAGATCGCCAGGCAATGCTTAAGCAATTGGGCGCCTCTGACCGTGCACGCTTAGATCAATACTTTGAAAGCTTGCGTGACTTAGAAGAAAGCCTGAATGCGCAAATTGATATTGGTGACAATACGCAAGAATGTGCTCAGCCGGCAGGTGTTAATAATATACCTAACCCGACTAATGGTGCGCGCAACAACCGTTTTGGTGATCATGCGCGTATCGCCGCTAAGATCACAGCGCAAGCGTTTGCCTGCGGGCTAACGCATGCTGTGACTTACTGTACCCAAGGTGAGGCTGCAGGGTGTCACTATGAAGATATCGGTATTAATACGCATTTCCATAACAGTATTAGTCACAATCGTGGTGGCCGCCTGAATGATTGGGTCAAGATTGACACCTTCCATGCCGACTTGTGTGCTGAATTTATGTACCAAATGAAAAACACACCACACGGTACGGGTACTTTGCTCGATGGTACGGGCATTCTATTTGGCTCGGGCCTAGGAAATGGGACTAACCACTCACATGATGATTTAGCATTAATGGTAGGTGGGCATTTTGGCAATTGGAAGCACGGTAATTATCATACCTTTAATGGTAATCGTAGCCACGGTGATTTGGTCGATACCCTTCGTGCCGAAATGGGATTACCTGATTTAGGTAAAAATAAAGTGCCTATTCAGTAGTGATAGATCAGTAACCTTTTGGTTAGTTAAGTGAACACAAAAACGGGCTCCTAGGGCCCGTTTTTGTGTTTTATCGGGGGTGCTTATCAAGCTGCTAGCTGCGTTAATATCAGCTGCCAGCCAAGGCTAAAGATGAAGCCATGAGAGGCTTAAGGCGGTTTATTAGGGGGTGCGGTATAAGCGATGAAAAGCCACCAGGCTACCGGCAATGCTGACATTCAGTGATTCAACGTCATTGGCCATGGGAATGCCCAAGGTGTGTTGGCAGGTTTTGATGATCTGCGCGCTTACCCCGTGAGTTTCGTTGCCTAAAACATAAATATTGCGGCCTGTTAAGGGTAAATTTTGCAGTGTATATTCGCCGCCGCCGGCGAGTGCAAAGGCTTGGGCGCCGCTGTTTTGTAAGCGTTCGATGGCGTCGTTTAAATCGGGGCAACGAATAATATTGGCTTTAAATAAGGTACCAGCACTGGCTTTTATCACTAAAGCGTCCAGCTTGGCGCAGCCTTGTTCGGGGAGTAAAAGTGCGGTGCACGGTGAAGCGCATACGGAGCGAATAATCATACCGAGATTTTGCGGATTGGTGACGGCATCTACGGCAATAATATCAAAATGCTCGGGTAAATGATGTTCAAACTCGCTCAGTGTTTGAAAACCTTGGCACTGAATATCTAAGGCCACCCCTTGATCTTGTTTGCTGTTTTTTGAAATGCGACTGAGGGCCGCGCGCGAGTGGTAAAGGACGTCGGCGCCTTTGTCTTTGGCTTGCTCGATCATGGTGTTAATGAGGCCTGCGGGCTTATTGCTGTCGGCAAGGTGCAGGCGGTAGGGTGCAATGGTATTTTGCTCTAGAGCTTCGGCGACCGGTTTACGACCGTAAATGGTTAAAATTTTGGCAAAGGCGGCTTTTTTTTGTAAATACTTGGCGCTGTCTTGTTTAGGGTTATTGTTGTACTTTGGGTTCTCACTCATGCGCAAATATCCAAGTAGGCTTTTAAGGTGTGCTCAATACCCATTAATAGGGAGTCTACGGTAAAGGCGTGGCCTATCGAAACCTCTGCTAAATGTGGCACTTGTTTAAACATGGGCATGTTGTTTAAATTTAAGTCGTGTCCAGCGTTAACTCCCAGGCCTAAGGCATGCGCGGCTTTTGCTGCTTGCTGGTAGGTTTCGAGCAGGCTATTTAGGGTTGTGCTTTGTGCTTGGTGGGCGGCGGCAAAAGGCCCTGTGTATAGCTCTATGCGGTCACCACCGATATCCGCACACAAGGCGATTTGTTCAATCACCGGGTCCATAAACAAGCTGCTGCGCACCGAGAGGGCTTTTAGCTTGGCGACAATAGGTTGTATTTGCTGGCGGTGCTGCGTTAGATCAAAGCCATGATCCGAGGTGAGCTGGCTGTCACTGTCGGGTACTAAGGTACACTGATGTGGACGCGTGTGTTCTACCAAGGCTAAAAGCCCTGGGTAGTCACCTTGGGCGGGAGCAAACGGGTTACCCTCAATGTTAAATTCGGTACCAGGGTAGTCGCTGACCAATGTGCGTAAGGCGTGAATATCGTGCGGTCGGATATGGCGGCCATCGGGGCGCGGGTGCACGGTTAAGCCTTGGGCACCGCCGTCTAGGCAGCGTTTGCCAAAGTCGACCACATTGGGGTAGTTACCCTCGCGAGAGTTACGGATAAGGGCAATTTTGTTTAAATTCACCGAAAGGGCGATGGTCATTGATAACAACCTATAATCTGTGTGTGTATAAATACAAAAACGTATGGGTAACAACCCATACGGTGAGTAGCCCTGCAAGGCTTTATTGCTTACTTAGAGGGGGGCGGTAGCGGCGTGTCAAAAACCAAAGGTGCGCGTGGCTTGAGACGCTTAGCCGAGGTAATTATCACGGAGGCGTTCGGTGCGTTGCGATAGCCCAGTTGTGCATGCTGACCTTGCGGTAGTTGAGTGATTTTAGGCGCGACCTCTTGGCCTTCTATAACGGTGCCAAACACGGTGTAACCGGGTTGGCCGTTGCGGGCGTTTAAATTAGCATTGTTAGCCACATTAATATAAAACTGCGACGATGCACTATCGGGTGCGCTGGTGCGCGCCATTGCTACCGAGCCCTTAATATTGGGTAGCCCGCCAACCGATTCATTCACGACCGTACCTAATGGCTCTTTGCGGATAAAGCCTTCATTAAAACCACCTGTCTGTGCCATAAAATTAGGAATGACCCGATGAAAAATAATATTGTCATAAAAGCCAGCGTCGACATGTTTTAAAAACAACGCGACAGTTTTTGGGGCATAGTTTGGGTGTAGCTGTATCACAATGGTGCCCTGGTTAGTGATCAATTCAATAACAGGCTCGCTTGGCTGCTGTTTACATGCGAGTAAGCTGGTGCTGCTCAAGGCCAATACGGCGGTAATACTTAGGGCTTTGGCGGTTTTTTGGAGTAATGTGCGGCGTAAAAGCATCAAAAATATCCTTCGTTATTTTTATCGGTTTTATCGGTGATCGCGTTATAAAATTTGATTACTGTGGCGTTTAGGTGGGCGCAATGCAGGAATAATGAGCGTGAGTACTACGCCGGCAATGATTAATAAAAAGGCGTAAATCCAGTGTTTCACAGTTTGGTCGCTACGCAGCATGTCGTTTTCGGCTTTTAAAGCGTCTTGTTGAGTCATTAGCACCTCGTGTTCAGCCAGCAAGTTGCGGTAGCGTGTATTGAGGTTGACAGCATCTTCTGACAGCATTTTAAGGTTTTGAAAGCGCGCACTTAAATCGGCAAATTGCTTATCAGTACTGCCGCTATTTTTTTGTAAATCACGGTGTTGCGATTGCAATTGGTTAAGTAATGCGGTGTATTTAACCAGCTGTTCTTCGGCTGCCCTTTGAGCACTTAACGCAGCATTTAGCTGCATTTTTGCGGTGGGCCCATTTAAAATATATTGTTTGCGCATCCAGCCTTGCGTGCCCCCTGGCAATTGTATTTTTGCCCAATCACCCGGCGGGCTCTCTAAGATAATCAGCTTAGTCCCACTGCGGATGCGGCTATTGGTAATGCGAAAGTCGTTGCCCGCACCCGAGCGAAGCGGCACAAAAAAATTATCGGTCACGTAGTTATCGACGGCCTGGCTATTGAGGCTTACAGCGCTTAACATCAAAGTGCACAGTGCAAATAGGGTGCTTTTTAGTGGTGGTATCATGTGTGTTCCTAAAGGGTTGAGCGTTTATGGCAACACTTGTTTAAAAGGCTTAACCGTGACTTTAGCGTAAACACCTGCGCTCACATAAGGGTCGGCATTAGCCCATTGTTGCGCAGCTTGTAAAGACTCAAACTCAGCCACCACTAAGCTCCCCGTAAAAGCGGGCTCGGCATCGACCGCATCAGAGGCCGGATGCGGGCCAGCCAGCAATAGGCGTTGCTGTGCGTTCAGCGTCTCTAGGCGGGCTAAATGTGCTGGGCGTGCACCTTGTCGCAAAGGTAAACTATTGGCAACGTCTTCACTAATAATGGCGTAATACATAGGTATCCTTAATGGTGTATCTTAATTTTGCTGTGTCAGTGTTGTGGTCACTATGATAGCGATACTGTTTTTGGCAGTGCAAGTCGCAAAAATACTTTATCAGCCCTTAGCGTTCGGGGTATCGGCATCACGTAATAGCCACAGTGTATGTGTGTCGTTTTGGTATTTATTCGGTGTGCTATGACTTTGGTTCATCGGGGTTGATGAGTATGTCATCTAGGCCTAAGCCAGTGTGTTTTTTGATTTGGCTAAATAAATAAAACATCGCAATAAAAAATACGATCAGTGTGGGTACAGTAATGACAGGGAAGCTCATGGCGGTCATTTTACCTAGTTCGGCATTAAACGCTTCGCTACCCGGTTCGCTCACAAGGAGGTATTTGGCTAAAAAATAGTTTAAAAAAGACGATAAAAAGAATGAGCTAGCGAGCATAAGAGAAGCGTTGGTCAAGGTGCGCTCAAAGCGTGCTTGGCTTTGGCGTTGTTCTAGTGCATGTTGAATTTTATCGACGTGCATCATTTTGGGGTTGAGCATAAATGTTTTGACCAGCGGATAACGCGTTTTTAGCGAGCCTAACACGGCTAGCCCAAATAATGCCGGAATGGCCGCTTCTTTGATGGCAATGTATTGCGGTGGCAGTTTGAGTAGCGTCATGCCGCCTGTTAGCATGACACTGACAACGCCTAGCGCAGAAAAAAAGTTAAGCTTACGTGTTTTAAGGTAATCTAGTAGGCCATAACCCACCGGAAAAGCGAGCGCCAGCACTAACGCTATTGTCGGCCCCAATTTATCTTCACCGCTAAGCTTCATTAAGATCAGCGTGGGAATCAATACATTCACAATAATATTGACCCACATGTTCTCTTTAGGCGCTTGTGCCTGAGGGGGGGGAGGGGGTGGCGTAGCATCACCTTGCGCATTGCCCAGCTGAGCGCTATGAGGCTCAGAGCGGCTAGGTTGAGAGCCACTAGGTTGATTCGATTGAGAGGTGTTAGATTGAGAGTTGGGAGAAGCGTCGGTCATTATTGGCTCGTAAGCGCCTATATTAAGGCGAAGTTATTCGTGATATTGAGGATTTATTGGTGATTGCAGACTTACACACCCATAGCACCGCGTCAGATGGTATTTTACGGCCCTCTGAGCTGGTGTCGAGAGCAAAATTGCATGGCGTTGATTTACTAGCCCTTACTGACCACGATACTTTGGCTGGGTTCGCTGAGGCACAGGTCGCTGCGGCGAGTGAAGGCATTCGTTTAGTGAGTGGCTTAGAGTTATCAACGCTGTGGCACGGCCGCAGCATTCACATTGTGGGCCTAAATGTTGATGTTGCAAACCCTCAATTGCTAGCGGCCATCGCCAGCCAAGCGTCGGTACGACAAAAGCGCGCGGTAATTATTGGCGAGCGCTTAGAAAAAGCAGGTTTCAAAGGGGCTTATGAGGGTGCCAAGGCTTGTGCGGGCGAAGCTGAAATAGGACGCCCACACTTTGGACATTTTATGGTTGAAGCGGGTTATGTCAAGTCGATTGATCAGGCGTTTAAGCGTTATTTGGGCGCAGGTAAAATTGGTGACGTCAAACAAGATTGGCCCGAAGTGAGCCAAGCTGTGGGCTGGATTAAGGCCGCAGGTGGGCGAGCGGTGGTAGCGCACCCTGTAAAATACAAGTTAACACGTACTAAATTGCGCGAACTCCTTAAAGACTTTAAAAGTTATGGCGGTGATGCCATTGAGGTAATTAGCGGCTTGCAAACACCGAATATCACGCGCGATTTAACCTTATTGTGCAAGCAATTTGAGCTTATGGCCAGTTGCGGTAGCGACTTTCATACGCCGGCTGCTGGCTGGCAAGCACTCGGGAGTTTTGGCAAACTAGCCCCCGAACTCACGCCAGTATGGCATGATTGGGCACAAGCGAGCTAACCGCAGCAGTGCTCAAACCAAAAAGCATACAAAGGCTGCATATTGTTTATTAAGTAGGCGACTATGACAAAAATATTGACGATCCACCCCGAAAACCCACAGCAGCGCTTAATTGACCAAGCCGTAGAGGTTATACGTAAAGGGGGGCTTATCGCCTACCCTACTGATTCTGCCTATGCATTGGGTTGCCATATTGGTGATAAAATGGCGCTTGATCGCATCCGTGCTATTAGGCAGCTCGATAAGCATAAAAATTTCACTTTAATGTGCCGTGATTTATCGGAACTTGCGACCTACGCCAAAGTAAATAATAGTGACTTCAGGCTGCTCAAGAGCCATACGCCAGGTGCGTATACGTTTATTCTGAATGCCACGCCAGAAGTGCCTCGTCGCTTAATGCACCCTAAGCGTAAGACTATTGGTATGCGGGTACCGAATAACCCCATTGCTTTGGCTATTATGAGCACACTGGGTGAACCGTTGATGTCAAGCTCGTTAATTTTACCGGGCGATAGCGCGCCTTTAACTGAGCCGTATGACATTAAAGAGGCTTTAGATCATCAGATTGAGCTTGTTATTGATGGCGGCTTTTGTGGTTTTGATGCCACCAGTGTGATCGATATGACCGGCGATGAACCCGATATTATGCGTCGGGGTTGCGGTGATGTCAGCGCCTTTGAAAGCTAACCAGTGCTCGTGCTGAACCAGCCAGAGTGCGCATCGCCCCGTATTTAACCATTAATATTTGCAATAAAAAATACTCCTATGAGCAATTACAACGCACAAGATATTGAAGTGTTAACAGGCTTAGATCCTGTTAAAAAACGCCCAGGTATGTATACCGATACACAGCGCCCCAATCACCTAGCTCAAGAAGTGATCGACAATAGTGTGGATGAGGCACTAGCCGGTCATGCAACGAGTATCGACGTGGTACTGCATAAAAATCACTCGCTCACTGTGTCTGATGATGGCCGTGGTATGCCTGTTGATATTCACCCCGAGCAAGGCCTGCCAGGGGTAGAGGTGATACTTTCTACTTTGCATGCTGGTGGTAAGTTTTCGAATAAAAACTATCAGTTTTCGGGCGGTTTGCACGGCGTGGGTATTTCGGTAGTGAATGCCCTAACCGATCAGTTATTAGTTGAAATTAAACGCGATGGCCAAGTGCATCAAATTACTTTTAGCAATGGTGAAAAAACCAGTGATTTGACGGTGGTCGGTACCTGCGGTAAGCGCAATACTGGCACTAAAGTCACGTTTTTACCTAACCCGACTTACTTTGATAGCCCTAAGTTTTCGGTGTCGCGTATGCGCCATGTATTGCGCGCTAAGGCGGTTTTATGCCCCGGGCTGAAAGTCACATTCAAAGATGAAGCAAGTGGTGACAAAGACGAATGGTACTACGAAGACGGCCTTAAAGACTATTTAGCCGCGACCACTCAAGGCTTTGAATGTGTACCGGCCTCGCCTTTTGTCGGTCAATTCACGGGTAAAACCGAAGCGGTAGATTGGGCTGTACAATGGTTATTAGAAGGGGGGGAATGTGTTCAAGAAAGCTATGTGAATTTGATTCCTACTGCCCAAGGCGGTACTCATGTGAACGGTTTGCGTACTGGCCTGCTCGATGCGATGCGAGAATTTTGTGAAATACGTACGCTATTGCCTAGGGGGGTCAAGCTTGCGCCAGATGATATTTGGACCGGCTGTGCTTTTGTCTTGTCGTCTAAATTAGCCGATCCGCAGTTTTCCGGTCAAACCAAAGAGCGTTTATCATCACGTGAGGCAGCGGCATTTGTTGCCGGCGTTGCTAAAGATGCCTTTAGTTTGTGGTTGAATCAGCATACCGGCGAAGCTGATCAGTTGGCTGAGTTTTGTATTAATAATGCCCAAAAGCGTGTGCGTAGCGCTAAAAAAGTGGCCCGTAAAAAAATTACCCAAGGCCCAGCCTTACCCGGTAAATTGGCTGATTGCTCGAGTGATGATCCTGTGCGTGGTGAGCTATTTTTGGTCGAAGGGGACTCTGCTGGTGGTAGCGCCAAACAGGCGCGCGATCGCGAAAATCAAGCCATTATGCCGCTGCGCGGTAAAATTTTAAATACTTGGGAGGTTGATAGCCAAGAAGTACTCGCTAGCCAAGAGGTGCACGATATATCGGTGGCGCTGGGCATTGACCCTGGCAATCCTAATATATCGGCATTGCGGTATCACAAAATTTGTATTTTGGCCGATGCGGATTCAGACGGTTTACACATTGCCACGTTATTATGCGCGTTGTTTTTTCAGCACTTTCCCGCCTTGGTTAAGGCAGGGCATGTTTATGTGGCTATGCCACCTTTGTATCGTATTGATATTGGCCAAGATGTGTATTACGCCTTAGATGAAAGTGAAAAGCAGGGCATTTTAGATCGTATTGTGGCCGAAAAGAAAAAGGGTAAGGTCAATGTGCAGCGCTTTAAAGGGCTGGGTGAAATGAACCCATTGCAATTGCGCGAAACCACGATGAGCGCTGATACACGTCGATTGGTGCAGCTAAGTGCTGACGACGACTATGAAGCCCGTCAAATGCTGGACATGCTGCTCGCCAAAAAACGCGCTTCTGATCGAAAAGCGTGGCTAGAGGGTAAAGGTGATTTGGCCGAAGTGGCCAGTTAGTATGCCTTTTGTCGATTTAACTAAAAGCCTATAAAGTTTAACCATAATATTATAAATTCTTTACCATAAGCTTATAAAAAGGCGTATAGTCCGAGCTAAACCGCTCGGATATCGCCTGAAAATGAGAAACCCTGCGCGAAAGCTCAAAAAATCACGTGTTAAAAACATAGTCCGCTTTCCCACGATCAAGGCGAATGGCGGAAAAACGATTCTTGTCGAATCGCTTCTTGAGTCCCACTACTGTATTCACCTGGAATTTGATCCTAATGTAGCGACCTACTTTCCTCAGCCAAGAACGTTCCAGATTCCCGGTGAGGATGGAGAGTCGACCTACACGCCGGATTTCGAAGTCCATTCTGTTGGCGGTGATCGTTGTTACGTGGAGGTTAAACCGCTAAAGCGATCTTTATCGGAGCATTATTGCCAGCTTTTTGATCGTTTCGAATCCGCTCTGGTTAATACCAATTACACATTTCTATTGGTTGACGAGCTGGAGGTATATCAGCAGCCACTTTTTTCCAATTATGAAAAGCTGTATCGATATCGAAAGCGCCCTTCGCTAGACATGAGAAACCTCCATCGCTGTGCTGCATCAATTCTTGGTCCGGTACCACTCTCTTGGCTAATCGCCAAATTAGATAATCGAGTTTCACTAAGGGAGATTTATTCCTGGATTGCATTGGGGTATTTGAGCTTCGATATCGCAGCAATTTCGCTGGATATGACCACAGAGGTTACATTTCATGTTGACTGAGTTATGGGTTGAAGGTGTTATCGTTGAATTTAAAGATGGAATGCCGTGTGAAAGAGCCATTATCCGGCAGGTAGGTAAAAGTGAAATAGTACTCGCAAATATTTTAAACGGTACGATATGCAGGATGGAGCGAACTGCTCTTGATGAAATGAAGGAAGCCGGAGGTACCAAGTTCCTGGCAGAGTCTCGTGACTTTGGTGATTTGAAATTCTTTGACCTTTCTGAGGTTGAGCAACTTGAGGTAAACCGTCGATATAAATATATAAAGGTTCTTCTCGAAAAAGGAATTAGCAAGATAACCGAGAAAAGTGCCGTAGCGATAATTCGGGATACGGCGAATGTGCTGGGAGAAAAACCTCCACACTGGCAATCGGTAAGAGGTTGGCATCGTAATTACATTGAGGCGGGAGAGAGGCTTCGTGGCCTCTACCCAAAGCACCGATTTAAAGGGCGTCGCGAAGCAAGGCTGGATAGTCGTGTAATCGACATTATCCAAAAGGAGGCCAAGTCATTTTTTAAACAGAGTCAGCCGACGATGGCCTCCATCGAAAGAAATATAGAGGCAAAAATAATAGCCCATAATTTGGATCATCCAAATGATCTATTGGAGATGCCTTCGTATTTAACGATCCAGCGCCGGGTATTAAATGCGTCTTATCAGGTTAAGCAAAAATCCAGAATAGGAGTTCGAGCTTTTCAGGCTGAACTTGCGAAAGCTGAAAGTGGTATAAAAACAAGCCGGATATTAGAACGAGTTGAAATTGATCATACCTTGCTCGATATCCATGTTCTCCATGATGACCATAAAACCTTATTGGGCAGGCCAAACATAACAGTCTTAATTGACCACTATTCACATATGGTTCTTGGTTTTCAGCTTTCTTTCGAAAAACCTTCTTTTGCCTCTGTTTGCATGGCGTGTATGAATGCTTTTTTACCGAAAGAGACCTTTTTAGAAGATATGGATTGTGGTGCTTCCTGGCCGGCTCATGGGATTCCGGAGACGCTTGTGACCGATAATGGCAATGAGTTTTGGGGGAAAGATTTTATTGCTATCGCTGACGAGATTGGTTCAATTTTTCAGTATTGTCCGATTAGAAAGGGTAATTACAAAAGCAGGGTGGAACGTTTTTTTGGGATAGTAAATTCCCTGGTGCTCGATGATTTGCCGGGTGTGGTTCGCAAACCGGGAAAATGTGGAGAAAGTTACGATGCCCGGCAGGAAGCCAAAATGACATACACAGAGTTCAAGCAGTACTTTATTACTTGGTTGACGGAGGTGTATCACAATATGCCACTTGATGATACCGGTATGACACCCAATGAGCTGTGGAGTACATCGGAAGAAGAATTACCTGTGCCGGTGGAAGATGAAGTGGAGTTAACGCCCATACTGATGGCTACCGATACACGAGAACTCAGCAAGGGTGGAATAAGAATTTTCGTATTGGATTACAACTCATCCATATTGAGAGATTTGTACCGGCGAGATGGGCCAAGTACGGTCACCATAAAATATAACAAATTTGACATAGGATATATTCTGGTTCTGGATTCTGTAAACAATGTTTATCTGAAAATTAATTGCGATAATTATTCTTATGCATCGGGCTTGTCGGAGTTTGAACACAACAAGATACGTGCGGAAGTGAAGAAAACTGGCAAGTCAAAGCTGGAAAATTCTGATCTACAAAGAGCGAAGGTTAAACTGGCAAAAGAACGTGAAAATGTCCATGCAAGAAATGGCAGGAGGAGGATACAAACAACCACATCGAATGCGGCCAGATCAGAGAAGGTGGGTGTGAATGATATCAAGCTTGTTATCGATAATTCGAAAAAAGTTGTGCATTTGGATGATGATTCGGAAGAGGATGATATAAATCTGGATGGTTGGAGCGTAGACTAATGGAGAGTTCCTTTATTGAGCGGCCCTTTGTAAAGAATCCATTTATTTCAAACATGCTCGATCTTTTTGATTCGCTACGGTATAAAAAAAAGAATTTTGGCGTAGCTTCTTGCCTGTTACTTACCGGTGAGTCAGGAAGTGGGAAAAGCGAACTCGCGAAATACTATGTTAAAAACAACCCTATTAAAGAGCGGCCTGAGCGTACCCATATTCCGGTTTTGCATTTTGAGCTCAAGTCGATTTCCACTCCTCAAGAATTTCTTAGAGCGTTGCTTGTTGCCATAGGCGACCCTCAACAGGGCCTGGGTGCGCGAAATAAAGGTGAACTGTATGAACGCCTTATTCGGTTGCTCACAACTACCATGGTCGAACTTCTCATTCTTGATGAAGTACAAGTCATTATTGAGAGGCGTAGCGAGAAGGTGGTTACCGGAATCGCGGACCTTTTCAAGGATCTTATCAAAGATACAGAAATGCCTATTGTTTTCATGGGAATGCCGTGGAGTGAATATTTAGTGGATTCTAATCGTCAGCTCAGGGGACGAATTTCTTATAGGTATATCATTCCACCCTATCGTATTAGCACTAGGGAATATCGGGCTGATTATCGCCGGTTGCTAAAGCTACTTGCGAGCGCTTATGGGCTTTCGGGGAAAGTGAAAATTGATGACCTGTCATTTGCACTAAGATTTTTTAGCGCAACTAGCGGAAATCTCAGGGCGACAGCGAATTTAATCTGCGATGCTTATATGGCTTCCAAAATGAAAAACAAAAGCGTTGATAGAGATTTGTTTGCTAGCGTGCTAAAGGACTACGGTGTTCATGATGATTTTAATTCATTTGTTTTGCCTTTGGAAAAGATAGAGCTCAAGGAGCTCATCGTACATTCGGATTGGCACTTTGGGTATAGGGCGAATAAAAATGCCATCATTGATGCGGAGTATGCGGTTTTTGGTGTTACCAAAGATAAAAAGGTTTATTCAGCTAGTAGCGTTGCGTAGTAATAAGAGAATTGGGCGTGAAGTTACTTTATCGATCGGAGCAGTATGTTGATGAAAGTTTTTCTGGTTATTTAGCTCGTTTATCATATTGGAACGGGTTCAATAGCGAAAATATCTTTATATCTTGGCTGCATCGCATCTATAAAGAACTTTTTTACTGTTGTGAGATGAATAATGATGAGAGCTTGTTAGCTGAAATAAATAGAGAGCGTAATATTTCCAGGTGGCATAAGTGTAGGATTTCTCTAGAGGCAATTTTGGGGAGGTCTTTTAGTTGGTCTGAAATGAATCTGGGTGAAGCAACGAGGACGAATTTTAGGATAGCAGGGAAGATATGCTCATTGTGTTGGGATGAAACTCCGTATATGAGATTTTATTGGGAGGACAACCGATATACTGTGTGCCATAAACATGATGTTTTATTATTGCCAATGAGGAATATATCTTATAGCCCAAAGTTTAATATTGATAATTCTGTTGACAAATACGAAAAAATTAATCGAAAGAGCAACTGTGAAATTACACGAATATTTTTGAAGGGGCTACGTGGGCAGAATTGCAATAAAAATATTCTAAGGACTGAAAAATCGGTGGCTAGTAATGAATTTCATTTGTGGAAGCATGTGATACGATTTCTTAAGGAAAGATTTTTTATTTCATTCGAATTTGAAAATATTTTTGAATCGATTGATCGTGAAAGTTTATTCGGGCTTCCTGTTGTCGAGAGAATAGAAAAAGTGAGGAAGCTCCTAGTCTTTCAAAGGCCAGAATACGAGAAGTTAATTAATATCGTCATTATATTGTATGTGCGAAAGTCTGGCCTACTTTTTCCCAAATCTAAGAAGAATTGGGTGGCGTCAGAAGCATATTCGCTTAATCCGGTATTTTATTCATACATTTTTGGCGTTGGTCAGCATCTATTTGCAGGTGATGGTGGAAATTCCTCAAAAGTAATGCCGCCAATACCTTTTTTGAAGTTTTCAGATCGGATGTTATGTAAATTTATACTTGAATCATCAATATTGAGTCATTCTGATTTGTTGTCAATACAACATACAGGTAAGAACTTTAATACAGGGCGGTGTGAAGCTCTTGGGGTTTTTGATGATCAGGTGTATGACTATGGGTCCTATATCGAGGCGGCGGGTAACAATATATTTGACAGGAAGCTATGTCGAAGATCGGAGCTGCCTGAGTTGAGCTAAACAGAACGAGTCAAACTATGAATGGGAAAATTACTATCGAGGCCTTATTTTTACTCAGGTGAATGCCAGATTAGCTATTTGATTCGCGTATCTGAGCAAAACGGCTTTAAACATATTGGCCATCTCTTGCATCACGCGGGGCTGGATTGGAAAAATAATCGTGCCCCTATACATCAAATACTAACAGGCGAATTCGACTTGGCGCCTTATTTGTTGGCTCTCAATTTACCTGAGACTCAATCCGAAATTACACCAATTTTCCAGAAATTTAAACGTGTAGTTGATACGCCTTATCTTCTCGTAAAGTATCCAAAGGTGTGCCCTGAATGCTTGAAAGAGCTGGGATACTGTAAATATGAATGGAATATTCTACCGGTTTTGGCTTGCATTAAGCACCGCAAAATTCTAGTAGATATTCATCCTGATTCCGGAAATCGGTTGAGCTGGTATCGTCAGTACCTTAACAAATTTGATAACGATTCTGGTGTTGTCAGAGCGATAAATCATCCAATTCAGCCGGCTGTAATTCAGCTTTGTAAATATGTTGAGTCGCTATTAACTGGCCGCAAGAAAAGTGCAAGCATCCCGGTTATTCTGCATGGCTTGGAAATCAATGAATCACTCAGTTTGATTCATTTTATCGCACATTATCAGGCTAGACTATTGGCTTGCTCGTTTAAGCCAGTGGGGATGGACAATAAAGAACTCGGTCAACATTATCAGAAGGTCTGGGAAATGCTTCATGCTTGGCCAGACAGTTTTTATGCACTTCTAGGTCAATATATTGATAGACCAATGAGCAGCAAGGGCGTTGGCGGGCTCAATAAGCACTACCGAGATCTCTACGAGCGTTTGCACCGGCAGCAGGAGAATCGCGGTATTGCCAGGATCAAAGCCGAATTCGACCGGTACATCGAGCAATATTGGCCGGGCGTGTTGGCTCCGGAACGGCTCACCAGGATAAAGTTAACCAGTCCGAACCGTAATATTATCTCAAAAAAGGAAACAGCCAGGATTCTCGGTTCTCGCCTTGAAAGGGTGGATAAACTGGTTCAACAGGAAAAATTGATCCCAGTGGTTTTTAAAGGAAAGGCGCACTACCTCCGGAATCAGGTGGAAGCATTTGCAAATGAAATAACATCAAACTGGACGATGGCAGAGGCTTGCGAAGCGTTTCAGCTTACGCGATACCAACTCAAACAGCTTCTGGATGCTGACGTTATTTCAGTGCTCCAGAAGCCGGACAGTTTGAATCGTGACTGGGTAATTGATAAGTCTCAAAGTCAGGCATTGATCGATAGTTTGCGAGAAAAGGCTCACAGGACCCTACCGCCTTCAGGGGTTGTCTCTCTGGTAGGCATTCAACGGCAAGGGTATTCAATCGTTCGGTTGATATTGGCCATGCAATCTGGAGAGCTTCAATATTGGTTTGTTCCGGATATCGACCACCCCTCAAGTATTAAGCAATTCACATCCTTTAAAGTCAAAAGGATCGGCTAGCTCTATCGAAACCTTAGCCGTCAGGTGTTGTTTAAGAGCGAATGAACGTGTACTCAAAAGCAATTCTTAATGAGTTAAAGCCGTTTTGGCAATAGGTGGAGCCGAAATCAAAAAGTAGATGACCTGCTGCTCTCAGGCTCAGTAGGCTATTTGCTCTTATCGCAGGCCGCCTCGGGCGCTTCGCAGATCCCATTGCTGTTTAATGACGGAGGAGACTCATACCCAGTCAATCTTTATTTTAGGCGTAGGAACCTGGGGGGTCAATTTCCATTTTACATGCCGCTATGTCACTTTAGCTTGTTTCGAGCCCCGCATGGTCAGAATGTTGCCAATAGCTATGCCGAGTAGTCATGATGAGCGTAATTGCGCATATTCAAGGTAATTACGCGTAAAGCGCATAAATTGAACAACAATTTTAAGTCAACCCTGCATATTTTAAGCTAAACTTGCAAAATGCCGCGCAAATCGAAAAGCCGCAGTATCTTCTTTAGTTATTCTTAGAGCTAACAGTTTGAGGTAGAAACCATGATTCGTTGTCATCTTGCCCGAATGATGGGTGAGCACAAGATGCGTGTTGCCGACGTTTCCAGAGAAGCGGGCCTTAGTCGAGCCACGGTGACTATGCTCTATAAAGAGACTGCACGGAAAGTGGATCTGGAGGCCATTGAAAAGCTCTGCCTACTTTTTGAATGCCGGGTAGGTGATCTCTTTGAGTTGACCCAATGATAAGTGGTGAACGTGATGACGTTCAACGAATACAACTTCAAGCAACTCATATCAGTAGTTGCAAGTGCAACGAGTGTTGAAGGAGGTCAATAATGAGCTATGAACCCGCATTTGATGGATGGGACTCGCTAACCGTTGAAGACCTGCTCGTAGCTTATCGCAAAGCCAAGGCTGATTGCTTCTTTGAAAACACTTTCCCAGCTGCCATCAAGTTCGCTGAATATGAGCAGGACCTGCTGGCTAACTTAAAGATATTACTAAAATGCTTGAAGCGCGACTCAGGCTTTGAGTCGAATAATGACTTACTGGGCGAATATCGACTACTCCCAAAGAAGCTTTCCACAGAGAAGAAGGCAGACGGCGTAGAAAAAGGTCACGTACACTTCTCCAAGCCCGAACGCGCAGTTGAGAGCCTATTTGAGAATTACAGCATTACACCAGAGTTCCGAATTGTTGGTGATTTCCCGGTAGATAGTCATGTGATATCCGCCCTTTGGATCAATATGATTGGTCACAAATTCGATGTAAAGCTTGATAAGTGCTGCTATGGAGCAAGACTAAAACGCATTAGAAATGACGAGCTTTTCAGTGTCGATGATGACAAACCGTTCCACATAAGCTCTATAGGATCATTCGTTCCTTATTTTCAGCCGTATCAAAAGTGGCGTAATGATGGTTTAAAAGCCATACGCGATGAACTTGAGAAGGATCGCGATATCATTGCCGTTTCGTTAGATCTTAAGAGTTATTATCACTTTATCGACCCGACCGCTCTGGCTAATGAAGATCTATTAGAGTCACTTGGGCTGGAACTTAGTGCGTCTGAGATGGCATTTACAAATCAGCTTGCTCGCTTTCTTAACAAATGGGCTGAAGGAGCGTCGGCGTTTGGCAAGTTGGTTGGTGGTAAAAGAGCCAATATTAGTGGCGGTTTGGTTATAGGTCTGACGTGCAGTCGAATCATTTCCAATGCCTTACTTTATAACTGGGATAGACTTGTCCTCGAAAACCTCTCCCCCATCCACTACGGCCGATACGTCGACGATATGTTCCTCGTGCTACGTGATACGGGCACTATCAGTAATAGTGTTGATTTAATGCATATGCTTCAAGCGAGGATAGGCAAAGATTACGTTTCGCAAGATCCCAAAAGTGAAAAGGTTTGGGAGATCCACCAGGGAGCGGATATTCAAGGCGCTACAAAAATATCTCTTCAGTCAGACAAACAGAAGTTATTCATATTGCAAGGCCGAGCCGGCCTTGATCTGTTGGATAGTATTGAGAAAGAGATTTACGAGCTTTCCAGTGAGCATCGACTCATGCCATCGCCGGATCAGCTAGAGCACTCAACGGCTGCCAAGGTACTTTCTGCTGCTGGCAGTGTGGGAGAAAGTGCTGACACCTTGCGAAGAGCAGATGGCCTTACTATTCGTCGCCTGGGTTGGTCACTGCAACTTCGTCACGTGGAAACTCTCGCGCGGGATTTGCCGTCTAATCAGTGGAAAGAGCAGCGCGAAGAGTTTTATCAATTTGCGAACAATCATATATTACGGGCAGACAACCTGTTTGCGCACTTTAGCTACTTGCCACGGTTGCTAGGCTTCGCGATTAGCATGAACGAATGGGAGCAAGCCGAGCGAATCGCGGTTAAGTCCTATCAGGCCATTGATACTTTGGCCTCTGAAGTTGGCAAGGGTAAAAAGGTTAGAGTTAACGGATGTGATGCGAAAGTTCTGAAAGATCTTTGGGGCTATATCAAAGGGACGCTGACTTGGTTATTTATTGACGCAGCAACCCGTTACTACGACCCAAACAGACTATTCCTGGGCGAGCGTTCAACGAAGAAGAAGCGGCTAGCAGATCTATTTCTGAATCAAATTTTTACTAATCTGAACGACTTTGAAGCATTGCTTGACCTTCGCTTTGATGTTGCAGATTTTGAAACTAAAGCTCCTCTAGTCGCGTTAGCTGATCTTGCAAAAGAGTCATACAAGCACATTGTGAATAGTAGCTCGGCTGAGGAATTGGTTGGCAGGCGTGATGCTAAAAAGGAGAAACAAATACTAAAACTGCTTGGCAGCTCTGGACTGGTAGATGTTGATACGTTTGAACAGTTTATTAGCTCTACCCGTAATACGCGGTTGGGCAAGGTGGTAAAGGGGGCGCGAAAGAATGACAGCTACCTACCCTATCTCTTTCCGACCAGGCCTCTATCCCCAGCTGAGATATCGGAGTTAGCTCCGGAGTGTGTGGGCTTGCCCTCAGCATCTAGCAAGCCCCCAAAGTATGGACCTGCTATCACTTGGGCCAAGTACACTCAAGCACTACGTGGCGTTTGGATAAAGCCTACACTTCTTGCAACCGAGCAAGACGCCAACGACAAGCCATCGAACAAAAGAAAGAAATACCTGAGAATTGGAACTAACCAAAAAGAAAAAGTGGTTATTGCATTAACTAATATCCGCACCGAAGACAGTGATTGGTCAGCCGCAGCATGTAACAAGCCAAATTTAAGCCGCAAACGCTACCAAAAAATATCCAAGTTAGTAAACGATACCCTCCAGCTTAAACCAAGACCTGATTATGTCTTGTTCCCTGAGTTGTCAATTCCATTGCGCTGGCTTAATAGTATCGCAGCCAGATTAAGCGCAGCTGGAATTAGTTTAATTGCTGGAACAGAGTATCGGCACTTCGATGGAAACAAAATTCTGAGCGAAGCAGCATTGGTGCTTGCCGATAACAGGCTTGGCTACCCAACCTTTGTGAAGGTCTGGCAACCAAAGCTCGGGCCGGCTGTTGGTGAGGACAAAGATCTCATGGCGAAATTCGGCAGGGAGTGGGCGATATCGGAAAAGGACGCCAGCTCCAGAAAGTTTAACAAGCCTATCTACATCCATAACGGTGTCAATTTTGGTGTCATGATTTGTTCAGAGCTTCAAAACAGTAAAGCGAGAGTACGCTTTCAGGGTGCCGTTGATGCACTAATGGTTTTGAGCTGGAACAGAGACTTAGATACTTTTGCTTCTCTGATCGAATCAGCTGCGCTGGATGTTCACGCCTATACCATCTTGGTTAATAACCGAAAGTACGGTGATAGCAGAGTCCGCTCTCCAGCGAAAGAGTCTTTCTTGCGGGATATTGCTCGTTTACGGGGTGGTGACAATGACTTTGTAGTAGCTGCCACGCTGGATATTTCCACACTCAGAGCTTTCCAGAGCCGAGCAAAACGCTGGCCAGAGGATGGCGACAAATTTAAGCCAGTGCCTGAAGGTTTCAGGTTGTTGGGCGACAGGAAAAAACTACCGCCGAAGTAATCACATATGGATTTTAGATGTCAAAAGTAAGATTAGGGCCCGATGGTGTACACATTTTTGATCGAGATTCAGGCAGTAATGTCCTGTTAGACGAGATTGTTCCACCAAGAGACCGTTGGACTTTTAGTCCAAGGCAAGTTTCGATCGCATTAACTAATGCTTGTGATCTCGAGTGTACCCACTGCTATGCTGCGAAAACGCCGGCAACGTTGAGCTTCGAATCTCTAAAACAGTGGATGCTTGAGCTGGATAGCGCAGGCTGTTTTGGAGTTGGTTTTGGTGGGGGAGAGCCAATGCTCTACCCAAAAATTCGAGAGCTTTGCCAGTTTGGAAGAGCCAATACTAATCTCGCGATAACAATGACGTCACATGGTCATAGGCTTAGTGCCTCGTTAGTAGATTCACTTAAATCATCGATTAATTTCCTCAGAATAAGTATGGACGGCGTTCACCGTAATTATGAAAATATAAGGGGTCGCCCTTTTCCTACATTGCTCGAAAAACTAAGACTGATCAAAGGGGAGATTCCTTTTGGAATTAACTATGTTGTCAATGAGATAACTGTTAATGATTTAACAAAGGCTGCGGAGATTGCGGAAGAGTTTCAAGCTAGAGAGTTCCTGCTTCTCCCGGAGGAGGCTCATGGTCGAGGGAGTGTGGTTGCGGAAAAAACACTCAATACACTTTCGAATTGGGTCGATTCTTATAGAGGCAGCTTGCAGCTATCGATAAGCTCTTTGCATTCTGAGCTAATAAGGCACGAACCTCCGTTACCAAACGAAGTAGAAGAAATTGCATTTGCGCACATTGATGCCAATGGCATCTTGAAGAGATGCTCTTTTGATTTTTCTGGGCAGTTAATAGATGACGAAGGTGTAATTAGTGCATTTAAAAAATTAGTCAATCGGAGGGGGCGGCATGAAAATTTGGAATAGCTATGGGGCTGAGCATTCTCTAAATCTAGTAATTATTGGGCGTTTTAAGGAGAAGCATGAAGCTGAGGAGTTTGAAACCCTAACTAATAAAATAACAGGCTTTTTGCACGAAAACTCGGAGTTTGATGTAGAGGCTGATAGATTTGATAAAAAAACTCTCGATTTTCTTGGTAAAGAGAACCTATTTTCACTGAGTCCTCAGCAGCTAGGACATCTACTATATGACGTCCATCTTACTCGTGATGGCAACGAGGTTCGAATTGGCTCAGATGACGATGTGAACGCATTTATCAGTCTACTGATTCATAAAGGGGCAAAAGTTGAAGTTTTTTCGGCTCATGAATACCCAGAAAACGAAAAAGATTAGGGTTTAGCCATATGCTTCATTGGAGCCGTTTTAAAGAATTACCTGGTGCTGATACGGATAACTTTGAAAAACTATGCCGGGGAGTCGTTAGGCGAAATTTTGGCAGCTTAGGGCCTCTGCGTGAATTGAAGAATCAGCCTGGAGTAGAATTCTTTTTAACTCTAAATGAAGACCACCCACGAATAGGAAGAAAAGGTGAGACCGTTGGCTGGCAGAATAAATGGTTCACTTACAAGGCAAATGGAGAACTGACAAGTTCGGCGAAAAAGCAAATTCTACATTCTTTAGATAAAACTAAGGAACACGTATCTCAAGTTAATCATTGGTTTTTGTGGACTCACAAAACCCTAGCCAAATGTGATCAAGATTGGTTTAGTGGGCTCCAACAAAATTATGGTTTTATTTTGCATCTTTGGAATCAGGATGACTTGGATGATTTGTTATCTGGTCCCGCGTTAGATTTGCGGAACTCATATTTTGGTGAGTTAGCACTGACTGGTGAAATGTTATCTGACCAGCATGAGCGATCAATAGCGCCTATAAGAAGCCGCTGGCTTCACGAGGTTCATCAACGGATGGATGCTGAGCTCCAAGTAAGAAAAGTGCTGGGAGAAAATGAAGCTTGGGGCTCGTTTAAAAACATTGCTATGTATCTAGAGGAGGCCTCCGATGAAATCAATTCTAGTTTTAATATTCAAACGTACCAGCGTTGGCGAGATGAGCTAAGAGTTTTTCACGAATACTGCGCTAATTTGATTCTGAGTTGTAAGATATTTGATAAAGATATTTGTGGCGATGATATTCAAGGCGTAATGGCCATGCTTGACGAAGTTGGTTCAAGCTCAAGGTCGGATATTCACAAAACCTTAATGCAACTTCGTTCAAACAATCTGCCATTATCTTTGACGATAACTAATACCTTGGCATACATAAAAGATGTAAAAAATTTGTTTAAATCTGCTATTGAGCTTCTTTCACAGCAGTTGATTGCCGTTGTGGCAGATGCCGGAGGCGGGAAAACTCAATTAAGTGTTGAACTAACCGCGCCAACTCCAAATAGATCAGCTGGAGTTTTTATTCTGGGAAGAAGCCTTAAAAAGGGTATGACGCTCGATGATATTGCAAGTAAGTTTGTTTTTTATCAGAAGCAGGTTAATAATTTTGAAGCATTAGTATCAGCAGTAAACTCGGTTGGAGAAAGGGAAAATAGACGGATTCCAATTGTTATTGACGGGCTAAACGAAGCACAAGATCCTAGGGAGTGGAAGGGTTTGTTGGAGTCTGCACTTCCTGTTATAAAAAAATACCAAAATGTGGTAGTGGTGTGTACTTTAAGGACGGCAGAAAGAATATCTAAACGGCATTATGGTGGAGCTGTCAGAAGAGCGGGGAGTAATGATAGAGAAAGTAATGCACGTCAGGCTTTGCCCGAATCGACTTACGAAATTTTATCACAAGGTTATAGTGAGAGTTTAACATTCCAAGCGATAAGTGATTATTTCAATCTCTATAAGATTAAAGCTGATCCAATCAGCGCGCCCTTAAGGTTTTTTTCTCACCCGTTGAATCTTAAGATATTTTGTGAAGTTACGAATCGATCAGCGCAAAGTGAAGTTCGTGTTTCGAATTTTCCTTCATCTATCTATAGCCTCTTCAGGGAACAGGTGGATCATACTGCAAGCTCAATTGCTAGTTTTACAAACCTTTCTAAAAAATATCAGTTTGAAGATGTCAAAAAAGCAATCTACTTATTAGGTGAATGTGGTTGGCAGCAAAACGCTAGATCCATATCAGAAGATGGGTTTAGGATTAAATTTAATAATCAGGCGGATGACTGGGATTCAGATATTGTTAATCTCTTGGCGCAAGAAGGGATTATTTTCAGAGATGAAGGGCAGGAAAAATATACGTATGAACTAACGCCTGTTTATGATCGATTGGGTGGGTTTATTATTGCTGAGTATCTTTTAGAAAGAAGCTCGGGAAAACAATTAGACGAATGGATCACTGGGCCAGAGGTTATTGAAAAATTATTTGGAGAGGTGTCAAATCAACACCCACTTGCTCAAGATATTCTACACGCCCTAGTTGTATTGATACCAAAAACACTATTTCAGCAGCAATTATGGAAGGCTCTTCCCGAAGATTATCAACCCATTGCCTTAGCACTTACACCGTTGATTGATACTGGTGACATCTGTACTGAAACATTAGATAGTTACAAGTCTCTAATAACCGATAATGGGCTATCGATAAAGGATATTGAACAGTTATTGGCTTTAAGATATGCGGTAGGACACCCACTAAATGCAGAGTTTCTCAATGATATATTGCTGAATTTACCTGTGGCTGACAGAGATCTTTCTTGGACTGAATATATTCGAAGTCACAACCAGGAAATTGTTGATGCAGTTAATGAGCATTTAAAAAATGTAAAGTCCGGGGCCAAATTTAACCCCGAAACCATACGCCTAAGGATGATTTTTTTATCCTGGCATCTGACATCGACAGTGATCGATTTGAGAGATCGTGTTACGGAGCTGCTGTATTACTTAGGTCTACAGGAGCCTAGCGCATTATTTTCGTTAACTATCGAGTTGCTAGGTGTAAATGATCCTTATGTTTCGGAGCGACTGTTGGCTTCTGGTTATGCGCTTTCGACAGTTCTTATCAATTCATGTGACCACAAGGAAGCGGTCATTGACTACGCGAGAAGTCTGTTGCAGCAAATATTTGCTAACGGTGCTTCTCACGCAACGACACATTTATTAGCAAGAGAATATGCTAGTTGCACTATAAAACTAGTTGCGTTCCGTCACTTAGATAGCATTCAAGACCTAGATCTGAATGCCGTCTGCCACCCCTTTCCGGAGATACCAAGACGAAAGTGGGGATGTGTTGACGTTAGTAAGGAGGAATACTCCCGTTATAATTCTCCTTTAGGAATGGATTTTGAGAATTACACAATCGGGCATCTTATTAAAGACTGCGGAAACTATGATTATTCTCATCAAGGATATAATACTGCAAGGGGAAATATTCTATGGAGAATAAATGATCTTGGGTGGTCTTATGAAAAATTTGAAAAAACTGAAGGGCTAATCGAATCTCAGCGGTATAGATACTCGCGCACTAGTCGATCGCCAGTTGAACGGTATGGGAAAAAATATTCGTGGATTGCGTATTATGAGCTAGCTGGACAGCTCAGCGATGAAAGTAAGTTGGAATACTACGACGAAGAGCGATTCGCTACTGATATAGATCCATTTTTTCCTGAAGTTGTCGAAAAACAGGAAGTTCATACCAATGAATTTCTCTTGGATGAATCTGTGGCGACAAAAGAATGGATTTTGGATGCCGCTCTTCCGGATTTGGCTGGAATTCTAGAAGTTCATCAAGATGGAAGCGATTGGATTCTTTTGCATGGGTATGTTTCTGAGCAGTCTAAAAAGTTAGACCGAAATTTCTATTGCTCTATAGATACAGCGTTTATTTCAAATCAACTTTTTGGCCAGCTTCAAGAGTACGTTGCTGACAAGAAAAATGTAGTTTGGCCACATAGATATAGTAGCTCTTGGGTTTACTCCGGTGAGTTATATTGTGATGTGTTGAATGAGTTCGACGGAGAAGCCGAGCTTCGAGTTCAGTTAGGCACTGAAATCAAAACGTATGAACAAGCTGAAGTAGTTCTTAATGATGAAATATTTATAAAAGGTGGCTTTTTTGAGCGCGAAGTTCCAATTGAGAGCAACTTGAACATTCTTTCAACGGTCTTTAACTACTACTGGGAAAACTCCGGTAGTTCGACGGATAGTGTTAACCGACAGGCGCTGACACCCCGTGTCGTAAAAGAACTAGAGCTTGGATTCAATCCTTCACAATTTGTCTATCTTGATAAAAATGGTGAAAAAGCGGTACTAAATATCAACTTGCAAGGTGATACACACAGTAATTACCGTGACCTCATATATCTTAGAAAGGACTTGCTCGAAGAATTGGGTAAAAAGTTGGATGTGAAGCTTATTAAACATATAGCTGGTGAAAAAAGGTACGCTAGGACCGAAAGCATCTCAGGAAAGGATTCGTATCGCCAATTTGAGATAATCAGTTTCTGATTCAAGCCAATCAAAGACTGGTTATTATTTGATCGCTGCGCCGTGCGAAGCGTTTCAGGGCATATTTTTATAAACTTATGGTAAAAATAGACTTATAAACTTGTGGTTAAATTAAGCTCTGACGTGCCAAAAAAGGCGGCATGTTTATAATCTTTTGGTAAAATCGACACCTTTTATGGATGAAATATTAATAACCAGCCGCTTATACAGCGGCTGGTTATTAATGTATGCCTTATATGGCCGTTAAAATTCAAATAAAAGGCCAACTTGCACTGCTTGAGTGCGGCCAAAATCAGCCTCAGTAATCGCGTAAGAAAGCGACATCATCGTCAGTGAATCAAAGGCAAGATTAAGCCTTAGTTTGTAGGCCACATCGATACCATCGAAGTTTTCTTCGGCCTCGGGGCCTGAATTCAATAGCGCCCCTTCTTTAGTGTCCAAATCCCATTTTGAGAACCCAATCATCGGTACAAGGGTCAAAGCCTGATTTAGCGTAAACGAATACCCAACGAGCCCTTTTAATTCGTAGAGACTATAGCGGTCAAATGCATTTAAAATGTTTATATTTGAGCTGTAAACAAGATTAGCTTCAGCGACTATATCGTTTGCAAAGTGGTAGCCAGCTACATAGCTGAGCGAAAAGGCCGTATGATTACCGTCTTCAGTGTCAGCAACGATAAAATCGTCCTCAAATCTCATTTTATTTTGACCGATATCAAAACCGAGTATCACCTCGCCTTGATCGGCCTGTACGTTAAAGCTGCTTAATAACAATGCGAGGATGCTAAAGGTGAGATGTTTTTTCATGGTTATTCCTGTAGTTATTGGCCTGAGAATACGACGTATCGCGTTGCTCCCAGTGGATACTGGATGTACCATAACAGGATATTTCCTGTAATCTATGGACATCACGGGACATATTTTTGTACCACATTGTGTTTTTATGCACACTGTAGGGCAGTGCTGTCCCAATAAGGGCTTTTTATTATTTTGGATGTAAGAGTGAGATGTGAGTCATTTAAAAACAGTGCTTTTAAATAGAGCACAGCTTAAGCAAATGGTTACTGAGCAAGCGATCAAGCATATTTGGCTGGCTAACGAGATTGGCGTTAGTGAAAAAACACTTACACGCTGGCTTAAAGGCGATGTGATACGGATAAGAATTCATAACTTAAATAAATTAGCACTGGCTTTAAAATGCCCAAAAGAAGATTTGATTGCGACCTCAGAAACGGATGCTTACCCTAGTGAAAAAAATCGCGACTTATTGATTGATGAGCTCAGCAGTGACGGCTTTTTGTATGAACTGATGATGAGTAGTAAAATTAATCTGACGGTTTCTTTAATTAAGTCGACATTTCATCCGCGCCTGCCTAGTGCGATTATGGCTGATTTTTATATTAAGCTAGGGTATGCCTCACTGATTCATCGACAATACAAAAAAGCTATACACTATTTAACTAAAGGTTTGAACAAGGCCACGAGTGTGGCTGATCATACATTAATGTTTTCGGCGAACTTAGGTTTGGCTATTACTTGGTTCTTTCATAGCGAATTGACTAAAGCGCATGTGCATTTGACTTTGTGCAAAAAAACTATCGAGTACGCAGGGCAAGAAAAAGCGCATTTTTACAGTACGTTTGCATTGTATGAATTGTATTGTGGCCACTTTGATGACGCTATGGAAGCGGCTAATGCATGTTTAAATGAATGTCTACCGGGCAAGCCTGCGATCGAAAAAAACGTATTTAAAAGCACTGCGTTACAAGTGTTGGCGGCCTGCTATGTATTTCAGGGTGATCTTGATGCGGCTCATCATGTATGCATTGAGTCGTTGAGCGTCGCCAATCAATCGGGCTATAAGCGTAGCGTGGCTGTTTCTAAGGGGTACCTAGCGGCTATTTACTGCGTGAGAGGTGATTTTGAGTATGCCGAGCAACTCATTGAGCAGAGCTTGTTGCTAGTTAACCCTGAAGATATTTCTATGCCGAGCTTACTGGGTATTGCGGCATATATTACTCATAGTACTAACAACGTCACTCAGTACCATGCCTATCAGGCTGAGATAAATACCATATGCCCAGCTAATACTGTTATCCATGTCTTTGCCTCCTATCTTATGTTTGCTCGTTGCCAAGAGCAAGGTAGTGCGCAGGTAACCACTGTACCCCTTAGTGATCTTGATCAGGCACTGGATCGATTAGGGTTAACTTATTGGCAGCGCTGGCTTCACAAAAGGTATGCTTAGTAGGATTATTGTTGCTGTGTCTTTATCTTGGGCAGTAAGCAGTGAGCCTTAAGTTGTAGGGCGCAAACTTTATAAAAGGCGTATCCGCTGATCAAGCGCAATGATTAATATGAAGGGTAAGTGCTGAGATCATGGTTAATCCTTGCATAATAATCCAACTACTTGCTGGATTATTGCCAAGAAGTGCTGTTTTATTTGGCTAATCGTATGATTTTGTGCTGCACATTGTGCTGCATGCCTTACAATACTGCTAAAAATCATTAACATTAGGTATAAGCCTTACGAGCCGTGTGTGTTTTGGGCTTGCGTGGTCGCTTATGTGTTAAGTGTTGGATTCGTCTGAGCTGAAATATGATACCAATTAGAAATTTTTTAGGGGCTAACCCCATTAATCATTGTCGTTACAATGAAAAGTATTTGTTACATCTATTACGTCTTAAACAGCGCGGTAGTAAGGCGAGCCTTGCGCGCCAAACAGGCTTAACGGCAGCTGCTGTGGGCGGTATTATTAAGTCCTTGCAAGAAAAAGGCTTAGTTGAAACCGTGGGTAAAGTACAGGGTGACATGGGACAGCCAGCTACGCTGTTTTCACTGTCAAAAGGTGGTGCCTACGGTTTAGGTGTGAGTATTAATCGCGGCCATATTGAGACAGTACTGATTAACTTTGTCGGTGATGTGGTGGCGAGTAACAAACATGAAATTATTTTGCCCAGTCCGCAAGAAGCCCTAGCACTGGTTTTAAAGGATATTGACTCGCTGGTGTCCTCGGTGGCGTCAAATATCAGTAGTCGCATTGCGGGTATTGGTGTGGCACAGCCTTATAATATCGGTAGCTGGAAGCAAGATAACGCTGATTGGAGCGCATGGGACAGCTTCAATCTGGCAGCCATGTTGAGCTCTGGCACCGGTATAGCGGCCTATAGCCAAAACGATGTCAATGCGGCGGCTATTGCTGAGATGATTTATGGCGCTAATACGGGGCATGATGATTTTGTGTATGCTTTTTTTGGTGGTTCACAGGTGCAGAGTTTTGGTGGCGGGCTTATTCTTAATGGTGAATGCCATAATGGCGCTTCGAATAATGCCGGTGATATTGGCTTGATTCCTGTTCCTGTGGGTGTGATTCCAACCAGCGCGTCTAAAGATGGCCATTCGACAACTTTCTTGACTAATCGCTGTTCGCTGCATTCGCTAGTACGTCATTTGCGTAGCGAAGGGGCTGTAATTCACAATGCTGAAGAATTCCACTTAGCGATCAACCAGCATCCCAAGGCAACAACCGCTTGGATCAATGATTGTGTAAATGCCCTAGAAAGTGCGGTTTATGCTATCCAGGCAATTGTCGACATTCCTGAGCTAGTTATTGACTGTGAAGACAGTGATTTGCCTATTGTGAAGCGGATTATTCAGCAGTTAGGCATTAAAATCGCTGGTTTTCATCACCGTGGGTTAATTATGCCGTCAGTGCGCAAAGGGACTTTTGGAAGCGCGGCGTCAGCGATTGGTGCGGCCACTTTACCATTGGACTCAAGTTTTTCACCTAAGGCAACAGCGCCTTAATGCACACAAGCCCCTGTATTTTCAGGGGCTTGTGTGAGTGATCCCCTTTTTTTTGCGCTTTAGCCAAAAAAGAGTTGTGGGCAGCGGTCATGTCATCGCATAATTACTAAATCAATTTTAATTAGTTAGTCATTTCCTTGGGATGATTTTATTGTGCGCTTTGCCCTGTGGGTGCAAGGCCTCAGTTTTACAGAGCATTTGGACTCTAAGCGAGAGATTATGGTCAACAACACACTTATTACGGCAAGCCTACGTTTTCAGCGCTGGATGACGAATGAGGCACTCCCCTTATGGATGAGCCGCGGCATAGTGCCCCACAAGCAATGCCACTACGAGCGTTTAAAGGCAAATGGTGAGCCCGATCTAGAGACGAATACGCGTGTGCGCGTGCAGGCGCGCCAAGCATTTGCTTTTGCATCGGCTTATCGTCGGGGCTGGGCACCCGAGGGGCGCTCACTGGCCGTTCAATTATGCGAGTTTATCGAAAAAAATGCGCGCCACCCTCGTGCATCAGGCGGCTATGTTCACCTGATGGACAGCGAGTGGAATATTGCCGATTACAAACAAGATCTCTATGACCACGCATTTTATCTCTTGGCGTTCGCATGGCTTTATACCATCACAGGTGATGCTATTTACTTAGATCGCGCCGAGAGTTTACAGCGCTGGTTGGACGACAGCTTTGCTTCGCCAGTAGGTGGTTGGCGAGAGGGTGATTATGAGGTCGGTGCCCGTCGCCAAAACCCCCATATGCATTTATTTGAATCGTATATGAGTCTTTATGAGGCAACCGAGCAGGCGCATTGGTTAGCCCGTGCAGGCGAGATATTTGCACTTTTCCAAACACGTTTTTTTGATGCCGAGCATCGTGTGCTGCGTGAGTTTTTTGATGATAACTGGCAGCCCCACCCAGATGCAGGCAATATTATTGAGCCCGGTCATATGGTCGAGTGGGTGTGGTTACTGCATTGGTATGGGCGTTTAAGTGGTCGTAATGTTTCTATATGGGCCGATGCGTTGTATGAAAAAGCTTATCAAATAGGCTTCGCATCATCAGGGTTAATGTTTGATGATATGAATATCGATGGCTCTGCACGAGGCAGCACCAAGCGATCATGGCCTATGACCGAGGTCATTAAAGCTAACATTGCACAAGCGAAAGCGGGGCATAAAGATGGCGAAGAGCGTGCGGCTGAAGCGATTGATCTGTTATTCACTTACTATCTTGATTGTGCAAAAGTGGCGGGTAGCTGGGTTGATCAACGCGGTGCCAATGATGAGGTTGTGAATGACTTTGCACCTGCTAGCACGCTGTATCATCTGATGGTTGCGTGTACAGAGGTTCTTGATTACTGCAACGCTAATACGTAATTTGGAATTTTGGAATATAAAGGGTGTTAAGTCGCGCAGTTTTAGAGGGGATTTAATCAGTATTGTTTAACCAGCTGATTAACAAAAAGGGTTACTGTTCAGTCAAACTGAAAAACCTGCCTGATAGGGCGTTGTTGAATTGTTGTCTGGATGTTTAAGGATCGGGAGTGGACAGCGTTTAGCCCAGTATAGGTGTGTGGAGTAAACGCTGTATACGTGCAACATCGCCGATGGCCTGAGCAGTACAGGCAGTGAAATTTAGGCTTTTATCTGGCTAGCGCTGAACAGTGACTAAAAATATAACAATAACATTTAATGGTGCAAATATATGCAATTGGCGATGCTCGATGTAAGTATTATTCTTATTTACATCATAGGTACTTTAGTGATTGGTTTTTGGATTGCTAAACGTGCTTCTAAAAACATGAGTAGCTATTTTTTAGGGGGAAATAAATTATCTTGGTGGACGTTAGGTTTATCGAATGCATCGGGCCAATTTGATATTAGCGGTACCATGCTAATGGTTTTTTGGCTATTCGTTTACGGTATGAAAAGTATTTATATACCTTGGCTATGGCCTGCTTTCAACCAAATATTTTTGATGGTGTTTTTAAGTATTTGGTTGCGGCGCTCAGGTGTAATGACCGGTGCAGAATGGATTCGCTTTCGTTTTGGCGAGAGTCGAGGCGCGACTTTATCTAATATTATTGTGATTGCGTTTGCACTGTGTTTGGTGTTGGGCTTTTTGGCATATGGTTTTATTGGTATTGGTAAATTTGCGGCTGTCTTTTTACCTTGGCAGCTCAGTGCTGATGCTTATTGGAATGAAGTATATTACGGTGTGATTATTACAGCTATTACCACCTTATACGTAGTAAAAGGTGGTATGTATTCAGTTGTTTTTACCGAAGTCTTACAGTTTTTTATGATGACAATTGCGTGTATTGCAGTTGGTGTGATCGCTATTAATTCTGTTAGTCCCGAGATGATCAGAGCCGCTGTGCCAGAAGGGTGGTTTGATGCAGGTATCGCATGGGAGTTAGGACATGATTGGTCGTCGTTATTACCTGCTGCGCAAAATAAAGTGATTGAAGAAGGAATGAACCTATTCGGCATTTTTGTCTCAATGGTTTTATTGCGTGGTATTTTAGTGAGCTTAGCGGGGCCTGCGCCTAATTATGATATGCAGCGAATCTTATCAGCCCGCTCACCGAAAGAAGCAGCCATGATGAGTGGTTTTGTGAATGTTGCTTTATTGATTCCGCGTTACATGCTTATTGCTGGTTTAACGGTTTTAGCGGTAGTGTTTTTTATGCCTGAACTAAAAGCCATGGGACCGGATATTGACTTTGAAAAAATCCTTCCCTTTGCGATCCGTAATTATATTCCGACAGGTTTAGCGGGCTTGTTGATTGCAGGTCTTATTGCGGCGTATATGTCTACTTTCGCAGCGACCACCAACGCAGCACCTGCGTATGTGGTGAATGATATTTACAAGCGCTACTTTAACCCCAATGCCCAAGACAAAACCTATGTAAGGTTGAGTTATTTAGTGTCTATCGCTTTTGTTGTGGCGGGGTCATTAATTGGCTTACTGATTCCGTCTTTAAATGTCATTGTTTTGTGGATTGTGGGTGCGTTGTACGGTGGTTATACCGCAGCCAATGTCCTTAAGTGGTACTGGTGGCGTTTCAATGGTTATGGTTATTTCTTTGGTATGTTGGCCGGTATTTTAGTCGCTATTCCTTTAATGTTTTTAGACATTAATGAATTACACGCCTTTCCTATTATTTTAGGTTTTTGCTTAGCGGCTTGTGTTGTTGGTTCGTTGTTAACCCCTCCCGATGATATGACGGTATTGAAGAAATTTTATTACCGTGTGCGCCCTTGGGGTTTTTGGGGGCCGGTTTATAAAGCGTTACAACAAGATTGTCCAGAAGTGGCTAAGAATAAAGACTTTTTGCGTGATGCATTGAATGTTGTGCTAGGTATTGTTTGGCATAGCTGCTTGACAAGTATCGGCATATTATTGGTTTTACAGCAGTGGAATGCCTTGGTTTTTGTTGTTGGCGTTACGGGATTGATTAGCTTTTTATTAAAGAAAAATTGGTATGACAATCTCGAAAATTATCCGGCGGATTATTCGGAAGATAAATTTCAACATCATATAAATGCACGTCAGCGATAGTATGACGAGGAAATAATAGTAAATATTTTAATATAATTAAAAATTGACGCCGATATTGCTGTCGGCGAATTAGACTGAATGGGTAAATATAATGAGTGATTTTAAAGCAAGACTTAAGCAAATCGTTTCAGAGCATGAAGTATTAATTCAACAGCGCAATAAGCCCAGTGCATCGAGTAATGGTATTTTTCAACGCTGGGAAAACCCTGTCGTCACTGCTGCACATGCCCCAATTATTTGGCGCTACGATTTAGACGAAAAAACGAATCCATTATTGATGGAGCGTATTGGTGTGAATGCGGCACTTAACCCTGGTGCGATTAAATTTAACGATAAGTATGTATTAGTGGTTCGTGTTGAAGGTCACGATCGGAAATCCTTTTTTGCAGTGGCCGAAAGTGATAACGGTATTGATAACTTTAAATTCCGTGACTACCCGATTGTGATGCCAGAAACCTCCGAGCCTGATACCAATGTTTATGATATGCGTTTAACGCAGCATCAAGATGGCTGGATTTATGGTTTGTTTTGTACTGAGCGTAAAGATAAAACACGAATGGAAGATACCTCCGCGGCTGAAGCGCAGTGTGGTATTGCCCGTACGAAAGATTTAGTGACTTGGGAGCGCTTACCTGATTTGATTACCCACAGTGGCCAGCAGCGCAACGTTGTCTTGCATCCTGAGTTTTTTGAGGGTAAATATGCACTTTATACACGTCCACAAGATGGCTTTATTAGTGTGGGTGGCGGTGGCGGTATTGGTTGGGGCTTGTGCGATGACATGACCAACGCCGAAGTTAAAAGCGAAGTGATTGTTGATGGAAAAATTTATCACACCATTAAAGAAATTAAAAATGGCCAAGGTCCTGCCCCCATTAAAACCGATGAGGGTTGGTTGCATTTAGCTCATGGCGTTCGCAACACAGCTGCCGGCTTACGCTATGTGCTTTATATGTTCATGACAGCGCTTAACGAGCCTTGGAAAGTCACCCACGCACCGGGCGGCCATTTAATTGCTCCCGAAGGTAAAGAACGTGTGGGTGATGTGAGCAATGTTTGCTTTAGTAATGGTTGGATACAAGAGGGGAATGACGTTAATATTTATTATGCTTCATCGGATACCCGTATTCATGTTGCTACAACAACAGTTGAGCAATTGGTTGATTATGTTAAAAACACTCCAGAAGATGGCTTGCGTTCTGCTTTATCGGTAGAGACGCGTTGTGCCCTTATTGAAAAAAACTTACGTATTTTAAGTGAAGCCTGTGAATAATTTAATGAGTGAGCAGCTGCTTTCTGACATTCAGCGATTTAAAAAAGAGTTGTTGTCAGAATTTAGCGCTATTAATAACTATTGGCTATCCACGGTTTTAAATGATCAGGGTTTTTTGGGTGAAATTAGCGCCGTTGGTGAAGCAAAAGCCGATGCCGATAAAGGTATTATCTTAACAACACGCATGCTGTGGTATTTTAGTGAAGCGGCGCTTTATGCGCCTGAGCCTTCATTAGTGGCAGCGGCTCATAAAATGTATGACTTTATTGCGCAGCATTTTATTGATCAAGAGCACGGTGGTGTTTTTTGGTCGCTTGATGCGAATGGTGATGTTGTTAACGGGCGTAAACAAACCTACGCTCAGGCTTTTGCGGTGTATGCACTGAGTGCATATTATCGATTATCACGCAATATGGTCGCATTAACATCAGCACGCTCTATTTATGGTTTTATCGAAAAGCATGCCTATGACAGTGTTCACGGTGGCTATTTTGAGGCTTTTGACCGTGATTGGGGTGCGTTAGATGATATTCGTTTAAGTGAAAAAGATTTGCCCAGCGCTAAAACAATGAATACTCACTTACATATGCTAGAGGCCTTTACCGGTTTGCTGCAAGCTGAGCGAGTTGCGGCCAATGTTGCGGCTGCAACCAATGTTGAAAATAGCTTAAAGCGTTTACTGGAAACCTATGAGAACAATTTTATTGACTATAGCAACGGTCATTTAAAAATGTTTTTAAGCCGAGATTGGACAGACGAAAGTATAGAGCTAAGCTACGGTCATGATATAGAAAGCAGTTGGTTAGTGTGGGAGGCTCTGGAGGTATTGGCTGTTCCCGCGCTAACGAAGCGCTATCAATCTCAGGTTGAAACATTGTTTTCAACTTGCTTTAAAGAAGGCATAGCGAAAGACGGCTCTGCTCTTGAGGTGTTTGACCTTGAGAGCGGAAAAGCCATTCATGAGCGCATTTGGTGGGTCCAAGCCGAGGCAATGGTGGGGTATTTTAATGCATGGCAAATGACCGCCGACGATAAATACTGGCAAGCGGTGCTAGCGGTGTGGCATTTTATTAAAGAGCAGGTCATCGATAGCGCGCACGGGGAATGGCATTGGGTAGCGCAGTGCGATCAACAGGCGCAGCAGTCATTTTATAAGGTTGGCTTTTGGAAGGGCCCCTATCACAATGGCCGGTCATTGATTGAATTGTGTCGCCGTATAGAGTCGTTAAAGAAATAATAACCAAGTGCCCTACTTATACCAGAGGGTATTCAATTAATGCTCGCAGTGTCATTAAGGGTCACAATGTATGCAATATTAAAGTGTTTATCATTAAATATTCTATATTTAATTGCTGCCTTTGCGCTGCTGTGTGTTAATTGAAAGATAAAAATAATAGACCTCTGTTGGTTATATTTCCCGCGTGGACTGACAATCAAGAGGGTACGATCTTCCAAATCGATAATATTATCTATTCGCAATAATGACGACAATCAATTAATGTACGTGTAAATTAAAAGCCAGCCAACGATTTTCGTCATTGGTTGGCTTTTGACGTCTAGGGAGCATATCTTGAAAAATACGGTTATTACTTTAATGATGATGTTGCTATCGGCAACGACTTTGGCTGAACCACTGTCGTTTTCTTCTTTATTTGCCGACCATATGGTATTGCAGCGTGAGCAAGCTATAGCTGTTTGGGGGAGCGGTACTCGCAATACCACTGTTACAGTGTCGCTCGGTAGCGTGAGCCAAGTGGGTAAGGTGGATGATCAGGGGCGCTGGAAAGTACACCTACCTCCACAAGCTGCCGGTGGCCCGTTCAAGCTAACGGTGAGCTCTGGAAGTGACACAATTATATTGACCGATGTATTGATAGGTGATGTTTGGTTGGCTTCAGGGCAATCGAATATGGAGTGGAAGGTTGATTGGAAAATTAACAATTTAGAAGCCGAGAAAAAAGATAGCCACTTCCCTAAAATACGCTTTTTTAGTGTCAATACCGATGTGAAATTAGACAAGCAACAAGATGTTTATGGATCTCGTTGGCAAGTTGCAAGCGAGCAAACGGTGGGTAATTTTTCGGCGGCGGCATGGTTTTTTGCTAAAGCGGGTTTTAAAGAGAAGGGCGTGCCTATTGGTATTATCGATAGTACCGTCGGAGGAACCCCCGCCCAAGGGTGGACCCCACTCGAAAACTTACTGACACTCGATGGCTATAAAGCAGTTGCTCAGGATATGAAAAATAATCCGGACATCTGGGAAAAGCGCATTGAGATCCGGGCGCGCAACGAAGAAAATAAACGGAATATTATTCGCAATGACAAGCTGACCCAGAAATTTGGGTTTCATAGGTTATCGTTTGATGATACGCCCTGGAAGGTTGTGAATATTCCTTTGGCCGAACCGTTGAGTGATATTGTTTGGTTGCGAAAAACGATCGAGTTAAACCATATGCCCAAACAGGCACAATTATCGCTGGGCAGTATTACTCAATTAGCAAAGTTTTATGTTAATGGCATACTGGTAGAAGAAAAAACCTGGAAGGATAAAACCAAAGTAATCACTTTGCCTAGTAACCTGCTTAAAAAAGGTCAAAATATCATAGCGCTGCGTGTGGCTAATGATTGGGATAATAAAGTTCAAGTGGGTAAAGATAATGAAGTGTGGTTAAGCCATGACGGTCAAAAAATGAGCCTTGCAGGGCAATGGAAGTACAACAATACGGTTGAGCCGCCATTGCCTGAGGTTGAGCGCATTAGCTCATGGCCTACGGGTCTCTATAACGCAATGATACATCCATTGACGCCGGCCTCTATTAAAGGCGTTATTTGGTATCAAGGCGAGGCTAATGTCGATAGGGCGCAAGAATATCAGACGCTATTTACCGCTTTAATTAACGGTTGGCGCACCCGCTTTGAAAGACCGGATCTTCCCTTTGTTTTTGTACAATTGGCTGGGTACTTGCCCAAAAAAAATGAACCTTCAGAAAGCGATTGGGCACTTTTACGAGAGCAGCAAGCCAAAACACTTGCGCTACCTTATACCGCCATGGCAGTGACTATCGATATTGGTGAGGCGCATGATATTCACCCCAGAAATAAACAAGATGTAGGCCGCCGTCTTTGGTTGGCGGCTAAAACGGTGGCTTATGGTGATGAGGTTGATTATAGCGGTCCGACTTATCAGTCGCTAAATGTCGATGCCGACAAAGCTTCAATACAGCTCACCTTTAAGGCGAATACGCCTTTAGTGATGAAAGGCGATACCCTTAAAGGTTTTGAAATTGCCGGTCAAGACGGTCGTTATTACCGTGCGCAGGCACGTATAACGGGCGATAAAACGGTGTCTATTTCATCGCCCAACGTATTAAAGCCTTTATTTGTGCGCTATGCGTGGGCTGATAATTCGTCGGCCAATTTATACGATGGCTATCGTTTGCCAGCTGTTCCCTTTAGAAGTGATGCGTCGCACTAGATGAAAGCTAGCTCCCTAGCGCTTGAAAGCGATTGGGGGGTGAGTCGTGCTGTGAGCGTGTATTTTCTTAATTGAACTGATATTTGAGTGAGGGCTTAGCGTTCGAGCCGGGCATATCTTTTAGCGTCACAGTGTTATCGGCATTGTCGTGAGAGGTTAGACTTGTCATTTTTTATCATTATGCACGCCAACAACCGTTTTTTGCCTTGTATTGCATATAAATAAGCCAGTGGTTGTACGCGAGCTGCAGAGCTTTTTGATACGTTGGTAATATGAGTGTCGTTGGTGTCGTTTACGGATTGACAGCTTGCTGTTATCAGGCATAAACCGCCGATAAAACTATAAAGTCATAGGGTTTTCATCGTGTCCTATTCTTTTAAGTATAAAAAAACCTTATTAGCTAAAGTAGGCTAATAAGGTTTTAAGGGTCGTGTCAGCGGAGAGCTGACGATAATGTCATGGTTGCAGGTCTAGTACTTACTCTGTGACGCCGGCTTTCACGTAGCGAATGTTATCGAGCTGAAATTTACTGCCTTTTTGGCTGTCGCCCCAAGCCGGTAAAATCACAAGAGGCGAGCTCACCTTTGTAATATCTAAATTGCTAGCGTTTGCTGTGCCGTTAGCGACTTCAGAGTTTTCATGTGCAATTAAATCGTCAACATTAAAGGTGTAGGACTGCCATTGATCAAGTTCTGGAACGGTCATGTCAACATTATCTTGCAGGTTGATATCGCCCGTTGTGCAAGGCCATTGACAATCTACTTTAATAAACCAGCTATCTTCAAGCCCTGCAGGCGCTTCAATGATTTTTAAATCAAACTTTAATTGACCACCAATATAGGCGCTTAAATCTATGCTGCTGGTACCTAAAAGCTCACTGGTTGTTTGGTTTTCGATGTATTCATGCTGCAGTACATCGCCACGGTCGGTATCGCTCTCTACGGTTTCGACAATCTTATTGTTATCGGCTTTTAGCTTCCAGCGCTTAATGGCATCATCAAAGACAAAAAATACATCATCGCCTAGCTCACCGGTACTTGGCGCTGGTGTGCTGGGTTCATCAGTGCCGGGTATATATTTAACATTATCTAGTCTAAACTCGGCGCCAATTTGATTGGGGCCATAAGCCGGAAAAATCACTAAGGGGCTGGTAACTTTTGTAATATCTAAAGAATCGTTGCCATTATCTTTGGCAATAAGATCTTTAACATTGAACTTGTAGATTTGCCATTCGCCCACTGTGGGAGCTATGCCATCGATATTATCTTTTATCGGTACATCGCCGGTACCACAAGGCCAGCCGCAATCGACTTTAATTGACCAGTTACCATCGATGTTGGCAGGTTCGTTAATGATTTTGAGGTCAAACTCTAAGGTGCCTGTTGAGTAACCCGATAAATCAACAGAAGAGCCCTCTGTGATTAACTCAACGGTGGCTTCAGCACCGGTATATTTATAATTGAGTACCTTGCCTTTTGTTGTATCTTCATCGTCGACAATGGACTCTGTAATTTTTGATACGCTACCGGCTTTGAGTCTAAATTGTGTGAAGTCATCTTCAAAAACAATAAAGGGCTCGGTGGGTAAGGCGGGTTCGGGGTCGGGGTCTGTACCTGTACTGCCACCTGGGATTTCGAGAATAAGATGATCGTCGCCGTCATAGTTAGACCACGGTGCTTTCTCGTCGAGTGTCACAATACGGGGGCTATTATAAAGGGCGATAATTTCGGCATCAGTATTTTTTTCGAAGGTTTCTTCTGCCCACGTCATAATGAAAGTCCAAAGCGGTTGCTGCTCTAGGATCTCGGGGGTGGGGAGTTGGTTGACTTCACCTAAAGCAATAGGTTTGCCGTTGGCTTTAGCGACCATAAGGTCGTATTTTTCTTGAGAGAATCCTGTGCCGTCAGTGTTGTAGTTATCGAGCGTTAAAATATCATAATACTCGGGGCCAGGATCATAGGCGTCTAAGTCTTCGGCGAGTGTTGCAAAGTCTTGTAGGTTCCATACAAAAGTTAGGTTGGTGAGCTCTTGCTCTTGCACAAGGTAGTCATGTGTCAGTCTGTAAAGGCGGGCGGTATATTCTGGCGAGCCTTCCTTAGACCACCAAAAAATGGTCTGATTCATTTCGTGAAATGGGCGGAAAAGTACACGCACACCATCATCACTGATCATTTTTAAAAGAAAGGCCATGTTGTCTAGGCGTTTTTTCCAAGCGAGGTTAAGCGGTTCGCCGTCAGTGAGTAAGCTAGACCACTCGGCGTCACTCAGGTTACCTTGTATCGAGGCGATATTTTCTGTTTGCCCGCTTTGGTTTTCCCACGCGCAAGACTCACCGGTTGTGGGGGGGCATACGTGCGCCATGACCTGTACAAGCATACCTTGACGCCAGCGTTTTTGGGCTTCAAAAATCATGTTTAAGCGATTATCGACATCTTCGCCACTGAATAAAAAGTCACCGCTCCAAAGACTAGGCCATTTGCCAACAAGCTTAGCCATTTTGTCTGTTTGTAGGCCTGGCTCGGCATTGGGTTCGCGATTGTGTATACCAATCACGGTTTTTTCACCTTTAATGCTGTTTAAATAATTGAGCATTTCAGGCACGAGTAGTGGCTCAGCGCTCGGTGCGGCACTGCTGGAGCTCTTAGATTCACCGTGCGTAGTTGTGGTGACGCTGACATCGTCACTGCCACAGGCCGCTAAGGCTAGACTGGTAGCGACGGCGATCGCTAGTGGTTTAATATTGATCATCATTTGTTACCTTTATTATTGTTTTGAGCAGCTGCTTTCTGGGGCAATAGCAATTGGGATGACCCGTCGGTGGGCCGCTCAACGGCGATTTATGCGATAATAAAACTAAATTAATTTTATTTAGTTACTTGTTTGATGAGTTAGGCGACAACAGTTCTATGGTAGACAAGAAAAAAAATAATAGCAATTGCCGATTGATACTTTCATGGTAACAGTATTTATTTTTTATAAGCAGCTGATTATTATGTTTATTACTGGTCTTTAGTCCGAATTTACTTGTCTCTACGGATATTTTAGGGCTAAGGTTGTTATCTAGACGGGGAAAATGTAAACTTAAGTTGACTTTATAAATTAAGTTTAATTAGTATGTCGATATATTCTATTGTGAGCTTTAGGCGGCGCGCTGTTGAATGGAGGCATGTGTCAATGTACTCATACCTTCCCAATCCAATAATGAATAATAAAAGAGTTGTGGGATATGATGTTTAAACGATCTAAATTGGCAGCCAGTATATCGGTCTGTTTGGTCACTCTGACGGCCCCTTATATGGCGCCCGGTGCACTGGCGCAAGAGTCGGTGGTTGAAGAGGTGCTCGTACTGGGTATTCGCGGTGCTGCTAAAAAGTCGATTGATCAAAAATGGGAAGCCAATTCGGTTATTGAATCTATAACCGCAGAAGATATTGGCAAGCTCCCTGATGCCACCATTGCTGACTCGTTACAGCGTGTGACGGGTGTGCAAATTAAGCGTGCCGCGGGCGAAGGCTCCAATGTTAATATTCGCGGTTTGTCGCAAGTGACTAGCCTAATCAATGGCGAGCAATTTATTAGTGCTGCGTCGATCACAGGCTTACAAGCTAATTTTAGTGATATCCCTGCCGAGCTACTAAGCGGTGTCGATGTTTATAAATCGACCGATGCAGGGCTTATTGCCGGTGGTATTTCGGGTACGGTTAACCTAAAAACACGACAGCCTTTAGATCTTGATGAAGGTGCCACCGGTGTTGCCAGAATTGAAGCGGCAAACGGGACTTATACTGACCAGTCGGGCGAAAAACTCACGGGTTTTTTTGGCTATAATGCCGGCGATATGGGTGTGGTCGTGACGGTTTCGGCCTCGGATGCGACGTTAGCGAACTACCGCTACGGTATGTATGGCGACTTTATTTATCAAGGTTTTGCCGATGACATCTTAAATTCAACATTTGAGACTGATGCCGACGGCAATAAAGTGATTGTGAGTCAAGAGCCTGGCCAAGATGGCATTGACGAAATTGTATTTGGTAACATTGATTATGGTGTAACCAATAAAATTGCAAACCGTGAGCGTTTAGGCGTTTCGAGTAGTTTCCAGTACCAGCCCAGCAGCAGTATTGAGTTTTTGGCTGATGTCTTTTATACCAAAATGGATAACGAAGATCTTGCTAGCGGTATCGTGAGTGATAGCGCGTGGACTAAAACGCGAGGCTATGTAGTACCGCAAGCGGGTCACTTGATTAATCGCGGTGAAGGTAATTCTGATGAGGGTTTTTCGTTATATACCACGGATAATTTCACCTTAAGCGCCCCGCGCGTACTGTCTAAATCGGCCGCCACCGCGACCAGCACTGAATCGGTGAATATTAATTTACAAGCGAACCTTGTGTTTAATGAATCGCTTGAGGGCTCTGTGCGTTATGTGCACGGCAGTGCCGAGAGCCGTGTCACCAATAATGTGGTCGATGCACACTTAACTAACGGCCGCCAGCATGGCTTGTATCGCCGTGTTGATGGCGTACGTGAGGCGGCCAACCCTAATGGCTATGAGGGCGCTGTTCCCGTTGGCGTTGACTACCGTGGCAAACACCCAACCTTTACATTGCCAGCAGGTTTTGGAACTGACCTCTCAGCGTATGCATTGACATCGACTTTCTCAGAAGGAAACGCCATCGATGAAGCCAGATTAGATGCCGTACGTTTTGATGGCACTTTTTTACCCAGTAATACATGGGTTTTTGATGAAGCGTCTATTGACTTTGGTGTACGTGTTGCCCAGCGCGAAGTGGAGTCTATGAATTATGATTTAGTGGCTCCTTTTACGCGTTTTTTAAATGATGGCCAAGGCGGTATCGAAACCTCTTATGCTAAATGGAAAGACAGCGGCATACCTGTATCGGGTGATGGCAGTGATACGATTGGGCGCTTGATTACTTTTGAAGAGCTACAAGAAAGAGGTTTTATCTCAGAAATTTCTGACTTTGGCCCCGCGAGTGATGGCAACAGTTATTTCTTTATTGACCCTAAAACGATGGTTGATGCTGAAGGGTTTCAAAATGCCATTTACCCAGGTAATGTCCGCGCGCCTAATTGGTTTAACTCGTATAAAGTTGAAGAAGATAACGTCAATCTTTATGTGCAAGCCAATTTTGAAGGTCAGCTAGGCATATTCCCTTACAGTGGTAATGTGGGTGTGCAAGGGGTTGGTAGCGAAATTGCTGTGACCGGTTACGGGAGCGGCTTAACGTCAACGCTGGATATTGCAGGGCAAGATATTAAAGCGATCAGTGGTGCGCCAGGGCCTTTAGTGTCTACTACCGTCACCACCAAAAAAACCTACGACTATTTACCGCGATTAAACTTTTCGATTGATTTACTCGATAGCTTAAAAGCGCGAGTGTCTTATACTAAAAACTTGACGCAGCTTGATGCGAGATTGCTGGGTGCGGGTGCTCAATTAACTCAAATCGCTTATACGCAGCCTGAGCTAGCGGGTGTTTTTGGTGTGAGGCAAATTACTGAAAACGGCAATCCTTTACTTGACCCTTGGAGCTCTACTAACTTAGATATTAGCCTTGAGTGGTATTTTAATGATAATGGCTTATTCAATGTAGGCTTGTATCAAATTGATATTGATAGCTTCCCGACGACAGTTACCGGTACGGTAAAAGGTGTTGCAGATACCGATGGTGTTGTACGCAATAATGGTATTCCTTCAATTACTCAAGAAAATGGTCGCGGTGGTCAGTTAACGGGTATTGAAATAGGTTATCAGCAGGCGTATGACTTTTTGCCTGGCATCTTAAGCGGCTTAGGCTCTAATATTAATGTTACCCTCGCCGATGGTGATGGCGGTACGCCAGACTTTTATGGTAACGAAAATATATTGCCTGATAATTCTAAAGAGCAATTTAACTTTATTTTATGGTATCAAAAAGGCCCTATTCAAGCGCGTATTGCTTACAACTATCGAAGTGATATTTATAACGGTAATGCTGGCGTTACTGGGAACCACCAATTAGCGAGCTTTAATGCGCCGACCGAGTATGTTGATGCTTCTTTTAACTACACTATTAACGATAACTTTGAGGTGTATGTACAAGGGCAAAACATTACTGAAGAGTATGAAGAGTCTTATTTACAGTGGGAAGGTAATCGCGCTAGCCAAAATATTTTTGAAGCACGTTACACTTTAGGGGTGATTGGCCGCTTTTAATCGCACGTAGTTGTTATGAATAACCCCCTTTATTGAGGCTGATATGAAGGGGGTTTTTGTCACTCAATATTAAAATATTGCTCTTTAGTCGAGTACTTTTATTTTTCAAATGGTTTTTTATGATGCAGAATATCAAGTGGCTGATCGCGGCGACGATAGCTTTAAGCCTTTGTGCTTGCGCAACGCAAGGCTCTAAACACAAACACTCTGAGCGCGATGCAAAAATAGTATCATTCAGTTCGTTAGCCTTTAAAGAGAGTCCGCATCAATTTGATGTGGTGGATATCGATGTTCATTTGGTTGCGCAGTGGCAAGATCCTTATGTATCGAGTGATGTCGCATTAGATTTAGAAATAACAACGCCCTCGGGTGAGCAAAAATTATTGCCAGGTTATTACCTTAACGGTAAAAGCCAAGCACCTTCGCACTGGAAGGTGAAGATAGCCCCTCACGAGCCGGGCCTTTACAAAGTGCGCGCAAAACTCACAGATAATAATGTTGTGGTATACGGCGAGTACAAAAATTTAACGGTTACACCATCACCTAAAAAAGGTTTTATTCGCAATTATGATGGTTGGTCATTCGTTTATGATAACGGTGATTTATTTCGCAGCATAGGCCAAAACTTTGGCTGGGAAGCGCGACATAATGATGACTCTAGGTATTTTAAAGCACTGCATGAAGATAAGCGCTTTAGTTATGACGAAATGATTCCAAAATTGCGTGCCAGTGGCGCCAATACTATTCGCACATGGATGATTTACTGGAACTTACCGGTAGACTGGAAAAACACCGCCAACTCTGAGCGATATACCAATACCACCGATCGCTTTAACCAAAGCGGCATTGCACGTCTAGATCAAATGCTAGAAATTGCACAAGCACAAGATATGAAAGTGATCTTATCACTCGATAGCCACGCGGGTTTTATTGGCGAAGGCTGGGCACTCAATAATTACAATACGGCCAATGGCGGCCCCGTGAGTGACCCTGCAGCGTTTTTTACCGATAGCAGCGCCAAGCAGCTTTATAAAGATAAGTTGCGTTATGTTGTGGCGCGCTGGAGCTACTCTTCAGCCATATTGGCGTGGGAGTTTTTTAATGAAATCGATAATATCATCTACTCTGGACCAGAGCATACCGCTATTGTGAGCGATGAAGCCGTTGTGCAATGGCAAAATGAAGTGGGTGAATACCTGAAGGCGATTGATTTCCATGAGCATATTACGACAACCAGTATTTCACACCGCGATGTGAAAGGTTTGTTTGAGTTACCGTCGATCGATTTGTCTCAAACCCATCTGTATAAAGTGACCGACCGCATTCCTGAGATTATTAGTGAAAAAAATGCCGCCTATGCACAGCCTTATTTTGTAGGTGAGTACAGTGCAGAGTGGGATTGGTCGGTTAATTTTGATGAGATTAGCGACACAATGATTACCGATTTTAAACGAGGCTTGTGGTATGGCTTGTTTGCTGAGACACCGATTTTACCCTTGACGTGGTGGTGGGAGTATTTTGATAAGCACGATGTCTCTCGTTACATGAGACACGTTGAAGTGATCAATCGTCTCATGCTCGCCGGTGGCAATTTGCAGCGCTACCCTACACCGGCGGTAGCCGAAGGCATTTATACGGCAGCGGTCGCGAATACCGATAAGGCCTTTATTTACCTGCTGAATAAAACGGATCAAGCGCAGAGCGTGAACCTGAGTCAATTTGTACCTGCTAAACGAGATTACCAAATTTTTGATGGCGATAGTGGGGTTTATTTAAGCGATCATGACCGTCAAAATCTTACACTGAATGCACAAGGTAATTACATTGTGATATTTAGTAAAAATTAGTCTTCCCTTGGGTTAGTTTGTTTAACCTTTACCCCTAGCAATAGGGGTTTTTTTTGCCTGTTATTTGCTGATACGCTGCATAGATCAGGTGCCAATAGGTTGAACCGAGTCTGCGCAAGGGGTTATAGGGTTATTCTTTGATCTGGCATGAGTGCTCTCTATGTGTCAGGCTAGATGGGTTGACCACTACAGTTTTTAATCGCGAATTTACCTTAATACCTAGCACGGCCTGCCGATAACCTATGAAACTGTCCTGAAACGGGTTAACTATGCAGCGCTTTTGTTTTTCCAATCCGCATCGTCAAGCGTTTACCCTGTTGTGGCTAGGGGTTTTGATGGCTGCGATACCGTTGTTTGCAGCATATGCTAATGGGTTTAACTACACCCAAGGTATCGAGACCAGTAGTTGGCGCTTTGAAGGGTCGGTTTTTGAATGCAGTATTGTGCATACTATGCCTTTTTACGGTGATGCGGTTTTCACAGCGCGGGCAGGTGAAACCGCGACTTTTGCACTACAAGCGAAGACTTCACGACTCAAAACAGGTAAAGCGTTACTGCGCATGGAGCCTCCTAAGTGGCGACATAATTTGCAGCGTATTGACTTGGGCTACGTAGGTGTTAGGCAAGGATTAGAACCGGTACACTTGGGCGCACGTTATGCTGAGCGCATATTGACCGAGCTCAATACAGGCTATGAAATGCAGTTAACGCGAATGCCTTGGTATGGTGCAGAAGCTTCCAGTCATATCCACGTTAGCCCTATTGGGTTTAAAGAGGTTTATCAGCGTTATTTAGGCTGCTTGAGTGATTTACTGCCTGTTAATTTTGACCAAATACGGCGCACAGCTATTTACTTTGGCATGGGAACTTTTGAGCCGCTCTCTCAAAGCCAAAAAACGCAACTCGACCATATTGTTACCTACTACCAAGCAGACCCATCGATTACTGAGTTTTATATTGACGGTCATACCGATAGTATTGATACCAGGGCAAACAATTATACGTTAGCTGAAAACCGCGCCAAAGAGGTGAGTGCCTACTTGGTGAGCCAAGGCTTACCAGAAGATCAAATGGTTGTACGTTGGCATGGCGAGCGTTACCCGGCTGCGAGCAACCATACTAAACAGGGCAGGGCGAAAAATCGTCGGGTAACGATTCGGTTAGAGCGATCAGCGACACCGCCTGCCGGTGCTACAGCAAAATAGACGTATTATGTTTACAGTCCAAAAAGTGTAGCAATGGTATAGTAGGTAAAAGCATTGAGTGTTAGTAAGACCACTAGTGCACATGCACGGTTGCGAATGAGACGTTGTCGACTAGCCGGTGGGTTAAGGCCCAAAACTTTAATGTGATGTTGCTTTTGCTCCTGAAGTCCTTGAATGCCTGAATGCTGCTGTGCGGCTACACGCTGAATGAGTTCTATATTGTCTAAGTTAAAATGTCCATCGTATACCAACATGGCGGTTCCTTATTGATTAACTGTAACAAAAGTGAAGCTATGGCTCACACTGTATAGTCATCTTAAGTATTCATGCGGATATTGACTAGATGAAGTTGCCGAGTGAGTGTGTAGGACATTGACCATTGCCAACCGATGGCATAGCTAAGACTGCATGCTATTGGATTGTTTTGAGTATTTAGTTATAGCTCGTCAGTTAAAGACCTTGCATGCTCGATCTTGCATGCTATGTCAGGCTGGATGATTTTAGAGGCGCTGGAGGCAAGTAGGGGAGTTAGGGCGTTAGGCCTATAGGCCGAAGTCAGTGGCCGTGCGCATAAATAATGGTCGCAACCACAATATAAGGCCTAAAACTAGTGAGCATAATGATTAAGAGGGTTTAGTAAAAAACTGGAAGGCGCGGCTCATAAGTGATGCCCTTCTAGGAAACACTGTTTTATAGTGCCTTACTTGATGTTGTTTGGGGTTAACATGGCAATGTACTCTAGCTTCTTCATAGTCATCAAGTGTACCGATATGTGCCACTAAAAACATTTTATACATCCCTGTGCGGGTTTCAAAGCGACTAGAGTGACTATCGAGATAGCTCATGACTAATTGGCTACCATGGACACTTTCGGTTTTTAATTGGCAGATTTTTTGTGCGTCAATTTCATCGAAGGGTGTTAGTGCATAATTGCGCGACAGATTAAACTGGGTAATTGTGCTATTACTGTGAGTAATGTAAAGCTTATTAAAGGTCAGCACGAGTAAGCTCAGTGTTATGCACAGTGAGCCCCCTAGTATGATAGGTTTTAATAGCGCCTTATGAGCAGGCGCTTGCTTGTTATGGGGGCTAATGTGGGTACTGGTGCTGGCTGTACTGTCTTGTGTTGGGATTGCTAATGATGGAAAGTCAGGTTCATTGGTTGTTGCCATGCTGCTGCCTATCGTCGATCGTGTTGTTAAGGGCTCTTCAGTATTATGCGACTGCAAAATCTCATCTTTTAGTCCTTATATCCCTTGCTCGGCCACGGGCTTAACTTGTGCCATCCTTTACGTCGAGTTTTACAGTCCAATAGGTAGTGCATATGTACTCATTTAGTGACTTGCCAAGAGGTTTTTCAAACTGGCCCAACAATGACAGTTATAGTAGATAAAATACACGAATAGCGCTATCGGCTTGTTATACCGTTTTATGCATATCATTGTCATTGTTAGAGGCTGCTAAATGGGTTGACTTGATCGTACGCTGTATTAACGTAATTTGAACGCCATTAAGCCGCCTTTAGCCAGCAGGCTGGCAATGATCAAACAACCCGTCGCATTTAAGATCATGTGTATAGGTGCAATAGCGATACCACTGAGCGCATCGGTAATTAACGCCTGGTTACCCAGCAGAGGAATACTGGCAATCAGCAGTGTTGTTTTTTGACTGGCCAGTAAAACATACAGCCCAGTGGCCGTAGGCAATAGTGTCACTAGTTGCGTATAGGTCTGCGAGTCTTTTAGTGAGCGTGCTCTCAAAGAGATAAACAAGAGTAGCGAGTTAGCCATGAGAATTAAAGGTAATAGCAAAATAAAAACAATCATATAATCACTGATGCTTAGATCAAGCCGAAGGCCCAGTGCTGATGCGGGTGCTAGTGCGATGGCCAGTGCTTGACCAGCTAAAGCCATAAGCATCACAATGAGTGATAAACTACAGGCCATAAGCCATTTACCGGCAAACAATATCGGCTTGGCAACAGGGGTGAGTAGGAGTGTCTCAAGGGTTCTACCTTCGCGCTCGCCGGCAGCCATTTCGGTGGCAATTCCGGCGCAAGCAATAAAAGCAACCAGCACTAAAAATAGCGGAACCGACCCTAAAACTCGCATGGCCATTTGCTGTGCTTGCGCCGTATTGACATCAATAATTTGGCCGACATGTACCGCTTGCGGGCTAACGCCGCGCAAGATTAAGCGCTGTGCGCCAAGTGTTTTAAACCAGCGATTAGCAATGTGTTTAACACGACTGGCGGTGGCGTGTTGTTCGCTGCGTGATAGATCCCATATTAGTTCGATATTGGCAGTGCGTTGCGCGTTAAAGTGTCTTTCAAAGTGTTCAGGAATATGCAATACCATAGGAACTTTGCCAATACGTACTTGCTGGTGAGCATCGCCTTCGAATGTCTTTGTTTGAATACCGTTGGCATGCAGCTGTGCAATGAGCGGCGCGGCGTTCTGAGGGTTAATCACCGGCAGTGTAAACTCGGCAGGCTTTTGTTGTAGAATGACAACAAAATTTAATACGCCATAGCTCGTCAAGGCAAATAAAAGCGGCATAAGTAAAATGGGCAACACGCCTTTAAGGTCTCGGCGGGTATCTAGCCATTCTTTTTTAAAAACAACCCAGAGTTCACGCATGCCGAGCCTCCTGTGCGGCTTGGCAATAATGCGCGAAGGCGCTTTCTAAGTCGTCGCTTGGTGTGCTGGCGATAATGGCTTGCGGTGAGCCGTGAATGGCCACGCGTCCGTGAGTGATAATGGTAATATTTTGGCACAGGTGATTAACCTCGTGCATTAGGTGGCTTGAGAAAATAAGCCCTGTTCCTTGATTCAATTGTTGTTGTAATAGGTGGCGCACGGCACGTGTTGTGAGTACGTCGAGGCCGTTAGTCGGTTCATCCAATATCAAATACGGAGGTTCGTGCACCAAGGCGCGGGCAAGGGCAACTTTCATGCGCTCGCCCTGGGAAAAGCCTAAGGTTTTACGGTGCAAAATATCATCCATATCTAACTGTGCTGCTAGTTCTGAAATGCGCTGTCGAGTGTGTGCGCTTTTAAGGCCATATAAGTGTGCAAAATATTGAATGTTTTCGGCAGCCGTAAGACGAGTATATAAGCCACAGTTATCGGGCAGTACGCCTAGTTTTTTTTGTGCAGCAACAGGGCTCTTAAGCACATTAATACCATCAATACTGAGGCGGCCGGCATCGGGCGCTATCAGCCCGCACAGCATGCGTAAACTACTGGTTTTACCTGCTCCGTTGGGGCCGAGTAAGCCAAGGCTGGTACCAGGCTGTAAGCTGAAGCTCACATCTTTAACGGCCTGCGTTGTACCAAAACTTTTTTGTAGGCTCTGTACTTCAATCATGGTTGGGCCTTTTGATAGCTCGAGCCCGATCGTAGGGCTGGCCCTGCGGCGTTAATAAAAAAGTGTACGGGTTTGATCGTTTGCGCGCAGCGGGTATCGAGTGCTGTGTGTGATCCGAGTTCAATAAAGCGCGCCATCAACTCAGGTATGCAGCCTAAACTCGAAACCCCATGATGACCGCCCTCTACTATGATGTGTCGGCTATTAGACATTTGCTGGCTAGCCCACTCGCCCCAAAATGCGGGGGTCACTGGATCAAAGTGACCGGATAGCACTAATGTGGGTATGGCGCTATTAATTGGGGCAAATAGATCGGGCGGGGGCGAGATGGTTTGTAGGGTGTGACAGATAGGGCTTAAATCGTTAAGAGCAGCAAAGGGCATGTGAGTTAGTGATGATATGTTCTGTCTGGCGATAGGGGGAGCGTGCCGATCTTCGGCACATAAAATAGCGGCGTGCATACCGTAATGCATACCGCTTTGGACACTGTCACTAGCTGCTTGAGCTAAATTAGCCAAATAGGTGAAGTGACCTTCGCCCGCTTGCTGTATCGCTAAAGGCAGTAGTGCGGCTAGCTCTCGACTATAAAGTGCAAAACGTACCCAGTTAGCCACTCGTGCAGCAGTCACGGTGACAGGGGTTACTTTTGTGGTACGCGGGTGGCTGAACGAGGCCTGTACAGGCTTGCCGGTGAGGTCTTTGAGTAGTTGCTGCCAGACAGAAGTTAAATCGCCAAACGCATGCGAGCATTGAGGCTGCTTGGTGCACGCTTCAAAAAGGTTTTTTAAGGCAATGCCGGCATCGTATTCAGCATAGCGAGGCAGTGCGATAGCCGCCGGTGCAACCCCGTCCAAGATCACTGTACGTGCGGTGGCAGGATATTGGTGCTGATAGGCCATGGCGACGCGCGTTCCGTAAGAGCTACCCCACAGGTTGAGGCTGTCATAACCCAGAGCTTGGCGTACGGCTTCTATATCATGGGCCGCTTGCATTGTGTTGATGTGTATCAGAGCTTGGGCTGAATACTCTTTTGCGCATTGCTCCAGTGTACTGTGGATGTGAGCGATTTGTTGCTGTTGAGGCCATTGTGGATGGCTGTCGCCGGCGGCAGCACAGGTAAAGGGTTGTGTTTTACCTGTACCGCGCTGATCAATAAAAAGAATATCACGTTCTTTTTGTACATCACTAAAAAAGCCTAAATATTGCCAGGCGAGACTGACAGCTGAAGTGCCTGGACCGCCAGTAATCACAATCAGCGGGTTATTTTGAGGCGTGCTCAGCGCACGAGCTCTTAAGATATTTAATGTTGTGCTGCCTGAAGGAGATTGAAGGGTGATTTGGGCGCATTGTGCGCCATAAAAGGCGGTACCGTGAATACTGCTGTTGCAGCGAGTAAAGTGTGGCAAGGTTGAGGCGGGCTTTTTGGCCGGAGCCATTGCTAAAGACGCTCCACTGCTACTTAATTGCAGGAGTACGATGAGCCAAAGGAGTAAACGCCTGATGATTGAGAGTTGAAGTACGAAGAGTTTCAATACAAAGGGCCCGATTACGTTTTTCCAAAAGGCAGTTCTTCTGAGTGCCGTTCTTTTTATAGCTGTAGTATTTATCATTAAGTCAGGATACTGTAAAAGTGACGGTTTTTAGTGTGCAGCTGTTTGATGTGTTCTTTTGCCTGCGCCTCAACAGCGATGTTTAATGGCAATGTTTAATGGCGATATTGATCATTAGTATAAACGCCACCCAAGAGAATGCGAAGAGGCGTGTTGAGTCTGTATTGAAAGAGGGCATGAGATCAGTGGCGTTGACCCCCTATCTGGGTAATGTACTTATAACGTATTTATAGCACTCATACATTTGAGTGAACGGGTCGTACACTCTGCTTAACGATCGATAACTGGAACTAAAGAATATGTTGTGTCAAATCGTAAAAGTGGCGCCATGGTGTGTGGCGAGCATCGCCTTTGTTGTCTTGTTAGGGGCGTGCTCGCCTATCACGGTGAATGATTACAAAGATAAAACACCGAAGCTAAATGTCGAAACCTTCTTTGAGGGGCGTTTATCAGCTCATGGGGTTGTGAAAAATCGTTCAGGTAAAGTCATTAGGCACTTTAATGCAAAAATTCATGCCCGTTGGGATAACGGTATAGGCACGCTGGATGAGTACTTTGTGTTTGATGATGGTGAGCAACAACAGCGCATATGGACGCTAACCCCCGATGGTGCGCAGCGTTATATTGCCACTGCCGGTGACGTTGTTGGCCCCAGTACCATGCGCATTGCTGGTAACAGCCTGTTCTTAAATTATGTTTTACAGGTGCCTTATAATGGCAAAATCATTGATGTTGCGGTCGATGATCGTATGTACCTCGTAGATGCTGTGACATTGCTGAATGAATCGGTTATGACGAAGTGGGGATTTAAAGTAGGCGAGGTGCTATTGGTCATTAAGAAGTTACCGTAGCCAATGCGCCAAAAACCAGTGTAAATAAACGACTAACAAGGTCGTTCACATACGCCGCGGTTTTTCGTTGACGTTGCACTGGTTCATGATGCACAGCTAACCTCCGGTACTATTCATAAAGCGAATAATCTGAGGGGCTTCGGGGTCATTAAAGTGGTGCTTTTCTGGCTTTAAATGCAAGGATGCGGTGATGAAGTCTTTAAGCCGTTTCGTATCATTGGGGTACTCTCGTATGGCTTGTCGTAAATCAATACTGTGTTCATTACCCAAGCAAAAGAGTAAACGTCCCTCAGCGGTTAACCTGACTCTATTGCAATCGGCGCAAAAATTATTGCTGTGAGGCGAAATAAACCCCACTTTTGAGTGTGACCCTAGAATGGACCAGTACCGTGAGGGGCCACCCGTACGGTGAGATGATGGCGCCAGCGTGAACTCTTCTTCAATCATGCGCTTAATGGTAGCGCTGCTCATAAACGCGTCGGCTCTGTTGTGTGCCGTTGTATTACCTAGGGGCATTTCTTCAATAAAGCTAATATCAAGACCTTTGCTAACGGCATAGTGCGTCAGAGGTAAGACGGCATTATCATTTTGGCCCTGTAAAATAACTGCGTTTAGTTTAATTTTTTTGAAATTTTGAGCGATGGCGCAATCAATACCGCGAAGTACGTTGTGGAGTGTTCCTGTCCGAGTTAGGGTTTTAAACGCCGCGCTATCTAGGGTATCTAGGCTGATATTAATTCTTTGAATGCCCGCTGTTTTTAACGTGTGCGCAAAGTGCTCGAGGCGGTTGCCGTTGGTGGTTATGGTATAGTCTTCGAGCAATTTTTGACGATTAATTTTCAGTAACAGTTTATCTATATCTTTTCTGATTAAGGGTTCGCCACCGGTTATACGCAGCTTTTTAACTCCCAGAGCTAAAAATGTTTCAATAATAAAGTGCGTCTCTTCAAGGGTCAGTAATTGCGATTTTGGCACAAAGGTCATATCCTCTGCCATGCAATAGGTGCATCTGAAATCACAACGATCAGTCACCGACACTCTAAGGTAGTCGATTTTGCGGCCAAAGGGGTCTATAAGTTCGGAGGGTGTTATATGCATATCGTTATTATCCCCTAGTTTGAGGCTTTGACCAATGAGTATTTCTGAGTCTTTATGATGGGTTTTACTGCTTAGGCGGATTTTTCTACGCTATCAAGGTGTTATCTTCAAGATTTTAGGAGCTGAATGTGTTTGTAGGGATCGGAGTAAGTAAAGAGACCCATGAGTTTAAGTTTGGTTTATTGCTCGCATGTTTATTCGGCGCAATTTTAATACCCCCTTACTTTGAGGGCCAAGCCTTATTTGATGTGGCTTGGAAAGTGGTTTTTTCGTTGGTTTTATTGGCCGCAATGTATTCGGTGACAGGGCGTCATACTTACCTGATACCATCGGCCTTTTTACTGGTGCCCACTGTCTCAACGGTTTGGTTTGACCACTTCAGTGTCGATAATCACACAGCCTTTTACTTGGATAACATAACATCCATCGCGTTCTTAGGCTTTATTTGTTTTCATTTACTTCGCCATATTCTGAATGCTAAAACAGTCACGACTAATGTTATTTACGCGTCAATGTGCGTGTACTTAATGCTTGGACTGATTTGGGCGGCGATTTATGCCAATATCCATCTTTTTTATGGGGAGGCTTTTGTGTCGATGTCAGGCTTAGATATGAACAGTATTGCCAGCTATAAAGTAATGGGCTTTTTTACTTATTACAGCATGATCACTATGTCGACACTGGGGTATGGTGATATTGTGCCAGTCAATAAAGTGGCTCAAGCTTGGGCCTCGGTACAAGCGATGGTAGGGCAGTTTTATATCGCTGTCATTATGGCGCGATTAGTCAGCTTACATGCTCGTGATAGTACCGACACCTAATAAAAGCCCACTGGGTACTCAATAGCGATACCCAGTGGGCTTTAGGTGTATCTGCAAGTCGTATGTGCAAGGTCTGTTTCTGAGTTAGCCTATAACGGCGCAGTTACGGCCCTGTCTTTTAGCGTTGTATAGCAGCTTGTCAGCCTTTTGTATTAATGATTCAAAGTGGTTTTCACAAGAGAGCTGTGCGACACCTAAGCTAACCGTAATGCGGAAAGAATACTCTTGGTAAAACAGGCGCGTTTGCTCACATTGTTGACGAATGCGCTCTGCAATAATTTTGGCACCTTGAATGTCTGCTTCAGGGCAGCAAACGGCAAACTCTTCACCGCCTAAGCGGCCTACAATATCTGATTCTCTCACAATACTTCTACAGCATTCAGCAAGGCTCACCAGTGCGATATCGCCTGCGGCATGGCCAAATTGATCGTTGACACATTTAAACTCATCAATATCTAACATGATCACTGACAGTTCGCGGTCATAGCGTTGGGCGCGTGCAAATTCGGCATGGCTTTGAGAGAAGAAATGCCGGCGATTGTAAACATGTGTGAGGGAGTCGGTAGAGGCCAGTTGTTGCAGCTCGGTATTAGAGCGTTCAAGTGCAAGTTCGCGGCGACTAATCGTCAGCACCGATCTGATCCGAGCAGCAAGAATAGTCGGGTTGATCGGCTCAAGTACACATTCATGAGCGCCTAAATCTAGGCTGTAGATCAAGGTTTTAGGGTCACTGCATGAAGCCAAAACAATTACCGGTATGCTTTTTGTTTTGGTGGCAGACTTGAGTTCAATCAGTGTATTAATTGTCTGATCTTGCCAGTTATCGACCATCAATAAAATAATATTGGGTGTCTGAGCTTGGCAGTTGGCCATGCAGGGGCGGCCAGGTTTAGTTGTTGCGGCGTGATAGCCTTCTTGCTGCAGATAAAACTCCGTATTTTTGGCGCGCTCTACATTTTGATCAACCACTAGTGCCCTTGTCATAGCATTTCCTGCTGATTTAATTTTGGCCCAATTTGATTATAGGAACTATTAAGGATTCTGCTGTTTTTTTTAGACTTTTTTTGACACTTATTGACGATTTAAAAAAAAGGCTTTTAACTCGTTGAGTTAAAAGCCTTTTTAGGTATTTCTATAGTCAATCTATAATCAAATTTGGTAGCGAATAAGATAGCGATCATGCGCTATCGAGCAAAAATTTGCTCAGTGTAAAACCCGAGAGGGTGAGGCGTCGGCTAGCAATGTTTTTTTTGCGGCCTCTTGAGCGGCTACTTTATCAATCATTTTGTTAAGTTTGGTAATGGTTTGATGCAAAGCTGTAATCGCGTGCTCTAAATCATTGTTTGGAGCGGGTATGCTTTGCTCCCGTCTTTCTACCGCTTTATGGTTGTTTTTATAGCGACCCATACTCGTTCCCCCTCTCGTTACTTTTGCCAATTAGCGCCAACCATTTGGACCCGACTGTTACTTAATCCCAGCTTAGCGCACCGCCTGTTTGGTATTCGATGACGCGCGTTTCAAAAAAGTTCTTTTCTTTGCGTAAATCCATAATTTCACTCATCCAAGGGAATGGATTCTTGGCGCCAGGATAGGCTTCGGGTAGGCCAATCTGTGCCAATCTACGGTTTGCAATAAAGTGCAGGTATTCTTCCATGATGCTGGCATTCATGCCGAGTACGCCGCGCGGCATTGTGTCACGTGCATAGTTAATTTCGAGCTCGGTACCTTCTAAAATCATCTGGGTGATCTCGGTGACAAATTCAGGCGTCCAGAGGTGTGGGTTTTCTAATTTAATCTGGTTAATGACGTCAATACCAAAATTTAAATGCATCGATTCATCGCGCAAAATATACTGGAACTGCTCGGCAACACCAGTCATTTTGTTGCGTCGACCCATAGACAGAATTTGGGTGAAACCGCAGTAGAAGAATATTCCCTCGGTAACTACATAAAATCCAATTAAATTACGCAGTAATTCTTGATCGGTTTCAGGGGTGCCGGTTTTAAAGGTGGGCTCACTGATGCCGCTGGTATGGGCGATGCTCCACGCGGCTTTTTTGGCGATGGAGGGTACTTCGCGGTACATATTAAACACTTCGCCCTCATCCATACCCAGCGATTCAATACAATATTGGTAGGCGTGTGTATGAATCGCCTCTTCAAAGGCTTGGCGCAATAAGTATTGACGCGCTTCGGGGCAGGTAATATGACGATAAATAGCTAATACTAAATTATTGGCGACCAATGAGTCGGCTGTTGAAAAGTAACCCAGTGAACGCATAACAATTCGACGCTCGTCATCACTCAGACCTTCTGGGTTTTTCCAAGTGGCGACATCTTGCGTCATGTTGATTTCTTGTGGCATCCAGTGATTGGCGCAGCCATCGAGATATTTTTGCCAAGCCCATTCATATTTGAAGGGCACCAGCTGGTTGAGGTCAGCGCGGCAGTTGATCATACGCTTATCATCAACTTGAATGCGTTGTGATCCTAGGTTGAGTTCCTCAATGCCCGGCGTAGGGTCGAGATTGGCAATGGCTGCTTTGGCCGCTTTTACCGCGTCGGTCAGGGGCGCGGCATTAGCAGGTTCTGGGGCCTGCTTTGCTAATTCTGGGTTCTCATGTACTTTGGGCGCAGCGTGTGCGGTAGCTTGTCTTGGTGCGCTTGGTTGTTCTATGGTGGTGACATCTTCGTCGTATTCGTCCCAGCTTAGCATAATGGTTACCCGTGTTGACCTAATGTATTAAATTTCTTATACGTGACTCAGATGAAAAGGTGTCAATTTTTTTACTAAAAACGCGATGATCACTGGCTGCGTCACTGTTAGTTGATGATACAGTCAGCAATATAGTCATCTGCGCAATAAAACACAATATATAGTGTGTAAAAAAAAACAAAGCACTAGATGTGCACTTTGAGCGCACAGGTTATCCACAGACCTACCATTTTAAATGATTGCTAGCGCGTATGAGTGAGAGGATTATGCAATAATGCCTGCTGTTATGGGGGAGTGAAATGGTACCAATTTTATATTCATTTAGGCGTTGCCCTTATGCCATGCGCGCGCGCCTTTCTTTGCTGCATTGCAATATGCCTTATGAGCATCGTGAAATTTTGTTAAAGGCTAAACCTGCCGCGCTACTTGCGGCATCACCAAAAGGTACTGTGCCTGTGTTGCTGACACACGATGCAGATACGGGGGTAATCGACGAAAGTATTGATATTATGCGCTGGGTTTATTGTCAGCAAGGCATAGCAACCATGTGCGGTCAGGCGTGCGAGGCTTTGATTACTCGTAATGACCAAGAATTTAAATATTGGCTCGATCGCTATAAGTATGCTGAGCGCCATCCTGAATTAACGCTCGAGCAATCGCGAGCCAAAGCGGTATGTTTTATCGAGGCGCTTGAGGCGCGGTTGGCGCAGAATGATTTTTTGAGTGGTGATGTTGAGGGCTTTGTGGATTATGCCATTATGCCTTTTGTTCGACAGTTTGCCGCCGTCGACAGTGTATGGTTTGACGCGCAGCATTGGCCGCGAACGCAATACTGGTTAGCCCGTTTGTGCGCTAGTACATTGTTTGAGCGTGTAATGACTAAACACCCGCTATGGAAGCCAGAAGATACCGTAAATGATTGATATCGATAAAATACAAAAGCAAACCCAGCAGTGGTTTGAGCAGGTAGTACTAGGGCTCAATTTATGCCCTTTTGCGCATGTACCGGCAAAAGAGGGGCGCGTGCGTTTTTGCGTATTAGAAGTGCCTGATGAGCGGGGTTTGTTGATGCTATTAGAGCGTGAGCTCAATCGCTTACGGTGTGTACCAGCGACAGAGCTTGAAACCACTATTATTATTGCTCCTAAAGGCTTTGATGACTTTTTTTATTATATGACAGTCATTGAGTATTTGGCGCAATGGCTCGCCCAAGAGGGCTGGGAAGGTGAGGTGCAAATTGCGAGTTTTCACCCGGAATATCAGTTTGCTCATACACAGCCAGGGGATAGAGAAAACCTCACGAATTGCTCGCCCTACCCTTTGTTTCATTTGATTCGAGAGGCGAGCTTAACGCGCGTGATTGACCAAGGTGCTGATACCGCGGCAATCCCCGAACGTAACATTGCCACCATCGAGGCATTGCCACAGCAAGAATGTCTTAAGCTTTTCCCTTATGTCGAAGCTCTGTTGTGTAAACGTTAATCGTTAAACTGGGCTATGACACATCTATTGCGTGATTCTAATAGCCCATATATTCGTCATTCATTTTGTTGAGCGGCCAGCTTTGCAATGGCTTTTGCTGTGTAGTGTTGTAATACCAGGGGCGACTCGCGGAGCAAGGCATCGAGGTTGCGCGTTGAGCTTTGAGTATCTTCTGGCTCTTTTGCTTGTTTATCACGTACCAGTTCGGTAGCAGCATCTTCGACGATATGGGCAATAATCACGGGTTTGTTGAACTTTACGTCCTTATTTTGGCTGCAAAAATGTGTAAAACTATACAGTGTTTCAATTACAGCGCTTTTGAAGTATGCCGGGTGTATGTGGTATGTGAGGCTGTCAATATGTTGAGCAAAGCTTGCTTCGCCGGGGGTCATAGAGTTTCTGGCGAGCTCACAATCTAGCGTAAAGTCTTGCATGTCTTTGCCGCCAAAGACGATATAGCGGGCTTGGTGTAGGCTTTGCCAAATATCGAGTAAAAAGTCTTCGTCAAAGTTGGTGATTAGCCCACGTTCAACGCGCCATTCAAACCAATCAGTATCGATTGCTTGCGCGGTTTCGGCATCACTATTAGCAATACCCGAATAGCTTGCGTGTTTGTTATTGTACGCTTGCGTGACACCAATAGAGAATAGGTTGTGCTGCGACTCTAAAATACCTTCAATACGATTGAGTATATAAGAGGGTGCATGAGCACTTAAAAGCTCCAAGCTCATAGTGTCACCGTTTTCGCCTTTACAGCACAGCGAGAGCAAATTATGTAGCTGTACCGAGCCCAGACCTTTAAACAGGTTGGGGCGAGTGCGCATTAATGCGCCAATACCTGAGAGCATTTCTTGGAGCAGGGTGTGCTCGAGTTTGCAGTGGCTAACTGCGGTGATGTCTTGGTAAATTTCGGCATTGGGTTTGGCTTGAGTAAGAGAGATACGGTTGTCGCGATCTTTACCGATGTTAATGGAGAGGTGCCTGGCCGCTAGCATGGTAAGCGCATCGCCAAGGTCTCTATGGGTTTCTTCGAGTATGGCAAAACAATAGCGGGCACTTAACCAGTAATTATTGATTTGAGCGGTATAGTAAATGTTCTGGATCACCGTTTTAAGCGGAGTAGGCTCTTGAATATCGAGTGACACATTGTTGACGTTGTCGGTGAGTGTGCGACCCTCAATAAAATGTTGAAGGGCTTGATACAGTGCGTTATCGGTGTCGGCGCTAAATAGCGCTTGACCGGTTTCGATAATATCTTCGATGTTCATTGTTGGCGCGTAGTCACCGATTGATCGTGTGCGACTATTAAAGGGTGTTAAGCACAAGCTCGGTAATTGTAAGCGGTTATTGCGTGCAGCCCTGACAGCAAGATGGGCCGAGGCGTAGCCAACATGGTCGTGCTGGCTGCGCAGTTGCAATTGCCACAAAGCATCAAAAAACTTCTCGGCGCCTGGTGCTTCGCAAAAGCGCTGATCGACCATCCACGTGAAGACGGCGACCTCTTGATTGAGCCAGTGATTGTGGATGTGTGCAATTTCGCGTTCAATATTTTGAGTGGCTAAGGCCATATCGAAGCTGCGATAACCATTTTGTTCGCTCTGCAGCCAAGAGAGGCATAAACATTTATTGCCGTTAATGGTGTAGGTCTGGCTAGTCGCTAAGCTCTGTAAGCGGCGGTTTGGGCGACCGGTTAGCCCCATGGTTTCATTGGCACCTACCTGTGAGTAAGCTTGTACCAAGTGAGGCGCTGAAATGACTTTAATCGGCTTGATTTCATCGATGGTCTCTGCGATGACACCATGTTTCGATAAAATCTCTTTGATATCTTCGTTTTCGGCGAGCACCGTGAGTGCTATTTGGGTTTTGTTAAAGCGCCGTGAGCGTCGACGCATGATGAGCGGGTCGAGATCATCTTTGGTTACATAGCCCTCATCGAGTAACAAACCTGTAATATACAAGCTTTGCGCCCAGACAAGAGGGACATTTTCGTTAGCGACACGTTTTTGGCTACGTGGTTTTTGACGTTCGGCTTCTACGCTCTCTTGGGGCACATAGTAAAGCTCGGGGAGTAAGCCAAAGCCATCGACATTGATCATGAGTGATTCAAGTTTTTTGCGATAAGCGGCAGCTTGCTCTGTTTCGTCATCAAATTGTGCTTGAATGTAGAGGTAAGTATAAAACAGTGGCCACTCTGACTCTAAGTGCTCAAAGTTGGCCAGTTCAGAGTGCTCGTAGTGAATGCGCGAACTTTCCTCTACTGGTGTTTGATGACCGTCCCACAAAAAGCGTTTACAGCCGTACTCACCACCCAGTTTGCTTAGAATTTCGTTACGTGTTGTTTCTATTTGCTTTTTATTACCCACGGCAAAGGCGGGAAAACCAATAATACTGAGTAAAGCGCTATCGACCTCTTTGGATAACGACTCGCGCGGAAGTAAGCTGGCCAGTGTGTTGCGTGCGAGTGAAACGGCATCGGCAATGGTGTGAATAACCGCGCGATCACACGCGTCTTTGCCAAAAACATTAAAGCCATCAAGCGCTTGCAAGGCTGCTTTTGCCATGCCGACCGAGCTCGCGTTGATTTCTGGTTTACCATTATTGATTTTATTGCCGCGCTCCCAAATGCCAAAATCGGGAATACGGTAAGCGCTAGAAATGTAATATACCAAGTTCTGAATAAAATCGACTTCGCCAAAGGTTCGGATAATACGTAGGCCCGAGGCCGTCATTTGTGCCATCATTAACAAAAACAGCGAGGTTGCATCAATTTGTAAATGGCCCCAAGCGTCATCAGCTACGACCGGTAAGCCGGTGGCCGTGTCATATTTGGCATGCAGAGCATCGAGAGGATGTAGCGTATGCTTGAACTTCTCGACTTTATCGGCTTGACGCATCATAGAGAGCAATAAGCCACGCATTAGTTTAATGGTTGTTTGCTCAAGCTGATCGGCACGCTCGCTTTCGTGTTGGCGTCGGTAGGCAAGACCTAATGCCCAGATACTCATAATGGAATACACGTTATCGCGCACCCAAGCATCGGTGTAGTCGCCATGAGTGGTGACAGCGGTGCTCGCAGGCATTAAGCCGGTCACAGGGTGTTGGCGGCTCATAATAACCGTTTCAACTTGCTGGAATATTTGGTCGAGTTTTTCGCGATGATTCATAGAGTATCGGCTTGAAATTAGTCAGGTAAGCGAGAGGGTGCGATGAGCCACGCCGAATACCGGCGCTAGCGTATTTTCACCGCATATTATTCATGTACAGTCAATATTAGCAAGTTAAACATCAGGTTGCTTGATCTTGATGATACATCGCTACAGCGTGCCCTCATTCAGTTCGGCTAGGCGCGTTAAAATGGAGTGCGTGACACCTGTAACATCTAAGCCAATTTGACTTAATTGTTCAGTGCGTTTGGCGTGCTCGATATAATCGTCAGGTAGTCCTAAGGTGAGTATCGGTGTGTTGATATTACGTCGGCTGAGTAGTGCGCACACTGCGCTGCCCGCGCCCCCTTGTACGGTATTTTCTTCGAGGGTCACAATGAGTGCGTGCTCGGCGCACGCTGTGACAATGGCGGTTTCATCTAAGGGTTTGGCCCAGCGCATATCGATCACGGTAAAGTGATGAGCTTGGGCAATAGTGACTGCAAGCGGTAGTAATACGCCGAAATTTAAAATACAGACTTTGGTGCCTGTTATTGATGTATGGCTTTTGCCAATCGTATAACGTGGTTGTTCGGGGGTGATGCTGGCCCCGGGGCCTGTGCCTCGGGGGTAGCGTACGGCAGCAGGGCCCGGGTAGTGATAGGCTGCATCAAGTAGGTGATAACATTCATTTTCATCACTCGGTGTTGCGATGATCATCTCGGGAATACAGCTCAAAAAGGATAAGTCAAAGTTGCCGCCATGGGTGGGACCGTCTTCACCTACCAAGCCCGCACGGTCAATAGCAAAGGTGACGTCAAGTTTTTGAATCGCCACATCATGGATGAGTTGATCATAGGCGCGTTGTAAAAAAGTGGAGTAAATTGCAACAACAGGCTTTTGGCCTTCGCAGGCGAGGCCAGCGGCTAGAGTAACGGCGTGTTGTTCGGCAATGGCGACATCAAAGTAGCGCTCTTTAAAGCGTTGGGCAAACTCTACCATACCGGAGCCTTCGCACATCGCCGGCGTTATACCAATTAAGCGTGGGTCTTGTGCTGCTGTGGTGCATAACCAGCGCCCAAAGATATCTTGATATTTAGGGCCGGCAGGTGTCCTGGGTTTGGGTTCAATTTTATTCAGAGCATGGTAGCCCACAGGGTCCTTTTCAGCAGGGGTAAAGCCTTTGCCTTTTTGAGTGATGATATGAAGCAGTTTTGGTCCAGGTATCTCGCTCAAGTTTTTAAGATCGTGTGTTAGTCGAGGCAGGTCATGGCCATCAATGGGGCCTACATAGTAAAAGCCTAGCTCTTCAAACAATGTGCTCGGTGATACCATGCCTTTCATGTGCTCTTCGGTTTTGCGGACGAGCTCTGAAGCTTGCGGTAGGCGTTTGAGGACTTTTTTACCGCCTTCACGGAAGCTAGTGTAGGCTTTAGAGGCCCAGAGCTTTGAAAAGTAAGTGGCAAGACCGCCCACGTTAGGTGAGATGGACATATTGTTATCGTTAAGCACGACAAGTAAGTCGGCTTTGGTGTGTGCCGCATGATTCAGTGCTTCAAAGGCCATGCCAGCGGTCATGGCACCATCGCCAATCACCGCAACACTTTTTTGTTTCTTGCCGCCCATTTTTGAGCCTAAAGCCATGCCCAGTGCGGCGCTGATTGAGGTGCTCGAATGACCAACGCCAAAGGTGTCGTAGGGGCTTTCAGCTCTTTTGGGAAATCCAGATAAACCGCCTTGCTGACGAATACTGCCCATGTGCTTGCGTCGCCCGGTCAGTATTTTGTGGGGGTAGGTTTGGTGGCCAACATCCCAAACTATTTTGTCATCGGGAGTGTTTAAGGCGTAATGGAGGGCGATTGTCAGTTCGACGACACCGAGTCCTGCACCAAAGTGCCCGCCAGAACGCCCTACGCTAAACAATAAAAAAGCACGCACTTCTTTTGCCAGTTGGGGTAGAAGTTTTTCATCCAGTGCGCGAATGTCAGCTGCCGAGTCAATGGTATCTAGCAGCGGTGTATGGGGTTGAGTGGCTGGTATTTCATCAAACATGCGTACAGCTTATTTAGTAGAAGGAGGCAGGCATTGTATTGCGAGTTGTAGGGGATTTAAAGCGACAGCGTCTATTTGGCGGCGATTGAGAAGTTTAAGCGCCTCTCGATGGCGCTTAATGCCTTGTGCTGGTTAAAAAGTATGCGCTTTTGTGCAGGGCTGCGCAGTATCAGTACTTAAATACCTTATTAAAAACCATTTTGAGTGCTGTGGTGCACTGTGGTACACAGTCTTATTATCGGTTGTTGTTCTGTGCTGCATCGCTTTATTGCGTGGCTTTAAAGCTGATATCGTCCCAAAACGCGGCATACACGCCGACCCCTAATATAGCCTGAGTTAAGCTAATGGTTGCGCTGCGTGCTTTTAGTGTGTTGTTGACTGAAACTTGGAGTTGTTGCCAATGTGCGCTGTCACTACTTTTGGTGCTGCCCGCCACGCGTTGAAGGCCTTGGCAGTTCACCTCTTGATGCCATACGATTCTTAGCTCGCCATACCCTCGCTGAGATGATAATGCATCTTTTTTAAAGGCCGCACGGGCCTCAAAGTGTGTATGAGTACCAATGTTGACGCATTGATTTAAGGCTTCCCCTTGCAGTGTGTGACTCACATTAGAGTTTGCGGTAATGAGTGCGCCGCCACTGAGGCTTTGTCCGCCATATTCTACCCACTGGCCTGGCCACGCTAGATTCCAGCCTGCTAAATGTTGATCAAGAGAGGGGTTTGATAAATAGTTAACACCCAGCGGTGGGGTATTCAGGGTTTCGGCGGAGAGGTTGCTGGCCGTGTTATCCAGTGCGGTGACGGTGAGTGTAATGTGATCCCAGAGAGCAGAAGTTGCCTCGCTGTTCGTTTTGTCGAGATGCTTAATTTCTACCATGATTGATTGCGCACCGAGCGTAGGTTTAATGTTTTCATGACTTAGTTTTTGCCAGCCCGAGATTTCGGTAGGGGTGAGTTTGGCACTATATTGGCCGCCACTGGTGCAATCGTTAGAGGTAAATGATACAACTCGTAATTCACTAGTGTCTGCTGTTCCACCTTCTTTCTTAACAAAAGCGTCGATGCGCGCTCGAGTCATACCCTGAACGGGTAAGCATTGACGTACAAGGTGTTCGTTGTCTGTTGAACCATCTGCTTTTAATACTAGGGCGTTTGTGCTGGCAATACCTTCTTTAGGTTGTATGTCCATCGAGCCTTTCATGGTTACCCAAGCGGTGGCGCCTTGCTCAAAGTCACCGTTGATAATCACTTGCTTACCGACGCTTAATGTTTGTGCAGTATAAGGGGCAAAACCGATAGGGCTGATTGCACGCAGCGTTTGTTTGTTTGCGCTCAGTGCATTTAAGGGGCACCGTGTTTGAAATAAAATTTGGCCATCGGGCAGAACGCATTTATAAATATCCGCATAACTGATGTTTATAGCGCTTGCGAGCGAGATCACTAAAGCGACGAGCAATAAAAATTGGGTCATAGTGGTTTACCATGATTCGACAAAAATATTGATGATAGTGAGGCTCATTAAACGTGAAAATATCTCACAACTCAATGTATAGCTTCGCGACTTATGATCTTCATAGCGTTATAGCAAAAAGGTGTGCACTTATCCTTGTGTTTGTGACGTGACACCGATGTATTGGTGGGTACTTGATGGCATGTTCAAGGCAGCGATTGTATACCCAAGAGTTAGAGTTTAATAAATATGTCATGAACTAGAAATACTATGCGCCTCATCATTTTATAAATAGTGCTTTTAAGTGCCAATTGGCAATTATTTAAGTACTCACTTGAGGGCAATATGAAAAAAAAGTTACTGTCATTGTGCATTACATCGTTGACGCTAAATTTAGCGTCACACAATACCGCTGCTGAAGAGGCTGTCATTTATGTTGCAGGTGCTGATGTGAATACACTCAGCGCGACCATTAATGACGAGTTGTACTTTTTTGATGAAAGCGGCATTGCGGTATTGGATTTACCTGCGGGTCAATATAATGCTTTTCTAAAAGAGGGAAATAAAGCCTTAGGTCAAATCACGTTGGATATTGCCCAATTTAAACATTCAGAGGTCAAAATACAGCATTCAGCCGATGGCCTACAAGTGGAGCAAGAGCAGTTTTCGCCCGACACAGATGCGCAGACAGGTCAATTAATAGGGCGTATTTTTAGTGCTGGGGGTGAGTCAGAATTAGCGGGTGCAAAAGTGCGTGTCGAAGGCTTTGATGCTATGGCTGTGACTGATGCCTCAGGTGCATATGCATTAAATTTACCGCGCGGACGCTATACCGTAATGGTTGCACACCCAGAATATGCTGAAAGAAAAATTGAAGATCTACGTATTATATCCGGTGTTGCTACTGAGGCGAGCTTGAGTTTAGCGAAAGTTTCTGCAGGTGTTATGGAGGAGGTTTTAATTTTAGGTGTACGCGGTACTGTGAATGAATCGGCTTTAGCTATTGAACGCGATGCCTCCTCGATCGTATCGGCGATTACCGCGGAAGATTTTAAAAAATTTGGTGACTCGTCAGCTTCTGATGTCCTTAAGCGTGTAACAGGCGTCTCGGTTGTGGGAGGAAAGTTTGCCGTCGTTCGTGGACTTGACGGTCGCTATGTCTCGACAACGTTGGATGGTGGCATACTGCCCAGTACTGATCCATTGCGTCGTGATGTGCCCCTAGATTTATTCCCTTCGAGTGTTTTGCAGGGTATTAATATTGGCAAAAGCTATGCGCCTAAACTACCAGGCACCTCCACCGGCGGGCATGTTGGTATGGCGCTAAAAAATCAGCCCACAGCGTATATTAATACATTGTCTTTTGATGTTAAGTACAATACAGAGACAACCGGTGAAGAGGTTTTAACTTATCAAGGGGGGGGAGCTGATTGGACTGGCTTTGATGATGGTGCTCGTGCATTACCCGCTGTAATTAATACAGTGACTCGATTTGGCGCTGATGAATTAAGTGAATGTAACCCTCCTCCATTTAGAACACCAGACTGCGATGAACCTGAATATTTGGCTGAGCTAGGCAAGGCAATGCCAACAGATTTTTCGGTTCAAGATAAAACTGCTCAGCCAGCCTATAAGCTAGCTTATACCTTGGGTAATGCCTTTGATTTACCTTTTGCTGAATTCGGTGTGCAAGGAACGCTTGATTACGAACAGCAGTGGGAGCATCGAGATGAATTTCGGTTATCCTATCAAAGTGATGATGGCTCCAATTTTACTGAAGCAGAGAAAACGCGCGTGATGCAGTCTGATTTTAATGTGGACCTCACGGGTTTTGTGGTTGCGGGTTTAACATGGGATGCCGGCCATACACTGACGAGTAAAACGCTGCTGTTAAGAAAAACACAAGATACAACACGCGTCACTCATAAAAACGATATTCAAGATGAAAAACAATTCATCGATACGACGTTGCAATGGGTCGAGCGTCAATTATTTAATCAATCGTTTGACGGCCTTGTTGCTTTAGATGCGATAAATGGTGAGTTGAATTACCGTTTGAGTTATGGCAATACTCAGCGTTCAGAGCCTGATCGACGCACATATTCTTATGAAAATGGCAGTGTACCTGATAGTCAGATATTCAGGACCTATTCAGAACTCGATGAAGACAGCTTGAGTGCTAGTTTCGATTATCAACAAGAAGCAACAGGTGTTTTGGGCTCTGAAGCCGTGTATCGAATGGGGGCGTTAGTATCCGCCAAAGAGCGCGACGTTAAAATTGGACGTTTTGGCTATCGATTCAATGATCCCGATTTAGACCGTACTCAGCGATTAGAAGATTTGTTGAGTGTACAAAATTTTGATAGTCATGCGGTTAAAATTACAACATCTAACTTGAAAAATGATTGGTATAAAGCAACTGATGATGTCATGGCGGCTTATGCTAGTGCGGAATTTAATTGGGCTGATCAATGGATTCTTGCGCTGGGTGGCCGGCAAGAATCACTGGATATTTATTTGGAAAGCACGGGTCCAGACGCGGATGCACCAGCGGTAAAAAAAGAAGAAAATGTTTTTTTACCGGCTATGAATGTGACCTGGTTGCAAAGCGATGAGCTGCAATGGCGATTGGGCCTGAGTCAAACAGTTTTGGCACCAGGGCTTGTAGAAATTAACAGCTCGTCTCAGTTTTCATCTGATGGGATTTTAATTATTGGTAATGCTGATCTTGAGTTTTCTGATATTCAAAATGCAGATTTTAGAGGTCAGTATTATTGGGATGATGAGCAGAGCTTTTCTTTGGGGGTGTTTTATAAAAATATTGAAGCGCCTATCGAAAAGTCGATTGTTGATGGCATTCCTATTGACCGGGCTTACACGTTTAGGCAGTCAACCAGTGCTGAAGTGCTCGGGCTTGAAATTGATATATTACGCAATATTGCTGATACCTCTGATTTCATGTTTTCTTACGGTATTAATTTTTCATATATCGATTCACAGGTGTCTCTCAATGCCGATTCGGCGCGTTTGGAAGGGCGAAACGAAAGGCCGCTTCAGGGGCAGTCTGAATATTTAGGTAATTTTAGAGTGCAGGCAGAGCATCTAAATACCCATCAAAAAATTTCATTAGTGGGTAATTATTTTGATGATCGTATTGATGTCGTTAATAGTGCTGCCAGTGGCGACCGCATTGAGCAAGGACGCATGGTGCTGGATCTTATTTACAGCTGGGAAGCAACAGATCATTTAGATGTTGGTATTAAAATACAAAATATTCTCGATGAATCAGTCGTATACAGTATGAATGGCGATTTACAAAATGCCCAAGAAAGTTATAAAAAAGGTATCGATATTAAAGTGAATGCAAGTTATCGATTCTAATGCATTAATAAGGTGTTAGTGGTTGAATATCTAAGCTTTGGGTATCTAGATTTTGTGTTTTTCAGTGCAATCTCTTTAAATGCGAAGTTTTTAATTATTGAGTACTCGACATGTTTAGTTTTCCAGCAGTGGGATTAGGCTGCGCACCTATATGTAGAATGAAGCATTCGAAGATAATCGTTGATTTCCAATTAATGCCTTAATTAGTTTTAAATTTTTATGCCCTTGGGTTATGGCGAATACTTTTGTCATCTGGGTGTCATAAAGCAGCCTGATAATAGTGTGACTTGGTTGTTAATTGTTTGATCTTAGAGGAAGAGAAATGAAGTTTTTAAATGCAACATTGGCGGCATCAGTTGCTGCTTCAATGCTAGCTCTAGCTGGCTGTGGCAGTAGTAACAGCGGTAGCCCTTCTCAGCAAAGTTCTGGCGCTAGTTCATCGGCGGCAAATGTCACAGTACATCCTAATGTGAGTTGTCTTGATGATGTTTGTACGATTGCAGCGACGGATTCGCATAAAACAATTATGCAAGACTTGCATTTGACTGCCGATAAAAAATGGTTATTGCAAGGCTTGGTAGTTGTGGGTGATGGTCACGGCCAGGTAACCGAAGAAACAAAATCGACAGTCGCAGCTGTAACATTAACCGTAGATCCTGGCGTGCATGTACGTGCTGATGATAGCGGAACGCTGTTGATTTCACGCGGCTCTAAAATACTCGCCGAAGGCACGCTCGATTCACCTATTACATTCAGCTCTGTTAAAGATGACGACTTTGACGGTGAGGGTGAGTGGGGTGGTATTGTTGTGCAAGGTTTTGCGCCACAATATGATTTAGGCAATAAAGCAGTTTGTCACGGTGATACAGGTACAGTATGTAATGTTGCGGGTGAAGGCTTTGGCGATGGTAAATATTACTACGGTGGTGATAATGCAGCCGATAATAGCGGTATTTTAAAATATGTGCGCATTGCTGAAGGCGGCTTAGTTGCTGCGGCTAATTCTGAAATTAATGGCTTAACACTAATGGGTGTGGGGCATGAGACGGAACTTGAATATATTCAGGTGCATGGCAACAAAGATGACGGCATAGAATGGTTTGGCGGCACAGTTAACTTAAAGCATGCGGTATTAACTAACAACGACGATGACGATATTGACTTTGATCAAGGCTATAAAGGTAATATCCAGCATGTTATTGTGCGCAAGCACCCTACTAAAATGGCTCCGACAGGCAGTAATGACCCACGTGGTATTGAGGCAAACAGTAGTGGCGATGAAGCGGTTAAAGAAACAGAAGCTGTTTTAGCGAATATTACTATTATTGGTAGTCAAGTAAATCGATCAGTTAACGCAGAAGGCGGTGGCGGCAATGAGCCAGGCATTCGTTTACGTGGTGATGTTACCACGCAAATTTGGAACTCGGCGGTAACTAATTTTTATGATTGCGTTAGAACTGATAGCGGTAGCAACACATTAAAAAACTTTTTAGGTGACTGCGATGGCAGCTTACATAAAGATAAAAGTGATGGCTCAGCATTAACGCCTATCAATTTTAAAGCATCTGTGATTTCGTTTGATGATGCGTGGGCGATTACCGATGCCAACGCAAAACTGGACAGCGCGATTGAAGATATTAATGCCGTTGATAATGGTTCTGCATTTGTTTTTGATAAAACCGATTATATCGGCGCGGTCAATCCTGATGAAAATGCAGCGGATCGTAACTGGCACGAAGGTTGGACGCTACCAGGTACATTAAGTGAGGCTATGCCTACACTGGATCGTAATAATTTACCTGATTTTGTTTCGTGCACAGATGCGGTGTGTACCATTTCGGGTATGGTGAATACCGACTTTACTTTAACCGCTGATGTCCAATGGGCACTAGATGGCTTAACAATTGTAGGCAATGGTCACACAGCACTACAAACAGCTGAAGCTGTGGCGGCGGTGCAAAATGTTACTTTGACAATCCAGCCCGGTGTGAATGTTGGTGCGTTTGATGACGCCACTCTCTTGGTGACTCGCGGCTCTAAATTAATGGCTAAAGGTACGCGTGCTAAACCCATTACTTTTAGTTCGGCTGCCGATGCTGATTTTGATGGTAACGGTGAGTGGGGCGGTATTGTAATACAAGGCTTTGCCCCGCAAGTCGGTAAAGGATCGGTGCCATGCAGTAATGCAGACGGATTTTGTAACGTAGCTGGTGAAGGTTTTGGTGATGAAACTTATTACTACGGTGGTAACGATGTCGCTGATAATAGTGGTGTGCTCAACTATGTGCGTATAGCTGAAGGTGGTAAATCAACAGCCGCTAACTCTGAAATTAATGGCTTGACATTAATGGGGGTAGGTTATAAAACACATTTGGAATACATTCAAGTACATGGCAATCTCGATGATGGTATCGAATGGTTTGGCGGCACTGCAAACTTAAAGCATGCTGTATTAACGAATAATGACGATGACGATATCGACTTTGATGAGGGCTATCAGGGGAATATCCAATTTGCGATTGTTCGTAAAGACCCTAACAAAACGGGACCTAATGGCTCTAATGATCCGCGTGGTATAGAGGCTAACAGTAGTGGTGATAGCGCTATCAAAGAAACCAGTGCTGTGTTGTCAAATATTACCATTATAGGTAGTGAAGTGAATAAAGCTAAAAACGCGCAAGGTGAAGGTGGTAATGAGCCGGGTATGCGTTTGCGGGGTAATGTGACGACTAAAATTTGGAACTCAGCGGTGTCGAACTTTACTCATTGTGTGCGTACCGATAGTGGTTCTAATACCATGACTAACTTTTTAGGCGATTGCGATGATAAGCTTAAAGACGAGCGTACAGCAGGTTCTTTAACGGATTCAAATTTTAATGCCGTGAGTCTTATGTTCGGTGAGTACTATGAAATCATGAATGCTGAGGCTGTGTTAGCAAGCCCTGTAGCAGCTATTGATTCAGTCAACGACTCTGGTTTTGAGTTTGAATTGACGGATTATATTGGTGCTGTTGACCCTTCTGCTGACAGTGCTTGGTGGTCAGGTTGGATCATTGAAGGATCGCTATAATCTTTGCATTTAATATATTAGGTGCTTGAGTGTCTTAATTTCTCAATGCCTTTATATTAAGACAGACACAAAAAAGGGTAGCTTAGCTACCCTTTTTTGTGTCTGCTAGTATGCGTTTATCGATTGCTTCAGTTTGTTTTGTGGATTTAATGTGATAAAAATGTGATGAATGTGTGACAGTATTGTGAGGATGAGCGGGTAAGCTAAGAGTATAAAAAGCTGTTAAGCTAGCTGTGCGCAAACAGATATGTTTGGTGGGGGCTTTTATCGTAATGCGTTGATTATCGTACGCATAATGATATTTTTGAGCGCTATTTTCATCCGCCTTAAGGTGACTCTATACACCTTAAAGCTCAGTATGCAAAGAATTTTATATGAGTGATAAACCTAAAATCCTGCTCGTCGAAGACGATAAAGACATTAATCAATTGATTTGTTTAAATTTAGAGGCGCTCGATTACGCTGTGACAAGTGTTGCCGACGGTGCAGAGGGGTTTGCCTTAGCGAAAGCTCAGCCGTTTGATTTGATTGTATTGGATATTATGCTGCCAGGGCTCGATGGCTTAACGGTCTGTAAGTGCTTGCGTCAAGAACATATCTTTACGCCTATACTGATGTTAACTGCCAAAAACACTGAAGCCGATCGGGTTATAGGGCTTGAAGTTGGCGCCGATGATTATTTGACCAAGCCCTTTAGTATTTTGGAATTGCGCGCAAGAGTTAAGGCTATTTTAAGGCGTGTTAAGTTTAATCATAATGCACAGGTGGTTAGCACTGGCGAGTGCGACACGTTTGGCGAGTTAATCATTGATCGCAATAAGCGCACAGTTGATTTGGCGGGTAAGGCGGTGCGTTTAACGGCGAAAGAATTTGATCTGTTGCTGTACTTGGCTAGCTCACCCGGAAGGGTTTATAGTCGTAACGATTTGCTCGATGCGGTGTGGGGGTACAAGCATAGCGGTTATGAGCATACAGTGAATTCGCATATTAATCGTCTGCGCTCAAAGTTAGAAAAAGACCCAGCAAATCCTATTTATGTATTAACTGTTTGGGGTGTGGGGTATAAATTTAATGATTAAAGCGAGTAAAACATTGTATACCCGCCTTGCGCTCTGTCTTACGGTGATCTTTTTGGCCATTGGTTTTTTTAGTGCCAATATGTTGTTTCAAGCTTCTAATTCTCATCAGCGTTTAGTGACGCAGCATTTGCATTGTGATTTGGCAAAGTTAGTGGTGAAAGATTATTTACTCTTTGATGATAATGGTTTGGACCTGAATGCCGCGAAAATGATTTTTATGAAACTCATGGTGCTAGGTCCTGATTTTGAATTTTATATCCTCGATGCCAAAGGGAATATTATGACCTATTCGGCAGAACCTGGGGTTGTTAAGCGTAAGAATGTCAGTTTAAAGCCGATTACCGACTTTATTCGAACGAAAAAAATAGACTCGCCTATTCTGGGAGATAATCCTCGTGAATATGGACAGCAAAAGATATTCTCTGCATCACCTATCGATCAAAATGGCCAAACGATTGGCTATTTGTATGTCATTTTAGGTAGCGATATTTTCGATGCCTTTTATGACTCATTGGCGCAAAGTAAAATGTTACGCTCAGGTTTTTGGTTAGTAATTGCGAGCTTGTGCTTTGGTTTATTAGCCAGCTTGGTCGTTATTGCGCTTATTACAAAACCTTTGCGTAACTTGTCAGCGTCGATCCAAAAAGTGCGCGATGAAGGCTTTTCTAAAGAAGGCGGTAAAAAAGCATCACGGGCATTGGCACATTGGGATAGTCAAAATAATAATGAGATTCATGTGTTAGGAAGTAGCTTCAAAGCCTTGCTCGACCGACTAGAAGAGCAATACCAGCAAGTTATTACCGTGGATGAGCTGCGCAAAGAGCTACTCACGCATATTTCTCATGACTTAAGAACGCCTTTGGCGTCATTGTTAGGGTACCTTGAAACGTGGCAGTTAAACGAAGGTAGTGTGGCAAAGGCCGACAGTGATCAGTACATTGAGGTGGCCGCGCGCAACGCTAAAAAGATAGCCAATCTTATCGAGCAGCTATTTGAATTGGCGCATTTGGATTCTGGTAGTGTACGAGTCAATCGTGAGTCTTTTTCGGTGGCTGAATTAGTACAAGACGTATTGCAAAAATTCACTATTGAGGCCAATAAATTAAATATAACACTCAAAGTTGAGCCTAAGGATACCTCTATCTTAGTAAAAGGCGATATTGAAAAGCTTGAACGTGTATTTTCAAATCTCATCGAAAACGCATTACGTCATACACAATCCGGCGGTAGCATTACAGTACGGTTGTCAACAAGTGGGCATTTTGTAGCAATTGATGTGAGCGATACGGGTATTGGTATTCCTGAAAAAGATTTACCTCATATCTTTGATGCTCATTTTAAAGCCGGTAACAGTATACGAGGGAATAGTGCTCACGGAGGAATCGGCTTAGCAATCACTAAAAAAATCATCGACCTGCATCACAGTAAAATCTCTGTGATAAGTGAAGTGAATCGTGGGACCACGTTTAGCTTTTTATTACCCTATGCGAGCTAAAAAACAAGCAGCAATCGTCTTTCTCATAAGTGTCAATCTTGCGTAGTATCATTATGAATGGTTCAGCTGGTGCAATGTCATGGGGCGGGTTAAAGTAGGGTTTTTTAGTGAGGTTAGCTCATGTTAGGTGCTGAGAGCCATTCAGGCACTACTAGTCAGGCTATTAATCAAGAGTTCTCTTCTGATGCGCGTCCATATGGTCTAGTTTGTGGCTATATTTTTAAGGAGGGGCAAGCGAAGGCTATAACTCTGGAGGACTATGCTCGCTGGCAAGCAGGAGATGGCTTGATTTGGCTGCATTTTGATATTCGCAATGCGCGTGCGCGCCAATGGTTGAGTGAGCATAGCGGCCTATCAGAAACTGCGGTACACACACTGTTAAGCGAAGAGACTCGGCCTCATGTTTGGCGTGAAGACGACTCGCTGATTATGGCGCTACGCAGTATTAATTTTCATCCTAATGCTGAGCCTGAAGATATGGTTGCGGTAAGGGCCTATGCAGATAAGCATAAAATGATCACAGCGCGCCGGCGCTCTTTAACTAGTTTACGTGATTTGGCCGGCTCGATGGCTGACGGTGTGGGTCCGGCATCGATTGCCCATATGCTTATTCACTTAACCGGTTCGCTGACGATGCAGTTAGTGAGCGCCATAGATTCTTTAGAAGATAAGATGGATGCGCTGGAGGCCGGAGTGCTTGATGACTTTCAGCAACAGCGGCGTGTACATGTTATGGAGTTGCGACGTAAATGTATTTTGTTACGACGCTATCTGGCACCGCAACGCGAAGCGCTTGCGCGGATTTATATTGAGCCTATTAGCTGGATTGATGAGCGAGTGCGAATGCAACAGCGCCATATTGCAGATCAATTAGTGCGCTATGTTGAGTCGTTGGATGCAGTCAAAGATCGCGCGGCGGTTGTGCAAGAAGAGTTGGCTAGTCGCGTTGCAGACCAATTAAATACCCGTATGTATATTTTGTCTGTGGTTGCAGCGCTGTTTTTACCGTTAGGCTTTATTCTGAGTGTTTTTCAATTGAAAGTGCTGGGTAAACCACTGGTTGAATACCCCTTAGGGTTACCCGCGTTAGTCTTAGCGATAATTATTGCCGTGAGTGCACAAGTGATTATTTTTAAACGCAAAGGCTGGCTGTAAATCAAGTGTAGAACCGAGTATTTATTCGATGTTTTCATCGAGGTGCGATGCGATGACCATTATTTGGTTAACACCGTATGTATTTACAGCTATAGTGGTCTCTAATAATGATCCGGTGATGTATGGGGTGTGCTCTTTAGTCATTTCGACTTGAGTTATGTTTGAACAACAAGCCACCATTTATAGCCGATGCTTCAAAGTTTAACATAACAATAATAAATGCACTGGCGGTCTAATACTGCGCCTCTTTCATGTATAGGATTCTTTATGTCTCAGTCTCTTTATCCCGTGCCCGATATTTTCGCAGCTTCTGCGCTTATCACTCAATCTCAATATCAAGTATTGTATGAGCAATCCATTAACGAACCTGAGGCCTTCTGGGCGGCGCAAGCCCAGCGCTTTTTAAGCTGGACTAAGCCCTTTGCGAAAGTGTGCGACGCGGATTTTACTGAGGGGCGGGCCGAGTGGTTTGCTGATGGCCAGCTCAACGCTTGCGTTAACTGTATAGACCGCCATTTGCTAACTAAAGGGCAAGAGACAGCCTTTATTGTCGAGGGCGATGAGCCAGAGCAAAGTGTGGAAATTACTTATCGGCAATTGCATCATAACGTGTGTAAGTTGGCTAATGTCCTCAAGGCGCAAGGGGTTAAAAAGGGCGACCGGGTATGTATTTATATGCCGATGATCGCTGAGGCTGCTTATGCCATGCTCGCGTGCGCGCGTATTGGTGCGGTGCACAGTGTTGTCTTTGGTGGCTTTTCGCCCGAAGCGCTAAAAGACCGTATTTTAGATGCCGATTGCCGACTTGTGATTACGGCTAACGAAGGGGTGCGTGGTGGTAAAACGGTTCCTCTAAAGGCGAATGTTGATCAGGCATTAGAAGGCTGTCCTAACGTGACAGCAGTCATTGTGCTGGCCTACACCGCCGCGGCATTTAAGCCGCAGCCGCGTGATATTGATTACGCGCAAGCGATAGCGCAGGCCAGTGCCGAGTGTGAGCCTGAGCCTATGAATGCGGAAGATCCGTTATTTATTTTGTATACCAGCGGTTCGACGGGTAAACCTAAAGGGGTATTGCACACGACCGGTGGCTATTTATTACAAGCGGCCATGACGTTTAAATATGTGTTTGATTACCGTGAAGGTGAGGTGTTTTGGTGCACGGCCGATGTGGGCTGGATTACTGGTCACAGTTACTGCGTATATGGGCCATTAGCGATAGGCGGCACGAGTGTTTTATTTGAGGGGGTACCGACCTACCCTACGCCGTCGCGTTGTTGGGAGGTTGTCGACACTCATAAAGTCAGTATTTTTTACACCGCGCCGACGGTATTAAGAGCTTTGATGGCTCAGGGCGATGATTTTGTGACTGCATCATCGCGTAATACGTTGCGTGTGTTGGGTACTGTCGGTGAGCCAATCAATCCAGAAGCTTGGCATTGGTTTTACCGTGTGGTGGGTGAGCAGCGCTGCCCCATTGTAGATACATGGTGGCAAACTGAAACCGGCGCACATATGTTGGTCCCATTGCCTGGTGCCACAGGGCTTAAGCCCGGCTCGGCAGCATTACCTTTTTTTGGTGTTGAACCGGCTATTATGGATGCCGAAGGCAATGAGTTAACGGGTGAATGTGAAGGTAATTTGGTGATTAAGCGCTCTTGGCCTAGCCAGATACGTACTATTTATGGCGATCATCAGCGCTTAATCGACACCTACTTTAGTACTTACAAAGGGCATTATTTTACTGGTGACGGCGCGCGCCGAGATGCAGATGGGTATTATTGGATTACAGGTCGGGTTGATGATGTATTGAATGTGAGTGGCCATCGCTTAGGGACGGCCGAAATAGAAAGTGCATTGGTGTTGCATCCGCAGGTTGCGGAAGCGGCAGTGGTTGGGTACCCGCACGCTATCAAGGGGCAGGGGGTTTATGCTTATATCACTTTAATGTGTGGCGTTGCGCCTGAGGATGTTGATAGAAAAACGTTAATTCAATTATGTCATCAAGAAATAGGGGCTATTGCTAAGCCCGATATTATTCAATGGGCGCCAGCGCTGCCCAAAACACGTAGCGGTAAAATCATGCGCCGTATATTGCGCAAAATCGCAGAGGGTGAGCTAGACACGCTTGGCGATACCTCTACTTTAGCAGATCCCAGTACGGTGGATGCACTTATTGCTAATCGCGAAGGTGGCGAGTAAGGGCAGTTCTTAGATGTAACTCTTTCAAGTCTAGACAGGGGTACGAGCTTGCTTTAGGGTGCGCGCTTAATTAATGATTGCTGTTATTACAGCTGGAGTATTCTTGTGAAAATTGCTAACGATCTCGCCGTGGGTATCCACTACACATTAACCGATGACAAAGGTGAAACCCTTGATAGTTCGATTGGTGCTGAGCCGCTAACCTACCTGCAGGGGCACTCTAATATTATTCCCGGTCTTGAGTCTGAGTTGACGGGCTTAGTGGTAGGTGATAAAAAATCGGTCCAAGTTCAGCCTGCCGAAGGCTATGGTGAATTTGATGAATCATTGGTTCAAGATGTGCCGCGTGAGATGTTTACTGGCGTAGACAGTATTGAAGTCGGCATGGCCTTTGAAGTAGATGGTCCCGATGGTCATCACTTAGTTGAAGTCACAAAAGTTGCGCCAGACACCATTACAATTGATGGTAATCATGTGCTTGCAGGTAAAGTACTCAACTTTGATGTGGAAGTGGTTGAGGTACGTACTGCCACGGTAGACGAAATAGAGAGCGGCCATATCCATAGTGAAGCGTGTAACCACTAAATTGACTCGCGGCCCACTTTATCACTCTTAAACTGAGCACACGTGCTGAGGTGACAGTTTTATAGGGTGCAAGTGTGCTGCTTGTTGTGTTTTACAACTCCCTTTAAAAGGTTTTTAAAGGGAGTTGCAATTTTTTTGCGATAATTGTTAAGGGCTTTAATAAATCCTTAGCGCATACTCTCAGCGAGGCGGTCCAACTGTGCTGTAACGTGTTGGCTTGCACTTTCCATTTTTTGGGCGCAGGCGAGGGCTTCTTTAATATCATCGCGATGATAGGCACTAACGGCGTTTTTACCCTGTGAATGCACTTCGTTATGCGGTGACTCTATGGCTCGAAATGCACTATTGCTGGCATACTTTTGGGCTCCTTCGCCATGTGAGCACCACTGCCCTAAGCGGCATTGATCGGCATTGATAAGATCATTGGCATTCGCTTGAGATTGCCCAATCAATACCTTGTAGACTTCGAGCTTCCAAGCCATATGATCCATTTTAACGGTTTGAATAAAGGCATCGTCAGTCGAGGCATCAATAACAGCAAACATTTTTTTCGCCAATCCGACTAGATTGCCCGTGGTATCTTCAATATCTTGCGTATTACTACTAACGGTATGCGATTTTTCACCCACGCGGTCAATGCCTCCCACTACATTATCCATTTCGGTATTGACTTTATTAATAAGCGCGGCAATTTCGTTGGTGGCCTCGGCAGACCGTTGCGCTAGGCTGCGTACTTCGTCAGCGACTACGGCAAACCCGCGACCTTGTTCGCCAGCTCTTGCCGCTTCAATTGCAGCGTTGAGTGCCAGCAAGTTGGTTTGCTCTGAAATGCCCTGAATCATTGATACAAAACCATTGATTCCTTCGGTGACACTTTTTAGGTTGCTGACGGCGCTAGCGACTTCAGAGGTGTCTTTACTGATAGTGCTGGTTGTGCGAGTTGTGGTCCCTAAAAGCCCCATGATCTGATCAAACATGGCTTGTGACTGCTCAAATTCATTACGGCTTTCTGTCAGTGTGGCGGCAGAACGAGCCAAATCTTGCTGCACGGTATTGATGGCGTCACTCGATTGCAGCCATAGCTGATTTAGAGTATTTTGTTGGTTATTGTCTTCGGCTTTGGGGGCGCTTTGTAGAGCGTCTTGTGTTTGCTTCAGCTCGTGCTGGAGGTCACTTAAGCGCTCTTTGAGTTGACGATTCTCATGCTCTAGCTCGTTGAGTGCTTCATCATCGCGGCGGGCAAAAAACATACAGTATTCTCCATAAAAAGCTATATGGGCTTAAGCGCCATCAATATAGTAGGTTCGAGCAGCCCCTTTAAGGGCGTATCAAGGTGGTTCCTGCTTTTAGATCGTTAATCGTTGTCAATCTTGTAGCGTTATCCCTCATAACTATAGATCGTATATTTCACTTCGCTAAGATTATTGTGCGTTTAGGGTATAGCAAGCGTGAAGCTCTGTTATAATGCAAGGCTTTGCCCAACACCTATCAAGTATTGCTATGAATATTACAGAGTATATGCGCCAAGTTGGCGAGCAAGCCCGTTTAGCGTCACGCGCTTTAGCGCGTGCAACGACCCAGCAAAAAAATGCTGCCCTAGAGGCTATAGCGAATGCCCTAGAGGCTGCCCGTGATGAGTTAATGACGCAAAATGCATTAGACATGGCTGCCGGCAAAAAAAATGGCTTAGATGCCGCTTTATTGGATCGCTTAGCGCTTACGCCGACACGTATAGACAGTATGATCGAAGGGCTACAGCAAGTGGCTGCGCTGCCAGACCCGTGTGGTGAAATGACGGATATGCAATATCGCCCCAGTGGCATTCAATTGGGCAAAATGCGAGTGCCCTTAGGAGTGGTGGGCATTATTTACGAGTCGCGCCCTAACGTGACCATTGACGCCGCTAGCTTATGCTTAAAATCAGGTAATGCCGCTATTTTACGCGGAGGAAGTGAGGCGATTCATTCCAATCAAGCGATTGCTAAGGCGGTAGCCACTGGGTTGGCCAGCACCGGGTTACCGACAGCTGCTGTGCAAGTCATTGAAACCACTGACCGTGCGGCAGTGGGTGCGTTAATTACCAGTAGTACTTATGTTGATGTGATTGTACCGCGTGGCGGTAAAGGTTTGATTGAGCGTATTTCTCAAGAAGCTACTGTACCTGTTATCAAGCACCTAGACGGTATTTGCCATGTGTATATTGATGACCATGCTGATCTCGATAAAGCATTTGATGTAGCCTTGAATTCAAAAACACACCGTTATGGTGTTTGTAATGCCATGGAAACACTGCTTGTTGCGCGCTCGGTTGCATCAGCAATACTACCGCGTTTAGGCAAGGCTTATATGCAAAAGCAAGTCGCGCTAAGAGGGTGTCAAGAAACCTGCGCTATTTTAAGTCAAGCCAGTGCCGCCACGCAGAATGATTGGTCAACCGAGTACCTAGCGCCGATATTAGCCATCAAAATTGTCTCTGATATTGATGAGGCAATGGCACATATTGCTACCTTTAGCTCACAGCATACAGAATCGATTGTTACTGAAAATTATACCTTAGCACGGCGCTTTCTTCGCGAAGTTGATTCTAGCTCTGTCATGGTTAATGCATCAACGCGGTTTGCCGATGGTTATGAGTATGGCTTAGGTGCCGAAATTGGTATCTCAACCGATAAAATTCATGCGCGGGGACCTGTAGGTCTTGAGGGGTTGACCTCTCAAAAATGGGTAGTGCTAGGTGATGGGCATATCCGTGCTTAATTCATGACGATATAACAGGCAAAAGACTAAACGGTGAAAGCCCTATTTATAGGCTTACCGATGTTAAGTCAATTTGATGAGCATTCAATGAGGCTTATCGTATTAACAAGCACTGCCTTTAGGGTGCTTTTATTTTTATCAAAACTGGCAAAATATTCATGACCATAGAATTAAAAGAAATTGTTAAACGTGCACTCGCTGATATTAAAGGCGAAAATATTGTAGAGTTAGATGTTGTTGGTATTTCAGATGTTGCGGATACACTTGTACTCTGTACAGGGGTGTCTAGTCGTCAGGTTAAATCATTAGCGAATAATGTCTTAGATGAGGCAAAAAAAGTCAATATTCGCCCCATCGGTGTAGAGGGAATGGATGCGGGTGACTGGGTGTTAGTGGATTATGGTAGTGTCGTTGTGCATGTTATGCTGCCAGCTTCGCGGGCTTTTTATGAGCTTGAAAAATTATGGTCAAGTAAACCGGTTAACCAGATTCCTGACCTCGACTAGTTATTGTTGAGTCACCTCAGTAGGCTGAATAGATCTATTGGGGTGAATCGATATTTTCATTTATGGGTTTTTAATGGATGAGTAAGGTTAACGCATGAAAGTGCAACTTATCGCGGTCGGCACTAAAATGCCTGACTGGATTCAAAAAGGTTATGGCGAATATTGTAAACGACTGCCTAAAGAGCTAGCGCCAAAACTGATTGAGCTTGCGCCAGGACATCGAGGTAAAAATGCTTCGGTGAGCACTGCGATTGAGACCGAAGGCAAAGAGATTCTTAATGCGATTGCTAGCAATGACTTTGTGATTGCACTTGAGGTTTTGGGTAAGCCTTGGGCTACAGAGCAATTGGCTGGTCATCTGACGGATTGGCGCATGGAAGGGCAAAATTTATGTTTTATTATTGGTGGGCCTGACGGTTTAAGTGCATCAGTATTAGCACGCGCTAATGCCAAATGGTCAATGTCTAATTTAACCTTGCCGCATCCGCTTGTGCGAGTTGTCTTTATCGAACAGTTATATCGTGCGTGGACTATTTTAAATAATCACCCATACCATAAATAGCGATGTTAAATCGCCGTTAACACACCCGATACATTCCGCGGTTTTGCTTGGAGCTCAATCATGCCAGCATTAGGCAAACATCACCGGCATTCAACCATTGCTAACGAAGGTCATCAGCGACGCATCATTCAATGGCGTTTATTGGTAGCCTTTTTGGGTGTGGTAGTGTTATTGGGTGTTTTGGTGACCCGCTTTTACTTACTGCAAATAAAGCAGCATCAAAATTTTGTCACATTGTCTGATCGTAATAGAATACAGGTGCAGCCGGTCGCCCCTACGCGGGGATTGATTTATGACCGCAATGGTATCTTATTGGCCGATAATCGTCCGAGTTATCGCTTGAGTGTTATCCCTGAGCGTGTTAAGAATCTAGATGCGTTATTTATAGAGTTAAATAAAATTATTGATGTCAGCCCGTCGGATATTGATCGCTTTAAAAAACTCAAAAACCGCGCGCGTGCGCCATATCAGCCTACCCCGCTAAAACTCGATTTAAGCCCCGAAGAAATTGCCAAAATCAGTGTCAACGAATACCGTCTGCCAGGGGTTGAGGTTGAAGCAGAATTGGTGCGTTACTATCCTTATGGTGAGCTCTTAGCGCATACCATTGGCTATGTAGGGCGTATTAACGAGCGAGAGCTAAAAGCCTTTGATGAAGACACCAAAAAAGATTACAGCGCTACTTTTAGTATCGGAAAAATAGGGCTTGAAAAACAATATGAGCGAGCACTATTGGGTGCCGTTGGGAGCCGGTTCTTAGAAACGAATGCCCATGGGCGAGCACTGCGAGAGCTTGAACGTGAAGCGCCCGAGCCAGGTCGAGATTTACATCTACACCTCGACTTGCATTTACAAAAAGCGGCCTATGAGGCATTGACTGGCTGGCGTGGTGCGGTTGTAGCTATTGATGTAAAGACAGGGGGGGTGTTGGCGATGGCAAGCTCGCCGAGTTTTGACCCTAATTTATTTGTGACAGGTATTAGTTATACCGATTATAACGCACTGAATAGTTCTAAAGACTTGCCTTTGTATAATCGTACTATTCAAGCGCAATATCCACCAGGGTCAACGCTCAAGCCTATTTTAGGTTTAGGCGGATTGGAGACAGGCTTAATATCAGCGCACACGCGGATTAATGACCCCGGTTTTTATCAGCTGGCTGAAGGTGAGCGCTTATACCGCGACTGGAAAAAGTGGGGGCACGGTAAACATGTTGATCTTCATCAAGCGATTACTGAGTCGTGCGATACCTTTTTTTATGAGCTCGCGGTACGCTTAGGTATTGATAACATGCACCCTATAGGCGCGCACTTTGGGTTGGGGCAGCACACGGGGATTGATGTGCCCAATGAGCGAAGTGGTTTATGGCCCTCTCGACAATGGAAGAAAAAACATCGACGCCAGCCTTGGTACCCTGGTGATAGTTTGAACGTCAGCATTGGACAGGGAGATGTATTAACAACGCCTCTTCAGTTAGCTGTTATGACAGCCACCTTTGCAAGCCAAGGACAGCGCTTTGAGCCTCATTTAGTCAAGCAGCTAGGCAAACAAAAAATTGAAAAAAAAGGTGTTGATATTGTATCAGCATCTAGAGAAAATTGGGCCTATGTTAATAAAGCAATGGAGTCGGTTGTGCACGGTTTACGTGGTACTGCTAAAGGAATTAACAAGGGGTTGTCTTATCGTGTGGCAGGTAAAACGGGTACTGCTCAAGTGGTTGGTATCGCGCAAGATACTGATTATGACCGAGATAAAATATCTCAGCGCAACTGGGATCATGCTTTATTTATTGCCTTTGCGCCTGCCGATGCACCGGAAATAGCCTTGGCGGTTGTGATCGAAAATGGCGAGCATGGATCGAGCGCGGCGGCGCCTGTGGCGAGAAGTGTTTTTGATAGTTGGTTTGATATTGAAGCGGCGCGTAAAGCCAAAATGCATTCATCGCAGAAGATATCGACGCGTCACCCCGCGAAAGCTGATTTTATGGTCAGCGAGGTTAACCAATGAAAATGCACGGTGGTCGAGATTTTGTAAGGCATATGCCAGGTTCGACGCAAACGTTTAAAAAAGGCGAAAGCTTTTGGCGTATTGTGCATGTTGATCCTTGGTTATTGTTAGCATTGCTCATATTAACAGGGACTGGTCTCTCTATTTTGTACAGTGCCAGTGGTACGAGTGAGTTTATGATAAAGCGCCAAATTATCTTTTTCTCTATTGCTTATATTGGTATGTTTGCTATTGCGCAATGCCCTGTTAATTTTTTAGAGCGCAGTGGTAAGTGGTTATATGTTTTTGGCATTGTACTATTGATTTTGGTGCTATTAATTGGTGTCGGTGCAAAAGGGGCGCAGCGCTGGTTAAGCTTAGGGTTTATTCGTTTTCAACCCGCTGAAATTTTAAAGTTAGCTATGCCGTTATGCGTAGCGGCCTATTTGGGCTCAAGAGCATTACCGCCTAAGCTCAAGCATATTGGTGGCTGCTTAGCGTTAGTGGCTTTACCTGCTTTACTTATTTTTAAGCAGCCGGATCTTGGCACCGCTATTTTAGTGACCGCATCGGGGTTGATTGCTTTATTTTTGGCGGGACTGAGTTGGCGTTATATTTTGGGAAGCTTATTGTTAGTGGTAGTTGCCAGCTGGCCAATGTGGAATTTTGTGATGCATGACTATCAAAAGCAGCGTGTCTTAACTTTATTAAACCCCGAAGCTGACCGATTAGGTTCTGGTTGGAATATTATTCAATCCAAAACAGCGATTGGCTCTGGAGGGCTGGAGGGCAAAGGCTGGATGCAAGGCACCCAATCGCAACTTGATTTTCTACCAGAAAGCCACACAGATTTTATTATTGCTGTACTCGCAGAAGAGTTTGGCCTTAAGGGTGTTGTGCTTTTGCTGAGCTTGTATGGCATTATTGTTGCGCGTGGATTAATGATTGCTTGGCGTGCGCAAAACCATTTTGGTCGTCTTTTAGCCGGCAGTGTTACGCTGACCTTTTTTGTTTACGTGTTTGTTAATGTGGGTATGGTATCCGGTATATTACCTGTAGTGGGGGTCCCTTTGCCGCTGGTGAGCTTAGGTGGTACGTCGCTAGTGACGTTAATGGCCGGTTTTGGTTTGTTGATGGCTGTGGCGACCGAGCCTAAAAAAACTCAAACTCAGACTTAATTTATGTGCTTGTGATTATATGATTTATCAATGTCACTTTTTCAATGCCTTAGTGCACTGAATTCCAAGAGGAATGTATGCATCATCTCTTTAATACTTTAATATCTGCACGCTGGCTGCTGATCGTGTTGTGTATGCTAATAGGCTCGGCAGTCTGGGCTGAGTCGACCCCAATGAAAAAGGGTTATGAGACACATAAAAATGCCCAAGCTTTTATTGATACCATGGTGAACAAACACGGTTTTGAACGTGAATACGTAGTAGGTTTATTAAAAAAAGCCGAAAAAAAACCTTCGATATTAGCCGCTATTGCGCGACCGGCTGAAAAAACTAAGCCGTGGCACGAGTATCGAAATATTTTTCTAAAAGAAAAACGGATTCAAGATGGCGTAGATTTCTGGTTGGCACATCAAGATATCTTAGCCGCTGTACAGAAAGAAACGGGTATCCCCGCTAATATAATTGTCGCCATTATTGGTGTTGAAACGCGTTATGGTCAGTATATGGGCAGCTACCGCGTACTTGATGCACTCACAACACTGGGCTTTGACTATCCTAAGCGCGGGGCTTTTTTTACGCGACAGCTCGAAGCATTTTTGCTGTTGACGCGAGAGCAGCATCAAGACCCGCTAACGCTCAAAGGGTCATATGCCGGCGCGATGGGCTATGGGCAGTTTATTCCGAGTAGTTATCGCAGCTTTGCTGTTGACTTTGATGGTGATGGCTTTGCAGATATCTGGAATAACAAAAAAGATGCCATTGCTAGCGTAGCTAATTACTTTAAAGCACATGGTTGGCAAAACGGTGAGCCTGTTGCGGAGCGCGCCTCAAAAGCCGCGCAATTTCCGCGTCAATTATTGAATATAGGGAGTCGGCCTAAAACGCCGGCGAATGAGCTAGCCACTTTAGGTTTTGCGCCATTATCTCGTCAACCTGTTAGCCTAAAGCCTGCTATGGCACTAGAGTTTACAGGTGTTAATGGTCCTGAATATTGGTTGGGCTACAATAATTTTTATGTAATTACACGGTACAATCGCAATAAAATGTATGCGTTAGCGGTGTATCAATTAAGTGAAGAGATTTCCAGTGCAAAGCGCGCTGCCGAAGCAGCTGTGGCTGCCCAACCTAAAAGGCAATAATTCATAGCTGCTTATTTGGGTGTCGCACTCTAACTGGCCTGGCGGTAAAGTGACGTATGCTGAGCTTTAGATGGTACAACTTGCTCGTTTGCAATGGCTGGTGAATCGGGGAGTTAATAGCTCAGCGGCCGTTAACTATGGTCGTCAGTCATAAAATAAACGCGTTATCTTGTTGTTAAAAAATTCAAAACCGATAACCGATAACGATGATTAGCGGTTTTTACTACTCACAATTATATGCATAAGAATATACCTTGATTAATCTAAAAAAGGCAATCGCTCCACCCGTAATCAGAATGTTCAGCAGCGCACTCTTGTTTTTTTTTACTGTGATTTTTTTTACGTTGATGACGGGGTGTCAAAGTCATCGTATCCGTTATGAAATACCGGTTGATATTGACGTAAAAGACAGCGGCCCAGCTGCACCACTGGATGTGGAGCATATTCCAGATGCCGATCCAGTAAAAGAACCTCGTACTAAAGCGGGTAATAAATCACCATATACCGTTTTAGGGAAAACATATCATTTGATGAATGATTCAACCGGTTTTACTCAAAAAGGGTATGCCTCGTGGTATGGGAAAAAATTTCACGGTAAAAAAACATCAAATGGCGAAATTTACAATATGTACGGTATGACCGCAGCACATAAAACGCTACCCATTCCCACATTTGTACGTGTGACAAATATCGCCAATGGTAAAAACGTTATTGTGAGAGTGAATGACCGAGGACCATTTCACGGCGATCGTATTATTGACTTGACCTATACCGCTGCCCGTAAGTTGGGGTTTGCTGGGCAAGGAACAGCTCGCGTTATGCTAGAGGTTGTTGAGGCTCAAGACCAGAGTCATTTTAAAGGCTTTGACGACTCGGCCCTCAAGCCCCATACAGCATCGACTCGCGTTGCTCCAAAACCAAGAAACTCCGGTGGCTATGAAGTTCCTGAGGGCACTTACCTACAAATGGGTGCTTTTGGACAGCCAGCCGGTGCTAGCGCATTCGCGCAAAAGGTCAAAGCACTGACAACATACCCCGTTATTATAGAAACAGTGGCTGAACGTAATATCCAGCGTGTTTTGCTTGGGCCGCTCAAAGATAATTGGGATCTCGTCAATTTGCAGCAATTCTTTAAGCAAGAAGGTTATCAAGAGCCCAAAGTTGTCTATAAAACGTTCAATCTCAATTAGAACAGCATAGCGATTGATTATAATGCCTTATTATAATCAGCACACTTTGATATTATGCGCGCTCAAATAAATTTGGAGATTCGGCGTGGATAATCAAAATTCCCACACACCTAAAAGTATACACGGCACTTGGAGTAGTCGGTGGACGTTTATTCTTGCCGCAACGGGCTCTGCTGTTGGCTTGGGTAATATTTGGAAGTTCCCTTACATTGCAGGCGAAAATGGTGGTGGTGCTTTTGTTTTGGTCTATTTGTTATGCATTGTCATTGTGGGTATCCCCATTATGATGGCTGAGGTTTTTTTAGGTCGTAATGCGCGGCGTAACCCAGTTAATGCGGTAGAGGTTTTTACTCGACAATCTGGCGCCAGTCATAATTGGCGCTATATTGGGGTCATGGGCGTAATCGCAGGCCTGTTGATTATGTCTTTTTACAGTGTGGTAGCAGGCTGGGCTTTGCACTATGTTTTTGCCAGTATCAGCGGTACATTTACCGATATTTCTGCGGCAGGATCTGATGCTTTCTTTGGGGGCTTATTGGGTGACCCCAAAGCTTTGCTCGGCTGGCATTCAACGTTTACCCTAATGACTTTTATTATTGTGGCCAGTGGTGTCAGTAAGGGTCTAGGGGCTGTTGCTAAATATATGATGCCATTTTTGTTTTTGGCATTAGCGGTGCTATTGGTCTATGGCTTTTTGGCCGGAAACTTTAAGGCCGGCGTTATGTTTTTGTTTACGCCTAATTTCTCTGCACTCACCGGAGACAGTATATTAATCGCTATGGGGCATGCCTTTTTTACGTTAAGTTTAGGTATGGGTGCGATCATGGCTTATGGCGCTTACATGCCAAGTAGTGCAAATATAGGTAAAACAATATTGACAGTGGGGATTCTTGATACGCTAGTTGCGTTGGTGGCTGGCCTTGCTATTTTCCCGATTGTGTTTGCGAACCCTACAATTGAAGTGGGTGCGGGGCCAGGGTTGTTATTTGTGAGCCTGCCGATTGCCTTTGGTTCTATGCCTTTAGGTCTCTTGATTGGGACTCTATTTTTTGCCTTAGTGGCGGTGGCTGCATGGAGTTCGGCGGTTTCCTTAATTGAGCCTGCTATTGCTTGGTTAATAGAGAACAAAGGCTGGAAGCGTATAAAGGCTGCAGGTATTGTAGCTGGTTGTTGTTGGTTACTAGGCCTTTTAACCGTGGCATCGTTTGGTCCATTGGCAGAGTTTAAACCGGCTTGGCTCTTGTATTTTACGCCTTTTGATTTCTTTGATTTTTTAACTAGCCAAATCATGTTGCCTTTAGGCGGCGTGCTGATTGCCCTGTTGGTGGCTTGGAAGGCGCCCGCTGCGCTGTTGCAAAAAGAGTTTGGCTTTAAAAGTCAAAAGACGCAAACCCTACTACTATTCTTATTACGTTTTGTTTCGCCGACCTTGGTCTTATTGATTATGGCCATTAAGCTTTTTGAAACCCTTTCGCAATTAGGAGCTTAAAACGGTGTCACGCAGTTTGAATCGTAGTGCGCATGTTGTGTATTCAGCAGAACAAATGTTTGATTTGGTTAATGATATTGAATCTTATCCGCAGTTTTTACCGAATTGTGTGGGGGCCCGAGTCACATCGAGAACGGCAACGTGCGTTGAAGCCGAGCTCACGCTCTCTAAAGCAGGCACCCACCATCGTTTTGCGACCCGCAATACCTTAAGTTTCCCGCACAAAATGACTTTACAGTTATTGAGTGGTCCTTTTAAAGAGTTTGACGGATGTTGGGAATTTAAGGATATTACTGGTGGTTGTGAGGTGTCTTTCACACTGAAATTTGAGTTTTCTAACTTTTTACTCAATATGGCTGCAGGTAAGTGGATGGAAGATACCGCGAGTCAGCAAGTCGATGTTGTATGTCAGCGAGCTAGGGCGTTGTATGGCTAGCATCACTGCAACCAGCCAAGCACAAGCCTCACTTTAGGTGTTTGGATATTGTCTGGGCATTTAGCCGAGAGCGACTTATACGCCGACCCCAGACAATGTCCATTCATACCCAATCTGGGGTCTTGAATAGTTACTAAGCAGGTCTGTTGGATAGCCTGTATAGATGAGGGGTCAGTATGTTGAATATAAAACTCACTGGCAGCAACTTAAAGAGTAATAATACATGACAGATATAGAGCCAATTGCTGTTGAGGTGGCTTATGCGTTACCTAAAAAACAAAAATTATTGAGTGTGTTGGTTAAGCCCGGCACAACAGCATTACAGGCTGCTCAGCAATCGGGTATTACGCAGTTTTTTTCTGAGCTGGATTTAACCACTGCTTCAATGGGTATTTTTGGTCAAACGCTTGGCGTTAAGGGCTTAGCCCCCCCTGAAAGTTATGCTATGCAAGCGGGAGAACGCGTTGAAATATATCGCCCGCTAATCTCGGACCCCAAAGAAGTACGCAAGCGTGTTGCTGCTAGGCAAAAAGCGGCAGCTGAAAAAGCAGGCGTCGATAAGTAAAATGCTCATCCAGTGCCATAACCCAATATCACAGCGAGATTGCCTTAGGAGCGGTGCTTAGCAATAGCATCAAGGCTATGAACCAACCCATAGCCGCTAATACTTGCCAAAATCTCAGCGGGTGACGCTGTAGTAGTGGTTGGGTTTCGGGGTTTTGCCAAAGCGGATTGGGGCGCTTCAAATCGAGTAAAAACTCTGAAAATGACTCATAGCGTTGCTCGGGGTGGATCGATACTGCTTTGGCAATCGCTTTGTCTATCCAATAAGGTACTAGGGGGTTATAGGTTGCTGCGGGCCGATAGCGGAGCTTTTGAAACGCTTTTAAATGCATGGCTTTACCGTATGCCTCGCCGTAAGGGCGCTTGTGCGTAAGCATTTCATACATAAGGATAGCCACACTGAATTGATCGGATCGACTTGAGGCCTTGGCGCCATAGCGATACTCAGGTGCTGAATAATCTAGCGTCCCTAAAACGTGATCGCGCTCAAAAGCGACACCCACCTCGCTAATACCCGCCACCCAGCTTGAACCAAAATCAATAATCACAGGCCCACGGCTTGTCACAATAATATTGTCTGGCTTAATATCTTGGTGCAGTGTGTCTTTGCGGTGAAAGGCGCGTACACCTTTGATAATGCCAGTGATTAGGTCAATGGCATCAGGGATATCCAGCGGTGCTCGCTCTTTTATTAAGTGGGTTAAGGTGGGTCCTTTGAGGTACTCGGTTAAATAATATAAAAAGGTGCGAGGCTTAGGCGGCGTGACCACTTTGACAATACAATCGCTGTTCAAGCGTATGCCAATCCAGCTTTCCATAACAAAGCGTTCAATGTAAGCGATATCATCACTGTAATGACTGGAGGGGGTTTTCATGACGAGGCTATTACCGTCTGCATCTTCGACACGGTATACCTGACTTCGCTCAGACTCTTGTAATATGGCTTTGACGCATAGGCCATCAAGGGTTTGGCCAATACTCAAAAGTGGCGCAAAAGGAAGGCGCGAGAGTACGCTGACGGTATCGCTTTGCGAGGCGGCACCAATATTGTTGACTCTACAAATTTGAATGCTTAGATTATCCTGGCTGTTGTTTTCGAGTGCTTGGTTGAGTAGCCGAGAGCAGGCATCCTCGAGATTATCGCTATAAGCATTAAGCAGCGATTCGATAGACTTGTGTTGAATGTTGTCGTGAATACCATCAGTGGTGAGAATAAACGTGTCCCCAATCATAAGTTCATGGGTTTGCATATCGATTTCTAAAATATCATCGGCCCCGAGCGCACGGGTCAAGTAGGTTGTTTTTTTGTCGATTTTTTGAGTATGGTCACGGGTGAGCTGCTCGAGTTGACCATGGCGTAAACGATAGATACGGCTATCGCCAACATGAAAGCAAAATACCTGATTACTTTTTAAAATAATGGCCGAAAAAGTCGTGAGTAAGCCTTCTTGACGCGGACTATTGGCCCCTAAGCCCCACAGATACCGGTTTAATGATTGAATCACACGCGTAGCGCTTTGTTGGGTACGCCATGTGTCGGGTGTTGCATAGTAGTCGCCCAAAAAACCCGTAATGGCGCTTTGGCTGGCCTGTTTTGCTGCTGCCGATGTACTAACGCCATCGGCAATCGCAATCGCAATGCCTTTGTACGTTAATAGTGTGCCATCAGGGATGCGTGCACCAATAGTGTCTTGGTTTTCGCTTTTGGCACCTGCTTGAGAAAGCTGGGCAAAGGTAATATCGAGGGAGGATTTTAAATGTTCCATGAGCACTCTGCCAAGTATTTAATTGATTAAATAAAAAGCCACGATCGCGTCAAGCAGATAAACATGATCAAAGTGGCTTGGCCAATGACCTACCCGTGCCGCTGTTAGGCTATCTCTTAGGCGTGACAATAATACGTCAAGCCAAAATAGTGAGCGCAAAACCCACGGTGCCAAGGGCTAAAAGATACAGCGCCATAGGGCCTGCGGTATAGCGAATGATTTGGCCTTCACTACCGCTGAGTTTAACCACAGAGGCAGCGGCAACAACATTGGCAACGCAAATCATATTACCGGCATTGGAGCCTAACAGTTGCAGCCCCAACATACCTGTGACAGGCAGTGATAGATCTTGAGCGACGACCATCTGTAAGTTGCTAAACATCATATTTGAAAAGGTTGCCGAGCCGGCGATAAAAGAGCCCAGCGCACCAATCAGCGGGGCAATAAAAGGCCAGTTGTGGGTAAATGCCGCAGCGGCCTGCTCGGCCAGTAATAGCGGCATAGCCGGTACAGGGAGTGCATCGATGCTTAAGGCATTGACATCGGAGTAAATAAAGAGCCGTACCATAGGTACTGAGGCGGCTAGAGCCATAGCGGTTGGTAGCAGCGTTTTGAGGGCATTAAGCCAAGCCTTTCTACAGGATTGCATATGCGTAGCGCCAGGGTTAAGCGCTATCGATATGCCGCAAACCCCGCATGCAACAGCAATAAAAATAGCGCCTGGCGAGTACAGTACAGAAAAGGTAGCTTGTATAGGTGTGCTAAACAGCAAGCCAGTACTCAATGATAGGCTATTGAGTATGGGCTTAATGCCTAAAAACTCAACACGCGTTAAAAGGAGTAATAACACTACGCTAAGGTAGGGTAGCCATGCGTAAAACAGTGTTTTATAGGTGGGGCTGCTTGAAGGCGCGAGTGTTTGCGTGATGGGCTCATCATTAGGGAACCGCCAATATACTGCGGGCATAAGCCATTGTTTTTTAATCAGCACTAGCGCCACTAATAAGCCAGTAAGCCCACCCACTATTGATGGAAACTCTGGACCTAAAAATTTAGCCACTAGCCAAGCGGTGACGGTAAAGCTTAAGCCCATCACTAAGGCAAATGGCCATACCGCTAAGCCTTCGCGAAAGGACGCGTTTTGCCCCCAGAAGCGAGTCAACATGGCGCACAGCAATAGCGGTATAAAACTGGCAACAAGAATGTCCATAGCCGCTGCCTGTATGGCGATAGCGCGGATATGCGCGTACTCTAGGCTGGGGGCACCTTGCACTAAACCCACCAGCACGGGCGTACCTACAGCGCCAAAGGTCACGGGTGCTGAATCGGCAACGAGAGGCATAACAACAGCAGCTAACGCAGGGAAACCCAGCGACAGCAACAGTGGGGCAGCAATGGCTGCTGGCGTACCAAAGCCTGAAGTACCCTCTAAAAACGCACCGAACAACCATGCAATAACCACAGTTTGAATACGGCGATCGGTGAAAGGGCGGTAAAACCTTGTTGAATATATTCAATGGTACCCACGGCCTTTAGCACATTTAATAATGCAATAGCGCCAAATACAATCCATAAAATACTCAGGGCAATGACCAAGCCTTCTACGATGGCCGCGGCCATATACGGCAGTGGTATTTCCCATATCAACGCACAAATAGCAGTCGTGAGTGCAAAGCTCAAAGGCATAGCGCGACTTGCCGGTAAGCGTAAAATAACCAGTAAAAAAATAACACTGAGTACGGGTGTTAAAGCCGACAAGACAATTATGAGAGTCATAGGTTAAAGTCTCAGTGAATTTTAGCTATTGTGCTCGGTTTTGAATAGAAGAGCAAACAGTGCTCACGGACTTAGCGCTTTCAGCGTGATTGGCTTTCATTTTGCGTGTTTTAAAGCTAAGGTAGTAGGGTTTTCTTACTGCAAAAGCCTATGAAACCCATTATTACAAAAGCGCAAATACGTGCCCAGTTAGAGCAAGCGATGGCCGAGTACCATACCAAAGGTGGTGAAGTAAAGGACGTGCCTCGTGGCCTCAGTGGCCTGACGGACAATGTTAATATCTTTGCACAAGGGTTCTCGCGTAGCCATCAGCAGGCGCGTACATCTGTGAGCGACGAAGTAAAAGCCTTAGAGGCGCGCAAGCATCCCGAAAAGCCGAAAAACCGCCGCCCCAAGCGAGTATTAATTAAAGATGATTTTGGCGAACCTTTACGCTGGGTATGGGAAGATTAAAAAAACTCAACCTTATACCATCCCCGAAAATCTAATACATATTATTAAACTATGCCTCGTTATTGGTTATTCAAGACAGAACCCGATGAATTTAGTATTAACGACCTGCGCAGCCAAGGTACGGTCTGCTGGGATGGCGTACGCAATTATTCGGCGCGCAACTTTTTACGCGATGAGCTAGAGCAGGGCGATAGGGTGCTTATTTATCACAGCAGCTGCAAAACCATCGGCGTCGCCGGTATTGCGCAGGTTACCCAAGCTGCTTATCCCGATCCTACACAATTTGATTCCTCAAGCGCTTATTATGACCCGAAAGCTTCACGTAATTCACCCAAGTGGTTTTGTGTCACGCTTGGCTTTAGCGCATGCTTTGGCAAAGTGATCACTCTAGGTCAACTGAAAAACACGCCAGCGCTTAGCGCCATGACGCTGTTTAAACAGCCGCGCTTATCCGTACAGCCGGTGACCGCCGATGAATTTCAGTGCATTAAGCAGTTAGCACGAATTATGACTTGCGTTGAATAACGGTGGGTGATGTACCACTGGGTGAGTGGCGCATAATGCTATTAGATTTACATTTTTATCTCTAGACGTTGTTAGGGTAGTGTATATCCTCGCTATGCTTTTTATAGAAAGACCCTCTAGGCTCTATTACGGCTATTACCAATAGCGCCGGTGTCATCGAAAAACGTATGGCCTTTGACCCTTGGGGTGCGCGGCGCAAGCTCAACAACCCAACCAGCAATAGTGCCCGTTGGACGATCAGCGCAATGGCGCCTACCAGTGTATTGGCCGAGTTCGCCAAAACCCATAAAAATGTCGCCACAAACCGCGGCTTTACCGGCCACGAAATGCTCGACGAAGTGGGCATTATTCATATGAATGGGCGGATTTACGATGCCTCTATTGGGCGCTTTTTGCAGGCAGACCCGCATATTGATGGGGCTGGGAGTGTTGGAGGGTATAATCGGTATTCGTATCTTAAGAATAACCCGCTGAATGGAACGGATCCTACGGGGTATTTTAGCCTCAAGAAGGAGCTGAAAAATGGGTGGAATAAGGTTAGGCCGTTGGTAGGGGCAATCGTTGGGATTGCTCTCGCTGTTTGGATGCCTTGGGATGGTGGCTTTGGGGCAATGGTTGCCTATGGTGCTATTGCAGGCGGAGCCGGAGCGGCGGCTAATGGAGGAAACTTAAGTGATGTCATTCGGGGTGCCGCGATTGGTGGTGCTTCTGCGGCTGCTTTTTTTGGTGTAGCAAAAGCTATTCCTAGTGCAGCGAGTGCAGCAGAAGCCGGTAAAAACGCATTTCGAATAGGAAAAAACGCGTGGATGACCGCTGGAAATTTTGCCAAGCTTGTTGTTGCACAAGGCATGGTCGGAGGAGTGATGTCAGTGCTTCAAGGTGGCAAGTTTGGGCATGGTTTTGCGAGTGCCGGCATTTCGAAACTAGCGACCCCTGGCATTTTATCGATGGATAATGTGGTTGCAGAAAGCATTGCCAGTGGCATGGTTGATGGTACAGTATCTAAGGCTACTGGCGGGAAGTTTGCAAATGGTGCGACTACAGCTGCGTTTTTGTATGCGTTTAATGCTGGTAGTACGGCTGTAAAAGATGCACAAAAGGGGCAAGTTGCTGTTGATAAAGCTTTAGATCGTCTTCGTTCTGAGGTGTTACGAATGGATGGCAAGGATTCTGAAAGTTATAAAAATGCTTTGAAAATGACGGGTACTTTTGATGAGTCTTATTCCGGTGTTGCAGTTATAGATGGAAAATCGGGTAAAGCTATTTTTGGACGTCAGTTTTTGAATCCTTCCGCTTCTGATGAAATGAGTGTAGATGCAACAAAATATTTTAATTCGCTATCTACTTCTGACAGACAGCTATTTGTAGTCCGGCATGAGTTAGAGCATATGAGTGCTCATAATTTGTCAATTCAGAGGAATTACCAAATGCAAGGTATTGATACTGATCGGTTGCCGCGTTATAGAAACCAATTTGAAATTGATGCGACTAATAAAACGTACAATTGGATGAAGGGTCGATAAATGAATAAAAAATGGCTTTTGATTTTCTGTATGATGATGTCCAATTTCGTTGCAGCGGATAAAATGCCGTCCTCAATTGCGCATATATATGTTACGGACACATTTTACAAAAACACTAACAAGATAAGCCTTCTTTCTGATGGAAGATATATCAATACTAATACGGATATTTTTAAAAACTATCAAATAGAGATTACCGATGAGGTATATCGTTTGATATTAAATGAGAGGGAGTTTTTTGAATTTTCTTATGCAAGGGCAAGGAGTGGGGAAGGCTGGGCTACCAAGTCAAAGGATTACAGGGTAGTTTCACGCAAAAGTTCTAATGGTTTATATACTATATCTGCTACGGACTCGGTGCAGAGTAGCTGTATCGATGGTGTAACATTAGATCACCATTTTTTTACTTTTGATGTGAATATTGGTCTTATATCTTCAGTCTCTTTGGTTGGAAACTGTAAGACGTCTGAGGTAGCTGGAGCACTCACCTATTCATTTGACTGGGCGCAAAGTGGAAAGCCTTAAACTGTTGTTATTTGTGCAGAAAATTTAGTTCCATGGTCGAGTATTTAGCCGCTATTAGCGGGCCTTAGATCATCAATAAAAGCCCGCTTGGCGTTGTGCTTGAGAATCAGAACCAGTAATCGGGGACACCCAAAACAAAAAACTGTTAAATCAATAGGTTAGTAAACTTGCAGGGACGCTCACTC
>NZ_LGAK01000002.1 GCF_001292705.1 Marinagarivorans algicola
TGCGTTCCCGTCGCCGAGCTCTATGGTGTTGTTAATTAACCAGTTTTCTTCGACGTTATAGAGCTCGCACAGTCTGCTTAATTGTTGCGCGGCAATGGTGCTCGGTGGCGCTTCGCCGTTTTCGATTTCTTTAATAAATTGTGGGTTAACATCAAGGGCCTTAGCGACTTGAGTGTGCGTTAATGCGTTGCCCTTGCGTGCCGTGGTGCAGCGGCTAGCGAAGGTGCTTTGCTGGCGTATGGTGGCGGTTTTCATGGCTGTCTCCTAAGTTATGCGGCAGTGGGTGGGGTGGTGTTAAATGGCTGATAAAAATTAATCATGTGCGCGACTGGCTCGATGCGCTGGCGTGGGGTGTTGCTGGGTTGATCGTTTAAATCAATCACCGCTTGCCCGCGCTTAATAACAGTGGGGCGTTTTAAGTTTTGCTCCAAATAGCCTAAGTGGGCGGGTTCGCCAAGTAGGGTTGGGTGTAGGTTGATGATTGTGGCCATGGTGAGCTCCTTTAGGAGTTGTGTTTCTGGAATCAAGCGATTAGCTGCTGTATTATTTGCGAAACATGTTATTTTCTGTGATTCAAATGTAAGCTTTCTTACATTCTAGGTCAAGGTAAAAATGTAAGAAATCTTATATTTTTACCTTGATGCGTAAAAAAACCCGCGAGAAGCGGGTTTGGTGAGATTTGCCTTACTAGTGTATCGAGCGACTAAAGCTTAGTGTGATGTGCTGCGTTTTTATTCATCTATCCAGGTGCCGATGATTTTACCGAGTATTCTGAATGGGTCGAATATGGGCTTGTGCTGCGTGTTCAGTGGTTTTAAGTATTTTATATCGCCATCCATCGCGAATTGTTTGAATGTTACAGCGTTACTGCCTTCTAGTTTTGCAATCACTCTATCGCCAGGTATTACGCTGCCGCGTAGTTCAGGCTCTACAAATATGACACAACCTTCTGGGTAGCTGCGGCCGCTTGGGCTGGTCATTGAGTCACCTTGAACGATGAGTGCATAAGTGCTGGCGCTATGCTGTTTTGCGCAGGGTAAATAGCGTTCTGCGTCACCTGCCGCGCATATATCGATAGCTTCGCCCCAGCCGCCGGCTTGCACCCACGAAATAACAGGTACCAGGCCTAGATTTTTATCGGCCATGTGGTTTGCTTGGGGTTCTGCTGCTGAGTGTTTATATTTTGATTGCGTGTTGTTGATTATCTCATCTGGTTTTAACGATAGGATGCTTGAAAGGAGTATTAGGTGTTCGCCCTTGGGCTTGTATTCACCTCGCTCCCATCCCCCGACGTTTACATGAGACACACCGACCTTCTGACCCAGCTCTTTTTGAGTGAGTTTCAGCTCTTTTCGTCGCGTCTTTATGATTGATTCTAAGTAATCCATGTAAGCTATCTTACTTTATGTTGACGTAAGTTTTCTTTACATTTAATATTGTAAGTAAACTTACTTTAAGGGTTGGCATATGACAAAAGCATCGGCTATCGAGCACTTTGGGAGCGTTAAGGCCTTGGCTAAAGCGCTAAAAATAACAACAAATGCCGTATCGCAATGGGGGGACGATGTCCCCAAACTCCGAGAATACCAATTAAAAGAGGTGATGAATAATAACGAGTTAGGTGAAGAAGGGGATGAATAGCATGATTCAACCGATTAACAGGTTAGATGTTTTA
>NZ_LGAK01000020.1 GCF_001292705.1 Marinagarivorans algicola
AGGGGGTTTTTACGTTAAGTATATTTTTTAGCCTATTCTTTATTATGGTTTGCCATTGAGAGCGCAGTCCCTTCTGATGGATGATTGAAGGCTGCTTAAGTGCGAAGGTTTTGAGGGTTGGATATGAGGTGGTCGTGAGATTAATATACCTTGTTGGTTCTCGCGAGTAATAGAATGGCGCTTAAAATATATAGAAGAGCTGCAGGTAATATGAGCGCGTGCTTGCAAATATTTAGTAAGCAAACAAAATTTTAGTTAATAAAAAAGGTTAATTACATAAGTATTTAACCTTCCATTGTGGGCTTGCATTCACTAGCGTATGTTAGATTTATGCACTTTGGGTTGACGAGCCTCTCGATAAATTAGCGCAACCTTGCCAATTTCTTGAACGAGCTCCGCTCGACACGAATTGCAGAGCGTTTGAATGGTTTCTTGTCGTGCTAAGCGATCTGTAATCGCGAGCTTAACCTTAATGAGCTCGTGATCCTCTAAAGCTCTTTCAAGTTCGGCAAGGACCGTTTCGCTGAGCCCGTTACCCGCAATGGTAACAATGGGGTTTAAATTGTGACCTACGGTCCGATATTGTTTTTTTAAAGCAGCTGAAAGTGGCATATACACAAGCCTTAGTGTTACGTATGCATTTGGGCGCAAAGAGAAAATAACTGCGCACTTTAAGGTTGGGCTTCTCATTATAGAAGGGTTTGCGTAACATACCCTGTTTTGGCAGAGAATGTCCTTATTCTACCCTTTTATAAATATAAAAGGTGAATGTGGGGTAAAAAAAGGTTAATCGGTTATTATGAGGCCATTATAAAGTATGGGTAAGTCGAAAAGTAGTGGTCAATGGCTACAGGAGCATTTTAGAGACCCTTATGTCAAAGCTTCTGAAGATGATGGTTATCGATCAAGAGCAAGCTATAAGTTAAAAGAGCTAAATGAAAAGGATAAGTTGATATTACCTGGTATGACGGTTGTTGATTTAGGTGCGGCACCGGGAGGTTGGAGCCAAGTGGCAGCAGAACTTGTAGGCCACAAAGGGTTTGTATTGGCGAGTGATATCTTACCCATGGACTCATTGGCTGGTGTGGAGTTTGTTGAGGGTGACTTTACAGAGGCTAGTGTCTTTAATGCATTGCTAGCACGACTTGATGGGCGACTTGTTGATGTTGTAATTTCTGATATGGCCCCCAATATGAGCGGGATTGCAGATGTTGATCAGCCTAAATCTATGTACCTTGTTGAGCTGGCTTTAGATATGGCCCGCAGCGTGTTAAAGCCTGGCGGCTCATTTACCTGCAAGGTGTTTCAGGGAGAGGGGTTTGATACATGGATTCAAGATGTGCGGACTTGTTTTAAAAAAGTAATGACTCGTAAGCCTAACGCTTCGCGCGCGCGCTCTCGAGAGGTTTATTTAGTTGCTAAAGGTTATAACCCTCATTCTAATTAATGTTTTAAGCTTTGTATGGGCTATGCGCGTATTAGTAGGGGGAGAATAAAAGATGATCTGCTGTCAAGTATATGTATGAATAGTGCCAATGCTTAAAGTCGCTATACTGCAGTCGATGCAATACATTATATGCAAAATGGAAATTTACCATTTGCTGAGGTAATTAAAGGGGAACCCTTTTGAACGATATGATGAAAAATGTGATTTTATGGCTCGTTATTGCTTTGGTGCTATTTTCAGTGTTCCAAAACTTTAGCGATACCACCCCTAGAAATGAGCTGAGCTATAGCCAGTTTGTCACAGAGGTGCAAAACGGTAGAGTAGCTCAAGTGCGTACCGAGGCAGAGATGATTTATGGTATGCGCACTGACAATACATCATTTCGTGTTGTGAGGCCCAATATTCCGGATGACAAATTAATTGACGATTTACTCGATAAAAATGTTTTAGTTTCTGGTACTGAAATCTCGCGTCCGAGCATTTGGGAGCAGTTATTAGTGGCTAGCTTTCCTATTTTGATCGTCATTGGCGTATTCATCTTTTTCATGAGGCAAATGCAAGGCGGAGCTGGCGGTAAAGGTGGTCCAATGAGTTTTGGCAAAAGCAAGGCTCGCTTATTGGGTGAAGACCAAATCAAAACCACTTTTGTTGACGTTGCAGGTGTGGATGAGGCTAAAGAAGAAGTACAAGAGCTTGTAGATTACTTAAAAGACCCCTCTCGATTTCAGCGCCTTGGGGGGCGTATACCTCGTGGCGTTTTGATGAGCGGCCCTCCAGGTACAGGTAAGACGTTGTTAGCCAAGGCCATCGCTGGTGAGGCTAAAGTCCCTTTCTTTTCTATATCGGGCTCGGATTTTGTTGAAATGTTTGTTGGTGTAGGCGCTTCGCGCGTCCGCGATATGTTTGAGCAAGCTAAAAAACAAGCGCCTTGTATCATTTTTATTGATGAAATTGATGCTGTTGGCCGTCATCGTGGTGGCGGTCATGGTGGCGGTAATGATGAGCGTGAGCAAACACTTAATCAACTGCTTGTAGAAATGGATGGTTTTGAGGGTAACGAGGGTATTATTGTGATTGCGGCAACTAACCGCCCTGACGTGCTCGATAAAGCATTATTGCGACCAGGACGTTTTGATCGTCAAGTTTTCGTAGGGTTACCTGATATTCGTGGTCGAGAGCAAATATTAAAAGTACATATGCGCAAAGTGCCTTTAGATGAAGCTGTTGTTGCCTCTGTGATTGCGCGAGGCACACCGGGGTTTTCTGGCGCCGATTTGGCCAATTTAGTTAATGAGGCAGCACTCTTTGCGGCGCGCTCTAATCGGCGCCTTGTCGGTGTTGAAGAGTTTGAGCGTGCACGCGATAAAATCATGATGGGCGCTGAGCGTAAATCTATGGTAATGAATGAGAATGAGAAAATTAACACAGCTTATCATGAGGCTGGCCACGCGATTATTGGGTGCCTAGTACCAGAGCATGACCCTGTACATAAAGTGAGTATTATTCCCCGTGGGCGTGCTTTAGGTGTTACTCAATATCTTCCAGAGGAGGACAGGCACAGCTACAGTAAGCGCGGCTTAGAGTCGATGCTTTGTTCTTTGTTTGGTGGACGCATTGCTGAAGAAATGACCTTAGGTTTCGATGGCGTAACAACCGGCGCATCAAATGATATTGAGCGGGCTACCCAAATGGCTCGTAACATGGTAACTAAATGGGGTTTAAGTGAGGCTCTTGGACCTTTGCATTATGGTGAAGATGAAACAGGTATGCCAGGGTCAGGTAATCCACAGTATTCATCAGAGACTTCAAAGACCATTGATGTTGAAGTTCGGGCTATTATCGATAGTTGCTATGAGCGAGCTAAAGCATTATTAGAAGAGAACCGTGATGTGCTTGAGGCGATGAAAGATGCGCTAATGGAATATGAGACGATTGACTCTGAACAAGTTGCTGACTTGATGGCTCGGCGCAAAGTTCGTCCACCTCGCAGTTGGGGTGAAGGTGACTTTGGTGGCGGCTCCGATAATGATCCCGGCGCCTCTAAACAACAAGACGACGATTCGGCTAAGCCTGTTGTTGGCGGTCCAGCAAAAGAAAGCTAAATGTATTCGTCATGCTGAGGCCAGGTTTCCCCCTGGCCTTTTTTATGGCTATTTGTTTTTGACGGTATTTCATGAAATTACAGTGTGCAACTCGAGCACTATGCTTGTCTGAACCTCAGGTGATGGGCATACTCAATGTCACGCCTGACTCCTTTTCTGATGGCGCAGCGCTTCATAGTGAAGGTCGGCTTAATGCCGAAAAAGCTTTAATAAAAGCAGCTCAAATGGTTAAAGAGGGTGCCTCTATTATTGATGTCGGCGGTGAATCAACGCGGCCAGGGGCTTCTCGCGTTCATGTTGAGCAAGAGCTTGAACGAGTCCTGCCAGTCATTGAACTGATCCACAAAAACCTCGACGTAGTGATTTCAGTTGATACGAGCCAGCCTCTAGTGATGAAAGCGGCCGCGGCGGCTGGGGCTGGCTTGATTAATGATGTTCGGGCGCTTCAGCTTGAGGGGGCTATGGCGGCAGCGGTAGGCACTCGGTTACCTGTTTGCTTGATGCATATGCAAGGCGACCCTCAAACTATGCAACACAACCCTGAGTACGCAGACTGCACAAAAGAGGTTTATACTTTTTTGTATTCGCGCCTAAAAGCCTGCTGCGATGCCGGTATGCCATCGGAGCAGGTACTGTTAGACCCGGGCATTGGGTTTGGTAAAAAAGATGAGCATAATTTGGAATTAATCAAGCATTTGCAGATATTTACAGATCTGGGCGCTGGTGTTTTGTTTGGTGCATCACGCAAGTCGATGGTGGGCCGGTTGTTGGGCCGTGAAGTGCATGAGCGCCTATCCGGCAGCTTAGCGCTAGCATTAGTTGCTCTGCAACAAGGTGCAAAAATATTACGAGTACATGATGTGGCCGCAACGGTAGATGTGGTAAAGGTTTATCAGCTAACTCACGCTAAGTAAGCGGCGGGACGCGGGCTTGCGGGGCAACATGGTTTGCGAGCCTATAAGAATTTTAAGAGGTATTTATGCAAAAATATTTTGGTACAGATGGTATTCGCGGGTTAGTCGGTGAGGCACCCATCACCCCTGAATTTTTCCTGAAGTTGGGTTGGGCTGTGGGCCGTGTTTTGGCGAAAAATAAAGTCGGTGGCGCACCTGCAATGGTAATTATTGGTAAGGATACGCGTATATCGGGCTATATGTTTGAAGCGGCTTTGGAGTCTGGTTTGATTGCCGCAGGCGTTGACGTCGGTTTAGTTGGCCCTATGCCAACACCTGCTATTGCTTACTTAACCAGAACTTTTCAAGCCGCTGCCGGTATAGTGATTAGCGCTTCCCATAATCCTTATACCGATAACGGCATTAAGCTGTTTGGTTCGCAGGGAACCAAATTAGGTGACGAGGTAGAGCTTGCGATTGAAGCTGAGCTTGAAAAACCCATGCAGACTGCTCAAAAATTAGGTAAAGCGCGCAGGCTAGAAGATGCCGAAGGGCGTTATATCGAGTTTTGTAAGGGAAGTGTGCCTTGGGGCTTTAATTTAGAAGGTTTGAACATTGCTTTAGACTGCGCGAATGGCGCAACCTACAGTGTAGCTCCAAAGGTTTTTCGTGAATTGGGCGCCAATGTAACCACTATAGGCATTGCCCCTGACGGGTTAAATATTAACCTTGATTGCGGCTCAACCAAAATGAAGGCCTTACAGCGTCATGTACTCGAAACCCATGCCGATTTGGGGGTTGCCTTTGACGGCGATGGTGACAGGGTCATGTTTGTTGATGATCAAGGTGAAGTGCTCGACGGTGATCAGTTGCTTTATCTGATAGCGACGTACAAAAGTCAGCACAACGATGACTTTAAAGGTGTTGTCGGCACCTTGATGAGCAACTTTGGATTTGAGGTCGCACTTAAAAAGCTGGATATACCCTTTATTCGTGCCAACGTGGGCGACCGCTACGTTATTGAGGAGATGAACAAAAACGACTGGACCCTAGGTGGTGAGTCGTCAGGTCATATTGTGTGTCGCTGCGCAACCACCACTGGCGATGGTATTATTGCGGCGTTACAAGCTTTGCTGGCGGTGAAGTCATCAGATAAACCGCTGGGCATATTGAAACAAGGTATGCAAAAAATGCCCCAAGTTATGATCAATGTACCTTGTACAGACAAGGCCGCACTCAACACTAATGACAGTGTAAAAGCAGCACTAGCGCATGCTGAATTAGAGTTGGGTGATGCTGGGCGTGTTTTACTGCGGCCATCGGGTACTGAGCCTGTTGTTCGAGTGATGGTGGAGGGCAAAGATCAGCAGCAAGTCCAAACTGTGGCCGAACAGCTCGCAGCAGCGGTAGAAGAGGCGGGCTTATAACAATACAAGTCGTTAAAGACTAAAAAAAGCCGTATAGCTCTAATTTTACGGCTTATCTGAGCATTTTTATTGTGTTAGTGGGCCTCTTTCGCTACCATTGCCAGCCTTTTTATCTGGACAAAATGTTTAACGCGCTCTAGTGGTTAAGGATTTGTCTGTGTATATTTATTTAAGTCATCACCGAGTGCGTTGCCACTGGGTGAGTAAGGCATAGTTGCGTGGTAAATAATAGTACTAAACGGCGCCCCCTTATTATTGCCAACTGGAAGCTAAACGGCACCAGCGCATTTGTAAGTGAGCTATTAGAAGGCATTACAGAGCAGTGGACAGGTGTTCATCAAGCTGAAGTTGTTGTTTGTCCTGCATTTGTTCACATTGGCCAAGCGAGCAGTGTTCACTTAGCGCACTCCAATATCGCCCTAGGCGCACAAGACTGTAGTCAGTTTGAAGAGGGCGCTTATACGGGTGATGTTTCGGCAGAAATGCTACATGACTTGGGTTGCCAGTTTGTTATTACAGGGCATTCAGAGCGTCGCCGATTTTATAATGAAACTGACGCCTTAGTTGCGCGTAAATTTGATTTGGCGCATAAAGCATTAATGACTCCCATTTTATGTGTGGGTGAAACACCCGAGCAGCGTGAAGCGGGCGAAACACTGGCTATTATTAAGCGTCAGGTCGGTGCGGTACTTGACTACTGCGGACAAGAAAAACTGGGCCGATGCGTGATTGCGTACGAGCCCCTTTGGGCTGTAGGTACGGGCGTTACTGCAACACCTGATCAAGCCCAAGAGGTTCATGCATTTATTCGACAGCTACTTGGTCCAGCCGGTCAAGCTACGCGAATAATTTATGGTGGAAGTGTTAAGCCTGAGAATGCCGAAGCACTTTTTACCCAACCGGATATCGGCGGTGCCCTTGTAGGCGGAGCAGCCCTCAAAGCCGACGATTTTATCGAAATCTGCAAAGCTGCCGAGCTTTAACTCATTAACTTGGTTGTTAGCAATAAATAAAAGCACTTTATAAAGGCAAAGCGTTATGGAAAATTTTATTCTCGTCGTTCATGTTCTTTTGGCTCTGGGCATTATTGGCTTAATCATGCTGCAGCAAGGTAAAGGAGCAGAAGCGGGTGCATCTTTTGGTTCTGGTTCATCGCAAACTGTATTCGGCGCTGCAGGTACCGGTAATTTCTTTTCTCGTATGACTGGCATTTTAGCGGCGTTATTTTTCATCACGAGTGTGACTTTGGCTGTTGTGGCTAAAAATAGCTCGGTTATTGATGAAGATTTTTTACCTGACTCAGCCGTCATAGAGTCTGCTGTTGGTGATATTGAAAACAATACGACTGATTTACAGGCAGGTAGTGCAGAGGCTTTGGAGGGTGACGCTAACGATCCCCAAAAAACTTTAGAAAACGCTGCAAAAGCACTGGAAACAGAGTAGTAAAGCCAGTAGAATGCGCGTCCTCGCCCTGGTGGTGAAATTGGTAGACACGCTATCTTGAGGGGGTAGTGACTTCGGTCGTGCCGGTTCAAGTCCGGCCCAGGGCACCAAAAAAACCTTAGATTAATCTAAGTACTCAAAAAGCTCCGCATTGCGGGGCTTTTTTTGTTTCTGGTACTTGTTCGTTGTAGCTCATCTTAGTTATGGCTCTTGCTCAATAAGCCTTGAAGTACAACTATAATAAACCTGTGATGCCTTTGTGACTTTTGCTGCGTATAGTTATAGGCTGTATGTCATTAGCCGCCATTTATTCTTAGAGGTCGTTTTATGGTTAAGTCCGTTATTCCTACGCTGAGTGAGTCTGAAGTTACGCCAGAGGCGACCTATTTAAAGCGACGTGATTTTTTAAGTACTGGTGTAGCTGGTGCACTAGGGGTTACAGTAATGCCGAGCTTTGCAGCGGGTACGCCCTTCGAGCAAAAGGCGGCTGCGGCAAAAACGACGTATAAGATTGATGAAAAACTCAATAGCCTTGAAGATATTACGCAGTACAATAATTTTTATGAGCTAGGCACTGGCAAAACAGACCCCTACAAAAATGCCGATAAGCTTAAAACAGACCCCTGGAGTATTGAGGTGGGTGGTCTATGTGCAAAGCCGGGTAAATACCCCCTCGAAGACATACTACAGCCCCACACCTTTGAAGAGCGCATTTACCGTTTGCGCTGTGTTGAGGCTTGGTCGATGGTTGTCCCTTGGTTGGGCTTTAGCTTGGCCTCATTACTCAAGCGCTTTGAGCCTAGCAGTGATGCCAAATATGTGGCGTTTCATACATTGTATGATGAGGGTCGGCCATTGCCAGGGCAAAACCGTCCGGTCATTCGCTGGCCCTATCGTGAAGGCTTGCGTATGGATGAGGCGATGAACCCTTTAAGCTTTATGGCGGTAGGTTTATACGGTAAAACACTACCCAACCAAAATGGTGCGCCAATTCGTCTAGTTGTGCCGTGGAAGTATGGCTTCAAAAGTATTAAATCGATTGTGAAAATAGAGTTTGTGAAAGAGCAGCCAAAAACCAGCTGGAATACATTGCAGCCGAGCGAATATGGTTTTTATTCCAACGTTAATCCAAAAGTCAACCACCCACGCTGGAGTCAGGCGCGCGAGCGGCGTATTGGTGAACTCTTTAAGCGTGAAACATTAATGTTTAATGGTTATCAAGAACAGGTTGCGCATTTATATAAAAATATGGATCTCGCACGGTTTATTTAATGGCGCTCAAAACTCTCACACGGTGGCTTGGGCACGTTTTGGGTGTCTTACCTGCATTGTATCTGGTGGCGCTTTCCGCGTTTGGAGGCTTAGGCGCTAACCCTATTGAAACGCTCACCCATCAAACTGGGCGCTGGGCTTTAACGGCTTTATTACTGAGCTTGGCTGTCACCCCTGCGGTAAGGTGGTTGCGGTTTGATCGAAAATGGCATGTTAAGTATTTAATGCCTTGGCGCAAAATTTTGGGCTTGTACGCTTTTTTTTATGCGGTCCTTCACTTTTTAATTTATTTGATTTTTGACTTGTCATTTGACTTTCATTTTTTATGGGCCGATGTCAAAGATAGGCCTTATATAGCGGTAGGATTTATAGCGCTTTGCTTATTGCTGCCTTTAGTGGCTACCTCCAATAAAAAAGCGCAACGCGCACTGGGAAAGCGCTGGATAGCGTTGCACCGTTTGGTTTACCTGATAGATGCCTTGGTTTTGGTGCACTTTTTTTGGCTCATTCGGGCCGATTATTCAAGCTTTTGGTGGTATGCCGGCGCTTATTTATTTCTTATGATGTTTAGATTGAAAGTGGTCACTACATTATTTAGCCGGCCACTGTAAAATAAACTGAGCGCCGCCTGTGGCGCTTGTGTTAGCTGTGGCTGTCCCCTCATGCCATTTTAGTACGCGATGTACAATGGCCAACCCTAAGCCAAATCCGCGTACTTGTGCATTAGGTGTTGACTCTAAGCGCACAAATGACTCAAAAATTCTAGCTTGTTGCTCACTTGGAATACCAGGGCCATCATCTGCCACGCTAATTAAATAATACGCCGAATCACTCGCATCAAAAGATACCACTATCTGGCTGCGTGCAAAGCGTAGTGCGTTATGTATAAGATTAAAGATAGCCCGCTCCATGAGTTGCCAGTCGCAGCTTGCATGAGTTTGCTGGTTTTTGCATACAAGGGTAATGTTGATGGCACAAGTGTGTTGACTTTGACTTGAGTGAGTTTTTTTTGCACGCTGAATTAGCTCGCTAATTAAAAAGGCCATATCGCCTTGCTGTTGCTCTAAGGGACCGCAGCTTTGCTCGTAACCGGCATAGCTCAGCAGTTGCGTAATCAGGGCGTCCATCTCGTTAATATCTTGAGCTAAGCCACTGATATGATTATTCGCTAGAGTATTTTGTGTGTCACTAGTATCTTGCAGCATGGCCAACGCAAATTTCATGCGAGCCAGTGGTGTGCGCAATTCATGGCTGACTGCATAGGTCATTTCTTTGTGGCTTGCGACTAAGTCTTTAATACGGCCGGCCATGATATTAAAAGCGCTGGCAAGGTTTTTAAGTGCCGAGCCACGCATTACGGTGACCACTTCTGGGAGGCTGTGCTTGCCAATATGCTGAGTGTGGCGCTCAAGTTTACGCACATCACGCATAAGCGGCCACACCCAAAGAAAAACAGCCAAGCCAATGGAGCTATAAAATAAGGTGAGTAGCAACGGATATAAAATATTATTGTGCTTGCGTGCCGTAGCATTTGGTAGGGTTAATCGAATAACCTTATGATTTTGAATTGTATGACTTTGCACCCGTTTGTAAATTTGCTCTTCTCCTTGTTTGTTGTGTAATAAAATGGGTGCGCCCGTTGCTAATTTTTGGGTAAAAGAGGATTGAGCAAAGTCATCTAAATGCAATATATCAACCTGACTGCCGAGTGTATCGAAGTGCTGGGGCGCGGCGGGTGTATCGAGTTGTCGCTCGATTAAGGTCAGTAGGTCGAGCTGGGCGGGAGTGAGTACTGGGGGCGGGCTAAAATACTGCCAAAGCTCATCAAGCCCCCACCCCACGAGTATTACACATAAAACAATTACAGCATAGAGTGATAAAAACGTACGATTCATAACGGTTTATTTACCGGCTGAATAAAAAATGCAAAAAAGAGCGATGATTTTTGAAATGTAGCTAGAGTATTAGTTCTCGCCATTACCATGCATCGCTGGCAAATAAATAACCTCGACCCCAAATAGTTTTTATTTTTTCGGGTCTATCTTGATTGCCATTGAGTTTTTTGCGTAGTTGTGAAATACGGACATCAACGGAGCGATCGAGACCGTCGTATTCGCGCCGATATACTTTAGTAAATAAATATTCACGGCTCAGTACCTCATCGGCTTGACTGGCCATTAATAGCAGTAAATCAAATTCATGGCTTGAGAGAGTGAGTGCTTTACCGTCGAGCTCTGCAATACGTTGTCCGCACTTAATTACAAAATTATTAAATATTAAATTGGGTTGGCTTGCGGGCTGTTGCGTTTGCTTGCGGCGTAATAGTGCTTTGATGCGCGCCAATAATACACGTGGGTCGGCAGGTTTTATGACGTAATCATCGGCACCGTACTCTAGGCCTAATACTTGATCCGCATCGCTATCACGCGCCGTCAGCATGAGAATGGGGCCGTTGAAGTGGCTGCGAATATCTTTGCAAATATCTAAACCATTTTTGCCAGGCAAGCCAACATCTAAAATTAATAGCGCGGGCATGCTGCGTCTAATTCGCTCGGCCACGTTAAGACCGTTGCTCTCGATAATGACGGTAAAGCCATTGACTGTTAAATAATCATGGACTAGCTGAGCAAGGCGTAGATCATCTTCGGCTAATAAAATAGTGTCTGTCATGGAATGCCTATCATGGAGGTCTATCAGGAGAGGTTTGTGGTGAATCTAAAAAAATGCCCAAGCATTACGACGCGCTCTGCGGTACTGCCTATGATCTTGAATAACTTCAAATGTTTGACTGGCGAGTAATTGATTGTTGTCCATTTCTCGTAATAAGAACGCGAGGCTTGTTCCTGTATTTAAAGTCATTGTATGGCTACCAGAATGAGCATTTTGCCAGCAGGCAAGAGGATTTTTTTGCGTTTTTTGATACAAGCAAATATTTAATGCTGCGCCCGATTGCCAGGCAATATCAATTTCATCATAACAAGCTTCTTCTCGACGGCTTAAAACGCAGACCTTGGGTTTAAGTGTGAGCTCAATAGCAGGCAGCGCGATATTTTCAGCGCTTGCGCTTAAAGGTATTGTGCTTAAAAGTGTTGCTAGGCAACCTGTGATAAAGGCCAGCATGGTTGGGGGATTTGATAAAGCTCGTACGCAATCAAAACGGAAGGTATAGCTAAAAATGGTACACCCCCGCAAAATACGCAGTTAATAGGGCGTCTTCTTGTATGATGGGGCTGCGCGTAACGCTACTGCCTAGCCATTTATAGTCGACCAATGCGCGTAGCCCCCAGTGCTGGCTGAGCGGGCGCTCCCATTGCGCTTTAATATAAAAAGCCGTACTTGCGTTAGCATGGTAGGCTTTTGAAGCATCGTAAACTTCGGTGTCGTCCACACCATAATAATAATCGATGAGCTGCTGACTTTGCCAAGTTGCGCCAGTACTAAATGCCCAGCGGCTTTTTTGGTTCACCCAAGGAACTGTTATGGCAGTACGAACTTTATGACCGTCATGAATATGAGTAACATCTTGTAAAATTTGTGTTTGCCAATCAAAATTAGGGTGAATATAAGTATATTCAAAGCCCGAGAGTCCAGCAGTACGACGTTTATGGAGCTTGAGTGTTGGGCGTGAGTGATCTGTGACTGGAGTGTCTGAATGTGCAGTATTATTATCAAGCTCGATACTGTGAATACGCCCGTTATTAAAAAAGACTTGTTCAAATCCAGAGGATATCAGTATCGCGTTAAATTGGTGGGCCTGTTGGTCGATAAGGGTATAGCCTATATCGTAGTTCTCGAAAAAAAATCGTTTACCGTAATAGCTTATCTTAGGCACAAGGGTAAATATTTCATTCTTTTGTTTGATGACGGGGTTGGTTCGTATACCGAGCCCAACACTTACGCTAATATCCCATTTTCCTACGGGTACGCAATCCCCTTGGCAGCTAGACTCTTCGGCCTGAATACTGAGGCTAAACAGCATCATTAGCAGTGCGAGGCTTAAGACCAACAAGCCGAGCATGAAAAAGTGCTGCACCTGAGTGATAGGATGTATAAGATGATATAGTCTAGTCATAGGCTTTAGTGTGCCATGCCTTTACGTATAAAACCGTTAAGAATTGTAATGGATGTCATAATCTCTAACGGCTGATAAGCATGTGTGTTTTGTGTATAGTGCATGCGAGCTGGCAATTGGCGGGGTGGCTTACGTGGGCAGTTATTTTGGTGTATAACAGATGGAGCCCTGCCTTACCAATCAGGTAGTGCAGAGCTCATCGATGGTACGCTTGATCAATTACATCTCTAAATTAAAGGAAAATGTCCCGTTAATTGTATCAATGTCGTTGCTGTCTTCATCGCTTAACGTTGCATTAAACCTACCCTCTAGCTGACCTGTTCGGTCGGCACTATCAAAGCGAATGCTTCCGGCACTCATTTTTTGACCGCTGAGGGTGGGTAAAAGCTCATTGGTTAAGGTGAGCTCATTGAAGTCACTAAATATGCTTCCAAGAAAATAGCTCTCAGGCCCGTCAAGCAGATTATCCATTGATAATAACGCTGTGAAGGCTTTTTGTTGATATTGAGCTTCAATAGTGACGCTGGATAGCGATAGCTTAATATTGCTGTCGTCTACGCCCTGAGCGATAAGGCGAGTTGTTCTAAAGCAAACGTTAGTGGTTTGATCTAGCGTCTCGTAATTATCAAAAGTGATATTCAGTTGACCAAGATCATTGCGATGGCCCGAGCTAATATATTGAAAGTTGGTAGCGTTATTGAGTGTGCCCTCGCAGTAGCGCTCGACAGTAATATTGTTACCGTCTTGATAGTATTGGAGGGCTATATTATCGGAGGGGCAGCGTAGTAAGGTAAATAGACGGGCGTCAAGCACATTGCTCAATGGGTCGCTTACATCGCTAGTGCATCCGCGCAAAGTCGTTTCATCGTTGCTGTTTTGTTGGGTATAGGCAATGCGGCGCGTAGCAATGTCGGTGACTAATTCAATGCCCTCTAATGTAGTTTGCTCTCGGGTATATTCAGTGATAAGCCAAGTGCCTTCCGTTCCTATATTACTTAGGTCGATAGCGGCAACAGGTGTTGATGCAAGCTTAAAGGCATTACCCGAGATCAGTGTGATTGCCGGCGTGTTTATGTCGATAATACTTATCGAGGTCCTTTCTTCATCATTGCCAAATATTGTACCGTTAGCTAAGCCAATTTTTACAGAAATAGAAACCGTGCTATCGCGGTCAATTTCTGGGGCTATAAAGCTAATCGATGAGGTACCTTGGCCGGTAAACTCTATACTACCCTGACCGATTAAAGCCACTTCCCAGTCATAAGTGACAATACTTGCCGCCGTGTTTTGCGTGTTAAGGTCAAATGTGACGCGTTCGCCTTCGTTGTATTGGTTTTTTTGATCGCTTAACGATGTAATGGTAATGTTGCTGGGCGCACCGGTTTTACTCGCGCTACTGTCATCATCACCGCCACCACTCCCACAACTAATAAGGCTGACCGCCAAAACTGCACTACTGATCAATGCACGTAAAAAAATCCATGGCTTTTCCATGTTACCGCTCCTATACAACATTTTAAAGAGCGCGGCATTCTACGCATAAGCGCAAATGATATCTAGCGTTGAATATTGGGATTATATTTTTGTGGTGTGAAATAAAAAAGCCCAAGCAGTGAGTGCTTGGGCTTTTTTATTTTATGAACGAGCGAAATTTATTTTAGTGAGGCAAAGTAAGCGGCAAGATTGTCAATGTCAGCATCTGACAATGGCATTGCCATGCCGGCCATAATGGCAGCTTGGCCACCTTTTCGCTCGCCGTTTTTATACGCTTTAAGTGCGAGCTTTAAATACTCTTCGTGTTGGCCTGCAAGGTTGGGGTATGTTGGGATTATGGCTTTACCATCGGCGCCATGACAAGCAGCGCATACGGCGGCTTTTGCTTTGCCTGCAGCAATATCACCAGCGATAGCGGGAGTGGCAAATACACTGGCGGCTAATGTTGCTGCGATAATAGCGTGATTAATTGTCTTCATATTGAATTCCTGTTAAAACCATTAGAAAGTAAGCGCAAGTACTTGGGGCAGTTGCTCAGCGATATAAAAAACTAGGCAATATAACAGCTGGGCGATCACGTTATTTTACGAAAAAAAGCCCTAGCTCGATGACCTTCAGCGCTCAGTATTATATAAGCTGTAGCTGAATTTGCGATGAACTCTAGATTATCCGCGCTTAAATTGCATAGCGCAGGTGCCTGCTTTTAATAGCTCGATTCTAAAGGCCATGGCGGCATTGGGTGGAATCGCTCTCCCTGCGCCTTGGCTGCCGTAAGCTAGATGTGGAGGTACATACAGCTCCCAGCTACTGCCTTCGGCCATCATTGGTAAAGCCTCGCGCCAAGCGGCAATCATTTGGTTGAGCGGGTAGGTATCGGGCCTGCCTCTTAAGTAACTGCTATCAACCACTTTCATGCCATCGGCGAGCTGTGCTTGATAATAGATAGTAATATCGCTGTCGGCGGTAGGCTTGCAGCCATAACCTGTTTTTAATACACGGTAAGCGAGGCCGCTGTCGGTTACCTGAGTGCCCGGTTGCAGCTTTACACCTGCCAAGTACTGCTCGGCAAAGGCTAAGTTGGTCTTGGCGTTTTGGTTTTGATGAGTTGGGTTAGCAATAGGATGGCTGACACAACCAGTTAAAGCGATTAATCCAAAGAGCGTAAGTAAATATTGATGAGTGGTCATAGCATTACTTTGATTGGTAAAGTGGTTAGTATAAACGTAACTATTCAGCCAAGCTGACAAATCTCACACTGATAGTATGCTGGCGAATTATATTCTGAGCATTTAAATGCCTGAACCACTGATATAGCGCCTACTCCAGCATGGATGCGCGGGGATAGAATAGACTTTGCACCTGCATAATGAAGTGCAGGATTAGACTGTGTAAGGAGTATAAAGTCGAAGAGTCGCAGACGACAACAGTGCCCCAGTCAATGATGCATTAGCACCCAATTTCGGTGCATACAAGTTCGGTGCATACAAATGGTTGCGTATAAATACACTCAATCACCAATGAGAGGACGAGAGCATGACATTGGCGGATCAACACTGCTTGCCATGTGGTAGAAACGGGCAAGCATTAACATCATCTGAGCTTAGCCAAGCGCTGGCAGAACTCCCCTCTTGGGACTGTATCGCGGGCAACGCCCCAAAGCTTGAATGCACGTATCATTTTGAAGATTTTAGCGAAGCATTGGCTTTTACTAACGCGGTTGGGGCGCTGGCTGAGCAGTATCAGCATCACCCCACATTGGCTGTGGCGTGGGGGCAAGTGCGCGTACAATGGTGGACGCACAACATTCAAAATATACACCACGCCGATGTAGTTATGGCTGCCAAAACACAGCGCATATATAACAGGTTGGCTCCCCATGCTGTGCGGTAGGCGGCTATAGGTGGCATACGGGTCTTATGTTGATATTTTCACTCGGTATTCTATTAAATACTGATAGTGTTCATCTTTGTTGTGACGTCACTATTCAACCAAGTTGAAAAAGTTCACCTGATAGGGTGCTGATGGATTATGTTCTGGGCATTTAAGCGCTGGGCCTTGCAGGGAAAGCAAGGGTTAGACAGTGCAGGAGTAAACTGTCGAGAGTGCTTATATAGCGCCCGCCCCAGCATGGATGCGTGGGGGTAGATTTTGCGGGAGTACAAAGTCATAGATGGCTTGAGCGGCCCAGTCAATGATTCATTAGTGCCCAATTTCGGTACCTCTGAATAGTGACATGATAACAATAGGGTATTTTAACGTGTACTTGCCTCTTATCGAGGTCTGGGGGTGAGTCGTCAAATGTTTAAGTTTGTCGAGCAGATAGCCATGGAGCGCGGGTGTTGCAAAATGACATTAGAGGTTTTAATGCTCATCAAATAGCACTTATCAAAAATATCTAGCCATTAAACGTTATTGTCGGGCTCGTTGGCGACGGGATAAACCGTATTGCTATCGATGGCATTACTTAGCTCGGCGTTTGGTACTCTATTGGCTTTAGCGATATAACTCGATTTTTGCTTGGGAAGTTGGCCAGCCGTTTGTTTTTTTGCGCGCTTTTTCAGTATTTGATTCACTTTTTTACGGCGGTTCATAATGGGCCTATAGCAGTGGGTAAAATATAAGCGCGGCATTTTAACAGGCCACTGCGATATTTTCACAGACAAGTGCAAGGCATAGAGCGGCAAGCGAGCGCCTTATGAGGTAATATTGCCTTATTCCAAGGCCTGTATGGCCTCTTTGCCCTTATTCTACGACTAGGTTTTATTATGACTGCTGCCGCCGCGCCTTTGGTGCTTGTTGATGGTTCCTCTTATTTGTTTCGCGCTTACCATGCGCTGCCACCGCTCAATAACTCTAAAGGCCAACCAACAGGGGCTATTAAGGGCGTCATTAATATGATGCGTCGGCTCATCAAAGATTACCCGCAAAGTACCGTGGTGGTCATTTTTGATGCTAAAGGCAAAACCTTTAGAGATGAAATTTACAGCGAATACAAAGCCAATCGGCCGCCCATGCCCGACGATTTGCGCTGCCAGATTCAGCCCATACACGACATTATTCGCGCGATGGGTCTTCCCCTTATCTGCATTGAAGGCGTAGAGGCCGATGATGTTATTGGCACCTTAGGTCGTATAGCCACCGAGCACTCGCGTGACCTTGTCATATCAACTGGCGATAAAGATATGGCGCAGCTGGTCAATCAACATGTGACGCTCGTTAATACAATGACAGACACCAAAATGGATGTCGAAGGTGTAAAAGAAAAATTTGGTATTCCACCTGAGCTAATCATCGACTTTTTGGCGCTAATGGGTGATAAAGTCGATAACATCCCAGGGGTGCCAGGGGTTGGCGAAAAAACAGCGCTGGGTTTATTGCAAGGCTTAGGCAGTATTAAAGAAATTTATCAGCGCTTAGACGAGGTCGCAACACTCAGCTTTCGCGGCGCTAAAACCATGGCCAAAAAGCTTGAAGCTAATAAAGAGCAGGCCGAGCTGTCTTATTTGCTCGCAACGATTAAGCAAGATGTTGAGCTTGATTTTACGCTCGATGAACTGGCCAATACCGGCCCCGATCAAGAGGCCCTAAATACCCTGTTTACCGAGTTTGAATTTAAAAGCTGGGTGAAAGCGGCAGGTGCTGAGTCTACAGTTTCAAAAGCCGAGGCTCCCACGGTGCTCGAAAGCGCCGATGAGGTATTAACACCGAGTACGCCAACCCATTATGAAACCATACTCGATGAGGCCTCTTTTAATGTGTGGCTTCAAAAGTTAAAAGCGGCAAAATTATTTGCCTTCGATACCGAAACCACCAGTCTTGATTACATGCAAGCACAAGTGGTTGGTGTCTCTTTTGCGGTAGAGCCCGGCAGCGCCGCTTACGTACCCTTTGGGCATGACTATTTAGGTGCGCCAGCGCAGTTAGCGCGTGATTGGGTGCTCGCACAATTAAAACCACTGCTCGAAGATGCCAATACACCCATTGTGGGGCAAAATTTAAAATACGATGCCAATGTATTGAGCAACCACGGCATAGACTTTAAAGCGTTTAAATACGATACCATGCTAGAAAGCTATGTGTCTAACTCGCTAGGGCGTCATGATATGGACACCTTGGCGTTAGCACACTTAGGTCATGCCAATATTAGCTTTGAAGAAATCGCAGGTAAGGGGGCTAAGCAACTCACCTTTAATCAAATCGAGTTAGACAAAGCCGCGCCCTATGCCGCTGAAGATGCTGATATTACTTTGCGCTTACATTTGGCTTTATGGCCAAAATTAGAGACGCAGCCTGAATTATTATCGGTATTTAATAGCATCGAAATGCCGCTTGTGAATGTATTGCACAGCATAGAGCGCAACGGTGTATTGCTTGATGCTAATGTTCTCAATACTCATAGCCAAGAATTAACGCTGCGCTTAGCCGAGCTGCAAAAAGAGGCCTTTGACTTAGCCGGGCGCGAATTTAATTTAGCTAGCCCTAAACAGCTAGGCGAAATATTTTTTAATGAATTAGGTTTGCCCGTACTTAAAAAAACCAAAGGCGGCGCACCGTCTACCGCCGAAGAAGTACTGCAAGAGTTAGCGCTTGATTATCCATTGCCTAAACTTATTTTAGAGCATCGTGGCCTAGCCAAACTTAAATCGACGTATACCGATAAACTCCCGCAAATGATTGCGCCAGACACAGGTCGTGTGCATACCTCTTATCATCAAGCAGTCACTGCAACAGGGCGCTTAAGCTCTAATAACCCTAACTTGCAAAATATCCCTATTAAAAACACCGAGGGCCGGCGCATTCGTAAAGCCTTTATCGCGCCGCCTGGATATAAAATAGTCGCGGCCGATTATTCACAAATTGAACTGCGTATTATGGCGCATTTATCGGGTGATAAAACCTTGCTCGCGGCGTTTAATGACGGTAAAGATATACACAGCGCAACTGCGGCAGAAGTGTTTGGTGTCGCTTTAGACGATGTACAAGCTGAGCAGCGCCGCAGCGCTAAAGCCATTAATTTTGGCTTGATTTACGGCATGAGTGCTTTTGGCTTAGCCAAACAATTGCATATTGGCCGCGCCGAGGCGCAAAAGTATATTGACCTATATTTTGAACGTTACCCAGGTGTTAAAAATTATATGGACAACACCCGCGTCGATGCCGCCGAAAAGGGCTACGTACAAACCCTTGGCGGCCGACGTTTATATTTACCCGAAATTAACGACCGCAACGGTATGCGCCGTCAAGCAGCGCAGCGCACCGCTATTAACGCACCCATGCAAGGCACCGCCGCCGATATTATTAAAATTGCCATGATTACAGTGAATAATTGGCTGGCCGAAACCAACCAACCCGCCAAAATGATTATGCAAGTACACGATGAATTGGTCTTTGAAGTCAAAGAAGATGCCGTCGAAACCTTTAAAGACGAGGTGTGTGATTTAATGGGCCAGGCTATGACACTCGATGTGCCTTTATTGGTTGAGGCGGGTATGGGCGACAACTGGGATGAAGCGCACTAAATAATGAATAAGTATTCTATCTGCAATGGCAACCGGCTGGGTAGATTTCTAGGGTAAATGTATGAATTTACAAAAATTAAAACACGCCCAAAAGCAGTTCTTCAGCGCCTACCCCGGTGGTTTTAGTCACCCCGATATGATAGCTATCGGTAAAAAGCATAATGTGCATAAATTGGCTGATTTTTGTGTAGAGTCCTTCGCCGAAGAGCGATTTAACCAGCCCGACGAGCTACTCGATAATTGGGTGAAGGTGGTGAGTCGCTCATCAATGATCTCGTTATTTGAGAAGCCTAAATTTAAAGGCTTTATTAATACCGCGATGGGCGATGAGCGCAAGGTATTGGTTGATAGCCTTTACGAAATATTACACGGCAAAGCCAGTATTGGATTTAGTTTGCAGTGTGATTTACTAAAGCGTGATAAGTTGGCTAAGTGGACATTGATCAGTGCTGTACCTGCTTATTATCGCCTACACGATGAAATTTTTATGAAGCCTAATACGGTTAAAGGCATTATTGCGCACTTTGAGTTACCCGATTTACTTTATAAGCCAAGCCCTAGTTGGGCGTTTTATCAACATTATCGCGCGCAAATCTTACAGATGAAAGCACATATCGATGAAAGCTTAAAGCCCAATAACCCGGCTTTTTGTGGTTTCTTAATGATGAGTTTACCCAATGCAAAGTAATGCACTATTGCACGCTGAAAGTTCAGTGACGCAACACTTTAATGATGTGGGGTTTATGTCTCAGTTGCGCGAGCAAATGATTCGCTTTACACAGACCCAGCTACGCGATGCCGAAATTGCCGAAGATATTGTGCAAGAGGCCTTATTAGGTGCGGTTAAAAACCTCAAGGCTTTTGCTGGGCGTGCCGCTTTTAGAAGCTGGGTGTTCGCTATTTTAAAAAATAAAATGCTCGATCATATTCGCAAGCAAGGCCGAGCACCAGCAACGCACAGCATTGATGCCGAAGAATTTAATGAAAAAGGCCATTGGCAGCAAGAGGCTAAGCCCATGCCGTGGCAGTGCCCTGAGGCAGGCTTAAAACAAGAGCAATTTATGGTGATACTGGAGCTGTGCTTAAACAAGCTGCCAGGCAGTCAGGCGCAAGTTTTTATGATGCGTGAATTTTTGGGCTTGTCCTCTGACGAAATTTGCACAGAGGTTGAAATTACCGAAAGTAACCTGCATGTACTTTTGTATCGAGCCCGAATGGGTTTGCAAAAGTGCATGGCCAATAACTGGCTGCATGATGATCGTCAGGCAACACTACAAAAAAGCATTAAAAAAAATTTAACGCATACCAGCCAAAAAAATCGGTAATTGATATGAATTGTCAAAAAGCTAGCGAGCTTGCCTCTCGTCAATACGATCAGCCATTATCGTTGTCAAAAAAAATAAGCCTAAAGTTTCACCTTTTAATATGCAAACACTGCCGTAACTTTAATAAAAATATTGAACAGTTGAGTCATTCAATGCAAAGCTTTTTAAGGGGCGATGACAACAAAGATCAAAAAACTGATACCAGCGACAGCGATGATAGCGATAGCCAATTAAAGTGAAAATAGAGTGATGGAGTTTTTATGGGGCAAATGAATCAAACAGTGAGTCATTTTTTTGCTTACATTAGTAAAATTCGATGGATTGTGCGCTGGGGCCTAAAGCGTAATGCCATTCCCGAAAACGTGATGGAGCATAGCTGGGAGGTTGCCACGATTGCACATGCACTGGCGCTCATTAGTAACCGGCGCTTTGAGGGCTGCTATGATGCTAATGCCGTAGCTACCGCTGCACTGTATCACGATGTTTCAGAGGTGATTACTGGCGACATGCCAACACCCATTAAATATCATTCAAAAGGTATGCAAGCAGCTTTTAAAGAGGTTGAGGTGCAAGCTGAGCGTGAGCTTATAGCCTTGCTTCCCCGCGATTTACAGCAAGACTTTGAGCCCTTAGTGGTTAGCTCGCAAGTGCCTAAAGATATTAAGCAATTAATTAAAGGGGCCGATACCATTGCAGCTTTTTTAAAATGCCAAGAAGAGCTTAAAGCGGGTAATAGTGAATTCTCTAAGGCGGCAGAAGATATTGCTATGCGACTAGCGCGCTCAGATATTCCAGCGGTTGATGTATTTTTAGAAGTCTTTGCCCCCAGCTATAAGCTCACGCTTGATGAGCTTTTAAATGGTAGCGAAAAAGTGCGTAGTTTACCGGCGCAATAGGGCGCAATCACTTGCCTCGTTCCTTAGCGCCTTAGTCATCGTTTTATAGCCTTTAAAATTGTGTTTTTAAGGTGTCAAATATATCCATAATACGGGCAATGTATTGGTCTTTTGGCTTAAAACTACTGCTATTTTGCTGAATAAAATCACGCTCTAAATGCGTGATCAGTTTGCGCAGGCGATAATGATGCAGTCTTGTATAGTATTGTATGGGGTCGGTGATTAAACCCGAAAAAGAAGCCACTACGGCCAATGTACACATAACACCAAAACTACAAGTAATAATGAGCGCAGCGGAGGGTGAGGGTGGGAATATCTCGTAGTAATACCCGCCTAGCGTACTGCCTAAAATAAAAGTTTGGGTTTGTTGGTGTTTAGCGCTAAGCGCCGCCACAATAATCCCTAAACCCAGCCCACCAGGGGTGAATTTTTTAAAAGCTAAAGCCCCAGCAATCGTGCTAATTAACGTATTGGTAATATCGGCTGATGCGGTGCGTGTAATGGCGTATTGCTCGAGTGCCTGTGTGGTAATGGGGTCGATAGCCTGAATGATTTTTTGTCGTTGCGCGTGTAACCTTTGATTGTGCGCTTCGGTATTGATTGTGTCGTTATTACTGCTGTGATTGTTATTTTTATTGTTGTCACCTTGATGCAGATTGCATTGCAAGGTGCGGGCGAGTTCATCGGCGATGTATTGGTGTAGCTCTCCTTTTTTTGGGTCTTGCCGGTTACCTAATAAATGCTGATTAATAATGTTGACGCTGTGCTTTTGTACATCAGTGCCAAAGCCATTAGGTATTTTGAGTAAGCGGTTGCGCCAGGCGTGCTGGTTGCACTTGCCCAAAATAAAAGCGGTTAATTGCAATAAAACAAAAAAAGGCGCCCACATTAAATTAACAGGCATTTTGATTAAATCCCAACCAAAAGCGACTTTATTGGTGTGCCAAGCACCTGGGTAGCTAAAATGCTGCTGAGTAAAGCTTGGAATGCGCTTTTTACAATGCTCAAAATAGCGCTGGGCACCACGGTTAATCGCCGCTTGCAATGCCGGTGTTACATCTTGGAAGGTATTATTTGATTCGGTCATATTCTAATCTGGTTTTGGTGTAATTTGGTTTGAGTTATTGGGTTTTAACATACTGTAGGCTTGCTGCTGCGTGAGCTCAGCGTAATTGCCTGGTGCCAAGTTGGCGGGTAAATGTAATGGGCCAATCGCAAAGCGGTGCAGCTGTGTGACTGTATTATTAAAAAAGCCAAACATTCTTTTTACTTGATGATAGCGCCCTTCGGTCAGTGCTAGCTCGGCTTGATGGCTGTTGATGATTGTGAGTACAGCGGGTTTTGTTGTAATACCTTCAAAATTGAAGTCAATACCGGCTAAAAATTGCGTGCGATATTGCTCGGTAATAGGGTCGGCTGTTGTGACAAGGTAATGTTTTTGAATACACAGCTCCGGTAGTGATAAATGGCGTGTCCAAAAACCATCATTGCTCAGTAGCATGAGCCCTGTAGTATTAAAGTCTAATCGCCCTGCAATATGCAGCTCGTCTTTATGTGGGTGCTGAATAATATCCAGTACGGTTTGGTTTTTATCATCACGTGTTGCGCTAACCACACCTTTAGGTTTATGCAATACAACATAATGGGCGGTTTTATGCGGGAGCATTTTGCCGGTGACGTTTACTTGGTCAAAGGGTGTGATGGTTTGGTTGGCGCTGTGAGCGAGTAGGCCGTTGATAGTGATTTTTTTTTGGGCAATCAATAATCTGATACTGTTTTTGGCAATATCGGTGTGCAGGCTAACAAACCTATCGAGGCGGGTGCGAGAGAGTTTCATAAGAGGGTATAGGTTTTTTGAGGACTGCCATCATATCATTCACTGAGCTATCACATAGCGGCACACAGAGTATTTAGGCGCACATAGTATTTATAAGCAACTTTGGGTAACCTAATACTATTTTAAAACGCGATATTTGAGTATTTTATGACCACCGGTTTTACCCCCACAGCCACAATAAAAACACTAAAAGCCCGCGCGCAGTTATTAGCCGCCATTAGAGCGTACTTTTTACAGCAACAAGTTACCGAGGTCGATGTACCGGCTTTGGGCCATTTTAGTGTGACTGATGTGCACTTGGCCGCCTTAGTCGTTGAGGTCGGCAATAGCACGCAATATTTACAAACCTCGCCAGAGTTTTATATGAAGCGCTTATTGGCAGCGCGAATGGGTGATATTTATAGCCTAGCCAAAGCTTACCGGGCCGATGAAAGCGGTTCGCGGCACCGGCCTGAATTCACCATGCTCGAGTGGTACCGTTGTGGTTTTGATGATGGCGCATTAATGGCCGATATTACTGGGCTATTGCAAGCTGTTGGCGTGAGCGAGCCTATTAAACAGGTCGCTTACGGTGAGGTCTTTGAGCGTGTAACAGGGCTCAACCCGCATACTGCCGGCGAGGGCGCTGATGATGCGCTTGCTCAATACGCCTTGCAACACTTTGATGTCGCTTGGCCTAATACCCCCAAAAGTACATGGTTAGATTTAATTTTTAGCCAACACGTAGAGCCCACTCTTTTAGAGCCTACATTTGTTTTTGACTTTCCGGCTTGCCAGTGTGCATTGGCAAAAATTGCCAACAATAGCGCGGGCCAAAAAGTCGCGAAGCGATTTGAATTGTATTGGCAGGGCCTAGAGCTTGCGAATGGTTATTGGGAGCTAACCTGCCCACAAGAGCAGCGCGCGCGCTTTGAACAAGATAATGCAACCCGCAGCAAGCAAGGCCTGCAACCGATCACCCCCGACCCCCATTTTATAGCGGCTATGGAGCACGGTTTGCCAGAGTGCGCCGGTGTCGCGTTGGGTGTTGATCGCTTGTTAATGTGTTTATTACAGGAAAAAGATATTGCCGCCGTTATACCCTTTGCGCAGGGTTAAGGGAGGCAATAATAGTTAGCCCAATTTCGGGACCTCTCAATAGTGACATAAAAAAGGCTGCTTTATGGGCAGCCTTTCGACACGTTTTTTTGCAATGCTTAGTTTTTGAGTGGCTTGTATTTAACGCGTTTAGGTTGTGCGTTGTTGCCTTTACGCTTGATAAAGTCTTCGTGGTATTCGCTATAGTTGCCTTCAAAAAAGACAATTTCGCTTTCGTCTTCATAGGCTAAGGTATGGGTGGCTACACGATCTAAAAACCAGCGGTCATGCGAAATAACCATCACGCAACCTGGAAAGCTTTCGATGGCCTCTTCTAGGGCGCGTAAGGTTTCGATGTCGAGATCGTTTGAGGGTTCATCCAGTAGCAATACGTTAGCGCCTTGCTTTAAAGTGTTGGCGAGATGTAAACGGCCACGCTCACCGCCCGATAAATCGCCCACGCGTTTTTGCTGATCGGTGCCTTTAAAGTTAAAGCGGCCCGCGTAAGAGCGAGAGCTCACTTCGTAATTGCCAATTTTGAGTATATCGGCGCCGCCACTAATGGCTTCCCAAACGCTTTCGTCATTATTGAGGTTTTCGCGGCCTTGCTCGACATAGGCGACTTTAACGGTTTCGCCAATAACCACTTCGCCGCTATCGGGCGTGTCGGTGCCAGCAATCATGCGAAATAACGTTGATTTACCTGCACCGTTACCACCCACAATACCCACAATAGCGCCTTTAGGCACACTAAAGTTTAAATTATCGATTAACAGCCTGTCACCAAAGCCTTTACTCACATTGTGAAACTCGATAACTTTATCGCCTAAGCGCTCACCCGGCGGGATGTAAATTTCGTTGGTTTCGTTGCGGGCTTGGAAGTCTTGGTTTTGCATCTCTTCAAAGCGGGCCAAGCGGGCTTTGCTTTTAGATTGGCGACCTTTTGCGTTTTGGCGCACCCACTCTAGCTCGGCTTTCATGGCTTTTTGGCGTGAGGCTTCACCGCGTTGCTCTTGCGCTAAGCGAGCTTCTTTTTGCTCTAGCCAATTCGAGTAGTTACCCTCGTAAGGAATGCCATGGCCACGGTCAAGCTCTAGTATCCAGCTGGCAGCGTTATCTAAAAAGTAACGGTCATGGGTAATCGCCACAACGGTACCGCTAAAGTTTTGCAAAAATTGCTCTAACCAAAAAACCGACTCCGCATCTAAGTGGTTAGTCGGCTCATCAAGCAAAAGCATATCAGGGCGTGATAGTAGCAAGCGGCACAATGCAACACGGCGTTTTTCACCCCCCGATAGTTTAGTCACATCGGCATCCCATGCGGGTAAACGCAATGCGTCGGCGGCAATTTCTAGGGTGTGGTTCAGGTTGTGTGCATCCCAAGCTTCAATAATGTCTTCGCATTTGGCTTGTTTTTTAGCTAGGGCATCAAAGTCGGCATCGGGCTCGGCATAGGCGGCGTACACCTGATCTAGCTCGGCGAGTGCATTAACGGCTTCAAATACGCCCTCTTCGACATTGCCGCGCACGTCTTTATCGGGGTTAAGTGCGGGCTCTTGGGGTAAGTAGCCCACTTTAATACCAGGCATAGGGCGCGCTTCGCCTTGAATGTCGGTGTCTAATCCAGCCATAATTTTTAGTAAGGTTGATTTTCCCGAACCGTTTAAGCCGAGTACACCAATTTTGGCGCCAGGGAAGAACGACAGTGAGATATTTTTTAAAATCTCACGCTTAGGTGGGACAACCTTGCCCACGCGGTTCATGGTATAAACATATTGCGCCATTGAAACAGCCTCAAAAATTAGTTTGATAAAAAATGCATGCCAAAAAATGACAAAAGTGAATGCAAAGAAGGGTACTTAGCTTAAGATCGGAATGCAATGCTACGGCCCACCCAAATAAAGAACAATGCCACCCTAGTGGCTGTCATCTCAGTTATTAGTGGTATACAATCTATTTTTTTTGTGTACCTAAAAAATAATATAAGGAGGCATTATTATGACGTTATTAAAGGGTGTGCTCGGTGCATGTGTGATGGCCACCAGCCTGTTGAATTCTGCGTATGCACAAGAAGGCGATACCATTAAGCCTGCCAAAAAACATTATTGGCTTGAGACATCGTTTTTGAGAAGGCTGGGTGGTGGAGGGGCGCTAGGATTGCACTTGAATATGCACACCGATAAGCATAATTGGACACTGGGTTATAATAGTTTGCATCAGAGTTTTGTGTTTGTTAGGGACCCCGTCGATAGAGCCACCGGTAACTCTATCAATGGCAACATAAAAGCGTACAGCGTCTCTAAGTTGTGGCACTGGCCCTATAGGCTTGGCTATGCCAGTGTGTCGGTCGGTGGTAGCCTGTTAAAAGGCCGATGGGGCGTTAACTGTGCAAGGTCTACCATGGAGGGCTTTGGGCGTTCGGAAGAGTGCGACCTTAAGCAATTTGTGACTCTGGGTATCCCTTTAAGGGCGACAGCCTCTTTTGGCCGTTATGTGGGTATAGGTTATGTGGCTGAAATGAATATCAATGCCAAAGACTCCTATATACTCTTGGGTATGACTATTCCGATCGGTGGGTTTACTCGTTAAAACGTTTGTATTTAGTACTTGATGTCTTTTGTTGGCACTACTATATTTGTGTGCATCCTATAAGCTAATTTTAGCCATAATAATGACAGTAAACCACACAACAATGACACACACTTGGGGAATTTTATGAATAAAAATATCTATTTAAATACGGCGCGTCTCTCGGCGACCGGCTTGTTGGCATTAATGATTGCCGCTTGTGGCAGTGATAATAATAGCAGTCCTGTTACCACCAGCTCATCAACGACAGCCACCAGTAGTGCTGCTGCTTCGAGCGATATGTCAAGTATGGGGAGCTCTTCAGTTGCTGCGCCTATGACGACTGCCATTTCTTTAGACTTTGACGATATGTCGCCAGGGGCGATACCTGACGGTTTTAATCTGACCGGTACAGGCGTTGAAGTCGTTGAAGGCGAAGGCGCTTACAGTGGCGATTTAGCCCTTAAAGTATCAGGCGCTGGCGCCAGCTACTTATCATTAGCAGACTTTACCGGTACCCACTGGGGTCGTATGTATTATAAAAATACCGCAAAGCCAGCGGCTATTGCCAATTATTCGCACACTACTTTAGTGTCGGGTATTGATGGCGCTGCGCACTTTCGCTTTGTAGATATGGTTGCGGCACCCGATAGCGCAGCCGATGCCGGTAAGTATCAGCATTTATACAATACCGAACCTAACGATCTTTCGTTAGAGGGTAGCTACACAAATAGCTATGATGGCGAGTGGGTCTGTATTGAGTGGTCGGTAGATACCACCGAGCAACAATTTCACTTATTTAGAGACGGCACCGAAATCACCCTCGCTAATCGCGGTACAGAAACCAATTCAACCGATCTTACAAACGCTAAAAATTACGCCTCTGATGATGAATTAGCGATGACGCCAATCCCTGCTGTTATCCCCGAGTTACGTATTGGTATTCAAAACTATCAAGGCGATGAGTTTACCTTTTTACTCGATGACATTGTGGTTGCCGATGCACGCGTAGGGTGTGAAGTGGCGAATGCCAACTCAAGTAGCTCTGAGATGAGCAGTGAAATGAGTTCATCTTCTATGATGAGTTCATCTTCTATGATGAGCTCATCATCAGCGCCAAGCGGGCCAACACAAGCCGAGGTTGATGCACGCGTGGCAGCGGGTAAGGCTCTTTATACTGGTAAAAATTGTGGTGGTTGTCATGGTGCTAGTGGTGAAGGTGGAATCTTTAAGGCAATCAATAATACAGCGCTAAGCTATGATGAAATCGATGCTATTATCACTAACGGTGCGCCAAGTATGCCTGCATGTGATTCACCCAGTGATTGTGGTGCGCAAATAGCTGACTACATTTGGGTTGAATTTTTAGGGTACACCTTGACCGCTGACGGCGGTGTAAAGCCTTAAGCCTAAATAAGCGCTGAGTGACGGGCGTTAGCGCCTAGTCATTAAGGGCCCAGTTATTAAGGGCTTAGTTATTCAGCGTGTAAGCGACACAATATTAAAAGGCCGGCCTGTTACAGGGCTGGCCTTTTTTGTTTTTGGGGGCTCCACATCACGGCAATTAGTGTACAATCGAGGCCTTTATTGTGACCGTTACGTACCTATTGACTAACCCCATGCAGGCCTAGGCCGTCGCTGTGATTCAAGGATTCCCATGTTTGATAAAAACCAAACCGTTGCCGATTTTGACCCCGAAATTTGGGCCACTATAAAAGATGAAAGCCGTCGCCAAGAAGAGCATATCGAGCTCATCGCCAGCGAAAACTACACTAGCCCGCAAGTTATGGCCGTACAAGGCACTAAACTCACCAACAAGTATGCCGAAGGCTACCCCGGTAAGCGCTACTACGGCGGCTGTGAGTATGTCGATAAGTCTGAAGGCTTAGCCATTGAGCGCGCCAAGGCCCTTTTTGGTGCCGACTACGCCAACGTGCAGCCGCATTCAGGTTCGCAAGCTAACGCGGCTGTTTACGCGGCATTGTGCGCCCCAGGCGATACCGTTTTAGGCATGAGCCTTGCCCACGGCGGCCACTTAACACACGGCGCTAAAGTGAGCTTTTCGGGTAAATACTACAATGCGGTACAGTACGGCTTAAACACCGATACCGGCCTTATCGATTACGACGAGGTTGAGCGTTTAGCGCTTGAACATAAGCCTAAAATGATTGTTGCGGGCTTTTCGGCATACTCACAAGTTGCCGATTGGCAGCGTTTTCGCGATATCGCCGATAAAGTAGGCGCTTATTTACTGGTTGATATGGCGCATGTTGCCGGTTTAGTGGCCGCGGGCGTTTACCCAAGCCCAGTTGGCATTGCCGATGTCACGACCTCAACCACACACAAAACATTGCGTGGCCCACGTGGCGGCATTATTTTGGCTAAAGCCAACGAAGAAATCGAGAAAAAACTCAACTCGGCAGTATTTCCAGGTGGCCAAGGCGGCCCATTAATGCATGTTATTGCGGCTAAAGCGGTTAGCTTTAAAGAAGCCATGAGCGATGAGTACAAAGTGTACCAACAGCAAGTGGTTAAAAACGCAAAAGTCATGGCTAATACCTTTATTAAGCGCGGCATTAATATTGTGTCTGGCGGTACCGAAAATCACCTTATGTTGGTTGATCTCATCGGTAAAGAGTACACCGGTAAAGATGCCGATGCCGCACTCGGCGCTGCTAACATTACCGTTAACAAAAACGCCGTACCTAACGACCCACGCTCACCGTTTGTCACCTCGGGCTTGCGCGTGGGTACACCGGCCATAACAACCCGTGGTTTTGGTGAAGCAGAATGTGAGCAATTAACCCACTGGATGGTCGATATTCTTGATAGCCTAGAAAACGGTAATTCAGAAGAAGTGATTGCTAAAGTCAAAGGTCAAGTATTAGAGCTTTGCTCAAAATTCCCCGTTTATGGCGAATAGTATTAAGCAATAAAAAAAGGCGGCCAATGGCCGCCTTTTTTGTGCCCATGGCTTGGCTGTACGCCTTAACATGCAAAGCTTAAAAGTACATTAGCACGGGGTATACTTGTTGACAGCTGTTATTAAATGCCACTCGGCCCTTTACAAAAGTGTATGAGATAAGACAATGCTCAGCGATAAAGCAAGCTGGTAAGGGTGCTGGTACATGAAGCAGGTACGAATATCGACTCAATACCTGAGCCTAATAAAGGATACTAATCGTATGTTTACCCCCCATCAAAGTGCTTATTTTGCTTATTGGTTAACCCAAACCGGCAAAATTGAAGAGCAAGTTTCACGTGCTGTGGCATCTGCACGTGTAGATATGAACCCGCACCAAGTTGAGGCTGCTTGCTTTGCGCTTAAGTCTCCATTAGAGAAGGGTGTACTTTTGGCTGATGAGGTGGGTCTAGGTAAAACCATTGAGGCCAGCTTGGTTATGGCGCAAAAGTGGGCAGAGCAGAAGCGAAATATATTGCTGGTAGTGCCGGCATCACTGCGTAAACAGTGGGCGCAAGAGCTACAAGAAAAGTTTGAATTGCCGTCTATAGTGATTGATAGCAAGATTGCAGCCGCCCTTAAAAAAGAGGGTGCACATAACCCCTTTGAGCATGACGATAAAATTGTAATTTGCTCATATGATTATGTCGCGCGCCAGTGTGCAAATGTGCAGTTAGTACTGTGGGATCTTGTCGTATTTGATGAGGCGCATAAACTGCGTAATGTACATAAAAAAAAGGGTAGCAAGCGCGCTAAAGAAATCCTCAACGCGACGGCCAGTGCGGCTAGCCGGGTCTTGTTATCGGCCACACCTATTCAAAATGATTTGATGGAGCTTTATGGTTTAAGCCAAGTTATTGATGAGCATTTTTTTGGTGATGAGAAATCATTTAGAAGCCGTTATTTACGCAAAAAAAATACACTGGCATTAGAGGAATTAAAAGAGCGAATAAAACCGCTGTGTCACCGCACCTTGCGCCGGCAGGTACAAGAAGAAGGCGGCATTAAATTCACTAATCGCTACGCCTTTACCGAAGATTTTACGCCCTCCGGGCCAGAGTGGGAGCTGTACGAGCGGTTATCCGAATACCTGCAAGATCCCGATAACATTGCGATACACCCAAAAGCTAAGCACTTAGTCAGTATGGGTTTGCGTAAAATTTTGGCGTCGTCGTCTTTTGCTGTTGCAGATACCTTAAGAGGCATGGTACGTCGGTTAAAAGAGGCCGAGTTACTGGATGATGATGATATTGCAGACCTAGATGCTAAAGATGATTGGCAAGATGTCGATTTTGGTGAAAGCGCTGATGATGCAAGCAGTCAAGAAAGGGCGCCAAAAAGCAAAATACAACAAGAAATAGCCGTATTAGCCGATTGCCTAGCGCTAGCCGAAAACATCAAAAGTAATGCCAAAGGCGAGGCCTTACTCAGAGTACTCAAAAATGCAATGGCCAACACCGAAAACCTAGGGGGCCAGGCCAAGGCGGTGATATTTACCGAATCCTGCCGTACACAGCAATATTTGTTTGATGAGCTTGAGAAAAATGGCTACCAAGGCCGTTTGGTTTTATTGAATGGCTCAAATACAGATTCAGGTTCACAGGCTATTTACCAAGCATGGAAAGTAAAGCACGCCGGCTCATCACGGATCAGTGGTTCAAAAACCGCTGATATGAAAGCCGCACTGGTCGAAAAATTCAAAAGTGATGAAGCCGATATACTCATCTCTACCGAGGCTGGCGGCGAAGGCATTAACTTACAATTTTGCTCTTTACTGATTAATTACGACCTGCCATGGAACCCACAAAAAATTGAGCAGCGCATAGGGCGTGTGCATCGCTACGGTCAAACAAATGATGTTGTTATTTTTAATTTTGTTAACCGCAAAAACCCTGCAGACCAGCGCGTTTATCAATTACTCAGTGAAAAGCTCCACTTATTTGAAGGGGTTTTTGGTGCTTCGGATGAGGTTTTAGGTGCGGTGGCGAGCAGCATCGATATTGAAAAGCGCATTTACGAAATTTTTCAAAAGTGCCGCAGTGATGAGCAAGTACAGTATGAGTTTGACCGCTTGCAAGAAGAAATGAGTGAATCACTAACGGCACGCGAGGCGAATGCACGTGAAAGCTTGCTGGCTAATTTTGATCGTGAGGTTGTCGCAAATCTTAAAAATTCGCGGGATAAAAACAAAATATTCCTGCAAGAATATGAGCATATGCTGCTTGATTTAGCAAAAGCAGAGTTACCGGGTGCGAAATTTGAAGACACACACTTTGTATATGAAGGTAAACGTTTTGATGTGCGCTGGCATCTAGCAGAAGAAAATGACTCTGAGTTTTTCCGTTTACAAGCCGCAGAGCATTATAAAGCGTGGGATTTGGTAAAAATGGCTAAAGCACGCGAGCTACCAGAGGTTAGCCTGCAACTGAGTTATGACCAATTACAGCAAGGTAACTACGGTGCATTACGCCCTTACATTGGTCAGGCTGGCGACCTTGCCGTAGTAAATATGACGTTTTCATATAACCAAGGCAAAACACGGCCGTCTCAAATTTTTGTATTGGCACGTACCGATAAGGGCGAGTGGCTGCCAGCTGCAGTGGCCGACCACCTACTTTGTATACCGGGGCAGCATGCACCGTTGCAACACAGCATTAATCATGGTGCACTCTCGAGCCAGCTGGGTAAGCTGGTGGAGGAGCAAACGGGTGTGAAAGAAGAGGAGCTAGGTGAATACCTTGAGCGTGAAACTCAAAAGCTAGAGTTTTGGGCCAAAGACCGCCGCGATGCACTAGAGCAAACCGTCAAAGAGCTAGACGAAGACATTCGCCAATTTAAAAAAACAGCGCGCGAGCTTGCCAGTACCAAAGAAAAAATAGAAGCTAAAAAATCACTACGCAAGCTAGAGCGTCAACGCGATGATGCTTTTGAGGTGTTTCATCATGCCAAAAAAGGCATCGAGCAAGAAGAAGATCGTTTGCTGGATGAGGTGAGTAGCAAGCTCGAATTATCGTGTGAAGCTAAAATGATTTTTCAAGTGCGCTGGCAGCTTAACCATTAGGGCAAACTTTTAAGGGGTAATTATGGACCGCGAAAAACTCGTCCGTGAGTTAATGTTTCATCTGCGTTTGGGTGAAGATTCCAGTATCGAATTCAAAGCAATAGTCTTTGAGGGCAAAAAAATAAAAAGCCCTAACCGCGACAGTATCGCTCACGAAATTGCCGCTTTTGCCAATGGCCAGGGGGGCAGTATTTTATTAGGCGTAGAAGATAAAACCCGCGAGGTGATTGGTTTTGAAGATGACAAGGTATCGGTAACCGAAGAATGGGTTGTTAACTTAAGTCAGCAAACCATTAGCCCGCCGGCAAAAATACACACTCGCCTATTACAGTTACCCAATACCCGTGGCGAGCTTAAAACGGTTATTTATGTTGAGGTGCCGCGCAGTATATCTGTGCACCAAAGTGCAGGCCGTTATTACCAGCGTATCGGCTCTACAAAACAAGAGATGAAACCTGAAGTGCTAGCGCGCCTATTTCAGCAGCGCTCGCAATCGCGCCTGATTCGTTTTGATGAGACCTTAGTGCCCGGCACCGCGTTAAGCGATGTAGACAAAACCTTAACTCAGCGCTTTATAAAAGTGGGTATGCCAGAGCATTTACAATTTAAAAAATTGCACCTTAGCGCGCAAGACGACTACGACCAAGGCTTATCGGTCAGTGGCGTATTATTACTCACCGCCGAGCCAACGCAATGGTTGCATAATGCCTATATTCAGTGTGTGTTTTATAGCGGTACTCAGCGCGATGCTAATGACCAGCTTGACGCACAAGACCACACCGGCCCAGTAGATCAGCAAATTAATGGCGCGCTCGATTTTGTAAAACGCAATATGCGTATACAAGCCAAAAAAGAAACCGGCCGCATTGATATACCGCAATATGACTTAGGCGCTGTTTTTGAGGCCATTGTGAACGCCGTTGCCCACCGTGACTATTCCATGACAGGCCGTAAAATTCGACTACATCTGTTTGCCGATCGACTCGAGCTATTTAGCCCAGGGCAGTTATCTAATAGCTTAACCATTGATGGCCTAATGGAAAACACCGTCACCCGTAACGAAGCATTAGTGAATTTATTAAGCCGCTATTACAACGCCCGCGAAGAAGCCGGCCGCCAAGCCTTAATCGAGCGCCGAGGCGAAGGCGTACCCAAAATCATGAACGCCAGCTACACACTCAGTGGTAAAGAGCCCGAATACCGCATGGTTGATGATGCCGAGCTACTGCTTACTATTTATGCCGCGAATAAATATGCCGCCAGTAAAGAATTCGAGTAAATACAATGCCTAATAACAAGACCCAAATGAACGGCGACTCCTTAAATATCGCCCAGCAAAAACAGCAAGAGTTAGAGCGGCTATTCCCCGGAATATGGACCGAAACCAAAAACGATAATGGCGAGTTGGTTAAAACATTAGATGTAGAGCGCTTAAAAGCGGAGCTTGGCGAAAGTAGTGAAATTTATGATAATCGCCGCGAGCGCTATGGCATGGATTGGCCGGGCAAAAAGGATTGCCTGCGTTTAATACAGGAACCCTCACAGGCAACCCTTAACCCCTGCCGTGAAGAATCCGTCGATTTTGATACTACCGAAAACCTGTTTATTGAAGGCGATAACCTGGAGGTACTAAAGCTGCTGCAAAAAAGCTACTACGGCGAGGTCAAGATGATTTACATTGACCCGCCGTACAATACCGGAAATGGAGATTTCATATATCAGGATAACTTTTCTGAAAGTCTCGATACTTATTTAGAGTGTGCTGGATTGAAAGAGGTTGGTACTTCTGGCCGAAAATGGAGCTCTTCTAGCAATAAGGATGATGGCCGCTATCATACTAAATGGCTTAATATGATGTTTCCACGCTTGTATTTGGCACGAAATTTACTGCGTGAGGATGGTGTGATATTTATTTCCATTGATGATAGTGAAATCGAAAATTTACGCAGGATGTGTAATGAGATTTTTGGAGAGGAAAATCAAATTGCATGCTTAGTCTGGGATAAAAACAGAAAAAATGATGCTAAATATTTTTCTGTTGGTCATGAATATATGCTTGTCTATGCAAAACGGGAAGCATATCTTTCTGAATTATCTGTTGAGTTTAGGATAGATAAAGATGGGGTGGAAGAGCTCAAAGGTTTTTTCAAAGAGTCACTGAATAAAAATGAAGGTGATTTAACTCTTGTTCAAAAAGATTATGATGAATGGTGCTCGAATATAACAAAAGGTGATCCCAGAGAAGCCATTAAACGATTTAGGAAAATAGATACCCATGGACCGTATCGTGATGACGGAAATATAAACTGGCCGGGAGGGAACGGCCCTCGATACGAAGTTCTTCATCCAAAGACTGGGGCACCTTGTAAAGTCCCAAAGAGTGGGTGGCGTTATCCTTCTGAGGCGCGTTTTTGGGAGGAGTATAAAACAGGGCGAGTTGTATTTGGCGTAGATGAGAGTACCGTCCCTAGAATTCGAACCAATTTATTTGAAAACTCCAAACAAGTAATGAATAGTGTTAATTTTAGCTATGCCCAAACTGCGACTAATGAATTTATTGAAATATTTGATGGTAAAAGAATTTTTGATAACCCAAAGCCTATATCAGATATTGAGCGTCTAATTCGGTATGTCTGTGATGATGGAGATTTGATTTTGGATTTCTTCTGTGGATCAGCCACAACTGGTCATGCATGTTTCACCGCATCGATAAAATCCAAAAAAGAGTTTAAATTCATTCTGGTGCAGCTTCCTGAGCCGGTGAATGTTAAAAGTCAAGCATACCTTTCTGGCTTTAATGTTATATCTGAAATATCTAAAGAGCGTATTCGCCGTGCAGGCAATAAAATTCGTCAAGAACAAGAAGGCCAACTAGATCTAGATAATAATAAAAACCTAGATTTTGGCTTCAAAGTCCTAAAACTCAACCAAAGCAATTTCAAACAATGGCAAGCGCCCACTAAAGAGGTTAGTGATGAAGATTTGGTTAAGCAGTTTGAATTAAATGTTGATCATATTGACCCGAATACACCCCAAGAATATTTACTTTACGAGCTACTGATTAAAGCGGGCGTTAAACCAACGGTCAAAATTGAAGCTATTGAGCTGGCTGGGCATTCGCTTTACTCTGTGGCTGAAGGGATTTTACTTATTCACTTGGCGTTAAATATTCAGCCGGCTTTAATTGAGGCCGTAGTGACGCATGCACCGCAGCAGTTTATCTGTTTAGATGATGCCTTTCGGGGTAATGACCAGCTTAAAACCAATGCCGCCAAAACCTTTGAGGCTTTTAATCAAGGTAAAGAGAGTATTGATCGCATTGAATTTCAAACGGTCTAGCGGGGCAGAATGATGAAACTAAAATTTGACCCCAATTTAGCGTATCAGCAAGAGGCGATTCAAGCGACTACCGGCTTGTTTGATAGTCTCGCGGGAGACGGTGCTGTTTATACCGAGCGTGGTATTGGCAATAGTTTACGCTTAGATCCGAATCAACTACTCGAAAATTTACACGTTATTCAAGAACAGCAATTTATCGAGAAGTCGGCCAGTTTATTTACTGAGGCTGATGATTATAGCTTCCCTAATTTTTCGGTAGAAATGGAAACCGGTACGGGTAAAACCTATGTGTACCTGCGCACCATTTTTGAGCTGCATAAACATAAGGGCCTGCGAAAATTTATTATCGTGGTGCCTTCGGTGGCGATTCGTGAAGGGGTATTATCATCGCTTGCGCTAATGCGTGAGCACTTTAGGCAGCTGTACGATAACGTGCCTTTTGACCATTATGTGTATCACTCAAAAGACCTATCCAAGGTGCGCCAATTTGCCACGGCGAATACTTTGCAAATTATGATTATTAATATTCAGGCCTTCCAAAAAGATGCCGACGCCGATACCGCGACGGGTAAAAAAATGGTCAATATTATTCACCAAGATTTAGACCGTATGCAGGGTAAACCTATTGATTTTATTCAGCAAATGCGCCCCGTGGTAATTATTGATGAACCGCAATCTGTAGATGCTACACCCAAAGCCCGTAAAGCCATTAATCACCTTAACCCGCTTGTAGCCTTACGTTATTCTGCCACGCATAAAAACCCTTACAATGTGGTGTATCAGTTAGGGCCAGTAAAAGCTTATGATATGAAACTGGTCAAGCAAATATCGGTGGCGTCTATTCAGGCAGAAAATAATATCAACCAAAACTATATCAAGTTAGCCAAGGTGGGCTTTACGGGTAAAGCGAAAACACCCACCGCCTCGGTGATTATTTTTGAAGACACACCTAACGGCACCAAAGAAAAAACAGTTAAACTCAAACAAAAAACAGATTTAGCCGACCATACTAACCGTAAAGGTTATGCGGGTTATATTGTTGATGAGATTTACGCTGAGCCCGGCAGTGAATATGTACGCTTTGCGAATAATGTCGTGTTAGAGCCAGAGCAAGAAAAAGACGGTATGCACAATGACATACTAAAGCTGCAAATCCGCGAAACTGTAGAAGCTCACTTTAAAAAGGAGCGCAACCTACAAAAGCAAGGTTTACAGATAAAGGTTTTGTCATTATTCTTTATTGATAGGGTTGCCAATTACCGGTTTTACGATGAACAAGGGTCTGTTCAAAAAGGTAAGCTAGCACAATGGTTTGAAGAGGCCTATAGCGAAGTGGCTGCTTTGCCACAGTACAGTGGGTTGGCCCAACGTGATGTAGCACAAGTTCATAATGGCTATTTTGCCGAAGTCAAAAAGCGCGGCAAAGTGGTAGAGCTTAAAGATACCAGCGGAAATACGACCAGTGATGCCGAAGTGTATGAACTCATTATGCGAGATAAAGAACGCTTGCTGGATGACATTGAACCACTGCGCTTTATTTTTAGCCACTCAGCATTAAAAGAGGGCTGGGATAATCCCAATGTTTTCCAAATATGCACCTTACGCGAAATAGGCAGCGAGAAGGAGCGCCGCCAAACCTTGGGGCGCGGTTTACGTCTAGCGGTAAACGCCAATGGTGACCGAATCTATGACCCCGCCGTTAACCGTTTAACCGTAGTGGCGAGTGAATCTTTTGAGCAGTACGCCAAAAACCTCCAGAATGAAATGGAAAAAGATATTGGTGGCGGCTTTAAGTTTGGCCGTGTGCCCGCTATTGCTTTTGCACCGCTATCGCTAGATGGCGAGTCCAGTTTGGGGCAAGAAAAATCCAAACAGCTTTGGCAATCACTTAAAGTTGATGGTTATATTGATAAAGGCGGTGATATTACCGCCAAATTCCAACCGAATGATTTGCACTTTCATTTAAAATTGCCAGAAGGCTACCAGACTATTGAGAGTGAGGTTATTGATAAGCTACGTAGCTTTATGTTTGCTGGGCGTGTTAAAAACGAGCGCACGCGAACCTCTATTACCTACAATAAGCGTGTTGAACTTAACCCCGATTTTGAGGCTTTGTGGGATAAAATAAAACACAAAACCCAGTATCGTATTGAATTCTCAACACAGGAGCTTATTGATTTATCGAGTCATAAATTACAAACAATGCCTGTTGTTAAGCCTATTGCATTACTGGTAGACCATACGCAAGCTTCGCTCACGGATGCGGGCTTTGGTGCAGGTTTAAAGGTACAAACGCCTAAAGCGCAGTATGTTACTTCGCATGACGTTTTGCCTGACCTTATCTCTGAGTTGCAAGAGCGAACGCAACTAACCCGCTCTAGTGTGTTAGCTATTGTTAAGCGCTGCGGTCGTTTGAGTGAGTTCAAAAATAATCCCCAAGGTTTTATGGCCGAAGCGGCCAAGCAAATACATAAGGCATTAGATGAATTACTGGTGGATGGTATTCGTTACGAAAGGCTAGCTGATGAGCATTACAGTATGACGCTGTTTGATGAAGCTGAGTTGGAAGCTTATTTAGATAGAGGCTATAAAGTGCAAAGCGGTGCAGTCGATGGTCACACGAAAACGCCTTATGATTATATTGAGTACGAATCAGATATAGAGCATAAAACCGCCTATGCCCTAGATGGCGCAGAAAATGTAAAGTTCTTCTGTAAACTACCGCGCTGGTTTAAAATTCCAACCCCCGTTGGCGATTACAATCCCGATTGGGCTGTTGTATTAGAAGCGGATAAAAAAATCTACTTAATACGTGAAACGAAATCCACACACGACAGCGACAAGCGCCGCGTGGAAGAAAATTTAAAAATTATTTGTGGCGAAGCGCATTTTAAAGCCTTGGGCGATGTAGATTACAGAGTGGCAACTACCGTAGCGGAGGTAGTTACTACGTGATAGCCTCATTGTTACTTGATGTATAGAAGGTATCAGCGTTTATTTTTGAGGCTGTTGGAGGCAGGAGGCCGACATCAAGCGTACAAGGGTGTATTTACAGCGAGTCCCAAAAATAAAGACTGATGCCACAATAAATCCTCGTTAGAAGTATTCATAAAAAATTAAATATGAAACAAACCCCTTTATCAGTTTTAGAGCACATTTTTGGTTACGATAAATTTCGTGGTCAGCAAGAGGCTATTGTTGAGGCCGTTACCGGTGGCGATGATGCGTTGGTGATTATGCCGACCGGTGGTGGTAAATCGCTGTGTTATCAAATCCCAGCGTTATTGCGCCCTGGTGTGGCTATTGTGGTGTCGCCTTTGATTGCGCTAATGCAAGACCAAGTCGAGGCTTTGCGTGCGCTGGGTGTGCGTGCCGGTTATTTAAATAGCACACTCAGCTCGCGTGAGCTTTACGATAACGAGCAAGCCTTGCAGTCGGGTGATTTTGATGTCATTTATATCGCGCCCGAGCGCCTTGTGCAAGCGCGTACCATTAACTTGTTACGCCACAGTCAAATATCATTATTTGCCATTGATGAGGCGCATTGTGTGGCGCAGTGGGGGCATGATTTTAGAGCCGATTATTTGCGCTTAGAGGTGTTACATAATGAGTTTCCTGCGGTGCCGCGTATTGCTTTAACGGCAACAGCCGATACTCGCACCCGGCAAGAAATTATCGATCGTTTAGCGCTGCATAATGCACGGCAATTTATAAGTGGCTTTGATCGGCCTAATATTCAGTACCGCATTCAACCCAAAGACCGTGCCCGCCAGCAACTCATTAAATTTTTAAAGCAAGAGCATGACGGCGATGCTGGTATTGTCTATTGCCTGTCACGCGATAAAGTCGAAAAAACAGCGATGTGGCTGCGCGAAGAAGGTTTTGATGCCTTGCCTTATCATGCCGGCTTACCAGCAGAAATACGCGCCAAGCATCAGCGCCGCTTTTTGCGCGAAGACAGCGTAGTGATGGTGGCGACTATTGCCTTTGGTATGGGCATTGATAAACCCGATGTACGCTTTGTAGCGCATTTAGATATGCCCAAAAGTATTGAGGCCTACTATCAAGAAACGGGCCGTGCAGGGCGCGATGGCGCACCGGCCACCGCGCTTTTACTGTATGGCTTTGAAGATGTGGTAAAGCTGCGACAAATGACCAGTAATAGCGAAGGCAGCGAAGCCTTTAGGCGCGCCGAGCAAGACCGCTTAAATGCCATGCTGGCCTTGTGCGAGCTAGCAACGTGTCGCCGTCAAATATTACTGCGCTACTTTGATGATGACTTGCCCGAGCCGTGCGGCAATTGCGATACCTGCATTACCCCGCCGCTTACATGGGATGCCACCGAGGCGGCGCAAAAGGCGCTATCGTGTGTGTACCGCACGGGCCAACGCTTCGGCGTACAGCACGTTGTTGATGTACTGCGCGGCGAAAAAACCGAGCGCGTTAAAAGTATGGAGCATCATCAACTCAGTACGTTTGGTATTGGCGCTGGTGTTTCACAAACCGAGTGGAAAGCCTTATTTAGGCAACTGGCAGCATTGGGATATTTAGATGTTGATCGTGAATTTGGTAGCTTATTATTAACTGAAAGCTGCCGCGCTTTATTGCGCGGCGAGGTGAATGTAGAGTTGCGCAAAGATGCCAAAATCACCACTAAACGCGGCAAGCGCCAAGCCATCGAAGTCGATCACGAAGACCTACCACTATGGCATGCGCTGCGACAGTGCCGCAGGCGTTTATCTGAAGAGTACGGCGTGCCACCGTATGTGATTTTTCACGATGCATCGCTCAAGCATATGCTAGAGGTACGCCCACAAAGCACACAGCAATTAATGCAGGTCAGTGGTGTGGGCGATGCAAAAGCCCAAAAATACGGCCAATCCTTTTTAGATGTATTACGCGAATATGAATACTCTGGGCGTTAAATTTTTTACTACTGTGTTGGGTGGCTTTTTAAGTCGTATTTTATTAAGCCACGCTTAATTTAGTCTTTGCTCGCTAAAAATCCCCCCAGGCCATCTGTAATAAGCTTAATGCCGTGAGCGGGGCGGTTTCGGTGCGCAATACTCGCGGGCCTAATGTGAGAGCATTAAAGTGATGACGTTGTGCTTGGCTTATTTCATCGGCACTTAGGCCGCCTTCGGGGCCAATGAGTAGGCTGCAGCTTTGGGGTTGGCTATAGTCGCTAAACTTTTGTGTACTGCGATGGTGCAAGACTAAATTGAGCTCGCTGTGAGCGCCTTGAATAAAGTCATTAAAATGTTGCGGGGCGTTTAAGACCGGTAAAATATTGCGCTGGCACTGTTCGCAAGCACTTACAATAATACCTTGCCAATGGTTAAATTTTTTTTCTAGGCGCTCGCCACTTAATTTAACTTCGCTGTTTTCGGTAAATAAGGGTGTGATTTGGCTAACCCCTAGCTCGGTGGCTTTTTGTAAGACTAAATCCCAGCGCTCACCACGCGATAGCCCAATGGCTAAGTGTGTGCTTAAGGGCGACTCTCTGTTTTGCGTATTAAACGCACCAACCTCAACACTAATACTTTTTTTAGTGATGGCGCTAATCACTGCTTGGTATTCGCCGCCTTGGCCGTTAAATAAAACAAGCTCGCGCCCAGCAGTCATTCGTAGAACCTTGCCTAAATAATGTGCAATGGATTCTTCAAGGTTAACGTGTGTTTGGCTTGCTAGTGGAGTTGTTGTGTAAATTCGTGGAATACGCATAAATAAGGGGGTAGGCGAGTAGAGGTTGTAAAAAATTAAAGCGCTTGATTGCTGGGCAATATAAAGCGCTTTAGTTGTGTACTTATTAGGGGCGAGGCAATAATAGTTTGTCCAATTAGACGTAGCGTTCTGTTTTCTCGGCAAGGCGCTCGAAGGGGCGCATGCCGGGGCATGTAACGCTTTGAGCAACGCAGCAGAAAACAAATATTATTGGATAATGTATTTTTTCCTCGTCCCTTAGGGCTTACTTATTGAGAGCCGCTTATGAGCTTATTCGCCGGGCAATAAACCCAGCTCATTCATTAAGTTCATGGTGGGCTCGGCATTATTCATAGTGTAAATATGCAACCCTGGTGCGTCGTTTTCGAGCAGTACTTCGCTTAGCTCGGTAATGACATCTAAACCAAAGGCTTTAATGCTTTCTTGGTCATCACCAAAGGCTTCAAGACGCTTGTGCATCCAGCGTGGTATTTCGGCGCCACAATTCATGCTAAAGCGCGACAAGCTATGGTAATTGCTAATGGGCATAATACCGGGGTAAATAGGCTGAGTGATGCCCGCTTCTAGGCAGCTTTCAATAAAATAAAAGTAAGCATCGGCATTGTAAAAATATTGCGTAATTGCGCTATTGGCGCCGGCATCAAACTTTTGCTTTAAAAATTCAATATCACTGTCAAAGCTTTTGGCTTCGGGGTGAATTTCGGGGTAGGCGGCGACTTCTAAATGAAAATGGTCACCCGTGTGTTTACGAATAAACTCAATTAATTGGTTGGCGTAAACCATTTGATAAGCGCCACCCATGCCCGATGGCATATCGCCACGCAGAGCGACAATGCGATCAATACCTAGGTCTTTATATTCATTTAGTAGGGCAATCATTGACTCATCATCGTCGCCACCAAACGAAAGGTGTGGTGCAACACTGCTGCCTGCCGCTTGAATAGCTTTTACACTACCGAGGGTGTTGTCGCGCGTTGAGCCGCCGGCACCATAAGTGACCGAGAAAAACTCAGGCTCGCACTGGGCGAGTTCTTGATGGGCCGCGGCAAGCTTAGTGCGGCCTTGTTCGGTTTTGGGAGGGAAAAACTCAAAACTTAAGCGGAGATTATCTGAATCACTCATGGCATGTACCTGGCGGTTAAAGTGTAGTGTAGAGCGATAGAGTAGCAGAATTTATGAATGCTTTTACGCTATCGCTTGTCAGTATTAAATAATTTAAATTTTAATACTTGTAGCTTTCGGGCTTGTAAGGGCCTTCTTGTGGCACATTAATGTAGTTGGCTTGGCTTGTGGTTAATTGTGTTAATACACCACCAAAGCCTTCTACCATGGCTTTAGCCACTTCTTCATCTAACTTTTTAGGTAAGATTTTGACATACACATTTTGTGCTTTTTCGCTAGCAGGTAAGTCGGCAAATTTAGCTTTGTATAAATGAATCTGCGCCAGTACTTGGTTGGCAAAACTGCCATCCATAATTCGACTTGGGTGACCGGTAGCGTTACCTAAGTTCACTAAGCGGCCTTCAGATAAAAGCAATAAGTGATTGTCAGTGGCTTTGTCGCGGTAAACTTTGTGTACTTGCGGTTTAACTTCTTCCCATTCCCAGTTGCTGCGCATAAAAGCGGTATCGATTTCATTATCGAAATGGCCAATATTACACACAACCGCACGTGATTTTAATGTTTGCAACATGGCAGCATCGCACACGTTAACATTACCGGTGGTTGTCACAATTAAATCGGTCGTTCCTAACAACAATGTGTCGATGTCTTCTACTTTGCCAGTATTCACGCCACCTTTATAAGGCGATACCACTTCAAAGCCATCCATACACGCCTGCATCGCACAAATGGGGTCAATTTCGCTAATTTTAACAATCATGCCTTCTTGGCGCAGTGATGCTGCTGAGCCTTTACCTACATCACCATAGCCGACAACCAGGGCTTTTTTACCTGATAATAAGTGGTCGGTACCGCGCTTAATGGCATCGTTTAAGCTATGACGACAGCCATACTTGTTATCGTTTTTAGATTTGGTGACGGCATCGTTAACATTGATAGCTGGTACTTTAAGCTCGCCTTTTTCCATCATTTCTAATAAACGATGAACACCGGTGGTGGTTTCTTCTGAAATGCCGTGAATGTTATCGAGTAAGTGGGGGAAACGACTGTGAACCATTTCAGTTAAATCGCCGCCATCATCCAAAATAATATTAGGCTCCCAAGTCACGCCTTCTTTTTGAATGGTTTGCTCGATGCACCATAAAAATTCTTCTTCGGTTTCGCCCTTCCAAGCAAAAACAGGAATGCCCGCAGCGGCCATAGCGGCAGCGGCGTGATCTTGTGTTGAAAAAATATTACAGCTAGACCAACGCACTTCGGCACCCAGAGCTACTAAGGTTTCGATAAGGACGGCTGTTTGGATTGTCATGTGAATACAACCCATAATTTTTGCATCTTTAAGCGGTTGCTCGGCGTGGTACTGCTTGCGCAAAGCCATTAGCGCAGGCATTTCGCCTTCGGCAATTTGTGTTTCGCGGCGGCCGTAAGCGGCTAGCTCGTCAAAGTGAGCTTGATCTTTGGCGGCGACTTTAAAGTCGGTAAAATTATTGGCGGCGGTAATGGTCATTGTGTTCTCGCTTGCGCTCATGCGCGATTAAAATGTGTAATGTGGACGTTATGCTGATATTGAATAAATAAAATTACAGTGCCGCTTTTAATTGCTCGGCTTTGTCAGTGGCTTCCCATGTGAAATCGGGTAGCTCGCGACCAAAGTGCCCATAGGCGGCAGTTGCACGATAAATAGGGCGCAATAAATCCAGCATTTCGATTAAGCCACGTGGGCGTAAATCGAAGTGCTCACGTACAAGTGTGGCAATGGCAAGGTCGCTAATTTTACCGGTGCCAAAAGTATTAATCGAAATAGATGTAGGCTCGGCAACACCAATGGCGTAGCTCACTTGTATTTCACATTTATCGGCAAGGCCTGCAGCCACAATGTTTTTTGCTACATAGCGACCGGCATAGGCGGCAGAGCGATCGACTTTTGAGGGATCTTTACCACTAAACGCACCACCGCCATGCCGCGCCATACCGCCGTAGGTATCGACAATAATTTTACGACCCGTTAAGCCGCAATCGCCCACTGGGCCGCCAATAATAAATTGGCCGGTGGGGTTAATGTGAAATTGAGTGTCTTTGTGCAACCATTCAGCAGGCAGAACCTCTTTAATAACTTCTTCCATGATGGCTTCTTTAATCGTTGCCTGCGAGACATTAGGGCTGTGCTGCGTAGATAGCACAACAGCATCAACAGCAACAGGCTTGTCGTTTTCGTAGCGTAAGGTGACTTGGCTTTTGGCATCGGGACGCAACCAATCGATTTGACCACTTTTGCGCAGCTGTGCTTGACGCTCAACTAAACGATGCGAATAAAAAATAGGAGCGGGCATTAATACTGGTGTTTCGTTAGAGGCATAACCAAACATCAAGCCTTGATCACCAGCACCTAAGTCTTTATCGCTGGCTTCATCGACGCCGATAGCAATATCGACGCTTTGTTTGCCAATGGCATTGAGCACGGCACAAGAGGCGCCATCAAAGCCGACATCGCTACTGTTGTAGCCAATATCTAAAATAACTTGGCGCACTAGATCTTCAAGGTCGATGTAGGTGCTGGTACGTACTTCACCGGCAATTACGGCCATGCCGGTTTTGACAAGTGTTTCGACGGCGACGCGTGCGTTTTTGTCTTCGGTGAGAATGGCATCCAATACGGCATCAGATATTTGATCTGCCATTTTATCGGGGTGACCTTCAGAGACAGACTCTGAAGTAAAAACATTGTATTGCGCCATAGTAAAGCCTCAGCGTTGATGTTTAATGTAAAAGATGAAAAGTATTCGTTGTAATAAAGTTATTAACAGGTTTTTAATCAGTGTTTTTAATCAGTGTTTTTAACAGGGTTTAAAAGTTAAAGTTTAAAAAATTGTTGTATTTGAATTTGAAAACCATTTCGCAAGGCAAAATACGTACTTTGCCCTGGGCTTAAACCTGCTGCCTGTGCCCAGCGGCTTAAATCCGTGGGCTCAAAGCCTAACCAGACATCACCGCAGGCGTCGCGCGCCCAGCTTTGTGGGTGGCTACAGAGTTCGGTAATAATCAATGCGCCTTGAGGGTTTAACGCCTGGCTCACATCGGCTAGTACCTGTGCCGGTGAGGGTGTGTGATGCAGCACCATATTTAAAATGGCGCAGTCAAAGGTTGCTGTGGTGTCGGGCTCCGATGTTTGAGTGTGAGTACTGAGCGCTTGTGTGTCGCCTAATATAAATTTTATATTGTGTAGCGTGCAGGCATTGCGCTGTGCATTAGCCAGCATTTGCGGGCTGTTATCTAGCGCCACAACGTGTTTAAAGTGCTCGCTCAGCGGTGTTAAAAATTCGCCTTCGCCAGGGCCTACCTCTAGCGCATTGTTACGATGCTTAAAGGGTGTGAGTTTTAAGAGTTCGACCACTTGTTGACCGTATACGTCGTAGCTGGCGATGAGGTCTTGTTGGGCTTTAAATTTATTGGCGTTTTCTAAAAAAAATTGATGGCTCGTTTGGCTGCGCACCTGCCAAATATTGGCCAATGCCCCTTGTAGCTCTGCCGGCATTGCAAGGCTATCGGCTTGTGTAAAAATAGCATTTTTGGTGATCGCTAGCGCATCGTTAGTGGCCACATGGGCTCGGCGATAAAAAATAGAGTTACCTTCGCGCCGGGTACTCACAAGGCCGGCGTTAGCCAGCACTTTTAAGTGGTGGCTAATACCCGATTGTTTAACGCCAAAGACTTGGGCGAGCTCAAGTACGCCGTACGAATCGTGCGCGAGTACTTGCAAAACACCCAAGCGCAACTCATCGCCTGCCGCTTTGAGCAGTGCACTAAGGCCGCCAAGGTGACTTTGGGTTTTGATAAGAGAACGCTCTGATGTTTGCATGAGTGCAGTGTAGCAGTCCTTAAAACCTATATCAAAATATTTTGATATAGGTTTTCTCTTTAGGCGCATTAGCCAATGTACTTTTCTCCATCGTCTGCGCCTTGGGTAACGGGACTTTTTGACAGTGATAAAAATGTTAACAAGCGTGATAAAAGTGTGATTAGGGTGTGACTACCTTGTGATACCTGTTTTGTATTGTGTGCCTGTGCTTGACGAGCGACTACGCCTCGCTTGCCACCCATTGATAACACTGGCTTACTCATTGACAGGAACCGAACATGACCTTCAAACAATTAATGTACAAAAAAATCGTGTGCGCAACGGCATTACTTGCATCAGCCACGGCTGTTAACGCCGCCGAAATATCTGTGAGTGTCACTAACCTCACGCATGGCATGTACTTTACCCCTTTGCTGGTATCGTCTCACGGTGCTGATGATAGTTTATTTGAGGTCGGTGCTGTTGCCTCTGACGCGCTCAAAATGATGGCCGAAGGCGGTGATATAGCGCCGTTGATTACCGCCACCGAAAGCCTAGGTGCTGTTAATTATAATAATCCCGCTGGCGGTGCTTTAGCGCCGGGGGCGTCAACTCCGATGGTTGATTTAAGTACCGGCGTTAATACGCAGCTAAGTGTGGTCTCTATGTTGCTGCCAACCAATGATGCTTTTTTGGGGTTGAATAATTGGACGATACCTACCGAGCCTGGCACCTATACCATTAATGTAAATGCTTATGATGCCGGTACCGAGGCCAACAATGAAATTATTGGTGGCGCTGATACCAACACGCCTGCGCCACCTTTTGTGATGACCGGTGGTAGCGGTGCCACAGGTATCGCCGCTGAGGTAGAAGGCTTTGTGCATATTCATCGCGGTAATTTAGGCGATAGTGAGATAGATGCTGGCCAGAGTGATTTTGACAATCGCATTCACCGTTGGTTGAACCCTGTTGCTCGCGTTACTGTAACCGTTAAGTAGGGAGAGCTTTATGAATTTACGAACACTTTCACTCACGTTAGCTAGTGCAGTGGCCTTAGCCGCTTGCGGTAGTAGCTCTAACGGTAACGGCACGGCAAGCTCTAGCATGACTACTGAATCGTCGTCACAGACGAGCGTATCCTCTGTTGTTAGTTCATCGATGAGTTCTGTGATATCTAGTGCATCGATGTCTAGCTCTTCAATGATGAGTTCTTCGATGTCTAGCTCATCAGAGCCTGCTAACGCACTCGATTGCGACCTGTATACAGCAGCGAAAGGTCAGGCAATATACGAGAAAGACTGCGCATTTTGTCATCAATTATTTGATGACGATGGTATTGCTATTGGTGGTGTTGCTAATGCCGACCCTTTTGATGCGAATGCCACTAGCTATGTTTACAATGGTAATACCTCAACAGATTTAGCGGCTTTTATCAGTGCCTATATGCCACCACCAGGTGGTACGTGTGATGAAGACTGTGGTATTAACTTGGCGGTCTATATTAAATCGTTAACCGATACCCCGCTATGTGCTGCGGCAATGGCTGAGTACTCAGTCAGCTTAATTAACGCCAGTGCAGGGCAAAAATTGTCGCCGGCGGCTGTCATTTTAAATAGCGAGCCACTCAACTTGTGGACCATCGGTGCACCAGCCACTAAAGCACTAGAAATGCTAGCCGAATCGGGTTCTCCACAAATGCTACTCGATGAAAACCCTGGTTTGGCCAATGCGACACTTGCGCTGACATCACAAGGCGAAATAAATACAGCCACCTTTGAAATGATGGCAGGCAAGCCTACATTTTTATCGGTCGCCTCTATGCCCATTTTGACCAACGATGCGGTTGTGAGTATTCAAAATGTGGCGATCGACGGTTTAGCCGTTGGCCATAGCATGATGATCGATGCTTATATTTTAGATGCTGGTACCGAAGCCAATACCGAAACTAAAGAGACTGTGCCAGGTTTGGGTGTTACAGGTGCCGGTTATGCTGCTGAGCGCAACGAGCTAACGGGTAATGATCAGGTTACTTTGCACCCAGGTGTTGTGAGTAATGCCGAGCTGAGCAGCTCCGATTTAAGTGAAATGCATCGCTTTGATAGTGGTAGCTTTAAGGTAAAAGTCACACGTACTCAATAGGCGCGCACTGAATGAGCGATAGCAGTGATAGGCTTGATAACATGACAACAATAAAAAGCCTAGTGACAGCCATTGATAAAGCTTAATTGATCGAGGCTAAAAAGCAAAAGGGAGCTGCGTAATGCAGCTCCCTTTTTTATGACTTATTATTGATGGCTTTATGGTTATAGCTTTATCACTATTGCTTGACTTTAGCGGTAAAGCTTAAATTGGTGCTGCCTTTAGCGGGAATGGTGATCTGCCATGTTGCTTGATAGGCTGCGGTGTTGTGTGGCTTTAAGCTATTGTGAGTGAGCTCCCACTCGCCGCTAAACGACTCAACATAACTCACGGTCACAGGCTCGGCTTTGGCGTTGGTGAATTCTACATTGTAGCTTGTGCTGTAGGTAATGGTTTGGCGATTGTTTTGCTCGAGTATGTTAAATGCTGTTTGACTGCGTTTAGCGCCAACGTCAAAGCTTTTACCCAAGGTTAATTTTAAAGTGTCGTTTTCGGCGGTATGGTTAATGGAGTCTTCGCCAACAAACTGTGCATTACCTTGGCTGTCACGTTGGTAGACACGCACAATGCCTTTAGGCAGCGCTAAGCCTAAATTGGCTTTTTTACTGTTTGTAACGTGTAGCTCGACGGTGGGTTTTAGCGATTGAGATTGTTGATCTTTATTGTAGCGGCTAATAGTGCTGGCGTTAAAAATGAGCTTTTGTAGGCTTTGCACATTACTAGCATTAAATAGCGACACTTGTTTTGTTTGTGCATTAGCCAAGGTGGTTTTGCGCGGTAGGGTGTAGAGTTTGTACTCCATTAAATCTTCGGCTGGTGTAGCATCTTCTAACTCGTTGAGCGCTCTTGATGCCATCATCATGGGGCGCTGTTGCTGCGGCTGCACTTGGTTAACATCGCCAGCAATCAATTGAATTTTAGCATCGCGGTACTCGGTATTACTATTGTTAGTCAGCGTTACCCAACTGGCTAAATCAAGTGTATTACTGCTGGTAATCTCGGCGACATAATCGGCTTGCCAATTAAGGCCTTGTGTGAGATAGCTTAGCTCATAGGTTTGTGCGCCACTGCGATTATTTCTTAGTGTATTGGTAAGCGTGGGTTGAGCGCGTAAATTAGGGGGGAGCTCGTCAAAAATAAAACGCCCTTGGGGGTTGGTTTCGAGGGTGTCGCCAATTTTTACAATCACGCCCTCATTGGTCGATAATACTTCGGCATTTTGTAGGGTTTCTTTGCCTGTTGCAGGGTTGGTGCGTGCTATTTTAATAGTTTTGCCTAGCGACTTTTCAAGCAATTTTTGTGGGCTTAGTAAATCAAAGTCAAAGTTTTGCTCTAAGACTTTTATCGCATTAGCATCCTGGGTATTTCGTAACAATGCGGTTTGAGGCTTGATTAAGGCGCTAACTCCCATAAAGGCAACATCGTGCTCGCCCTTGGGTATATTTAAGCGGCGCTGATCTTTGACAAGCGCAAGATTACCGTTATAAATAGTCACTGCAAGGCCTGTTTGATCTTGCAGTTGGCTGTTAATGGTTGAGTCAGCTGCATAGCTGTGATTAGCCAATAAAGCGGCTAAGGCTATTGGCGCGCTAAGGCGTGTAAAAGCTTTGGGTGTCATTAACATAAGAGGCCTTTGGCAGGTATCGATATTGAAGGTTGGTGTGTATGACTTTGAGTCTATGCACAAGCGATTAGAATTGCTAGCAAGAAATTAGTTCACGTTATAATAAAATGCATAACTATTCAGAGATTCCGAGTGTTACATGATGATACATTTTTCACATTGTTATACCGTTGTCGCTCAGCTTGCATCGCTCTTACCTTATTTACCCTATGACTCTGTGCACTATAGTAGAGCAGAGCGAGCTTTTAAGCGTTGATTTTCACGGTAGCGGCTGGGTGTGATTTTTTTGTTTTCGAGAAACTTTCGATTAAAATGTGAGTTATTACCATATCCGCAACTTAGCGCGATATGCAAAATATCTTTATCGGTGGTAGTTAATAGGTGGCATGCCTCGGCTATGCGAATTTCATTAACGAACGACACAAAAGTACGGCCTGTCTGGGCCTTAAAAAAGCGTGAAAAGCTTTGTGGTGCCATGTGTACTTGCTTAGCGACATCGGGTTGTTTAATTTCTTCGTGCAGGTGCTGTTTAACATAATTAATGGCGGTAGTCAGGCGATCGACTCCGCGTATTTCTTTTTCTAAATGGTAATCATCACTGGTGAGCATGTGTTGCGGGCATTGGCTGAGTAAGTCGCAGGTGAGTAGCAATTGAGCAATGCGCGGCAATCCTTCGCTGGTGCGCATACAGGCAAGCTGTTGACGAATATCGTCCCCATAGCTGTCAAATAAAATGGCTTTGTTAGAGTCACTTAATAAACGCTGTACGCCACGCGACTCTGGAATATTGTAAAAATCATGCCCTAAAAAGTCGCGTTCAAATTGGATTACAAACATTTCATTTTCGGTTTCTTCCTCATCGCTGATCCAGCAATGAGGAATATTAGGCCCTATAAGCACTAAGTCCCCGGGGTAAAACGCCGAAATATGATCACCAATAAAGCATTTACCGCTGCCTTTTACAATTAAAGTGAGTTCATACTCGGGATGAAAATGCCAAGTATGATTACTCTGAAAGGCGGGGCAAGAAAACTGCAAAACGCGAATAGACTCGCTCGCATCTAGCACAACATTTTCAAAGTAGGGTTTATTCATAGCCATATGCTTTTCATTAATAAAAAATTTTATTCAAAAATTTAATTATAAATGAAAAGTAACTCTTGCGCGGTACCTAAATTGGGCACTAATGAATCACTGTCTGGGCTGCTCAAACCGTTGGTGCTTGTGTTCCTCTAAGTCTTACTTTGTATGCTCCTAGACGGGTGCAAGGTCTACCCCACGCATCCATGCTGCGGCTGGGCGTTTACATATCTAGAGCGTAATCCATTAGCATCCTACAGGTAAGGTTTGGCTGCTTAGTTAAAGAATCAACAAAAAATTGACGTTGCGTTGCTATTTTTAGGTGCGTTATTTTGTTGTATGGGTTTCTTCTTGTGAGTTGTTGAGCAGCGCTTTAATTTCATCTTCTAATGCCTTAGTGATGGGGTCGACAGTGTCATTGGCGTCTGCCTGTGTTGCTGGATTGTTGGAAGCGGGGATAATGATTTCTACAGACTCAGCAGGAGCTGTGGACTCAATCAATTGAACGGGCTCTAGCTTTTCTTGGGGGGCTAGGCTTTCTGCCGCCCGCGCTTCAATTATGGGCTTAACAATGGCAGGTTCTACAATAGTCGGTCCTACAATAGTCGGTCCTACAATAGTTGATTCTACCGTCTGTGCGGGGGCAACTGAACCGTCGGTTGGCTTTACGTAAGTGGCGGCCGTGTGAGGCGCTATCGTTTTGGCATGATGGGTCGGTTTGCCTGAGCTTTCACCGATAAAGTTGGCAAGCAAGGCCTGTAAAGGGTGAGCAATGTGTACGCCAGCTTCGCGTAAACTTTGACTGCGACAGGAGTAGCCAGTGGCTACTAGCGCGTCTTTGTTTTCGGCGGCGGTGACTGGCTGACGCCAACTAAGGTCAAATATTTTGGCCGAGGCTTCGCGGTTTTGTGTTTCGTGACCAAAGGTGCCAGCCATACCGCAGCAGCCCACGGCTTCAATGTTGAGGGTTTGACCAAGCTTACTAAAGACGCTCTGCCATAGGCTCGTACTGGCAGGCGCGTTGGTTTTTTCGGTGCAGTGCCCTAATAATTTAAAAGTGCCTTCGTTGAACAAGGCTTTTTTGTCGGTAAGAGATTCTAGATGAGTAGCTAACCATTCTTGGACTAGTTGCACTTTAGGAGCATCTTTTTCGCCTAGCGCTTTGACGTATTCACTGCGATACGCCAGTGTCATGGCGGGGTCTAGGCCTATAAGGGGAATACCGCTTTGGGCTAAAGTATTTAAATGCTCAGCAGTGACGGTGGCTTGTTTTTTAAATTCTTTTAAAAAACCATGGACATGCATGGGTTTGCCATTAGGGCGATAGGGTGCCAGTAAGACATTAAAGCCCAGTTTTTGTAAAATACTGATACTGTCGAGAACTACTTGAGCCTCAAAAAAGCGTGTGAAGGCATCCTGTACTAAAATCACACTCTGACTTTTTTGTTCGTCACGGATGTTCTGAATATTAGCGGTTGTTGCATATTGAATGCCGAGCTCTTTTAAACACTGATTAAACGGAATGCGTGAAAGCTTTGGGCTATCCACAAAGCCCACGGCACGTTGTAAAAAATATTTAACCGGTGGCAGGCTTTGCATAAAATTGGCTATGCCAGCAATATGAGCCATTTTAGGGACAAAGCGCTCGAGATTGGCAACAAAATAATCTTTGAGCGGGCGGGCATAGCGAGTGTGATAAAGCGCTAAAAATTTACTGCGAAACTCGGGAACGTCGACTTTAATTGGGCATTGTCCAACACATGATTTGCAGGCTAAGCACTGACTCATAGAGTCCATGACTTCATGCGAAAAGTCGTATTGCTTTACGCCGCCGCTGGGGGTAGCGTTTTTAGTGTGAAGGTTGCTGTCTTTGCTATTTCTGCGGCGCTGCATAAAGCTGTCGGCAGCGGGGAGTTTGTCGTAATTACCCTCGAAGTTTTCGGGGTTAAAACCGTGCTCGCCGAGTTGCTTGATCCACTCGCGAATCAGCGAAGCGCGACCTTTCGGGGAGTGCACACGGTTGCGAGTGACTTTATAAGAAGGGCACATGGCATCGGCGGTATTCCAGTTAAAGCAAGCGCCATTGCCATTGCAGTAAACAGCCTCACTAAAACCGTCCCACAATTTAACCGGAATAGTTTGATCATTTTGCCCGCGTGTGGGGACTTCATCAATTTTTAAGAGTTGGCCGCTATCAACCGGTGTTGCAATTTTGCCTGGGTTAAGTTGATTACGCGGATCGAAGGCGCCTTTAATGCGTTGCAGTTGCACAAATAGCTCGCCAAAAAAAGCTGGTGCGTATTCGCTGCGTACACCTTTACCGTGTTCGCCCCATAATAGACCGTTGTATTTTTGTGTGAGTGCGCTGACTTGATCGGTAATATCACGTACCATTTTAAGTGCGGTGCTATCTTTCATGTCAATGGCTGGGCGCACATGCAAAACGCCAGCATCTACATGACCAAACATGCCATAGGTTAAATTATAGCTATCCAAAATTGCACGGAACTCGGCAATATAATCGGCCAAGTTTTCGGGGGGAACGGCAGTATCTTCAACAAAGGGAATTGGTCGGCCCTCGCCTTTGGCATTACCCAATAGACCGACGGCTTTTTTGCGCATATTCCATATTTTTTTGACGGCCTCATCACCCATTGCCAGGCCGTGGCCAACGGCACCTTTACCGGCTTCATCACTTTTTAGTACCGTTATCAGTTGCGCAATACCATTACTGAGCTCTTCTTTAGTGTCGGCAGTATACTCAACTAAATTCATGCCTTTAATTTTATCGATGTTTTCGCTAGGAAAGTAAGCGGCCACGTCGTGCCAAACGCTGTCACCCATGGCAAGTGCTAATACGCGTGAGTCAATGGTTTCAATACTGGTTGGCCCAGCTTTCATAAGGTGTGTGGCATCGCGTAATGAGCTGTCAAAACTGTCATAGTTAACAATGACTAATGCGCTATATTGAGGAATAGTGAGTAGGTTAATCTTTGCCTCGGCTATAAACCCTAAAGTGCCTTCACTACCACATAAAATATTGTTTAAATTGAACTGGCCATTAGCATCGCGAATATGCGCCAAGTCGTAGCCGGTGAGGCAGCGATTTAGCGGTGGAAATTTTTCTTTGATCAGTGCTTGGTGCTCTTGCTGAATATTATTGACCAAGCGATGGGCCAGACCGCAAATATTTTGCTCTTCACCGTTGGTGGCCAGCTGCTCGTCGCTGATAGCGTGGCTGCGCAATACATTACCGTCCATCAAAACGGTAGTGAGCTCTAGTACGTGATCGCGTGTTTTGCCATAGCGACAAGAGCCCTGGCCTGATGCGTCGGTATTGATCATACCGCCAATAGTGGCACGGTTACTGGTTGACAGTTCTGGAGCAAAAAATAAGCCATAGGGCTTGATGGCTGCATTGAGCTGATCTTTGACAACCCCTGCTTGTACACGTGCCCAGCCTTGTTCAGCGTTTATTTCGAGGATGTTGTTCATGTGGCGACTCATATCAACCACTAGACCATCGGTTAATGACTGGCCATTTGTCCCGGTACCCCCTCCGCGCGGCGACAGTACGATACTATGATAATGCAAGCGGGCAGCAAGCTCTGTTAGGCGTGTTAGGTCATTGATATTTTTGGGATATACAATACCTTGGGGTAAAACTTGGTAAATGGAGTTATCCGTGGATAACACGGTACGGCTGGCGTAGTCCGGCGAGATGTCACCTTCAAAATCTGCTTCTTTAAGTGACTCTAAAAACTGTAAATAGAGTGATTGGATGCTAGACGTTTGCTGTATTCGTGGAATCATTGGTTAAAAGCTCAAACATTTTTGATCGGTTATTCTACCTGTACGCGCGCCAGCTTCCAAATGATTGATAGGTCAGCGGTGTGTTTAGGTTTGTGCATTGGTGCTGTTTGTAGATGTTGTGTGCAGATGTTGTATGCTGGTCGTGTTTTGTGTAAATATAAAAAATTTGGCGGCAATCCGGTGTTGGCTATGCTGAGGTGCACTGTAGAGTGTGAATCCTACTTTTCTGGGTCATACCAATGGCTGCTAATGAATTTATTTATGACTAAATGAGAGCGGTAGATGATTTATTTTTATCATTTTGGCTTGAGCTTATGCCTGAGTCCAGTGATTCGATGAATGATGAATAAGGGTTTAATATGTCTAGTCAAGTAACCAGTATTATTCAGTGGGTGACGTTAATATTTTGGTTAGGCGTTGCCATTAATGTACTGATAGTGCTTACTGTAGGCGGTCGACAGGTGTTGATTGTGCTAGGTGTGCTGTTATGCATGATTCATTCTATTGAATATGTGTTTGTGCGATTAATAATGCGTAAGCCTATTAGCTTCTTTAAAACAATGATTTATGGCTGTGGTCATTGGTTGCCCATGGTAAAAAAATAATATCGCTATTCAGAGGTAACAACATTGCGCCCCCCTATATCCATACTGGGATTGGGCGCGCTACAAGCGCTCTTGACCGTTTGCTTCTCGACTCTGTGTTCCTCAAAGCCTAATCCTCGCTTTCCCTGCAAGGCCGACGCTTAAATACCCAGCAAATAATCCATCAGCATCCTATCAGGTGAAAGGTGTCAGCTTGGCTAAACACTTACAATATAATGAGCTATCACTGACCCAGTGTTTGTTATTGTGAGTAATATCGTATGGATATTGTTTGCATACCTACAAAGTAAGTCAGGTTTATAAAGTTGCTTTATTTTGTGTTGTGCTTTAGAGATAAGTGCTCGAAATACGTACTTCAAATAAAGCCGCATGAAACTAGGTATCACAGAAATACCATTGAGAACCCGCTGTGTTAATAGCGCGTTAAGTGGTCATGTGCGTGACGTGGTGGCTTTTATTAATGTGCAGATACTACGCTGCGCCACTGGAATTTAGCGTGGGTTCAGTTTGCGCTTAGTACACTTTGATTCCAGTGCTTTAGTTATATTCAGTATTCATTATAGAGTAAGTTGTTTTATGCCTTTATCTTCTAGCGTGAAGTGAGCTTGAAGGCTTGAGAAAAGGCGATGTAAGCTTTAAGGTTGAGTTCAATGACTTGTCAGCAAGAGCGATAAAGCCTCTAATTAGGATTTCATATGACGCGTTTGTTTTTTTGTAAAAAATGTTGGGTGCTGGGTGTCGCCATGGTTAGCGCTCTGGTGGGGGGGCATGTGCAGGCTCAAGCAGGACGCGTGATCGATAAAGGCCGTGCTGCCGAAATAGCCCAAAGTAAATTTGGTGGCGAGCTATTCGGGAAAATCAAAAAAACAACAGCCAGTGATGGCAGCACAATTTTTGAAGTCCGTTTAGATACTAAGGGACATGTGGATATTATTGTGGTTGATGCCAAGGGCAATGCCCGTCAAAAAAAATAAGGAACTAGGTCATGCGTTTATTAGTAGTAGAAGATGAAGCGGCTATTCGTACGCAATTAGCTGAGTTTTTGGGTGGTCAAGGCTTTGCTGTGGATGTTGCCGCTGATGGCCGTGAAGGCTTGTTTTTGGCTACCGAGTACGATTACGATTTGGCTATTATCGATATCGGCTTGCCTGAAATAGACGGCATAGAGTTGATCACTAAGGCCCGCGCAGCCGGCAAAAGCTACCCGGTACTGATTTTGACTGCGCGCGGTAACTGGCAAGATAAAGTCACAGGCCTTGAAGCCGGTGCAGATGATTATTTAGTTAAACCTTTTCATAATGAAGAGATGCGCGCGCGCGTCAATGCGCTTATTCGCCGTGCTTCTGGCCATGCGAAGCCGCAGCTAGAGTTTGGCCCCGTTGTTATTGATACCGCTGGCAAGCAGGTATTGCTCAGTGGTAATGAAGTTGATTTGACGAGTTACGAATACAATACCCTAGAGTATTTAGCACACCATGCAGGTGAGGCCATTACAAAAACAGTTTTAACTGAGCATTTATATCAACAAGACTTTGAGCGCGATAGCAATGTGATTGAAGTCTTTGTTGGGCGCTTGCGCAAAAAGCTAGATCCTAAAGGCGAGCTAGAGTTGATTACAACAATTCGTGGGCGTGGCTACCGCTTTAACCCTGAACCGAATACCCCGGCTGTTAATGCGCCTGACGCTGACAGTGATACCGGCGCCGCGCACAATAATACCGCCTCTTAATGCGTTGGTTGACGGCGGTGGGTTGGCCTCGATTGTCAGCGTCATCGCTAAGTATACGGTTATTTTTTGCCTCGGTGGTCTTGTTGCCGTTTTTACTGGGCTTTAGCGCCACGATGCTCGACTACGCTTTTAAGCTCAGCTTAGAAACGGCCGAGCGCGATGCTCTGCGCAGCCAAGTGTATTTATTGCTCGGTGTGGCCGAGCCCGATGAGCACACCCTCGAGATGCCACCGGCGTTAACCGAGCCACGCTTTGGTGAGCTTAATTCGGGCCTGTACGGCTGGATTGTTGATGGTCAGGGGCAGGTCATTTGGCAGTCCCGCTCGACGGATCTTATTCCTGCCGATTACTTCCCGCCTTTGGTATCGCCTTTTAATGCCGGTATTAAACACTTTTTTAGCAGCGCCTTTAATGCCGATGATTTTTATGTCATGAGTTACGACACGATTTGGCCTGTGGGGGGCGCAGATCGCCCTTTCAGATTTGTTGTTGCGCATAGTCAAGCCGATTTAAAAGCCAGCCTTGCCGCTTACCGTGAGCGTTTATTGATGTGGGTGGTGGGCTTAGCACTGCTCCTTATTGTGGTGCAAAGTGTGATTGCGCGATGGGGCTTGTTGCCTTTGCGTCGTTTAGCGCGCAACTTAGAGCTAGTGGAGGCAGGTAAAAGCCAGGCGCTGGCAGGGCAGTATCCTGCCGATATTCGCCCCGTCACCGAAAACCTCAACAAGGTGCTGCGTGCCGAGCAAGCTCAGCGTGAGCGCTATCGCAATACGCTCGGTGATTTGGCTCATAGTCTGAAAACACCCCTGTCGGTGGTGCGCGGGCAGTTAGAGACTGCGGCTAGCAACCCACAAGAGCTCACAGCGGTGGTCAATGAGCAAATTAATCGCATGAGTATGATTATTGACCATCAACTACGCCGCGCCAGTGCTCAGGTCACGCAAAATGCGGTTTATGCACGGGTGTTGGTTAAGCCGCTAATTGAGCGATTGGCGGTGGCAATGCAAAAAGTGTATCAACAAAAAGAGGTGAGTATCTCAGTGTTTATTGACGATAACCTACCGTTTTTGGGTGATGAAGCCGACTTGATGGAGGTGGCGGGTAATTTGATCGAAAACGCCTGTAAATACGGTAATAGTCAAGTACGTATTTGTGCAAATATTGTAGGTGATGATCTACTGATTAGCATTGAAGATGATGGCCCCGGTGTCGCGGATACTCTTAAGAGCACAATTTTGACCCGCGGCGCTCGTGCTGACACGGCGACATCGGGTCAAGGTATTGGTTTATCGGTTGCGGTTGATATTGTGAGTAGTTATGGTGGCAGTCTTCAAATTAGCCGCTCCAATTTAGGAGGGGCTAGCTTCAATATTTCCCTACCTGCGCACGGAGAGTCATAACTTGTGCCCTGATGTTCATACTGGCTTAGTCATTGCCGGGCCCTCTCGGTTGGTTCGCTTTCAAAGATTTACACTGCCTATACGCATATTACAGTTTGCGGTGGCATTGATTATTTTTTGTTATGCGGCTTTATCGCCAGCGCCTCAATTTGTGGGCAACCATACTGATACCTCTATGCATTTTGTAGGCAATGTCTTGTTGTTTGTTTCTGCTTGGGTGGCTTTGTGGGGACGTCTTCCGATTATTAAGTTAGCGGTTTGCTTACTGCCCTTTAGCTGCGCTATTGAGCTGGCCCAGTACTTTTCACCGGGCCGTATGGTCGATGCCAAAGATATGATCGTGAATATTACAGGCCTGGGTGTTGGGGCTGTTGTGTCTGCTGTGTTTCAGCGGTTGCTGGCTAAGCTCCTCGGGTAGAGCCTTTGTAGGGTAATACTTCATATTCTGGGCTGAATATGGCGGAATGTTAAATTAATGCGGCCCTCGATGGCTTGTGTTGTTTTGGTGATATTGTGCTGCCAGTAACGCTGAGTCTTACCCGTCATTACCAATAAATCGCCGCCCCCCAAATTAAAAGCCATTTTTTGTGTTTTGTCTTGTTTATTACGCAAGTTAAATTGACGTGGGCTACCTAAGCTGACGGAGGCTATAGTGGGGGTTGCACCCAGTTCAGGCTCATCATCACTGTGCCACCCCATACCATCATTACCATTGCGATAATAATTGCACAGTACGGCATTAAAATGTGTATCAAGTGTTGCCTCAAGGGTGTTTTTTATTATCAGTAGTAGCGGGTGCCAAGGTTGCGCTTCAAGCCTTTTGCCTGAGTAGCTGTGGTTTGTATGAGGGTCTGCGTAATAAGTACTTAGGCGAGGCTCTAAATGTTTTTTACCATACACGGTCACCTCACCTTGCCGCCAAGTTAATTGCTCAAGCAGCTGTGTGTAAGTTGTGTTGGGGTCTAAATGCATGTGGCTTTGTATGTAATCTGGGTGCCAGTATAGGCTGAGATTATCATGTGTGTGCCATGACCCTACCGCGTGCTGATTCAATAAATCCATAAAATAGAGTTACCTGTTTGAGAGACATGTATTGATAGTGTATTGGTGTCACTGAATAAGTGTTCATACGGCCTATTTCGGCTGGCCTATCGATTATATAAAAAATATGGATACTGTTTCTTTTTTGGCGCGGTTTATCTGCAAGATTGAATCGAATAAAGTCACTTTCTCGTCAGCGTATGCAATGAGCGCCACGGTGACGGAGTAACTGGTGATTACACCCAGATATAAGCCGAATCATGATAAGCCAGCCAATATGAAAGTCAGCAGAGGAATGAAATAGCTATGTCACTGAATCAATTACAGCGTGCTCGCGCTTTAGATTTACCGTCACGAGAAGCCATGCTTCAGCGTGCCCCGTCAGTTCAGCAGTTTTGGATGGATAACCAGCTTTTACTCAGTGATGCGTGGGCGCAGTGGGAGCACAGCGAGAAAGACCACCTAGTAGCTCTTGACGATTCGCTGCTGGATGCCAACTTGCGTCAGACGGTTGCACAAGCCTGGCAAAATCCGACTAAAGAGTCGGCTGTGCAAGAGCTTTGGCAAGAGCTCGCCCCTGATGTTTTTGAATGTCAGTTCTTTGATCCAGAGCGCCTTGCGGACTTACGCGATTATCTCGATAAAGTATCGATGGCCAATATTCCGATGCGCCCGCCTTACGGCATCGCACTTAACCGTGGGGGTGCAATGCTCGATCGTCGCTCAGAAGGTTTTTTGGCGGCCCCGGGTTTCCAAGTCTTTTACCGTGAGTTACTGGATCGGTATATGCGGCCCATTGCACGGCTCTTATTTCCTGAGGTGACGGGCTATGATACGCAAACGTTTGGTTTTTCGATTCAGTATCAAGCCAGCAAAGATACGTCGTTGCGCTTGCACACGGATGCCTCGGCGGTCACGCTGAATATTAACCTGAATAAGCCTGGTGAAGTATTTACAGGGTCTGTCGTTGATTTTTACAACTCAGCGACAGGGCAAGTGAAGGCGTTTACTTTTAAGCCCGGTACCGCCGTCATTCATCGAGGCAGTGTTGCGCATAAGGCCCACCCCATTAGCAGCGGTGAGCGGACTAATTTTGTTTTATGGCTATACGGGGAGCGCGGGCAAATACCTCCCCACAGCACACCGAGAAAGCTTATTGAGCCGGCTCAACGCTGGACAATACCGCCGGTTATCGCTGATGACTTTGCACCGTTTTGATGTGTGTATGATTGGTTAGGCTATGTTGGTTAGGCTATATAGGCTAAATTAGTTGTCTCTGGCTTTGTTAAAGCCATAAATGACAAAGCAAAGAGATAAAAGTTGCTGCGCCATTAATAGCGGTTTGTCTTGTAAGAGCATTAACGCTGCCATGCTAATATTCATCAGCATAAAAAACAGCCAACCTTTAGGGCTGTTTTTTGCCATAAAATAGCTACCCATTAAAAAACCTAGCATGACACCCATTTCAATCACCTGAGATATCGACGTAATACCGCCGTGAACACTCAGACTATAGGTAAGTCCAAAAGCCAAAGACGAGTAAGTGCACACTGTGACAAAAAGGTTAAATTTTTTGTGAGGCTTTTTATTGTTATGGTAGGTGTTGTATAAACCCAGCAACATAGCGGGTACGCCACCGGCCTCTATTGATGCGGCTATCCAATTTTGATGGCTAATTAATAAGATAACCCATGCCGGCACACCCAGAATATACATTGACCAGCCTGCAATTTTTAGGCGCTTTTGGACTTCGCCACGGTGCTTTGCACTCAGTGCAAATAATACCTTATTGATCAGGTAAAATGACCCGCCCCATAACTGTAAAATCAAGTCCATATTTTTTCTTCTGATCAACTATCGCTGTATACGCAATGTCGGTATGTTGTTTGATGAAATATTTCAAAATATGACCAATAATTAAAAATCACATTATTGGCTCATTGGCAATACTACCTTTTTTGATCTGAGTAAACAATATACTGTTTTTTTGTGATTTATCCTAAAAAGGCTCGAAAGCTCTCTAAAACTATGGGGAGAGTCGAGCCTTTTTAGTCAGCGTTGATAATTTTTATTGTGAATAACTTATGGCGTATTTTGTTTCAATGGCTTGTGATTTTTAGGCTGATGAAATAATCCATATAAAATTGGCAATACAGATAAGGTTAACAAAGTCGATGAGATAATCCCACCGATGACAACAGTTGCCAATGGTTTTTGTACCTCGGCCCCTGTGCCACTATTAAGCGCCATAGGAATAAACCCTAAGCTGGCCACTAATGCGGTCATAAGCACTGGGCGTAGGCGTATGAGTGCGCCCTCAATAATGGCTTCATTAAAGTGATTCATAGTCTTTATCCGCTCGCGGATAAAAGACAGCATGACCAAGCCGTTAAGTACAGCAACCCCCGATAGCGCAATAAAACCAACACCTGCCGAAATCGATAAAGGCATATCGCGTAACCAAAGTGCGATGACGCCGCCGGTTAAAGCCAGTGGAACACCGGTAAAAATAATCAACGCATCTTTAAAAGACCCAAACATCATCATTAATAAAGCAAATATGACAGCGAGCGTAATGGGAACCACGAGCGATAACCGTTGACTGGCCGACTCTAGTTGCTGGAAGGTACCGCCATAATTAACCCAATAACCGGCTGGTAATTTTACCTCTTGGCGTACTTTGCTTTTAACCTCATCAACAAATGAGCCTAAGTCGCGACCGCGGACATTAGCGGTGACAACGACCCGACGCTTACCGTTTTCGCGACTAATTTGATTGGGCGCGGGATTGATGCTGAGCGTGGCAACCTCAGAGAGCGGCACGTAACCGCCTTGCGGCAAACTCAGGGGTAAATCTTTTAGCGTATCGGTGTTGGTACGTAAATGCTCGGGTAAACGCACTATTAATTCAAAGCGCCGATCACCTTCAAAAATCAAACCCGCTGAGGCCCCGCCAATGGCTGTGGCTAAGGTACTTTGTAATTGTTTTACAGTTAAACCATAGCGTGCAAGCGCAATTTTTTTAGGCTCAATGCTTAGCATTGGTAAGCCTGTGACTTGCTCGACTTTGGTGTCGGCAGCGCCCTCGATAGTATTGATCACCTGTAAAATTTTGTTGGCTGCGATGCTGAGCTGGGCTAAATCATCGCCAAATATTTTGATGCCTAAGTCGGCACGCACACCTGAAATTAACTCGTTAAAGCGCATTTCTATTGGTTGTGTAAATTCATAGTTATTGCCCGGTATCGGGGCAACGGCGGCTTCTAATTTTTGTACAAACTGTGCTTGTGTTTGGCTGGGATCTGGCCATTGTGCCTGTGGTTTTAGTATAATAAACACATCGGAAATATTGGGTGGCATAGGGTCGGTGGTAATATCAGCAGTGCCCATTTTGGCAAAAACTTTATCAACCTCGGCAAATTCGGCAATGCGTTGCTCTAGAGCAAACTGCATATCCACCGATTGCTCTAAGCCGGTGCCTGGAATACGCATAGCATGCAAGGCTATATCACCTTCATTAAGTTTAGGAACAAATTCTGTGCCGAGCGTTGTGGCCAGCCATGCACCGGCTATAGTGAGCGTTAAGGCAATGCTCAGTACTAACCCGCGCATTTTAAGCGCTGCCGTTAACAGCGGTTTATAAGCATTTTTGGATACTCGAATAATGGGACTTTCGTGCTCACTTATTTTACCGCGCATAAAAACAGCCACGGCAGCTGGTACTACAGTGATAGATAATACCAAGGCGGCAAGTAGTGCCATCACGACGGTGGCGGCCATAGGGTGAAACATTTTACCTTCTACCCCTGTGAGCGAAAATAAAGGGATATAAACAATGGTAATAATCAGCACGCCAAATAAACTGGGGCGCACCACTTCGTTAGTGGCTTGGAATACGGTATTTAAGCGTGTTTGAGTGTCTAGCGGTTTTGCGCTTTGCGCTTGAGCTAGGCTTAAACGACGCACGGAATTCTCGACAATAATCACCGTACCATCAACAATCAAACCAAAATCGAGTGCGCCTAGGCTCATTAAATTGGCACTCACACCGGTACGTACCATGCCAGTAATCGTCGCGAGCATAGCAAGGGGAATAACGGCGGCGGTAATTAAAGCTGCCCTAAAATTGCCCAATAATAAAAATAAAACAACAATAACCAGTAGCGCACCTTCGATTAAATTTTTACTCACTGTTTTTATGGCTTTATTGACTAGCGTAGTGCGGTCATACACTGGCGTAATCATAACGCCTTGAGGCAGAGAGGGTTTTATCTCTTCTAATTTTTGAGCGACAGCCAGCGCCACACTACGACTATTCTCGCCCATTAACATCATGGCGGTACCTAAGACGGTTTCTTTACCATCTTGCGTGGCGGCGCCTGTGCGTAGCTCTTTACCAATAGCGACACTCGCCACATCACGAATAAATACCGGCGCGGTATTGAGGGTTTTAATGACCACCTGCTCAATGTCTTGAATATTTTGCAACTGCCCAGGTAAACGCACTAACAATTGCTGACCGTTTTTTTCGATATAACCGGCTCCTAGGTTTTGATTGTTAAGGGCGAGTGCTTGACTGATATCATGTAAGCTAACATTAAAATTTTGCATGCTCAGCGGGTTGGGTGTGACATGATATTGCTTATTAAAACCGCCAATAGTGTTGATTTCGGTGACGCCTTTGACCTGTGCTAATTGCGGTTTAATAATCCAATCTTGTATTTCTCTTAAAGCCATTGCATCAAAGGGTTTACCATTACCTTGTAGAGCGCCGGGTTGCGCTTGTACGCTGTAGGTAAAAATCTCGCCCAACCCTGTTGCCATTGGCCCCATTGCAGGCTTTAAGCCTTGCGGCAAGGTGCTTTTAACGGTGGCAAGGCGCTCATTGACGAGCGCCCTTGCAAAATAAATATCAGTGCCTTCTTCAAATACAACCGTTACCTGCGATAAACCGTAGCGCGAAATAGAGCGTGTATAATCAAGCTTAGGCATACCGGCTAAAGCGCTTTCGATTGAAAATGTAATGCGTTGCTCAACTTCTAAGGGCGAATAACCTACCGCCGCAGTGTTAATTTGTACTTGCACATTGGTAATATCGGGTACAGCATCGATGGGTAAATTTTTAAAGCTTAATAAACCTGCCCCAATAATCAATAAGCATAAAGCGAGGGTTATTCCGCGGCGAGCAATAACGGTGCGTAAAATTAATGTCATCATAATGTGCCCCAATTAATGCGAATGCTCGGCGCCAGATTTTTCAATATCAGCTTTGACTAAAAAACTGTTATCCGTGACATATTCATCACCGGCGTGCAGGCCTTTAAGGACCTCGGTATATTGGCCGTCACTTTGGCCCAAGGTGAGTGCATGCGCTTCGTAGCGCTCGCCCTTTTTAACAAAAACGACGCGGTTGCCTTCCATTGTTTGGATGGCATTATTGTCAATAGCTAATGCGACAGTGATTGTTTGCGTTGCTATTGCCCCTTCAATAAATAACCCAGGTGTTAAGTGAGTATTTGAAGGTAAAGGCGCCCGTGCCACGATATAGGCTTGATTGGATTCGCTGGGTAAAATATGGGCGATCACGGTATGGATGGGTGTATTTTTATGCTTGATGGAAACTTTTTTGCCGGCTTCAACATGCTCAGCGTGACTGGGGAAGACACTAAACTCTGCCCATAATTGGCTGGTATCGGTTAGGGTAAATAACGGTGTTTCTTGGATGAGCTCTCCGGCGTTAGCGTGGCGCGCGGTGATCATGCCGTCAAAGGGTGCTTTTAATGTGTAGCGCTTTAAGCTTTCGTTAGATTCTATGTCGGCGAGTATGTCGCCCTTTTTTACATGATCGCCAATCGTGGCACGAACGTTCTTAATGACACCGGCAAAACGAGCACGTAGATGACTCACTTTGTTTGGCGCTAATGCTACTTTGCCGTAGATTTGCGTTGTTTTTTGTAGCGTGACCGCGCTTACTTCAGCTGTTTGAATCCCCACTGTTTTAGCCATAGTTTCGCTAATTATTGTGGCGTCGTGATGGTCTTCATCGCCATGCTTGTGATCACTCCCTGCGTGCGTGAGCGGAGTCAGCAGCAAGGCGATCAATAGCGCGATGGCAGTGACTCGATATTGAGTGGTGTTGTAAGTGATGCGTTTTATTATATGGTTAAGTACTGCGTTATAGCCTGATGATGGAAAGGCTAATCGTGTTTTTAATGTCATGGGGTACATCCAAAATTTGTGATTAAAAATAGAGTAAAAGTACAAAAGCTTGCCATGAATACGGAGTCAATTAAGGTTGTAATTGACCGGTTAACTGCTCTATTTGTGTGTTGTACTTTAAAGCAGCGGCGGCACTATCAATTTGCGCGCGCTCGGCCGCAATGAGCTCGGTATTTGAGCTAATATATTCGAGATAGCTATAGCGCCCTTTTTGATAGGCTTGCTGTGTTTGTTGGCGTGCCTGTTTAAGGAGCGGAATAATGTGATCGCGTAATGTTTTTAATGTGAGCAGTGCTTGTTGGCGGCTGTTGTACGCGCGGTATAGCTGATTATAAAAATTCAGTAGTGCCTGCTCTTGGAGAACAGTATCTTGGGCTTGGTTGGCTTTGATCATTGCGATAGAAGCTTTGTTGCGTTTAGCGCTAAACAGTGGACGGCTGACACTGGCGGTTAAGGCTTGGCTATTGTGACTGCTAGCGTCTTGCCATTGCTTAACACCCACAGACCAGCCAATGTTGGTGGCCGACTCGGCTTCGGCTAGGCGCAGTTGTGCACTATTAACCCGTGCCTGTGCGGTATAAATTTGCACATTAGGGCTCTTTTTAACATGTTCAAATAATGCCTCAAACGCTTGTGCCGAAGGCTGCTGGTAAAGGCTACCGGTGAGCTTGTTAAAGTCTGGTTTATAGCTGCCCCATTGCGCGGCCAATGCCATTTTAAGGGTGTTTAGGTGTTGGCGCTCGGCCTGTACCGTTAGCTGCGCTTGAAGTGCGCTCGACTGGGCACGACTGGCATCGGCGCTAGGAGCGGCTCCGGCGTCTACACGCTGGCGTACCGTTGCATCATTTTTTTGTGCAAAAAGTAATGAGCGCTTGGCAAGAGCCACGCGCTCTTGTGCGGCTAATGTATCGATATAAAGGCGTGTCACGTTGGCCAATACATCAAGAGACTTTAGTTGTTGATGTAACTGCGACTGGGATAAATATGTATCACTCAATGCGCCACGGGCACGGCGTTGCCCACCCCTTTCGATAACCGATGATAAGGCCATCGTCAGCTCGGCAGAGTCAAAGCCTTGATATTGCTGCGTACCGGCAACATTTTCGAGTGCTATATCCAATGCGAGAGCTGGGCGTAATTGCCCCTGTGTTTTTTGTGCTTGCAAATATTGATTGCGAAACTTAAAGCGCGATAGTGCTGGATTATGCTTGAGTGTGCGCTCCAAAGCGGCTTCGAGTGTGAGTGCTTGTGAATGCGAATGGAGACTTTTCGTCGCGTCTGTGACGATAGGTGCATCAGCCAAAGCGCTGGAGGAATAACTCATATTTAATAATGTGATATTGACGATCACGAGAGTTAAGGCCGGTAATATCGGTCTTAGGATTATATTTTTCATGGTGTAGCTCGTTTCTTAATATTAATGCAAAGTCGCTGCATTTATGCGCAGTGCGGGGATACAGCGATGCTGGAATCGGTATTCGGATATTAAGCTTTAAGCAATCGGAGGGCGGTACAGTGATGAGGGCGGTGCAAGAACGGCACGCTTTAGGTAGCGAGTATGACTTTGTTGCTGAATAAGAGGGAGCTTGGTCAATAATGAAGCGGCCAATGCGCTAAAGGTTGTACCGTGGCAATGGCAGCAATGCTGGCATGCTTTAGACTCATCGTTACTGTTGTTAGGGGGTTGGGTACTTAAGTCGCACGATAAGCAAATCTGAGGTTTGTGGTGAGCAATCGGGCTTTTTGGGGGGGTTAAGCCTGATCGTGCTAATGGCATATTTGCAGTGACACGATGACTGCTCGGATGAGCGGAATCGCTGTCTGGAGTTAGCGCTTGGTGGCGCTGATTAATCAGCTGATGAAACGAGTGTGTATCGGCCACAGTCATTACCGATTGCAGGGCAACCAGTAAGAGCAGTAAATAGGTGAAGTAGCGTTGTTTCATCATAATGATTAGTGGGGTGATCGACCCGTGGGTGCATTGCAAGCGACAGACGGTGGTAATTAATGCCAAGCCAGCGGTGCAGCACTTGGCAAAGTAAAGCATATTTTAGTGCCCGCTGTAAAATGGGTATCTAACCAAATGCGGCCGCCTTGCCGATCGATAAACTGCTGGCATAGCATTAGGCCAAGCCCGCAACCCTCCTCGCCTTGCGTCCCTTGTGTACTATCAACTGCGCTTTTGAACAGCTGTTGGGCAGCGCGAGGGCTCATGGGTTCCCCTGTATTTTGTACGCTGACTTTTATGGTTTTTTCACTCTCTGTTGCGCATAGGGTAATTGTGCCTTTTTCGGGGCTGAATTTAACGGCATTGGATAATAAATTACGCAAAACGGTTTTGACTAGCGTGCCATCGGCTAACACTAAGAGGCTGCGGGCTATTGTATTGTCGATGGTAATTTTTTTGAGGCTAATCGCATCGCTTAAAAAGTCGATGCTTTGGCTGGCCAGTGGCCGTAGTTGCTCTTCATTAATCGTCAGTTGCTTTTGATCAATTTGTAATTGTGACCATTGCAGGAGCTCTTCTAGTAGCGTAAAAGCTCTAATGGACGAACTTAAAATACCGTATGCCGATTTAATAATGCGTTGCGGCGTTAAAGTATCGGCGGTATTGGCGAGACGTTCTGAAAGGCCTAAAATGGCATTAAAGGGTGAGCGCAAATCGTGCGCGAGTAAAGTGAAAAAGTGCTCGCGCTCTTTTGCGGTACGTTTAAGCTGCCGATTAGTGAGGCGCAGCTCTAATTGAGTGATCACTTGGCGAGACAAAATGCGCAGTGCTTGCTTTTGGTCTTCGGTTAATTGATGAGGCTTATCGTCAATAACACACAGTGTGCCAATAGGTGAGCCATCGGGTGCCACTAAAGGCGCGCCAGCATAGAAGCGAATCGCTGGTGCGCTAGCTACTAAAGGATTATCGCGAAAGCGCTCGTCATCGAGCGCATTGGGGATTTCAAAAATATCATCTTGCAAAATGGCGTGACTGCAAAAGGCAATACTACGATCTGTTTGCGTAGCATCAATCCCTACGCGGGATTTAAACCACTGCCTGTCAGTATCGACTAAACTCACCAGCGAAATAGGTGCACCGCATATGCGACTAGCGAGGTCGGTGAGGTCATCAAACATGCTCTCGGCTTCGGTATCGAGAACCTCATAGTGTTTGAGTGTGAGTAAGCGTTGCTGTTCATTTTTATGTAGAGGGGCACTTTTCATAGCTGTTTTCGCTAGTGGCTTATGACTCAATAGATTAAGACTAGTCGAAGATGCATCATTGTGCTTTAGTCGTGAATATATTTAAGGGTTGTAGTCAGTAGTCACCTAAGTGCTAGAATGGCTCTTCACTGTGTATTTTTACCTTTATGTTAAGGGTTTTAAGAGGCAATACTATGTCGAGAAGCAATACTATGTCGAGGAGTCATATTATGTCGCACTCAGTTTCTTCACAGCCTGCTGAACTGGTTTCTGCAATCAATTTACCTGATTCTCTGCGCGATCATGTGAGATTACTCGGTGAACTTTTAGGGGATACTTTGCTGAAACATGAAGGCGCTAAAATTTTTAAAAAAGTAGAAGACATCCGTACGCAAGGTAAAAATGTTATTGCCGGTGCTCAAGATGATCAACCCCTTTTATCTTTACTCAGCAGTGTAGAAGACGCTGAAGTCTTGCCCATTGCTCGATCGTTTAATCAGTTCCTCAATCTTGCAAACATTGCAGAACAAGAATACAGCGCCAGTATTGAAGCGGATATTAGTGATCATTTAGATGCGCTATTGAGTCGGCAGGTTGATAAGCTCGGTAAAGATAAACTCGCCGAAGTGGTGAATACGTTAAAAATAGAATTGGTATTAACCGCGCACCCGACCGAGGTCACACGCCGTACTTTAATTCATAAATATGACAAAATCGCTGACAGCTTAAGCAGTCTTCGCCGAGCCGATTTACTACCGCACGAAATCAGCAAAGAGCAAAACAGTCTGAGTCGCTTGATCGAAGAAATTTGGACCACCGATGAAATTCGCAATGAGCGCCCAACAGCGGTTGATGAAGCCCGCTGGGGGTTTGCAGTTATTGAAAGTAGTTTGTGGCAGGCTGTCCCTGATTTTATTCGTCACCTTGATGGGCTTTCGCGCAAACGTCTAGGTGCTGGCTTACCCTTAAATGCCGCGCCTTTCTCGTTTTATTCGTGGATGGGTGGTGACCGTGATGGCAACCCGAATGTTACCCATGATGTCACTCAAAAGGTTATTTTGTTGGGCCGCTGGATGGCCGCGACGCTCTACCTTAAAGATTTAAAATTACTGGCTGGCGAGCTCAGTATGAGTACCGCCTCACATGAGTTACTGGCTCAGTTACCCAGCGCCAGTACAACCCCCTATCGCGATACACTAATGCCTGCGATTCACTTATTAGAAAATACTGTAGAGTGGGCTGATAATCAGTTGCGCGGTCAAGATGCTTATACCAATAGCGCGCATGTATTTACTGAGCGTAAGCAAGTACTTGAAGCGGCGCAGTTGTGTTATCGCTCGCTGTGTAGCGAAGGCTTGCAAGAAATTGCCGACGGCCCGCTGATGGACTTTATTCGCCGTTTAAATTGTTTTGGTGTTAATTTGGTGCCTTTAGATGTACGCCAAGATGGTGAACGCCATATTAAGGTTTTAGATGAACTGACGGCTTATTTAGAGATGCCGGGCTATCGCGATGTCGGTAGTTATAGCCAGTGGGACGAGCCGCAGCGCCAAGCTTTTTTACTTGAGCAATTAGACAGTAAGCGCCCCCTGTTGCCACGTGAGTGGCCAATGAGTGAAGATTCAAAAGAAGTCTTGGATACTTGCCGCGTTATTGCCCAGCAACCGCGCGAAGCGCTGTCTCATTATGTGATCTCTATGGCGCAACAACCCAGTGATGTGCTAGCTGTGGCATTATTACTGAAAGAAAGCGGCATGCGTTGGAATATGCCTGTAGTGCCTCTGTTTGAAACACTTGATGATTTAGATCGCGCGCCAAGTGTTATGAACCGCTTATGGCAAATGCACTGGTATCAAACTTACAGCGCTGGCGATCAAACCGTTATGATTGGCTACTCAGATTCGGCTAAAGATGCGGGTAAGTTAGCGGCAACTTGGGCGCAATATAAAGCGCAAGAGCAGTTAGTGAGCATCGCCGATAAGTACGGTGTGAAATTGGTTTTATTTCACGGTCGTGGCGGTACCGTAGGTCGAGGCGGCGGCCCCGTCGAAAAAGCTATGGCATCACAGCCGCCGGGCTCGGTGAAAGGCGTTATTCGGGTAACGGAGCAAGGCGAGATGATCCGCTATAAATTTGGTCGCAAGCGCGTGGCCTTTAATAGCTTGTCGACGTACGTTACGGCCAACCTGATGGCAACATTAGCCCCCGACGCTGCGCCAAAGCCCGAGTGGCGAGAATTGATCGAGCAAATGTCTAAAGTTAGCCTGCATGCTTATCGCAGTGTGGTACGCGAAAACCCCGATTTTGTACCGTATTTTAGAAGCTTAACCCCCGAGCAAGAACTCAATAAATTAGCACTTGGAAGCCGCCCAGCAAAGCGTAAATCGACTGGGGGCGTTGAGAGTCTGCGCGCTATTCCTTGGGTGTTTGCATGGATGCAGGTACGTTTAAATTTACCGGCTTGGTTGGGTATGGGGCAAGCACTCAAATTTGCTCTAAAGCAAGCGCCCGATACGTTTCAAGATATGCTGGTGGCTTGGCCGTTTTTTGCGAGTTATATGGATTTGCTTGAAATGGTTTTAGGTAAAGCAGATTTACAGGTCAATGCCCATTACGAAAGCCAGCTAGTCGATGCGAGTGTTCGCCCGCTAGGTCAGCAATTACGTGCAGACTTGGCTGAGTTAGGAGAGTTGATTTTGTCCATAAAAGGGCAAAAGCAACTGCTCGATCACGACCCTGTATTGCAAACAACATTGAGCGTACGCAAGCCATACGTCGACCCGCTAAATTTTTTACAAGTTGAACTATTAAAAAGAGAGCGTAAAGTAGGTAGTATTAGCGCTGATTTGGAGCGGGCACTTAAAGTGACTATGACAGGCATCTCAGCCGGCATGCGCAATACGGGCTAAAAGCACTAAGCCGTTTTAAAAAAACACCAAGATTTTTAAACGGCTTAGGTTTAATTCAAGCTTAAACGCTTAGATATAAAAGCTTAGATATCCCTTAGGTGTAAACTTAGCTGTAAAAACGTAGCTGTAAAAACTTAGCTGTCAGTTCAAAAGCGCTTAGGCGTATAATTGTTGCCTTACAGCCTATGCTTAGCATTAAGTTTTAGGCTAGTGGCTATTGAAAGGCGCTAGATAGCGCCTTTTTTTGAAAGGATGTCAATACGGTATAACACTGCATATCACGCTTTAATCAATACCTAAAAACCCCTAAATTCAATCGGTTTAGGAGATGATGGACGTAGCACATGGTTTGTTGCTCGGCTATCCGCAAGAGACTTGACCATGGTTACACATTTGAATGCTTCACATACTCAAGATGCTAAACATCGCTACCCGGGCATTACATTTATTGCGCAAGCTTTAAGTATTAACAGTAGTCGTCGCGTACTCGATTTGGGCTCTGCATCGGCGGCAAGTTTTAATTTTTTTATGCGCAAAGGCTGTACGGTACGCTTTGAAAATATTAGTCAATTTGTGGCTGATCAAGTATCGGGGCCCGTAGAGTCGCGCGGTGACTCTAAGGCTATTCGAGCACAGCTTGAAGGGTATCTTGGTGGCTTTCGCAGTCACGAAAAATTTGATGTGGTGCTCACTTGGGATCTCTTTAGTTTCTTAGATTTAGAAACTATTGAGTGGCTGATGGAAATGTTGGGACACTTTTGCCACGAGAATAGTTTATTGCATAGTGTGCGCTATATTGAGCAATCGCCATTGGCACCCGTTCAATTTCAAATAGTCAGCGATCACGAAGTCAAAACACTGGCTGATCGGCATCAAGCGGCTATACGCGCACCGCATAGCTTGCCCGATTTGGTTCGCCATTTACCGTTTTATCATCTTGATACGTGCTTTGCCCAGCAAAGCGGTATGCCTATGGGTGTTAGTGAAGATGTCTTTCGGTTTTTACCCTCTAAAAAAAATGTATTGCGCCATGGCGCTAAGCTTGATGTGCCTGCTGTTGATACAGGCTCTTTAGCAGGCGAGCCTCATCGCTCTTACGCGTTAGAGGTTTTATGTGATCATTTAGCGCATATTGAACAGCCGCGAATCTTAGACCTGGGTGCTAATATCGCCACAAATTTAGAGTTTTATAATAATTTTTCTAGTCATGTTGTTTTTGCGCAACTATACGATGATCTTAAAAATAATATTGCGCCCGAAGATATTCTTGTTAATGAGGCCCTATTAAACTGTGAGCCCGATGAAAAGTTTGATGTTATTTTTACGTGGGGGTTATTGGGGTATTGTACGCAAGAACAATTAGTTGCTTTAAAAGAACGTCTATTGCCACATATTCATGAAAGTACAAAAATTCACGTTGTGATTTATGCTGGCTATACTCAGCCGACTACACCGGATAAGTACTACATTAAAAATACTCACACACTGCATTTACCAGAAGTACAAGAATACTGTAATACGCATTTGCCCCTAACAGCTATTCGTTTGCTTAAAATATTGGGCGATGCCAGCTATGAAAGTAGTTTTATCATGAAGCCCGGCATGGCCCCAAACTTTTTTGAGCATATTTTGGTATTGCAAAAGCAAGAAGTTAACAATTAAATACGAAAGTAATAACAGGTTACAAGCTCTCAAAAAGGCAGCGTATTGTACGCTGCCTTTTTAACAGTCGATGTTGTGTACTGTGACTTGCTGCTAGGTGCGTACTTTTAAATGATATAGTGCGTACTTTTAAATGCTATATTGTTGTAATTATTCAGCCAAGCTGAAAAAATTCACCTGATAGGGCACTGATGGATATCTTCTGGGCATTTAATGCTGGGAGTGTCATATAGCGCCATGGATAGCTTGAACGGTCCAGGCAATGATTCATCAGTGCTCAATGTCGGTATCTCTGAATAGTTACATATTGTTTACGTTAATGCGGTCTTAAGCCGGATTAAGTTTTCTTCTTACCCAATAGTCCATACTGACATAGCGGCCTGCACCCATAAAAAACAGGGCCAGTAGCATAATAAAATAAGTCACAGCAAACTCAATACCATTATTAAGTACAACAAAGTTGCCGGTCTCGGTTAGCCATTCGTAGTTACCGTGTTCGCGCAATAGCCCTTTCGCTGCGCCTAGCCGAGCACCCACTTCTTCACTATTTTGTAAGCTAGCCTCAGCGCCCGGAAAGCCAATAGGGGCTAAGACATTAGACATGCTAGTTTGGGTACTAGAAGGGGCTATGGCATACCAGCCGTTGCTCCAGTGCGCCGTTGTGGCTGCAATAATCATTGTGAACATTAACGGGCCCGCAAACCAGCGTGTGGCAATGCCTAGTAACAAGGCAAAACCGCCAATAATTTCGGTGGCGGTGGCTAAAAAGGCCATCAAAAAAGGAGCCGGTAAACCTAACCCCCAGTCACTATTGCCAAACCATTCTACCGTGCTTTCAAAGCTATTGAGTTTATTGAAACCGGCCGATATAAAAATAGGGGCAAGGTACAGGCGTAAAAAAAGCGGCGCTAAAAAATCCGCTGTTCGTGTTTTGTCGAGCAGTTGTTGGGCGCAACGACTCAGACCGAGTATTTTATTCATAGCTTGGCTCAATTAAGGAGAGGTTTAAAGGTGAGTCGCGTTGAAACGACTAGCTTGGGTGTAGGCTAACTAACATGCCGCGATGTAAAAAATCGTCAATTATAGGGGTACCAAAGGCGACTATCTGAGCTGGGTCGGGATGATGAATGGTTTCGGCTAAGCACAGCAGCGCGTGCTCTGCTGTGCTTGAATGCTTAGTTATTATTTCAAGCAGTGCACAAGTCATGGCATTCATTGCCATAAACTGTACGCGATGGCTAGGGTCGCGGTAGATGGCTAAAAAAGTAGTCTCAGGTGTCTCGGGTATGCAGTCGGGGCTTATGGTATGTACTGGCCACTCAAAGGTGTGGTTGCGTAGCGTAGGGTTGGCATACAGTATATTGTCTTGGTTTGATGAGCTTTTGGCTGGCGCTGTAGGCTGCTTGAGCGGCACTGCATTGCAAATGTCGACTTCGAGCTCTAACCATTCATACTCGATAAGCTCACAAAACCAAGGGGGTAGGCATAGTGTGTGTTCGCCTTGCTTAATGTAGCTGACAAACTCTTTAGGAATTTCGCTAAAATAAGGTGTACGGCAGCGCCACTCAGTAAAAAAAGCCCGACTAAAAGCCAGCCATTGATCAGCGGGGAACAAGCTTTTAGCGACGGGGAAGCAATTGCTGATAAAGCCGCAAATGTTATTAAAAAATAACTCTTCATAAATTCTGCTAGCCCGAGCGGGAATGTTTTTAGGTTTTTGGCGTGCATTGGGTTGACGTAGATATGCACCGTAACTAGCTTGAAAATCAACTAAACCTTTGGGGGCCTTAGGGCTAAATTGCGTCATAGTAGCCCCTATTGAGCCGCGCTAATTATGGTGTGTGGTGCCTTAGGAGCTTGGCTTTGTAAGCGCTTAATATGGTTGAGTTCTTGTTGCAGTTGATTAAGGCTTGGAAAGTTAAAGTCTCGCTCTAAGCAGGTGGGTACTTGTGCTGCATGAGGAATAAGCTGGTAAGCCTGCTTAAGTAGCTCCCAGACCGGATCGATGACATCAGCGCCGTGCGTGTCAACAATAAAGCCATCGGGCTCCACATAATGACCCGCCACATGTAAATAACAAGTCTTATCAAGAGGTAAAGCTTTCAAGTAGTCATGCGCATCAAAACCAAAGTTTTGGCTATTTACATAAATGTTATTGACATCGAGGTGTAGCATACAGCCAGATGCCTGTACCACGGCGCTAATAAATTCTTCTTCGCGCATTTGAGCGCCTTCTGGAGCAAAATAATACGAAGCGTTTTCGATGCCGATGGGCATCTCTAGTATGTCTTGTGCTTGCTTGATTCGATCGGCTACCCAGTGAACTGCCTCGTGTGTACAGGGAATGGGCAGTAAGTCATAGAGATGGCCATCATCAGAACACCACGATAAATGCTCGGTGTATAAATGGATATTATGATGCTTCATAAATCCTTTGATATTGCGTAACAATTGAGTGTCCAACTCTGATGCACTACCAATGGATAGTGATAAACCGTGACACACAAAATTAAAGCGCTCCGTAAAGCTGCGCAAATCGCTTGCGTAGCGACCGCCTAAGCCCAGCCAATTTTCTGGCGCTAACTCAAAAAAATCGATGCCAGTGAGGTCTCCGGTTTTGAGTTCATTAAGCATCTCGCGCCGAAAGCCTAGGCCTGCTCCGCGTAGCGATTGCTCGGTGATGGAGTGTTTTTGAGTCATAGTGTGTTTCATAAAATACAAGGTTCAGTCGCTAATGTCAGAGTCATACACTTTAAGCTGTTAATTGGCTATGCGAGCTTCCGGTTGAGGCGCATGGCTTTGACTGGATGTGTGCGCCAGGCAAAGCCATGTTGGTTCAGTATCGCTAAGTTGGGCGTAAAGCGCCCTGCTAATAAGCGGTACTAGCGGCATTTAGCCGCCACACTTACCTTCGCCACATTTGCCGTCAGCTTTTTTGTCTGATTTAGCGTCGCCGCCACACTTACCTTCGCCGCATTTGCCATCAGCTTTTTTGTCTGATTTAGCGTCGCCACCACACTTACCTTCACCGCATTTGCCGTCAGCTTTTTTGTGTGATTTGGCTGCGTCAGCACCACATTTAGCTTCGCCACACTTACCGTCTGCTTTTTTAGCGTCGCCGCCACAGGCACCTTCTGCGGCCGCAACTTGGTAGCCGCTTTCTAAGGCTGTTGCACTAAAGGGGTTTTCGGTGGCATTAACGTTACCCGCGGCAAGAGCAATGGCAACAGCTGAGCTAATAGTGATGTTTTTGATTTGCTGGTTCATAATTAGTACCTTATTAATTAATATTTAACGTAAAGTTGGGTGAGCTATGGCTCTTGTTTGTGCAAAAAGTTCTATAGCGCATGATAAAGTGTAATGTGCCGTGCTGACTCTACGCTTAATTACTCCCCAGAGCTTAATACGCTTGAGCCTTGCTGGCAGGGCCTTTGTTGTATTAGTCGTTAGTGTGACAGGATTCTTACAGTTTATTTCTCACTTTTTTGTAACAACGGGTGTTGGTACGCCATGATCAAAAAGCCCTCGAGTCATCGGTTGTGAGACAACCGATGACTCGAGGGCGTAATACACACCAGTAAACAAGAGCTTTAAGGCTCTGTTTGTGCTTATTTAAACAGTTTTATGGCATCTGCTATATCGTCATTAACGCCTTCGGCTATTGCGGACTCGATGTCAAAATCTAGCCCTAAACGGTCAAATGCGGTGACGCTACTGTAATCTAGGTCGCCATAGCGCTGGCCATTGGCGGCCATATTTTGCAGCATAGCAACAGTGACAATATCGGAGTAATCCGCTTTTGCGGTTATGCGGCCAAAGTCTAGGTGACTACTAGGTACGTTGCGTATCTCTGACGGAAAGGACCACTCGGTGAGAATTTTGGTGCCCAGTAAGCTATGTATTTCTTGGATGATGCCATCGAGCGTCATGCCGTCGCGCAATAAAGCGGGGAAATGCTCAGCAAATTGTAAAATAGGCAGTACACCAATTTTGTGCGTTAGGCCCGCTAGAGTGGCCATATCGGGGCGCAATTTAGTTTGAAATTTACAAATCATACTGCACATGCCGGCCATCTCCGAAGAGGTTGCCCATACTTGGCGCAAGCGCTGATCAACCATATCGGTTGTTGCCTGAAACATTTGCTCCATAGCTAAGCCAATAGCGAGTGATGATGTGGTGGCAAGACCTAAGCGCATAAGTGCCATGTTGAGGTCTTCAATATCTTTACTACCTCGGTATAGGGCGCTGTTAGCCACTTTAATAATGCGGGCGGTTAGCGCGGCATCATGGCCAATAATTCCAGACAGTTTTTTGATGTCTGTTTCTGGATCATCGGTAGCATCGCGTACCTTAATGGCCATTTCTGGCATCGTTGGTAAAACGAGTTTATCGGCCTCAATGGCGTCACATATCGCTTTATAAACCTTTTGCGATATCGGTGATAGTGACTGTATAGACATTGTGCTCCCTCAAAAGAATTGTCGCTCTCTTAAGGTATAGCACAGCTCGTGTTGTTGCAGTACTTAAGCTACGTCCTTCGGTGAATTGAGGCTGCTATTGCACTAATGAATAAGGTAGCGCAACGGCGCTCAGTGGTGCATTATTTGCGCTTTTTACGTGCAAAGGCTCATCACCTAAGTAAGCACTGCTACAGGCCAGTATTAGGTGGCCACTGGCATTAATCACCTCGCCAACGGCCTTGCCGGCAGTATTTAACAAAGGTTGGCCAAGGCTTAGGTTGGCGTCATGGCTGCGCAATAAATGTAAGCGCTGCTTGCTTTGTCCTTTATAGTGCATGCGTGCAATGATCTCTTGTCCGGTATAGCAGCCCTTTTTAAAGCTGACTGCACCAATGGCATCGTAATTAAAAGCCTGAGGTAAGAATCGCTGTGTGGTTAGCTCGGTGACTTCCGCAATGCCTTGCTCGATCATCATGTGTTGCCATAGCGCCGGCGCGAGTAATGGTTGCGCTATATTTTGCTGGATCAAATAGTCTATTAATGCGCGCAGCTGCTCGGGCGTGAGCCATAGCTCGGCCATATGATGACCCGTGAGCAGCAAACCATAAGTGCTCGTACGCGTTACCAGTTGTGCTAAGTTGATGGGCGGCTCGGGGGCTCTGGCAGGCTCTGGGGTTAAAGGTTGTTCTGGAGTCAAAGATGGCTCTGGGCGTAAAACCACAGCGAGTGCTGCAACGCTGGCCTGTGTTAGTCCTACCGCTAAATACTCGCTAAGCTCGCACTGTGCTTTAGAAAAGACTAAATATTTTTTAAAGGCCTCAATCGTTTGCGTGGCAATACTATGGTGTACACGCAGGCCAATGACTTCAGGGGCGAGTTGTGCGGCGGTAAAGCTGCTGATCATGCGCCCTTTGGGGTTGCAGTGGGCGCCTCGCAGCCATTGTTCTTGAGCGAATACGCCAAAATCACAGGTGCATTGACCTTGCAAAAAAGCCAGGGCATCGGGCCCTGTTAAGGTAATAATACGGTAGTCACTCAGAGGAATTAGGCCTAGGTTGCCGCCTTCTTTTGAGGTGTCATTGTGAGCGGTATTGGCCATTAGTGACGTATTGAGAGGTAAAAAAGGCGCCCAAGGGTGAGTCATGGTATATACCTATTAAATAGAGCCTGTAAATTGAACTGGCAAATACAGCGTATAATACTGCAAGTAATGACAGTCAGTAATAAATGTAAAAAGTGCTAAGGCACGATAATTGAGGTATTTTTATGGAATACAACCGCCTAAAGTGGGCAAGCCGCCGTGGTATGTTAGAGCTTGATTTGATTCTCATGCCCTTTTTGGAAAATATTTATTTAACGCTTAGTGAGCAAGAGCAAAGCTGGTATGTCGACCTTTTGGCCTGTGAAGACCAAGATATGTTTGGTTGGCTAATGCAGCATAAAGAGCCACCTACGCCTGAGCTAAAGGGTATTGTTGATATTGTACTGGATAATACAGGTCTTAAGGTCTAACTCTTACCAAGTACAGCGCTATAGAAGCAGTATTTTCAATAATCGAGACTTAATATGACTTATCAGCCTCGAGTACAGAAGGCCGTGTTATGCCGATAGTATACGATGAATTATTCAGGTACTAATTTTCAATTGACTGTTAAGCCTTCGCGCTTGATGGTTGTAACCCCCTTTGTGCTATGGGGGGCGGCAGTGGTACTTGCGTTATTGGGACCATTTTATACTGTGGCTAAAGTATTATTTATCGCCATTTGGCTTGGCATAGGTGTGTATTATTGGTACCAGTTAAACAGGACTCGACACTACAGCCAGCTAAGGCTTGAAAGCGGTAATTTAATTTTAGGCTTTAGTCATGGGCAAACATCAGAGCCCGAGCTTATTCACCTTGTGGGTCGTCAGCGTGTACTACCTTGGCTAGTCGAATTAAATATTGTCAGGGAAGATGGTCAGCAATATTGCTGGGGCATTGCTGCAGATGCCGTAAGCCGTGATGAATTTAGGCAGCTTAAAGTTTTTGTTAAAACGCATTGTGGTTAGTGATGGACTTTTTTGCTGTGTTCTTAATTTTGCGTTTGCGCCTAAAGTGAGGGCTTTGTTGTTTTTCTTGCTGTTGTATTGCCCATGCAATATGTTCTTGTACCATAGTATCGGCACTGGTGTATTTCGCCTTTAGGGCTTCTATAATACGGATATCATTAGGAGCATTACCTAGGCCAACGGCCAAATTACGCTGCCAACCACGGTAGCCGATTCGCCTCAAGGGTGAGCCCTCGGTGCGTGTTAAAAATGTTGCTTCATCCCATAAGAATAAATCGAGTAATTCAATATTATTCAGATGATGGCGTGCGTTAAAATCAGGTTCAGTGGTGGTGTGAGCGTATTTATTCCAAGGGCAAATAGCTTGGCAATCATCGCAACCAAAAACGCGGTTCCCCATAGGTTCGCGAAACTCAACAGGAATAGCGCCTTTATTCTCGATGGTTAAATAACTAATACAGCGAGTGGCATCTAGAGTGTAGGGTTCAGGAAAGGCATCGGTGGGGCATACTTTTAAGCAGGCCGTGCAGGTCCCGCAGTGATCTTCACTTTGGATATCGTCAGTAATTAAGGGTAAAGAGGTAAATACTTCCCCTAAAAAAAACCAGCTTCCCGCTTCTTTATGTATCACTAAGGTGTTTTTACCTATCCAGCCTAGACCGGCTTTTTCGGCCAGTGGGCGCTCGAGTACTGGAGCGCTATCGACAAAACCACGCTGACTGGGGGGGGTAAGTCCAGCCTCTAGAGCGGCGGTATTAATTTTTTGGGTCAGGGTTGCAAGGCGTTTGCGCATGAGTTTGTGATAATCACGGCCTAGTGCATAGCGTGCAATGTAGGCTTTATTGGGCGTTTTTAGTGTTTTAATATGGTCACTGTTAAGCGCTAAATAATTAAGCCTCACCGAAATAACGCGCACAGTATTGGGCACTAAATCCTCGGGTGTATGGCGCATAGTGCCGTGATCGGCCATCCAATTCATATCACCGTGATAGCCTTTAGCGAGCCATTGTTGGAGCTTTTCACGGTAACCGTCGAGGTTGGTATCGGTAATGCCCACATCATCAAAACCCAGTTCTTGGCCCCAGGTTTTAATGTTTTGACTGAGTGTATGTAAAAAGTGTGCGCTTAGTTGTTCTGGCATTATTGGGGCTTCTTTGTCACAACAATATTATATAAATCGGTACGACGATCTTTTAAATTTCTGACAGAGCCTTCGCTGTGTAAGACTTTTAGTTTGGCCATATCCAAATCAGAAAACAACAGCATCTCAGTATTGGGGGTGGCTTCATTTAATACCGCATCATGCGGAAAAGGAAAGTCAGAAGGGGTGAGTACTGCCGATTGGCTGTATTGTACATCAAGGCTCTCAACTTGCGGTAAATTGCCTACACTACCAGCAATCACAACATAGCATTCATTTTCGATAGCGCGTGCCTGAGCGCACAGTCTAACGCGTAAATAACTGTTTTTAGTGTCCGTCCAAAAAGGGACAAATAAAATATCGAGCCCTTGCTCTGCCAAAATACGCGATAGCTCAGGAAACTCAACGTCGTAACAAATTAAAATACCAACGCGACCAGCATCGGTTTCAAACACTGTGACGGTATCCCCCCCTTGAATAACCCAATCATTTTTTTCATGCGGAGTGATATGAATTTTACGTTGCTCATCGATATGACCATTGCGGTGGCACAGATAGCTGACGTTATAAAGTTTACCAGCGTCTTCTAAAGGCATCGAGCCGGTAATAATATTGGCGTTATATTCAATAGCCATGCGCGACATATCATTTTTGAGTCGCTCAGTATGGTGTGCTAAACGACGAATATCTTCGGTTTGAGAGCTTTGTGCGCTTAACCCCATTAGCGGCGCATTAAAAAACTCTGGAAACAAAATAAAATCACTTTGGTAGTCTGAGACTGTGTCTACAAAAAATTCTATTTGTTCTAGCATTTGTTCATAGCTATTAACTGCACGCATTTGCCACTGCACAGCGCCCACACGCACAATAGATTTGGTGGTTTCTAATACGCTGTCTTGTGGCTCGTATAAAATATTATTCCACTCGAGCAGTGTGGCGTAACCTACGGATTGAGCATCTTCGGGGAGGTATTTTTTTAATAAGCGCTTAACTTGAAAGTTATTCGATAATTGAAAACTTAATATCGGGTCATAAATACTTTTTTGGCCTACTTCACGGATATACTGCATAGGCGAGAACTGCTGGCTATGTTGATGGTAGTTGGGTATGCGGCCGCCAGCTAAGATTGCACGTAAATTGTACTGTCGGCAGAGCTCTTTGCGTGCATCATAAAGCCTACGCCCCAAGCGCATGCCACGATGGCTTTTAGCAATAACCACATCTAAGCCGTAAAGTGCATCACCTTTGGGGTTGTTGTTGACTTGATCGTTGGTGTCAACAATATCTTCATAGGTGTGAGGGTTAGAAAAGCGCGAATAATCGACTTGTACACTCAGCGCAATACCGACGAGTTGATTATCATCCAAAATACCAATCTGGCCTTCTGGAAATTCATTAATCAAATACTCAATCGTATGGCTTGGCCAAGCGCCGCCTAACGTAGAATAAACGTTATCCATTAAGTCTTTAACTTGAGGGTATAAAGCCATGGATAAATTACAAAGCTCTAAGCGCGTATGCTCAGCTGTCATATTGGGTGATCCGATGATTGGAAAATATGTGTCGAGAGTCGCGGTGATACGTGGAGTCAGGCTTCACTACACCGTCAAATTCATTAGGGTTGAGTATTATGTCTACTATCAGCAGAGTTGATTGGATGAATATTATGGCATTTAGCGTACAGTCACAAAAGCTTTTAATGCAACGCATCATAAAGCCTGCATTCAAGTGGCTAAAGCTGTTAGTGGGGCTGTGTTAAAATGGTAAAAAATGTGAGTAACAAACATGAAAAATGATGTAACGATTGGTTTATGTAACCCCAAAAGCCCCTCTAATGTGGGGGCTGTTATGCGCGCGGCAGGTTGCTATGGCGTTGATGCTGTGAGTTATACCGGCGAGCGTTTTGCGCGGGCAGCTAAATTTAAAACAGACACTAAAAATCGCCAGCGTGAAATACCGCTGTTAGGTGTTGAGAGTTTAACCGAAGATTTGCCTGTTGACGTGAGTATTGTGTGTGTAGAGTTAGCCGAGGGCGCCATCGCCTTACCTGAATTCAAGCACCCCGCTAAAAGCCTGTATATTTTTGGCCCTGAAGATGGTTCTATTGCACAAGATATTATCGATCAAGCTTGCGCGGTGGTGTATGTGCCGACTATAGGCTGTATGAACCTTGCGGCAACGGTGAATGTTGTATTGTATGACAGGCTCGCAAAAAGTAACACGCCGGTTGACCATCAAGCCATTATTCAAAAAAGCCGCGATGTGAATAATCGCTTGGTTGTTAAGGAAGGTTGTTAAGGGAGGTTGTTAAGGGAGGTTGTTAAGGGGATTGTTAAATAGAGCGCAGGTATTTAACCTAGGCTCTATTCATCGTTAATAATGAGTCACTTTCAGAGCTACCGAAAATGAGCGCTAATAAATCATTGATTGGGCCGCTCAAGCTTCTGCGGCTTTGTACGCCTCGATGTTATGCTCTTGAAGCCCCAAATTTGTTTAGCTGACTCATTCTTATTCAAGCGCAGGGCCTATTTCCTACGCACCCATATTGGGACGGGCGCTTTATCAGTAAGGTTTGTTAGCTTGGTTGAATAGTTACAATAATTATAGCGTTACTTAAGCTTGCTCAAAGCACTTGCTAGCGCATTAATGTCTAATACGCTGTAATGAGGTTGTGCCGCCAGCGGGAAAAGCACCTTACCTTTGCGCTGAATAAAAGCTGTTTGCAAGCCCGCTTTGTGAGCACCTGCAATATCCCATCCGTGAGCGGCGACCATTAAGGCTTGATCGGCATTGACGCCCAAGTTTTTTAATGCCCATTGGTAGGTGCTGAGGTGAGGTTTAAAGACACCAACCGATTCAATGCTTAAATTTGCGGCAAAGTATTGGCTTAAACCCGCATTTTTAAGCTGTAATTGAACACCCTCTAAAGACGAATTGGTGAGTGTGACCAGCTTATAACCTTGCGCCTTGAGCTTGGCTAAACCCTTGGCTACATCAGGATGCGGTGGCAGTGAGCGTAGAGGCGTTAAAATAGCGGTTTTGGCTTGTGCTTGAGTTATATCAATATGGTTAATTTCGGCGACCATTTGTAGTGCCGCGACACCAATATTACCAAAACTCTCGTAATCGCCTGTCGCCGACACAACAAGAGAGTGATGCAGCATGGTTGAAAACCACAATGGTAGTAAATCTTCGCGACCGCCGAGTGCAGCACCTACCGACTTACGCATGCTTTCTAGATCGAGTAAGGTTTCGTTAACATCAAAAATAATGACTTTGGGTTTGCTGAGCTGCGCTTGTGTTGTTTGGGTCGGTGGGGCTTGAATTGGTGCGGCTTGATCGGCAAAAAGAGTATTGGCGGTAAACAGTAAAGCAGTAGCAAACCTAGGGAGTAAAGCGCGAATGTTCATAATACCTCGACAGTATGTAATTGGTTGATGTGAATGTGAGAGGGTGGTATTGCTGTTTAGCAAAGGCTTATTCAGGGCTCAAGTAGCCGTTTAAACAAGCATTCAAACAAGAGCGCCAAAAGAAAGCTTTTGCATGAATGGCGTGAATAGACCGCAATATCCGTATTTTGTTAGATGATTGCGGAAAGAATCGTCCCTTATGATGGTTTATCGAGCGGACCTGACCGTAGGCGCTTAGCGCAGCGCTTGTTACACGGCCCATAACGGCGCTTAAGGTGGTATCTCCGTTAAGGTGTGTTACCCCAATGACTCATCAGTGCCCATTCGCTGCACCTTTGAATTGCTTTTGCATGGCTACAGTGATGACTAAAAAGGTGAGTGGAGTTGTTAGAAAATAGTTAGAAAGACTGCAAACTTAGCCATTTGTGGCATGGAATGTTAAATTACGCCTTTTTATTATTTAGGTGTCTACGTATGTCAATAAAAACAACACAGCCGGCCCCTGCGTCGGGTTGGTTTAACCGGTTTTTATCAACGGTTGAATTTTTAGGTAATTTATTGCCGCACCCCATCACGTTGTTTGCTTTGTTTTGCCTCTTTATTGTTGTTTTTAGCGGCATTGCTGATTGGTTTGGTTTGAGTGCTATAGACCCTCGGCCCATTGGTGCCGTCGGACGCGACCCCGACGGCATTATTGAGGTGGTCAGCCTACTGAGCGCGGAAGGTTTGCAAAAAATAGTCACAGGCTTGGTGACTAACTTTACCAATTTTGCCCCTTTAGGGACGGTTTTGGTGGCTTTGCTGGGTGTGAGTGTTGCTGAGCATTCGGGTTTATTGTCGGCTGCACTGCGCGGCATGGTAATGGGCGCCTCTAAGCGCTTAGTCACCTTCATGATTGTATTTGCGGCGATTTTATCAAATACCGCCTCTGAGCTGGGCTATGTGGTGTTGATTCCACTAGCGGCGATGATATTCCATAGTTTGGGGCGCCACCCATTGGCGGGCTTGGCTGCTGCCTTTGCGGGTGTGTCGGGGGGCTATAGTGCCAATTTACTACTAGGCACCATTGATCCGTTACTGGCAGGTATCACTACACCAGCGGCTCAGATTATCGACCCTAGCTACCAAGTAGGCGCCGAGGCTAATTGGTATTTTATGATGATATCGACTTTTTTAATTGCTATTTTAGGTACGGTGATTACTGAAAAAATTGTTGAACCTAGGCTGGGTAAATACAATGAAGAGGAGGCCAGTGAAGTACTGAGCGCCAGTGTCGAAGGCTTATCAGCTCTTGAACGCAAAGGCTTAATGTATGCAGGGCTAACCTTTTTGGGTTTAGTGATTCTATTGGCGCTGACAATTATTCCGGCCGATGGTATTTTAAGGCACCCCGATACAGGCCTTGTTAAAGGCTCGCCTTTTCTTAAAGGAATTGTGGCCTTTATTTTTGTGACCTTTGCAATACCAGGTTTTGTGTATGGCAAAGTGGTTGGCACTATGAAAAACGATGTTGATGTGATTAATGCGATGAGCAAGAGTATGGGCTCATTAAGTATGTATATTGTTTTAGTGTTTTTTGCCGCACAGTTTGTTGCGTTTTTTAAGTGGACTAATTTAGGCACTATTTTGGCGATTAATGGCGCCCAGTTATTACAAACACTGAGCATGACGGGACCAGAAGTCTTTATCTTATTCATTTTAATGTGTGCGGTGATTAACTTAACACTGGGGTCTTCATCGGCGCAGTGGGCAGCGACCGCGCCGATTTTTGTCCCCATGCTTATGCTAATTGGCTATGCTCCTGAAACCATACAGGCGGCTTACCGTATTGGTGACTCTGTGACCAACCTGATTACGCCGATGATGAGCTATTTTGGTTTGATCTTAGCTGTTGCTACTAAATATAAAAAAGACATGGGTATAGGAACACTCATTGCCACAATGCTGCCTTACAGTATGGCCTTTTTGGTGGGTTGGATTGCGTTGTTTTATCTTTGGGTTTTTGCTTTGGGTTTACCCGTTGGGCCTGGTGCAGCTATTTATTTTCAGCCTTAGCCGATGCAATATTAGTGGCTCCATCCCTAGTGGTTTTAATGCAAGAGTGACTTCAATGCTAGGTTGTATGTGCGCATACCGGGTTTTGCAGTGGCGTATTGCTTTGCATATTACTGTAATACAGTATTTAGTTATACGAATAAACCTCACCTAATAAGGTGCTGATGGGTTACTTTTAGGCACAGTCTCATTCCACAGCAGGGATTAGGGACGAGGGAAAAAAGTACATTACTCAATAACACGTGGCTTCTGCTTCTTCAGCAGCGTTGCTCACAGTGTTACATGGCTCGGCATGCGCCCCTTAGGGCGCTTTGCCGAGAAAGCAGAACCCGACTTAAATGAGGTAAAGTATTGTCGCCTCGCCCCTTAGGCTTTGCCTGTTCTTTTTCCTCCTTTTTACTATTTTGCACTTAGCTGTCATCTTATGGCTTTTAATTTGTGCGCTATTTTTTAGGCTTTATTAGTGTTTATTGGCGTTAAAATGCTAATGAAAGGCAAAAAAACGATCTTAGTGTGCTTATTAAGCGTCATAATAGTCCTTTGGGTTGACTGCTCTGCCGACCTGTGGCATTGACACCTAGCTCTGCCGCCAGTATCGTATTGGCCCTTTTTGCTGCGTTTTCTAGGCTTGAGTCGTAGCATTGTTATCACTGATTAGTCTGCATGAGGTGAGTTTTGAAAACCGTAAAAATAGGTATTTGTGGTCTTGGTACTGTAGGCAGCGGTACATTTAATGTTATTGCGCGCAACCAAGCAGAGATCAATGCACGTGCGGGTTGTCATATTGCCATCACTCACGTGGGGGCACGCCGCGACAACCCCAATACAGATACCTCTGAGATCATGCTAAGCCGTGATATTTTTGCAGTAGTGAATGACCCAGACATTGACATAATCGTCGAGCTAATAGGCGGCACCACGGTCGCTAAAGACTTAATTATGCAGGCCATAGCACAGGGCAAGCATGTAGTGACGGCTAACAAAGCCTTAATTGCCGAATTTGGTAGCGAAATTTTTGCCGCCGCTAAAGCCCATGGTGTTGCCGTGGCTTATGAGGCCGCTGTCGCTGGGGGTATTCCTATTATTCGTGCCCTGCGCGAAGGCTTAAGTGCCAATAAAATAGAGTGGTTGGCCGGTATTATTAACGGCACGGGCAATTTTATTTTGACCGAAATGCGCGATAAAAGCCGTACATTTGAAGATGTATTAACCGAAGCGCAAGCGCTAGGCTATGCCGAAGCTGACCCCACGTTTGATGTCGAGGGGGTTGATGCGGCGCATAAGCTAGTTATCTTGGCCTCCTTGGCTTTTGGTATGCCGCTGCAGTTTGATAAAGTTTACTGTGAGGGTATCAGCGCTATAGCTCCAGAAGACGTACGCTATGCCAACGAGCTAGGTTATCGTATCAAGCATTTGGGTATCGCGCGCAAACATGCCCATGGGATAGAGCTGCGCGTACACCCTACGCTGATTCCTGAGCGCCAACTTATTGCCAAGGTTGACGGTGTTGATAATGCCATTTTGGTCCATGGCGACGCGGTTGGTTCAACACTGTATTGCGGCCCCGGCGCCGGCAGCGAGCCGACGGCATCAGCGGTGATTTCAGATGTGATTGACCTAGCGCGCATGCTTTCGGCCAACCCTGAAAATCGTGTACCTTATTTAGGTTTTGTTACTAACAGGCTCGAAAACCACACGATATTGCCCATGAGCGATGTCGAAACCAGCTATTATTTGCGTTTAAGCGCTGCCGATAAGCTCGGTGTGCTCTCTAAGGTGACGCAAATATTGAGTGATCTTGGGATTAGTATTGAGGCATTGATTCAAAAAGAGCCCAAAGAAGACCAAGTTGAAGTCCCTGTCATTGTTTTAACCAATAAAGTGTTAGAGCAAAAAATGAATGAAGCGATGCATAAAATCGAAGCGCTGGATACGGTATTGGGTAGTGTTGTACGTATTCGCGTGGAAGCACTCAATTAATTAACCGCCCTGTTCAATTTAGAGAGAAGAAACTGTGAAATTTATAAGCACTCGCGGCCAAGCGTCAGCGCTAAGTTTTGAAGATGTTGTATTAACGGGGTTGGCAAGCGATGGTGGTTTATATTTGCCTGAAGTTATTCCACAATTTAGCACCACCGATATTGAAGCGATGCGCGGCCTGCCTTACAACGAGTTAGCATTTAAAATTATGGCGCCGTTTGTAGATGGCGAGGTAAGCGATGTTGATTTAAAAGATATTATCGATCGTTCGTACGCGACCTTTCGCCACGACGCTATTGCGCCTTTAGTGCAAACAGGCCACAACGAGTTTATTTTAGAGCTGTTTCAGGGGCCAACTTTAGCGTTTAAAGATTTTGCTTTGCAGTTTTTAGGTAACTTGCTCGATTTTATTTTAGAAAAGCGCCAGCAAAAAGTCGTCATTATGGGTGCAACCTCGGGCGATACAGGCTCGGCAGCTATTGAAGGCTGTCGTCACTGCAAGCATGTGGATATCTTTATTTTGCATCCGCATAAACGCGTCTCAGAGGTGCAGCGCCGCCAAATGACGACGGTCATCGAAGATAACGTGCATAATATTGCCTTAGAAGGGAATTTTGACGATTGCCAAAATATGGTGAAAGCCAGCTTTGCCGATCAGTCTTTTTTGCCCGAAGGTCGTCAACTGGTTGCTGTTAACTCTATTAACTGGGCGCGTATTATGGCGCAAATTGTCTATTACTTTTACGCGGCTGTAGCGGTGGGCTCACCTGCACGTAAGGTGTCTTTTTCGGTACCGACGGGTAATTTTGGCGATATTTTTGCCGGTTATTTAGCCAGCCGTATGGGCCTGCCTATTGACCAGTTAGTTATAGCCACCAATCAAAACGATATATTGCACCGCTGTATCAGTCGCAATGATCACTCGCCGCAGCCGTTAGAGCACTCGTTGTCACCGAGTATGGATATTATGGTGTCGAGTAACTTTGAGCGCATGCTATTTGACTTACACGGTCGTGATGGCAATGTTATTGCTAAGCTCATGGAAGCCTCTAAAAGCGGCAGCATAACGTTAAGTGATGACGCGCTGGCGCGTGCGCGCGAACTGTTTAGTAGCTATCGCTTAAATGATGACGAAGTGCTTGAGGTTATCGCGCAGGTTTATGATCGCACAGAATATTTGTTAGACCCTCATACCGCCATCGGCGTACAAGCGGCGCGTAAAACACGGCGTAATAAAGCGGTACCCATGATTTGCTTAGCAACGGCACACCCGGCTAAATTCCCCGAGGCTATTCAAAAAGCAGGGTGTCATGATCCAGTCCTACCGCACCATATGAGTGATTTATTTGACCGGAAAGAGCACTATCAAGTGCTCGATAATGATATAGCATTGGTGCACCGCTTCATTAGCAAAAATATTCACGAGTAAGTAGGTTTTGAGCTGAGCGCTTGACTGAGTATTCAGTCGAGTGGCCTGTGATATTGTGAGTGCGCTATCAATCTACTTGAATGCTAGCGTTAACTCGGATGACTCTGTGTGTCATTATATTTAGGCCGCCCTTAAATGGGCGGTTTTTGTTTGTGGCGGCCAAGGGTGTAATGCCACTGACCGCTAGTATTGCATGGCATAAGACTGCTAACAAAGTTGGAGCGCAAAATGCTTGCACTTGCGGTGAGCAGACGTGGCGTATATGTCAATAGTGGGCGTGCCAATTAAAGGGGCATTAGCTTAATCGCTTATTAACCCTTAATGTCGGTATCTCTGAATAGTTGCAGCAGCGCACACTGTAAGCACCACGCTTGCAGCATGTGTTTTATCTTTGATGTTAATAACTTATAGGCTATAGATTGATGGAAGCCAAGCATTTAATTATGATCGCTAGCGTACTAATAGCTATTGCTTTAGTGTTAATCTTTTTTGTATGGAATGTGCGCAGACAGCAAAAAAAATATCTACAAGCAAAAGATTTTTTAGCGTTGCAAGCGTTACGCTCTATGCTAATGCACCTTCAACGACACCGTACATTGTCGGTTGCAGTACTCGATGGCGACCAAAGCATGCTCGCCGAGTTGGCATTGGTGCAAAGTAATACCAGTCGCGACTTACAATGTATCGCGTTAGAGGCTGATTGGGCCAAAAAAGATGTTCCCGCCGATTGGTTAGCCATTACAGCCCATTGGGCACGTTTAGCGGGGCGCTACCAGTATTTAAATATCCGTCAAAATTTAGATCAGCATACCAAGCTTATTAAAAACTTATTAGCCTTTATTGATGAGATTATTACAACGCTGAATTTACGGACACCCAGAGTAGGTTATCCGTTGCAAGGGCAAACCTCGTGGCGTTATTTATTGGATTTAACTGAAGGACTTGGGCAATTACGAGCGATAGGGTTAGCTTATATTGCCAGTATGGAGCGTGGTGAGCAGGCTCCGCGTTTACGCAATGCATTGCAAACTAAGGTGACTGAGCTCACGCAAGCACTCGAATTGAACGACTGTAATCAGTCGGTTTCGAAATCTCAGAAAAATAGCATATTACAGTTTATTGAGTGCTTTCCCGAGGCTCTACTCAAGAACCCCAAAAAATGCTCTATTAAGCATTATCACCAAAGTGCAACGGCCATTATGGATGCATTGTATATGGAGTTTGATAAAGAAATAAAGAAACTCCAAGACCGCCTGTAATGATCTTAAATCATACCTTGTACACCAGTATTATTAATAAATATGCAAAAAATATTTATTTAACTCTCTAATGTGATTGATTTATGCAAAAAAAAATTATGGCCCGTACGGTGCCCAGCAATTCAATGCTTACCGACGTAGCGCCAGTGTTAGCGCGTATTTATGCCGCTCGTGGCGTACTTGATAACGCCCAGTTAGATTATTCGCTCAAGCATTTATTTAGGCCGAGTCAATTAAAAGGTATTGAACAAGCCTTAACATTATTATTAGCAGCCCGTGCCAAGCAACAGCGCATTTTAATTGTGGGTGATTTTGATGCCGATGGCGCTACCAGTACTACCGTGGCGGTGCGTTGCTTACGAGCGCTTGGCTTTAATAGTGTCGATTATTTAGTTCCTAATCGCTTTGAATATGGTTATGGCCTAACGCCTGAAATTGTGACAGTGGCTAAGCAATTTGAGCCTGATTTACTGATTACTGTTGATAATGGAATATCCAGTATCGAAGGTGTTGCCGCTGCACAAGCGGCGGGTATGAAAGTATTAGTAACCGACCATCACTTGCCTGGAGCTCAGCTTCCTAGTGCTGGTGCTATTGTCAATCCGAATCAGCAAGGCTGTGAGTTTCCGACTAAAAATTGTGCAGGCGTCGGTGTTATATTTTATGTTTTAAGTGCTTTGCGCGCTGCAATGCAATCGGAGTACTACAGTCAAAAACCAGCCCCTAATTTTGCTCAATTTTTAGACCTAGTATCACTGGGTACCGTGGCTGATGTGGTGCCTCTTGATCATAATAATCGTATTTTTGTGCAGCAAGGTTTGCTACGTATGCGTGCTGGCTTGGCCTGCGAAGGAATTAAAGCCATTGCCAAAGTTGCGGGCCGTGAAATAACCAAATTACGCGCTAGCGATTTAGGTTTTATGGTAGGCCCGCGGTTAAATGCAGCAGGACGCTTAGATGATATGAGTTTGGGGATTCGCTGCTTGCTCACCGACGACCCCACTGAGGCTTTAGCATTAGCTAGCGAGCTAGACGCATTAAATAAAGAGCGCCGAGCTATTGAAGGGTCTATGCAAGCTGATGCAGCCGTTATATTAGAGGCGCTCAACCATAACAATGAAGACGAGGCTTTAAGCGGCGTATGTCTTTACCAAAGTGATTGGCATCAAGGGGTGATTGGTATTTTGGCTTCTAGGGTCAAAGATAAATTGCATCGCCCTACTATTGTTTTTGCCGATGATAGCGAGAGTATACTAAAAGGTTCAGGCCGCTCGGTGGCAGGTATTCATTTACGCGATGTGCTTGATGAGGTGGCCGCCAAAAATCCTGGTATGCTCACTAAATTTGGCGGTCATGCTATGGCAGCAGGCTTAAGTTTAGAGAAGCATCACTTGCTCAATTTTCAAAAAAGTTTTAATGAGGTTGTCGCACAAAAAGCCGGTCAAGAAGGCTTAACTCCTGTGTTATTTACCGATGGGGCTTTAACTTCAGAGGATTTTAATTTGCCATTAGCTGAAGCTTTGGAAAATGCAGGGCCTTGGGGGCAAGCCTTCCCCGAGCCTACGTTTAGTGGAGAATTTATTCTAGTTAACCAGCGCATTGTTGGGCAAAAACATTTAAAGCTGGTGCTAGCATTACCCCAAAACCCACAGCAAACGATGGATGCGATTAGTTTTAATGTGGATGTTTCTGTATGGCCTAACGACACTTGTCATCGCGTTTTAGTTGTCTATAAACTGCAAGTCAATGAGTTTAATGGTCGCCGTAATGTGCAGCTATTGATAGATTATATCGAAGCTTTGTGAGTGTGAGTCTAGTGCTAATACATATTACTGTTAGCTTAAGACGTATTAAAGTGTCTGCCATCTCATGCTAGGTAACTACCTTTTGGTTGCTTTCATTGCCTAGGTCGCAAGGAAGTATGGGGCTGCTTAGGCTATAGCCTTGCCCGCAAACGGCAGCCATTGGCGTAATGAGTTGACGAATATGGTGTAATGCATCGTATTCGTTTAACCCTTGAATAAATAGCGTTAGGCCTAAGCTTTGGCAGTAGTGTATTAGTGCTTGCAATAAGTGTGTGCTCGGGCTTTTAGGCTGTAAGCCTTGAGCAATGGTGGGTAATAACTTGAGGTAAGTTAAGGGCAGGTTTTGCAGTATATCGAGGTTGTTAAGATTGCACTGGCTAATATCTAAACTTATTTGACAATGGCTTTTTTGCAATAGACTTTGCAGTTTATGAGTAGGATGAGAGTCTGTTTTTTTGATGCTTTTTACTTTTTCGATATGGCCTGTTCTGTTGGAGCTGTAATATTGTGCTAGTACAAAAGGTATTTGTAATATCACTGTGCAATTACCTACATGTTGTTGGCCAATAGTGGTAATTAACGCTTCAAACTCTTGAGGTTCATTAAATCCGTTATGTGTAATATCTAGCCAGATTTTTATATCGCTTAAATGATGTTGAGTGGCACAATGCTTGAGTGTATTTTTAATGAGCCAGTAGCTTAGGCTGCGCGTAAAGTGAGGATCTTTTTGAGTGAGTAAAAAATGCCCTTGGTTTATTCGGTAGGCATTGCCCTCTGTCCATTGGATTAGTGGCTCTATTATAATGTTTTTTTTGGCGGTTGTTTGCTGGTCATGCAGCGGTACTATACTCCAATAGCGTAAGCTAAATTCATTCGCACTAAGTGCTTTACGTAAGCGTGATGCTAACTCTTTTTGTTGTTTAAAATTTTGGTGCATGACTGCATCAAAAATACACACATGGTTGTGAGTGATTTTTTGATTTTTTTGCAGTGCTTGCTCGGTGGCAATGGCGGCATGGCGAATAATATCTTCACCAATGCTGTAAAAGTGATCGCAGTAAACAAGGCCCATAGTTATGGGTAAGCAAATTATGTTTTCTTCTAGTATAACTTCCTGATTTAGTGTTGAATAAAGTGCTTCACACTCCTCTATAAACTGCTCTTTTGAGTTTAAATTTTCCCGAATAATAATAAATGTATCTTGATTTATTTTGGCTAAAAAACTCGTTAAATGGCAGGATTTTTTTAGGCGTAATGCGAAATCTATAATGTAATGATTAGCGGTGCTGTGACCGACCTGTTGATTTAAATCTTTTAAATTTTGTAACGTAATTTGGCTTACCGCAAAGCGATAATAGCGGTCGCGACTGGATTTGTTTAAACACTCATCGAGTTTTTTGGCGAGCAGGGTGCGATTGGGTAGGCTGGTTAAGTTATCGTGAAAGGCTTGGTAGCGCATTTGTATTTCGGCACGCTTGCGCTCGGTGAAATCAAAAGCACTCGCTAACCATGTTTGTTGCCCGTCATAATTGGTTTGAGTGACGTTAATGTAAGCCCACCTGACTTCGCCACTGCTGCGCGAAAACTCTATTTCTATACCCTTGCTGGCATTATTTTTAAGCAGCGTGCGATCGTTAAATTGCTGGCTAAAGTCTTCGCCAAAAATAACCGAAATAGGTAATAGCTTAAGTGCCGATTGGTCTAGTTGCGTGAGTGCTTCGGCGGCCTTGTTGGCATAAATAATAGATTCTCTAAAGGCAAAAATGGCAGCTCCTGTCGATTGGGCTAAAGCTTGAAAGCGGTGCTCACTCTCATGTAGTGCCGCAATGGCGGCATGTTTGCGATATTGCTGATAGGTTAAAGCAGTAATATCGGCAAGGCTTGCGACGTATTGTTGCTCATCTGGGTGCCAGTCACGCGTGTTATTGATTTGGTATACGCGCAATACGCCTAAGTATAGGCCGTCGGCTTTAATGGGGGTATCAAGCATGGCTCTCACCGAGTGCTCCTGCAGGTATTGCAGACTTTGTGGCGTGTTGCCATCATGGTTTGTAGCATCACTAGTTGCAATTACGCGTCGCGTGGCAAGCTCGGCAAAATAGATAGGGTTAATCGAGGTGTGAATACTGTTAGCGTGCACAAAGGTATCGCTTTGCTTGTCGTATTCGTGCTCGCATTCGAGTTGGCTTTGGTCGCTATTAAAAACCCAGATACCGGCTCGGCAAGCATTTAAGGTATTGGCACAGTTGCGACAAATCTCTTGAAAGGCCACGGCGATATTGACATTATTAGAATGAGCTTTATTAGCTTTGGAGTTGTCAGGATTATGAGGGGGTTGGCTGTCTGTTTTGTGGTTAGCATCAAGTGCATGGCTGAGTGTTATTAGGGCCGCATTTTGGCGCTTAATACGTGCTTGGGTGCGTTTATGTTCGTCGCCATTGAATGCTGCGGAGTCTGCACCAAAGGTCAAGTAAGTGGCGTTAATAACGTCTAATAGTGTTTTATCGCTAGGTGATGCGCTTTGTTGGTTGGCTTTAATTTGTTGCTCGAGCAGCGGGTGGTATGCCATGGCTTGGGCCTCATATGCTTTTTATACAGCATAGGCTATAGCAAGCTAGTCGTTTAAAACGGGTGTGCTGGATGGGCTTAATGGACGCCAGTATTAAAATTTATCGCGCCACATAAACTGTAATATACGGCTAATAAATAGTCGTATTTGTGCCAGCATAGCAATCGTAAAGCCAGCCCCTATACTAATGAGGCCAATTAATACGGCAAGCTCTTGGGTTAGTGAGGGGAGTAAATGCGTGTTGGCAATAATAATACAGGCCAAGCCCGCTCCAAAAGCAATAACGCCCAAGCGAAACTGCTTAAAAATGGGCTCCAGTGGTGTACTGTAATGATTGATCAGTAGCTGTACATAGCGATTATTAACGCGCGGTGCCTTGGTTACAGCTTTGTTTTTAGCTTGAGTATTCATCCGCTAAGTATTGCTTAACTATTGGCTTCTAGCCAGCGCTTGGCTGCTTCTTGGTCTGTTGTTTTTGCCTCAACCCAATGCGCGCCTTCTTTTTTCCAAAATGGCGCGCGCGTTTTTAATAAATCAATCATATAATGGCAAGCATCGAAAGCCGCTTGTCTATGGTTGCTAGCGACACCTACAAATACAATTTGCTCACAAGGAGTTAACCGCCCCACACGGTGTACAATAGTGGCCGCTTGCAGCTGCCATTGCTCTGTGGCTTGCTCGGCAATAGTATTAAGCACAGCTTGCGTCATGGTAGGGTAGTGTTCAAGCTGCATGGCATGCTCGCCTGCAAACTCCCTAACGAGCCCTGTAAAGGTTACAATCGCGCCTGTTTGGCGATGTCCTCGCAATTGCTCATAAAGGGTGTTTTGGCAAAAATCATGTGTCTGAATTGTAATGTTAATCATAGGAATAGCTACGGTATTAAATAAGTGCAATTAGTGACATTTAAGCGTTAGGCCAATCACTGTTACTGAGTAAATCTTTATGCCTTATCGCTATATTGAGGCTTATTAGTGTTGCTGTAAAGAGAGGGGTTTTTTGAGGTTGTATTTTTGTGGGGAATCGAGTATGCGGTCGGGTATTGCCAGCAAAAAATCGCCGTAAACTCATTTATAAGTAATACTCTGATACATAGTTAAATGCTCAATATTCTGTTGGTAAGCTAACTGCAAATAATGTGTTTACTATGTGATTTTTTATTGAATTTGAAACTGTGTTTTTTATTATAACAACAATTACCTTAATTATAATAACACCTTTAATTTTTTCGATAATTAGCTTACTGGCTGCGATTGCTATAGATATCTATTTGGGTATTGTGTGATCTAGATGTTTGCTGTTTTTTGATTAAGCGGTGCTAATTATGTCCGATAAAAAATGTGTTATAAAAGGGAATCGACATTGAATATTACAAAACAGAATATTGATGACGCTGTAGCTGAAAAAATAATTTCATTTGAGCAATCTGAAAAGCTCATCGAATTTTTGAAGGCACAACCTAATACCCCCTCTAAATTTTATTTTACTCATGTGCTTTATTACATAGGCGGCCTAATTGCTATTGGCGCAATGACCCTTTTTATGGGCTTAGGATGGGAGTCTTTTGGTGGTGTGGGTATTGTGTTTATCTCTTTATTTTATGCCTCGGTTGGTTTGAAGCTAACCAACGTTTTTAAAGCTAAATGCTTAGCTGTTCCGGCGGGAATATGTGGGACTTTTGTTATAGCGTTAACACCGTTAGCGGTGTATGGCCTTCAGCATGCTTTAGGGGTTTGGCCTGATGACAGTGTGTATCGCGAATACCACAGATACATAAAATGGCATTGGCTCTATATGGAATTAAGTACGCTCGCAGTAGGGGTTATTATTGCCTGGAGGTATAAATATCCCTTCTTGATGATGCCAATTGCAGTGACTCTTTGGTATTTAACGATGGATATTGCGGTAATGATTGGCGGCGATAATTATAGCTGGGAGCTGAGAAAGTTAGTGTCTATGTATGCGGGCTTGTTGATGATTGGATTAGCCTTTTGGATTGATATTAGGTCTCAAAATAAAGCCGATTATTCATTTTGGATATACCTTTTTGGCGTGATCGCTTTTTGGGTTGGAATGACATTCCAATACTCCGATAGCGAGTTATCTAAGTTTATATATTGCGTCGTTAACCTGCTTATGATTTTTTTTGGTGTATTAGTTATTAGGAGAGTCTTTGTTATATTTGGGGCTATAGGTGTTTCTATTTATATCGGTCATTTAGCCTTAGATATATTTAGAGATAGTTGGCTATTTCCCATTGTGTTAACCTTGTTTGGGCTATTCGTTGTTTATTTGGGTATACTTTGGCAAAAAAATGAACTTGCAATCACATCAAAAATAAGAAGCTTTTTACCTGAAGCGTTACGCAAATTATTAGAGTCTAAGCATGCATAGGTCAATAAAAAATAGGCTAATTACTTGGTTTTTTGAGGGCC
>NZ_LGAK01000021.1 GCF_001292705.1 Marinagarivorans algicola
AAAAGATGAGAGATATACCAACAACATCATTAAGGAAGCTAAGTGATGTTTGTTATTAAGAGTGCCACTTGAGTAACCATTCATGAGCCTGATAGCAAATGCGCTAGATAAATATCGTTAAAATACAGTGACGCTAAGCTCCATCGATGACCATGTGGTCAAACCAAAAATAATCGCGACTAGCACATGAATCCAATAGAAAGCACCATAGTCCCAAGCGAATAATATGAGGTTATTGTTTGGGTAAGAGTCATTGCCGTAATGCGCGAAGATTCCCTTGCGGGGAGTAGCAGGTGCGGACCTTTGTCTATGTTAAGCGAGCAAAGCTAAAGTCATGGGATTCGCTGGGGCAAGCGAGGGCAGTTGACGTAAACGTGAAGATAGTAACCTATAGCGCTTTGTTTCATGTCTCTGTAATGTCGAGGTTCATGAACGCGCCTTGTCCGAAAGTATGACTAACGTGCAAAAGACCAGCCTGAATAAGCACTGGTGTTTATATGCATGAATCATTACATTGTAGCGAGTGTTGGCTGGCGTTGTTATGAGTACATTTCATGACAGGAATCAAATCGCCCCCATCCAAAATTTGCTATGACATCGATCAACACTATAAGGCTTATCTCTTTTCCCGCTAATATCATTAAAGCTTTTTTTGTTAGTTTTCTGTTATCTGAGAGCTTAAAGCTGCCTCAAGCGTGGCTATAATGTATATGTGAGGAATGTTTATTGCTTGTTTTTATTGATTAAACTAAAGATTTAGTTTAATTTGCGCTCTAGTATTAATGCACTAGAACTTGGTTGGTATACCCCGTCACTTTTGAAACAACTAATTAACTCTATTTTGGTCGCCATATTATTGGCTGTATCCGTTGCTGCATTTTCACAGCATAAAGGGGTTATACGACAGTATGACTTGGCAACAATTAGCGCCTCGCCTACATGGCATCGACTTATTCACTATGAAAAAGGTATGGTTTCATCTGGTAGCGGTGTTACGAGCGCTTCATTTTTTTTATCAAGTACCGGTCAAGATGATCCAGAAAAAGAATTAAAGGCAACTATTCAAGCATTGATTGAAACGCCTAGTATGCAATGCCGTTTTCCTGCTAGGAAAATATGGTTAACCCATATAATGCCTGACCTATCGTTCCCAGAAGTATATTGCCCAGAGTATCAGCAATACATGGAAGCGTTTAGAACCGATAGTATTAGTGTGGTATACGCGAGTGGCTACCTTGGGAACCCTGCATCAATGTATGGGCACGTCCTACTTAAATTTAATTCTAACGGTAGTACTGAGTTACTTGATAACACATTTAGTTACGGGGCGATGGTTCCGGATGCTGACAATAAATTTGTTTATATCTTTAAGGGGATCACCGGTGGTTATCAAGGGCATTTCGCAAACCAGAAATATCATCACCAAAACCTAGCTTATAGTGAAGCGGAGCTGCGAGATTTATGGGAATACCAGTTAGATCTACCTCAGGGCAAAATAGACTTTCTACTTGCGCACTTATGGGAGCTAGATAATACCAGCATAACCTACTATTTTTTCAAGCAAAACTGTGGTTATCAATTGGCTAAGCTATTGGAATTAGTTGTTGATCAGCCTCTATTAGCCCCTAAAAAAATTTGGGTGATGCCCTATGACTTAGTGATGATGCTTAATAAGCCTGAGGCACAACACTATATCAACAAAGTGGTTTATCATGAGTCTCGACAAGAAAAATTATACAATCGGTTTAGCCAACTTAATGTGGATGAAAAAAATAGTGTAAAAAAAATTATTGAGCTCCCAGTGGATGAGATCCTGACAGTCATTCGCGCGCTTGATGAGCAAGAGGCAAAGCGAGTTATTGATACCATGTATGACTATTATGCGTTTTTAGAGATTAAGCATGACGGTCTTTCTGAGGAGGAAGTGAGTAAGAGAGCAAAGTTGCTTGCTGAGCGTTTTTATTTGCCAGCAGGAAAAACTAGCTGGGAGAAGTCAAACAAGCGGCCACCCCATAAAGCCCAAGACACAGCAATGCTTCAACTGTCTCCACTCTACAATGATGCATTTGGAGAAGCGATAAATTTACGTTTTCGCGCGAACTATTATGACCTGCTGAATATTAATGCTGCCCGCATCCCTTTTTCTGAGCTGAATACTTTTGATTTGAGTTTACTATACACCTCAGAAAAAAATAGCTGGTCAATACGAGAGTTAACGTTATTTCATGTATTAAATCTAAATGTTTCCCAGACTGGATTAGCTGAAGATAAATTCCATGCTTGGTCTCTTAGCGCAGGCTATAAACCGAATAATCTATCCTGTATTGATTGCTCTGATATGTATATGAGTGGTTTTATAGGTAAGAGCTTTAATTTGATGAACAATTCAGCAGGCTATTTAGCGTTAGCTGGTGAAATTCAGTTCTCGGACCTCTCTAGCGGCATTGCCTATCTGGGTCCGGAAATTGGAGCGGTGCTTAATATAGCACCATATTGGGTCACTCTCTTTAAAATGGGGAGCGGCTATAACGTAAACGAAATAGCAGAACACAAAAACTATATCAAATGGGAGCAGCGTTTTTTTCAAAGTCGTAACTTTGATTTTAGGACGTTAGTTCAATACGATGAAGCTTTTGAATATGCTATAAAATTTTCAAAATATTGGTAATAAAAATGAAAAAACTAACACTTTGTGCACTAGTTGCATCAACGCTTTTAGCCGGAAATGCAATGGCAAAGGAAGATGCTATTAACCCATGGAAGCAGTGTGGTATTGGCGCTAAGATTTTTGATGATAATGGTACTGCGGCAGCTCTTTCAAATGTTATCTGGGATTTAGGTACAACAGCAGTATCATCTAATATTTCTTCAAAAGAATCATGTAACGGTAAGGAAGTAAAAACTGCGCAATTTATCCAAGATAACTACGACCAAGTTGTCGAAGAAACATCACAAGGTGCCGGTACTCACTTAACTGCCATGTTGAATATGCTTGAAGTTGAACAAAGCCAACAACCACAAATTCTAAAGGCTATCCGTGCCGAAGTAGCCGATCAAGTTGTAGCAAAAAAAGCAACCCCTGAGTCTTATTATAACGTGGTTATAGCTAGTCTATAATTAGGCTTAAAAATAAGCTAAAGTAAAAAGCGTTAATAAGGCTGCTTCGGTGGCCTTTTTTACCCTAACGTTGCATAAAAAAGACGAACTCGGGCTAGGCCGCCTTTCTAATGTTATCTCAATCATGCAATATGTCATCTTTTACTGCATCATTTTTGGCCATAGAAAGAACAAGTTTACCTTGGGACTGAATAATTCGACCCGCTCTTTCAATGAGTTGTCTTCTCAAGATCCTGAGTATCTTAAATTGCCATAAAGTGGGTCTTTTTTCTTGAGTGGTTTTTACCTGCGAAGAAGGTATCATTTGCAATTCGCGCGTTAAATTGTGGGCTAGAATGGCGCTAAGCAGATAAATTTTATTCCCTTCCCCTATTCGAGCCGATACATAGTCCATGTTGTGGTCTAATAAGCGCCTGCCACTCAGCTTCGGTTCTTCGTTTCATGAGATATGCCCTTTTCTGGAAAAGACATCAGTTTACGACCGGGGCATCGAGTGTTTAAGGTGTGGTTGGCTGGACGCTTACATAAATTCAGACATAAAAATAGGCCACAACTTCTGTTGTAACCTATTATGAGCCCTTTAAAAGATCGTTCAATTAGCTTAAACGATCAGCATTAACCCAATAGCGTGGGGTTATTGGGTTGGGCAGTCGTGATGGCGGGTGATGCTGAAAGGCTTTATTGAGGGTAGATATTTAAGTGGCGTTGGGCCTTTACTTATGTTGATCGCAGGATGCGGCGCGTTTCTTTTTGCGTTTTAAACACTTATTTCTGGTTTGACCCTAGCCATAAATAGCCCTGCGATAAATAGTGATAGGCTAGCGCCCCACAGGCAAACCTCTAAGCCATATATTTGATACATGACACCTGAAAGTACGGTACCTAATAGCCTGCCTGCGGCATTGGCCATGTAATAAAACCCTACATCAATAGAGGTGCCATGATCGCGTGCGAGTGCCAAAATAAGATAAGAGTGTAAGCTTGAGTTGATCGCAAATACGATACCAAAGAGTGAGAGTCCACCCATGAGTAACCATTGTGTCGCAGCATTGGGAGATAAATAAGAGGGTAATTTGCGGCCAAACTCAGTGTGTTCAAAAAGCGCCAAGCTCCATTCGCTGCCCCCCAAAGCCATAATGGCAGGAATGGCGCTTAGTGCCAATATCCAGTGCCGGCTTTTTTGAGCGAATGTTTGTACGCTATTGTTTGCCTTAAAGAGCAGCGGTGTGGCCGCTTGAACAGCACCATAGCCAATAATCCAATACGCAAAAAACGCTCCAATTTGCTGTGCGGGCCAGCCAAGCTGTGCGCTTAAAAAGACCGGTAAAGCAACCACAAACCAAATGTCGCGCGCAGCAAACAAAAATAATCTGGCGGCTGATAAAGCGTTAAGGGCTTTGCTGTGACTGAGAAGGGTATTGAATTTTGGGGCATGCTTAACCTTGCCTAGATCGTTTTGCAAGCACACCAGACTAATAGCCCACACGGCGGTTAAGGCCGATACCATGGTAACAATGGCGCCTTTAAAATGTAAGGCGGCTAATAAGGCAGCACCCATAAAAAAGCCGATGCCCTTTAGGGTGTTTTTAGAGCCTGTGAGTATGGCGACTGCGCGAAATAAGTATTGATTACCGGTAGTGCCGGCCGGCACAAGTTGCTTAATGGCGCTTTTTGCGCTCATTTTATTTAAGTCTTTGGCGATACCGCTCAGTGCCTGAGCGGCCATAACCCAGGGCACAGTGAGCCAGCTGGTTGGCACGAGCAATAGCGATAACGCCAATATTTGCAGTGCCAAGCCGGCATTCATGGTTTTATTGAGCCCAAATCGCGCGCCAAGCCAACCACCGGCTAAGTTGGTGACTACCCCAAAAAACTCATAAAATATAAACAATAGGGCGATATCCAGTGCGCCAAAGCCTAGACTATGAAAGTGCAGCACCACAAGCATGCGCAAAGCCCCGTCGGTCAAGGTGAAGCCCCAGTAGTTGGCGGTAATGAGCATATACTGACGCTGACCGTGATGCCGTACTGGAGTGGCTTGGGATAAAGGCGGGGGCTTATTTGCTATTGTCATCAGTATTTATGGTGCGTAAGAAGTACTATTGATCGTGTAAACCAACAAAGCGAGCAAGCTCTGCGGTGCGGTTTGCATAGCCCCATTCATTGTCGTACCACACATACAGCTTAACGTGTGTGTTATTGACAACCAGTGTTGAGGGCGCATCAATAATAGCGCTGCGCGGGTCTGTACGATAATCAATGCTGACTAAGGGGGTTTCTTCGTATCCCATAATACCTGCCATTTCACCTAGGCTGGCTTGCTCTAACAGGGTGTTAACTTCGGCCACCGAGGTGGCTTTACTGACTTCAAACACACAGTCAGTCAGCGAGGCATTGGCCAGAGGAACGCGCACGGCATGACCGTTAAGTTTGCCCTTTAACTCAGGAAAAATCTCAGTAATGGCAGTGGCAGAACCGGTGGTGGTTGGAATAAGGCTCATACCACAGGCGCGGGCGCGGCGTAAATCTTTATGCGGTGCGTCGAGTAGGGTTTGGGTATTGGTGAGGTTATGTAAGGTGGTCATAGAGCCATGAACAATGCCTAAATGCTCGTGAATGACCTTAATGACCGGTGCTAAGCAGTTGGTGGTGCAAGAGGCGGCAGTCACAATCGAGTGTTGGTCGGCGTTAAAGTGATGATGATTAACCCCCATGACCGCATTCAATACGCCAGGCTCTTTGACCGGTGCTGTGACCACCACGCGCTTAACGCCTTGATGCAAATAGGCTTCAAGCAGCGCTTTTTTACGCATCACGCCTGTGGCTTCAATGACTAAATCGCATTGGCTCCAGTCGGTGTCTTGTACGGTGCTGTTTTGGCTGTAGGTGATGTGTGTATCGTCAACAACGAGGGTGTTGTTTTGCGCGTGCGCAGTGTGTTGCCACTGGCCGTGTACCGAGTCGTAATTGAGCAGGTGGGCAGCAGTGGCAGCATCACCGGCGTTATCATTGATATGAATAAACTCGACTTCGGGCCAATCAAACGCGGCACGCAATGTAAGCCGCCCCATACGGCCAAAGCCGTTAATACCTATTTTAATTGTCATCTTAGTGATTACATTCTTAAAAAGTGAAAAGTGTGACGGCTAAATATGACATTTTTATTGCAATGGCGCCATTATGGTGAATTTTAGAGTTATTCAGGTGGTTGTGAATGCCCAGCGCTACAGCGTCAGAGCAATATGGGCAAAGGTTGCTGGTTTTGCTGTTATTGGGGTTGTTTTTGTTGTTGCGGGCGATGTTGCTGGCGATGGTGCACCCAACCATTGAGGCTGTTGCTGTAAGAGTGCGGTATATTGTGCGGCCAAGGGTCCGCCAGTTGTCACCAGCTGAGTCACGGCAGGCTTGCTGAGTATGTTATCGGTAGCGCCGGTCGTATCTTGCCTGTCAATACACGGAGCAAGCTCAATAATACGTCTCGCTATGGCCTCTCCAGAGTCCACCCATTGTACGCGGTGGGGGCAAAGCTGTGCCCATTGTTGCGCAAGGGCCTCTTTAAGTAGCGGGAAGTGCGTACATGCCAATACAATAGTATCAATGTTGTAACCGTTGGCTTGTTGTAATAAGCCTTTCAGTGCCTGTTGCAATATGTGCGTGTCTACGGGTAAATGCAATAAGTGGCGCTCGGCTTGAGCGACAAGTTCGGTACAGCCGTACAATAAAACACGTTGCTTAGGCGCATAGTCGGCAATTAATTGTGCTGTATAATCGCGCGCCACGGTCGCCGGTGTGGCTAATACGCCAATAACTCCTGTTGTTGAGGCGTGTGCGGCAGGCTTAATGGCTGGTACCACGCCAATAAATGGAATGCTAAATACTTGCCGTAATGACGTCAGTGCAAGGGTGCTTGCGGTATTGCACGCGACGACGACAAGATCGGGTTGTATGCGCTCCATAGCGGCACGCACAACTGTGGTGATACGCTCAATCAGCCAAAGATCGGTTTTGTCACCATAAGGAAAAGCGCCGGTGTCGGCAATGTAACTGCATTGGCGCACAGCGACCGATGCGCTTTTAGGGTGAGTAAAAAAAGCCTGAGCAATACTTAAGCCGCCAAGGCCTGAGTCAAAAAAAGCGATATGCATAAAAGCGAAAAGGCCTTAAAACTAAAGTGATAGGGTTACAAGCTGCCTGCCGGTATACAGGTTTGGTTGGGCCATACACTATGTCATGAGTAAATATTGGATTAATGAACTAAGAGTGAAAACATGTTTGAAACAATGCTAGGTACCTTACTATTTTTTGTCGGTCTCATCATCATATTGTTGCTAGCGGGGATGGCAACTTTTTTGCATTGGCAACTGCATTTGCGTAAAAAAAGAGATGCTTTATTACTGGCTGAGCAAGAGGCTGTGATGGCGAAAAATCGTGAAGATGCACTCAAAAGCTTACATATTATTGCAAAAAGCTATATCAGTGGACAGGTTGAATTAGGTGAGGCGGGTATTCGTGTGAGTCGTTTAATGAATGTACTGGGTTTAACGGATGCTCAGCGCGCACCTTTTACGGTATTTGACCAAATACATGAGCGCTTGGCGCATATTCCCATACTGCAAGACTGGAAAGCGCTATCTAAAAAAGAAAAATTCCAGCATCTTAAAACCATTAACACTGTCGAGCGTGACTTTAAAGACTTTGCTGTACCGGCGGCTAAAGAGCTCGCCGTTTTTAAAATCGTTGAACCGGCGTTTTATGCTGTTTAGTATAAGACTTCATATTAGGATAAGGCTTCATAATGAGCGTTGCGCGCTCGCGTTTTGGGTGATTAAAAAGGGTTGAGCAAGCATGACGGAAGATTTTTTAGATACGGCAGGTATTCATACACTTGCCATTAGAGCGGGTATTAATCGCACCGCCGAGGGCGAGCACTCGGAGGCCATTTTTGCTACCTCTAGCTATGTTTTTAACAGTGCGGAAGAGGCGGCTGCACGCTTTGCTGGTAATGAGCCGGGCAATGTGTACTCGCGCTATACCAACCCCACGGTCAATACTTTTCAAGAGCGCATTGCCGCTATGGAAGGGGGAGAAGCGGCGGTGGCGACGGCCTCGGGCATGGCGGCTATTTTAAGTACTTGTATGGCGCTACTCAAAGCCGGCGACCACGTGGTGTGTTCGCGCAGTGTTTTTGGGACAACCACCGTATTGTTTAGTAAATATTTACAAAAATTTGGGGTCAAAGTCAGTACGGTGAGTTTAACAGCGCTTAATGAGTGGCAGGCGGCTATTACCCCAGACACTCAGTTGATGTTTTGCGAAACGCCCTCAAACCCCCTTTGCCATGTGGCTGATATTGCCGGCCTGGCGGCGATAGCGAAGGCGAATAACTGTTTGTTTGCTGTCGATAATTGTTTTTGTACACCGGCACTACAAAAACCGTTGTCATTAGGCGCTGATATTGTTATTCACAGCGCGACTAAATATCTAGATGGACAAGGGCGTTGTTTAGGTGGTGCGGTGGTGGGTAGTCAACAGCTCATGGATGAAGTATTAGGCTTTATTCGTACCTGTGGTCCTAGCATGAGTCCTTTTAATGCTTGGGTGTTTAGCAAGGGTCTAGAAACGTTAGGCTTGCGTATGAAGGTACACTCTAGCAATGCGCAAGCGTTGGCCGAGTACCTCAATACTCACGCAAAGGTTGAGACAACATATTATGCCGGCTTGCCCGGGCACCCAGGTCACGCTTTGGCCGCTAAGCAGCAGTCGGCTTTTGGTGGTGTATTATCGTTTGAAGTCAAAGGTGATCAAGCGGCGTGCTGGCGCTTTATTAATGCCACACAGCTTATGTCACTTACAGCCAATTTAGGCGATGCCAAAACCACGATTGTACACCCAGCAACGACCACTCACGGTCGTTTAAGCGATGAAGATAAAGCCGCTGCTGGTATTAAGGCTAACCTGATCCGTATTGCGGTAGGCTTAGAAGACATAGAAGACTTACTGGCTGATCTTGAGCGCGGTTTTGCCGCGATATAAAAGAAGGTATTAGGCCTGCACGTTAACGCGTGACCGGCGGCGAACTTTTATGGCGTCTTATTGCCAGATAAAACCGGTATGTCAAAAGCAGTTATCGCGGTTATTGGCTATGCTCAAATTTATCGATGTAAAAAGGGCAGAATATGCAGCCAATAGTGAAAAAAACGCAACACGAACACAGTCAGCTAATTAATCACATTGTGCAGGCGGTTGGGCAGGTGTTGTTGGGTAAAGAGCAGGCAGTGAAGCTGGCCGTTGCTTGCTTACTGGCCAAGGGTCATTTACTTATCGAAGATTTACCCGGTATGGGTAAAACCACCTTGGCGCAGTGCTTGGCCAAGGTGCTAGGGCTTGACTACGAGCGGGTGCAATTTACCAGTGATTTACTGCCTGCTGATATTCTCGGTGTCGCCGTGTTTGATAAAGCGCAAAGTGCATTTCAATTTCATCCAGGCCCTGTGTTTACTCAATTGTTATTGGCCGATGAAATTAACCGCACCAGCCCTAAAACACAAAGCGCGTTACTCGAGGCTATGGAAGAGGGGCAGGTCACTATCGAGGGGCAAACTCGCCCCTTGCCATTCCCCTTTTTTGTCATTGCTACGCAAAACCCTTTGTCGCAATCGGGCACATTTATGCTGCCTGAATCTCAGCTAGATCGCTTTTTGATGCGGATAAGTCTGGGGTACCCCAGTCAAGAATCCGAGCGCTTGCTGCTGCAAGGCGTAGATCCGCGTCGGCGCATTCAGGCAATGAGTGCCCTCGTGACCCCAAGTACTTTAGAGCAATTACAGCACGCCGTAAATGAGGTGAACACCAGCGACAACTTATTGGATTATTTACAGGCGTTAGTCACGTTTACCCGCGTGGATGAGCGCTTTACTTACGGTTTATCGCCGCGAGGGGCTTTGGCTTGGTTGCGTGCAGCCAAGGCTTGGGCGTTATTGGCTGGGCGTGATTATGTCATCCCCGAAGATGTGCAAACGGTAGCCCCGGCTATTGTTGGCCATCGTGTACGAGGCGGCGAGGTGAGCGAGCATAGCGAACACGCCGATCTAGTAGCTTACATGCTCAAAACAGTTGCCGTTTTGCGCTAACCATCACTGATCCCAATCAATGAAGCAGTGTTGAGGCTGACATCATGGATGCACCGATAAACCCCGACGCTATAGCGTCGCTAAAAGCCAGCGCCCCATTAAAACCCAGCCGTTGGCAGCAGTATTTTTTTCAATGGATTGACAAGCGCAGCCCGCCAGCGGTGGCGGTTTTGTTAGGCCGCAAAAACCTGTATACCTTTCCTACGGTGATGGGTTTTGGTTTTTTAGGTTTGAGCTTATTGCTTTGGGTGTTGGGCACTAATTATCAAAATAACCTCATATTAGCGCTAAGTTATTTGCTGATTAGCTTATTCGTTGTCTCTATTTTGCATACCTATGCTAATTTGGCAGGTCTTAATATTAGGGTGGCCGGTGCTAAACCCGCGTTTGCGGGCGAGTCGGTGCACTTTGTTTTAGAGGTAAGCGGCACGCGGGCTAAAGGCAACGATAACATTGTTGCACGATGGTGGAGCGGTGAGCCGATGACCTTTGACTTTGAGCCGCCAGCAGCAATAGCAACAGGCACAGCGCAACAGGCGCAGTCTATCACGGTGTCACTGATGGCCTCGCGGCGAGGGTATTTACGCCCTGGCAAATTGCTACTTGAAAGCACGTATCCGCTAGGGCTGATTCGCTGCTGGACATGGTTGAATCTGGATGCGTGTGCGGTGGTGTACCCTAAACCTTTAAAAGCTGATTTTCCCGCCCTATCGCTAGATGACAAGCAGGGGCAGCACGGAGAGCCTACAGCCGGCGGCGATGACTTTTCGGGGCTTAAAGAATACCGCGCAGGTGACCCTATCAAACATATTGCCTGGAAGCACTATGCTCGCGAACAAGGCTTGTATTCTAAAGAGTACGCCAGTGCACAACAGGCCGATACCTGGTTGCAGTGGCAAAGCTTTTTACATTTACCTCCCGAAGCGCGTTTAAGTGCCCTGTGTTATTGGGCGTTAGAATTCGACCGGTTAGGTGTGCCTTATGGCTTGCGGTTGCCGGGTAAACAGTTGCCGCCAGGGCTGGATGACGGCCATCGCTTAAGCGTGCTGTCGGCATTGGCGCGCTTTGATACGCGCCTTGCAGGGTAGTGTTGGGATGGATGCATCGATAGAGGCGTTTGAACAGCATAAGTTAATTCGTCATGAAAACCTTTTATGGTTGATTGTGGCCCAAGGCGTGGCGATTGTGCCTTTGCTGTTTCATTTGCCGCCTTGGATGTGGCTTGTGTGGTTAGGTGCTATGGTGTGGCGCTTGCGTATTTATAACGGCAAGCTGGCGTTTCCTGCCACGCTAACAAAGTTTATGTTAGGGGCTGCCTGTGTGGGCGGCTTGATGGTGTCTTATCGGGGGCAAGTCGGCGTTGAGCCTATGATTGGTTTCTTGGTGTGCGCATTTATTCTTAAATTGCTCGAGCTGCGTACACACAAAGATGGCTTGTTGTTACTGTTTATTGGCTTTATTGCTGTGGGCGCACAGTTTTTGTTTACTCAAACGTTTTTCATGGCGTTTTATGCGTGGACCTCTTGCGTTGCGCTGGTGACCGCTTGGCAAACAATTTATTTAACCCGCCGTTTGGGGGTTGTACACAAGCTAAAAAGCGGCTTTTTTATGCTTTTACACGCTTTGCCGCTAATGGTGGTGATGTTTGTCATTATGCCGCGCTTAGGCCCGTTATGGCACGTACCTTTACCGCAAGGTACTGGGCAAACAGGCTTTAGTGATAGCTTATCGCCCGGGGATTTAGGCCAATTAGTCAAATCGCAAGGCACCGCCTTTAGGGTTAATTTTAATGCCGGGCGAGCGCCCTCGCCCAATGAGATGTATTGGCGCGGCCTAGTGCTCGATGAGTTTGACGGTCGCACGTGGCGCTTAAGTGCGCAGTGGGATATGACCTTAAAAAATGACCCGCGTTTTGTGCCTAAACTCACAGGGGCTAATGATTTAATTGACTATACTGTGCAGCTCGAGCCGCACCAATATCCTTGGCTTTTTGCGCTGGCCGAGCCTATTAAGGTCACGTCGATAAAAGCCACACGGCAAAATATTCATATTACACAGCAAGGCTTATTAACGGCTCATCGACCGGTTGCATCGCGCATACAGTACACGGTACTCAGTGCCAGTGCCGACGACCTGAGCGGGTCAGCGCTGAGCGCAGCTGAACAGGCTCAGCTATTGCGCTTGCCGGCAGGTACTAACCCGCAGGCGCAGGCGCTTGGGCAATCGTGGCGCGAGCAGTATCAGGCACCTCAAGCAATTATCGCGACTGCACTCACATGGTATAACCAAGACTTTCATTACACCTTAGAGCCCCCTGTATTAGGTAAGCACAGTGTGGATGAATTTTTATTGACGACAAAGCGAGGCTTTTGCGAGCACTTTGCGAGCAGTTTTGCGGTATTAATGCGTGCTGCGGGTATACCGGCACGTGTTGTGGTGGGTTATCAAGGCGGTACTTACAATGCCCTAGAAGACTACTGGCGAATTAGTCAGTCGGATGCACACGCTTGGGTTGAGGTATGGCTCGCAAATCGCTGGCAGCGGGTCGACCCAACCAGTGCTGTAGCGCCACAGCGCATAGAGCAAGGCATTGGCAGTGCATTGGGTGAGCAAGATCGCGCGTTGGTTGGAGCGGGTCATTATCAGGCGCCGCAGTGGCTGGGCGCATGGCGTGAGCGCATGGATGCAGCGGGTTATGTATGGAACCGCTGGGTATTAAATTACGATACGGGTAAGCAAAGCGAGTTGTTTGCTCGCTGGTTTGGCGGCACAGAGCCTTGGCGCATTGGTGCGGTGTTTATTGGTTTGATTGCCGGTATGTTAGGCGGCTATACCCTGTGGGTTATTCGCCCGCATCGCTCTCGCAAAACACCTTTACAAAAAGCAATTGAGCAGTTCGATAAAACATGTTTAAAGTTAGGCTATGTGCGTTATCGCGAAGAGAGTCTAGCGCTATTTGCGCACCGTTTAGCCGAGCAAAAAAAAGAATATGAAACGGCATGCCATGACATTGCCCGTATTTCTGAGCATGTACTGTACCGCCAAGATCATACCGATGAGGCCGCATTGATGACGGCGTTGAAGCAATTCCCAAAGCCCGTTCATCGACCATGAGGCCGCGCTCGGCAGCCTAAAGTTAAGCGTGAAGCGTAATTTTAATGGCTCGCCTGTTCGCACAAGTGCGATGTGTGTGCGAACGGGGGTGTACGAACAGGCGAGCGGCGGGCTATAAATTAAATATTTTTAACTGTAATGCCTCGACGTCTGCTTGCTTGCTCTTATCGGTGATCACACAAGTGTGTGCTTGTTGATTCACCAAATACGCTTGCGCGACACGAGGTAGATCGGCGCCTTTAACATTTAAGAGTCTGTCTCTAAAGCGCTGACGGGTTTCGGGGGTGCGGCCATTAATCAGCGCATGAAACTCTCGTTTAGCGCCGCCAGCAGGCGAGTCGGGTTTATCTAAGCTACTCACAACACCTAAAATGGCTTCTTCGACACTTTGCCAGCTGTGATCGGTGCTCATTGCCCATTCAATCGCTTGATCAAAATCTGTTAATGTTTCGCCTAAGCGTGGGTCGCGATACGAGTAAAAGCGGAACGCACCACTGTTATTATCTTGCCCGGCTCCGCCACCATAGGCACCACCTTGCTCGCGGATTGTGCGGTGTAAATACCCATTGCGCATCACGTTACCTAAAATAACTAAGGCCGCCGCATCAGGGTGATCACTGGCGACAGTGGGGTAGGCTTTGGCACAAAAGCTCACTTGTGAGTTGGTCAGCCAAGCGCTTTGTGTATGCTGAGCTTCAAAATGGCTAGTAAAAGGTAAGAAAGTGCTCTCGCTTGCTGTATTTTTAGCGGCATCAAAGTACTCGGCAAAGGTTTTGCTGTATTGCTTGAGTGGCTGATGCTCGCCCACCAATAAAAAGCGCTTAGGCGCTTGGCTAATAGCATGGTGAATTGCTGTAAGGCGTCGCTGTAGGTCATTGAGGTTGGCCGGTGTGTTCAAGCTATCATCTAAAGCCTTAATTTTGCGAATGCCTTCTAGGCCGGTCAGATTGAAACTGAGCTGCGCGCTGGGGCTGATGCCCATGGCGGCGCCTTGCATGGCCAAGCCGTGGCCGCTACCGGTGATACTCTGCTCGCGGCCTGTACGCATTTGCGCGATAAGTTCACGTAAACGCCCTTGCTCGTCAAAACGGGCATCGGTAAAGGTGGCGCGCATTAATTCACACAATTGAGCATGCTGGCTGCTGAGCGCTTTACCCGATAAGGTAATGAAACTATTAAGCTTATGCGTGTCATCAACGCTACCACGAATACTGGAATATGCGCTAATGGAGCCACACACACGGGCTTGCCAGCGCTGTACATCAAGATAGCTGTGCTGACCAATACCGACCTCAGTGAGCAGTGCGCAATAAAGCGGTAATAGAGGCAGTAGTTCGTCGTCTAAAGCGGGTAGCTCACACACCAACTGTTGATACACTAAGCCATTGGTGCCTGCGCCGTAACCCATTAAGGGCTGTTGGCTGTTAGGGAGCGTTTGGTTGAATGTGGATGGAATAATGATCTCTTGCGGGGCCACATCATCTAAGGTGACTTTAGGGAGTACAGAGTCGTCATCGATTTGTGCTTGGCGCTCTTTTAATTGCCTCGCTTGTTGGATGATATGCTGGGTTTGCTCATCACTCAATGCGGCTTTGATGTTGGCGAGCTGGTCTTTTTCGGCTTGGTCTTTTCGCTCATTGAGCTCGGCATCGGGGGTGAGAGTTAAGCTCACACGATGTGGGTTGTTGAGTAACCAGCGGTTAATAAGATCGGGTATGAAGTTGGGGTCTTGAATTTTTACTCGTAAAGCCTCGAGTGCTGCATCCACATTTAATTGCGCAACGGGGTCGCCTCTGTGGGTGGCCGCGGTTAGCGCATTTAAAATCAATTGCAGCCCATAAGGGTAACTGTCGCCGCCGACTTCGCGTTGTTGTAGTTCTAATTGATGAAGCGCCGCTTCGACATCTTCGATCGGTACACCCTCGGCCGCTACTTGTTTTAAGGTGCCTAGTACTAATTGTTCAAGCGCATCGGCATGCTCTCTTTCGCTGCCGGCTATACCGCACACAAAAATCAGCTCTTTTTGAGAGTCATCGAGGCCGCACAGCGGACTAGGTGCTTGGCCAAGCTCGGTGGTTTCGAGTGCTAGCATTAATGGGCTAGCGCTATTATCTATAAGTACGCTATTAAGTAAATGAGCACTGAGCACCTCTTCTAAATTAGTGCTGTCACCTAATAGCCAGCCATTAACAAGGTGTGTTTTATGGCTGAGATCCTCTTCATTGAGTGGGTAATGCTCTTCAATTTTAACTGGCGCGAAGTAGCGCTTCTCATTACTCACATGAATATGCGTGTCTAAGCGCTTAAACTGTGCGAGCGCTTGATCTTGAATTTTGTTTTGTAACTCGACGGCTGGGATATCGCCGTAGGTCATAAAAATAGCATTGCTTGGGTGGTAATGCGTTTTGTAAAAAGCGACCAGCTCATCGTAGGTTAAATCCGGAATACAGCTAGGCTCGCCACCACTGTTATGATGATACGTGTTTGTGGGAAATAAATACTTTGTTAGTGTTTGCCACAGCTGGGAGTTAACCGAGCTCATAGCGCCTTTCATTTCATTAAAAACAACACCTTTATATTCAAGGTCACTATGCGCATTATCGGGCTGTGAAAACTCAAGGCGATGGCCTTCTTGGGCAAAATCTAATGGATCAAGACGAGAAAAGAAGACAGCATCTAAATACACATCGAGTAGGTTGTTAAAATCTTTGCGGTTAACGCTGGCAAAAGGGTAGGCCGTCCAGTCACTGCTGGTAAAGGCATTCATGAAGGTATTGAGTGAGCGACGTGTCATCATAAAAAAAGGGTCGCGCACGGGGTAGCGCTGGCTGCCACAAAGCGCTGTATGCTCTAAAATATGCGCAACACCGGTTGAGTCTTGCGGTACGGTGCGTAAAGCAACAAGAAAGACGTTTTCTGGATTATTGGCCGCTAGGTGAATATGCTGCGCCCCGGTTTCAATGTGCTCGTATTCTTCGATCGTGATGTTTAAAGATTCAACCGCTTGGTTGCGAACGAGTTTAAACGCTGGGTGCGAGAGGGGCATAAAGGTATCGCCTTAATAATAGTCTATATAAATGTTGGGTTGATGCTCGCTAAATGATGTAGCGAATGCTTTAGGATAACAGTATAAAGGGCCTGTGTTGGATGATTCTACGTGTTTTCATAAAATCTCATCATTCAATGCTCAAGCTTGCTTGCTTGTCGTTCGGGCGACGAGGATTAACGCAGTGCAATACACAATATTAAGCCGCACGGTGGAGTGTGGTCATCGGGTGAAAGCAATATGAATTTAAATGAATGGGTACTGGCGCACGTACAAGATTTATTCGGTTTAGGCTGGTTGTTAGTGTGTTGGTGGGGGTATTCGGTGTTTTCGCGCAGGCGAGCTAGGCATGTCTTTTGTATTTCTTCAGTGTTGCATCAATACCGCAAGCGATGGATGAGTAATCTATTGCGTCGAGATAATCGCATTGCGGATGCTTCTTTACTGAATAACCTAGAGCGTAATGCAAGCTTTTTAGCTTCTACATCACTGTTTATTATTGCGGGTTTGGTGACGGGGATAGCTTCGTCGGAGCAGTTACATGCCATTTTGCCTACACTACCTTTTGCAGTGCCTACTGATGCGATCAGTGTCCAGTTTAAGCTGATTGTGGTATTGCTAATTCATATATACGCTTTTTTTACGTTTACATGGTCGATGCGGCAATATGGTTTTTGTGCGGTGCTATTAGGTGCCGCCCCGCTCGATAAAGACCCCGACCTAGATGGTGCAACAGGTAAAAATTATGTTCGGTTTATGTCAAAAGTGATTGATCGGGCGGGGCATACTTATAATCAAGGACTCAGAGCGTTTTATTTTTCACTGGCGGTATTGGCTTGGCTCCTGAATATTTGGGTGTTTTTATTAGCTGCGGCATTTACTGTACTCATTTTATATCGGCGCGAATTTCATTCTAAAACATTGGATGCCATGATTGGTGTTAGTACTTTGGAATTAAATGAGCTATCAAAAATGTAAGAAATAATGAATAATAAGCGCCTTTGCACTTGGGGAGCTTTACAGTCATGTTCGATATCGAGGCTGTACGTCATCAGTTAGGTGATCAAAAATCCAGCGATTCACCATTACCTTGTCCGCAAGCGCTGCGTGGCTGTGAACCATCGGACAATCACCTTGTGACTAAAAGTAATATCTCGCGCCAAACGCAAAAGGAGAAGGTCATTGGCGTTGATCCGAGTAAATTAAGCTTTTTGGCGCGTATTGATAAAACCGCTGAACGTAAACGCTTACGGCAGCAACCCGAAGGCAAAGTGCTGCGTAATCGGTTTTGTTTAATTAAAACATTAGGCAGTGGCGGAATGGGAGATGTGTATCTCGCCAAAGACTTGCTACGTGAAGAAATGCAGGATAGTTCGCCATTTGTCGCGCTGAAGTTACTCAATGAGCAGTGCCAAGCCCAAGAGGGTGCCTTACAAGCGCTTCAGCGTGAAGCCAAAAAAGCACAAGCCTTGTCGCATCCCAACATTGTGACTGTCTTTGATTTTGATCGGTGCGGTGATACGGCGTTTATCTCCATGGAGTACTTAGAGGGGCAAACGCTAAAAGAGTATTTGGCTGAACATGGCACCATGAGCTATTCAAAAGCCATGCGTATTGTAGAGCGTGTAGCGAGAGGCTTGGCGTATGCGCACCAAGAGGGATTTGTGCATGCCGATATTAAACCTGCCAATATATTTTTGTCGCAAGATGGTGGCGTGAAGATTTTAGATTTTGGTATTGCTAGGGTGATTAATGCCGCCCAAGAACCCATGACGGCAGGCGATAAGCTCACTGCATTTGCACTGACACCCAATTATGCAACAGTGGCTAGCTTACAGGGCGAGACGATTAGCGCACGTGATGATGTCTTTGCCTTGGCCTGCGTAGCCTATCAATTACTCACCGGTCGACACCCTTATACCACGCATTATGGTTTACCTGTATCGGCACTAGAGGCTCAAGAGCAGGGCTTAAAAGTAGAAAGCGTCTTCGGCTTAAAGCTTCGCCACATGCGCGCGTTGCGTAAGGCATTACGGTTTGATGCTGAGCTTTCATTTGCCAATGCGGGCGAGTTTATTGATGCGATAAAGGCGCGCCAGTATAGCAATACGATTGCCAGTTTAATCGCCGCTGGTGCAGTGGCCATCATGTGTTCCGTGGCAGCTCAAAGTTATTGGAGTACGCGTGTTCCCTCGCTAGCACATTTACCCGTTGAGTTGGCAACAGTTGCAGCCTTGGTGAGAGAGGGGGATCGCTCTTTAGCGGCTAAGGATGTGGATCTTGCGCATCGACTTTATTCGCAAGCGTGGTTAGATGTCCAAATGAGTGCTGCGCATAAAAAGACGCGTAATATCAAACTAGTACGCGCTATTATTCAAGAAAGAACAAATGCTGTCGTTGCTCAATTAGTGCAGCAAGCAAGCGAAAGGGGGTTGAGTGAGTTTCAAGTGAGTGAATATTTAGTCGCGCTAGAGGTTTTTTTAGAAAATGAATTTGTGAGTAGTCCTTACAAAATACGTAAAGCAATTAGTGATTTGAAAGCGCGTACTCATCCCCCATTGAATCCGTAATTGTACAAAGCGCTGCCATGATGGTATTCGTGCAATACCTTAAAACCCTTCTATGAGTCACAAAATGCTGGAGCTGACGTGTGAAAAGAATCGTGCTTATAGCATTAACAGTAGGTGGCGTATATCGCTCTATTCTTTTAGTACTTTTATTGCTGTCATGCAGTGCCACTGATAACTCTTCACACGAGACGATAGTGCAGGTAATACATAAGCAAGATTTTCAGATTGTGGATTGTTTATTGCCCGCACAGGTGCGCCGATTGGGGCATGCGCAGTATATGGGTACACGCCGAGCGAGTAAAACTACCGCCCATGACTGTCATATCCGTGGCGGAGAGTATGTGGCTTACGATCGTGCAAATTATCACAGTGCCCTCAATGTCTGGTTACCGCTGGCCACGCGTGGAGATGCTAAAGCTCAAAACTATGTTGGTGAAATTTACGAGAAAGGTTTGGGAGTTGAACCTGATTTTACACAAGCATTTTATTGGTATGGCCAATCGGCTGATCAAGGCTTTGCACGGGCTCAAATTAATATTGGCTTGCTGTACGAAAGAGGGATGGGTGTTGAGCGAGACCTCATTAAAGCGCTCAATTATTATCGATTGGCTTCAGGTATCGATAATAATGCCGTGTTGTTAAGTCAAGATGCTCGGGCTGCTTTAGAGCAAGAGAAAAACCATTTTAAAAGCGCCATAGCCGCAGCAAATCAAACCATTCTTGAGCTTGAGCAGCAATTATCAAGCGCTACTCAAAATAAACAAGAAATCAAGAGTGCGCAACGGCATGTGACGGGATTACGTGCATTATATAATCATTCTTTGGATGAACGCTCAAAACTTCAAAATCGTTTAGACGCTATGAATCTTGCGTACCGAAATATCATAAGTAACGATTTTATGACTCCTGAAAATATGAGTTTAGGAGACCCTAAAATCGCACACAGTATAAATTTTGGTCGCTACTATGCGTTAATTATAGGTAATCAAGAATATCAATTTTTAGATGATTTACGCTCACCCGTGAAAGATGCTGAGCGCCTACAAGAAGTACTTGAGCGCCGTTATGGGTTTACAACGCAGTTGATTAAAAATGGTGAAGGAAAAGATATTTTAATGGCTATTAGTCGTTTGTTTCATACGCTGGGCGCTAATGATAATTTATTAATATTCTATGCAGGGCATGGTGAGCTATCGAATGTAGGTCTCAGTAAAACAGAGAGAGGCTATTGGTTACCCGTCGATGCTCAAGGTAATAATATTACTCACTGGCTGAATAATGCTGTCATTAGTGATCATTTAGATCGGTTAAAGGTACGTTCGGTATTGGTGATTGCAGATTCATGCTTTGCGGGCTACTTAGGGGAAGATAAAAGCCCGTATTTATTTGGTTTAAGTAGTGCCAAGTTATCTCGCGCTGCTATCCAAACGGATATCAAAAGGCGCGCACGTATTGTAATTTCTTCTGGTGGCAAGCGACCGGTACTTGATGGTAATAAGGCCGATCACTCTATTTTTGCCGGTGCGTTAATTGATGTGCTTGAAAATAATGATAGGCCTTTACGCGATAGTCAATTATTTTCGCTGTTGTCTGTGAATGTTCGACAACGGGCAGATCGGCTAGTGCTGCGACAAGAGCCTGAAATGAAGCCTATACGAGAGGCTGGTCATGAAGGGGGAAGTTTTTACTTTGTACCGAAAGCTTTTATTGAGTCAGCACACTAAAAATATGGGGTACACTCAGTGCACTGTATTAATTGCGCGCGGCATCTATGAGTGTTTGTGTGTAGGGTGCAGTGGGTGCGGTCAATACTTGAGTGGCATGGCCTTGCTCTACGATCTTCCCAGATTGCATAACTATAATATAATGGCTTAAAGCTTGAATGACTTTTAGATCATGGCTAATAAAAATATATGAGAGGTTATATTTGTCTTGCAGTGCTTTGAGTAGCTGTATGATTTGATTTTGCACTATACGATCCAGTGAGGAGGTGGGCTCATCAAGAATAATCAGTTTAGGTTTTAAAATAAGTGCCCTCGCCAGCGCAATACGCTGCCTTTGACCGCCTGAAAATTCGTGAGGGTAGCGGTGACGTATACTGGGGTCTAAGCCGGTTTCTTTTAGCGCATCAATCACTTTGAGCGTTTTTTGTTGTTGGCTGAGATGCTTCTCAAATACATCGAGCCCTTCGATAAGAAGATGATGAATACTCATGCGTGGACTCAGACTCGCAAAAGGATCCTGAAAAACGACCTGGAAGGCTTTGCGGTAAGTGCGTAGTTGTCTAGGTGTAAGTTTTTTTAATGCTACGTTGTCAAAAAATAAAGCACCCTCGCTTTTTTGTAAAAGCATTAATGCCATGGCGAGTGTTGATTTTCCTGATCCACTTTCGCCAATAATACCTAATGTTTCACCTTTATTGACTTGTATATTGACGTTGTTAACGGCGCTGAACCAACGCTTGTTTTTATTGAAAATAGGTTTATTGAGTGCAAAGCGAACCTGGATATTTTTACCGGTTAATAGCGGATGCGCGTGTGTAGTCTGAAGAATTTGAGCGGGTGGTTCTGCGGTTATAAGGGCTTGTGTGTAATGATGCTTCGGGGTGTTAAAAATATCATTAGCGGTGCCTTGCTCAACAATACTGCCTTGATAGATAACCGCAATGTTGTCGCTGTATTTTTTAACCATAGGTAAATCATGGCTAATCAGTAATACCCCCATATCTAAATCTTCTTTGAGCGAATGAATTAGCGCTAAAATATTTTTTTGCACAGTAACATCTAAAGCGGTAGTAGGCTCGTCAGCAATTAAAATTTTGGGTGTGTTGGCGAGTGCCATAGCGATCATTACGCGCTGCCGCTCACCGCCTGATAATTCATACGGGTAGCTTTTTAAGCGTCGATTCGGCTGAGATATCCCCACTTTGGCAAGCCATTCAAGGGTTTTTATTTTGGCTTGTTGCCTATTAAGGCCTTGATGTATGCGCAGTGTCTCACCAATTTGTTGCTCTATGGTGTGTAGTGGATTCAGTGCGCTCATCGGCTCTTGAAAAATCATGCTGATTTGATTGCCACGTATTGCCTGTAAGCTTTGTTTATTGAGTTGTAGTAAATCCAAACTCTCAAATAAGATGCGACCGCGAGGGTGGTAGGCACTAGGGTAGGGCAGCAATTGTAATATAGACGATGCGATAGCGCTTTTCCCCGATCCACTTTCCCCGACTAAAGCGAGCGTTTTGCCGGCAAAAATATCTATATTAATGTCGTCTACTACGGTTGTTTTACGGCGACCCTGCTCAAAAATAATGCTTAAATTTTGAATAGACATTAAAGCTGGCATAGTTATGTTGATACCTTCAATCGAGGGTCGAAGGCATCGCGCGCACCTTCGCCAATGAATACCATGAGCGTTAATGTACTCGACAGTGTCACAAAGGCGGTTAAACCCAGCCAAGGAGCATGCAGGTTGTTTTTGCCTTGTAATACCAACTCGCCGAGTGAGGCTGAGCCTGGAGGTAACCCCAAGCCTAAAAAATCAAGTGCAGTGAGTGTTGATATTGCGCCAGCTAAAATAAATGGCATGTAAGCGATTGTGGCTACCATGGCATTAGGTAGCAGATGACGCTGTATAATTTTTATATGGCTAACACCGAGTGCGCGCGCCGCTTTTATGTAGTCAAGATTGCGCACTTTTAGGCATTCAGCACGTACTAAATCAACGAGTCGTGTCCAGCTAAATAGTAGCATAATAAAGAGCAGCCAAGCCGTGTTAGGCGTTATTATGCTGGAGATAATGATTAATAAATACACTGTGGGTAATCCGCTCCATAGTTCTAAAAAACGTTGCCCAATGAGATCGATGGTGCCGCCAAAATAGCCCTGAAACGCCCCAATAGTAATACCAATCAGACTACTACCGAAGGTTAATCCTATTGCAAATAAGAGTGAGACTCTAAGGCCATAAAGGGTTCGTGCTAAGACGTCACGTGCTTGATCATCAGTACCTAGCCAGTGACTACTCGACGGTGACGATGGCGCAGGTGAGGTTAGATTGCGAATGTGCGTTGTGTAGTGGTACGGAATTAAAGGCCAAATAAGCCAACCGTTTTTTTCGATAAGGGCAATGATATAAGGATCTGTATAGTCAGTGGTTGTTTCAAAATCACCACCAAAGGTTGTTTCTGGGTAGGCGTTAAATACCGGAAAGAAAAAGCTTTGTTTATATTGAATAACTAAAGGCTTATCGTTGGCAATAATGGGCGAGCACAGTGAAAGGGTGAGCATAAGGGCAAATAGCCATAAGCTCCATTTTGCGCGTTTATTATTTAAAAAAATATCGATGCGCCTTTGTGTTAAAGGGCTTGGATTCCAGTATGCTAAAGGTTGATCACTGGGCTTTGCCTGTGTCACGATTGCCGATGAATGTTTCATAATGATTATTTACGATTATCAAAGTGAATGCGAGGGTCAACCCAGTGATAGATCAAATCAGACAATAATTTTAATAGTAAACTGATTAATGTAAAAATATAAAGCGTAGAGAATACAATAGGGTAATCGCGATTAATAATTGCTTCGTAACTCAAAAGCCCAATCCCGTCGAGTGAGAATATCACTTCTATTAAGAGTGAGCCGGTAAAAAATATACTCACAATCGCCGTAGGAAAACTGGCAATAATAATTAACATGCTGTTGCGAAATACGTGGCCATACAATACCTGTTTGTCATTCAGCCCTTTTGCAATAGCGGTGGTGACGTAATGTTTGTTGATTTCATCGAGAAATGAATTTTTAGTGAGTAGGGTTAATGTGGCAAACCCCCCGATTGTGTAGGCTGTTAGTGGTAATATTAAATGCCAAAGGTAGTCTTTTATTTTGCCCGCTAGGCTTAGTGTATTAAAGTGATCAGAGGTTAAGCCTCTGAGCGGTAGCCAATCTAAATAACTGCCTCCAGCAAAAATAACAATAAGAATAATGGCAAATAAAAATCCTGGTATGGCATAGGCTACCACTATGAGTGTGCTTGTCCAAATATCAAAATGGCTCCGGTGTTGCAGTGCCTTTTTAATGCCGAGTGGTATTGAAATTAAGTAAATAAGTAATGTACTCCATAAACCTAGCGAAATAGAGGTAGGTAGTTTTTCAGCAATGAGCGATAAGACACTGGCATCACGGTAGTAGCTGTCTCCAAAATCGAAGAGCACGTAGTTTTTTAGCATAAGCCAAAAGCGTATATGTGCGGGCTTATCAAAACCATACTGGGCTGTTATTTGTGCGATAATCTCTTGGGGCAAGTGCTGGCGACTAGTGGGGTGTTGGTGTGTGATGCGCGCTGCCTCTAGAGTGGGCGCATATTGGCTCGTTTCCAGTTTTAGGAGCGTTTGCTCAACAGGGCCGCCAGGTGCGAATTGTACAATAGTAAAATTCACAAGCATAATGCCAAACAGTGTAGGGCCTATTAATAATAAACGTATTGTAATGTAGCGCCACATAGGGTTTAGCGTGGTAATTTATCGGCTTTTTTATCGTCATACCACCAAAAATGAGGAGCATAAAAAAAACGATAGTCGTATTTCGGCGATGCAATAAAATTAAATTTATTCCAGTAGGCCACTTTGCTGATGGGTGAGTAATGAAAGGGTACAGCGTAATGCGAATGCAGCAGTACGCGATCGAGTGCTCGCGTCGCGATCACTAATTCCTCGCGGCTTGGGGCGTCAATGATATGCTCAATCAGTGCGTCAACGGCGCGGTTGCTGATGCCCATGTGGTTCAAGCTGTTGTTTAGATTGGCTGCCTGAGAGCCCCAGTAATCACGCTGCTCGTTACCCGGTGAAGAGGTGGGAGCGATAGAAATAATAGAGGCGTCAAAATCTCGATTATTGCGCAAGCTAATGTATTGGGCTGAGCCCACGACTCGGAGGGTTGCGTCGATGCCGAGCTTTTTTAAGTTGTTAATCCAAGGGTTGATTAAGCCTTCAAACAGCGTTGAGGACTGTAGTATTTCGAGTGTTACAGGTTTTTGAGTGTTTGGATTAATGAGTTTTCCGTTGACTACATTAAAGCCGGCGCGCTGTAATATCTCTTTTGCTTTTTTTAGATTCTCTCGATTATTACCGCTACCTTGAGTCTGCGGGTTTGTATAAGCTTGGGTAAATACCTGTGCAGGGATATATTGTGCGAGCGGTTTTAACAGTGTGAGTTCTTTGGCTGAGGGCAAACCCGTTGCGCTTAACTCTGAGTTCGCAAAGTAGCTATTGGATCGTGTATACGAACTATAAAAAAGATTTTTATTGGTCCATTCAAAATCATAGGCATAATTGATGGCTTCTCTGAGCGCCGGGCTACTAAACTCACGCTTGCGTAAATTAAACATTAAGCCTGTGAAGCCTTGGGTATTTGCGTTGGGTATTTCGGCTTTAATAATTTTGCCCGCTTTGACTGCGGCTATGTTGTAAGCGTTTGCCCAATTTTTGGCCGTATTGCGTGTGTTAAGATCAAATTCACCGGCTTTAAATGCCTCTAAATAAACATTGTTGTCTTTATAATAGGTGACATCAATAACATCAAAATTAAACATACCTTTTCTGGTTGGGGTGTTTTGTGCCCAATAATCTTTAATACGCGTGTAGACCGCTCTTCGACCTGCATCAACGCGCGCTAATGTATAGGGACCACTTACGACAGGTATGTCTAGGCTTGATTTTTGTAGGTCATGCTTTTGCCAGTAGTGCTCTGCCAAGACAGGAATTTGACCTAATATTTGAAAGAGCTCGGTATTGTCGGGGTTGCCATTATAAAATGTGATGGTTTGATCATTAATCACTTCTACTTTTGAAACATCAGCCCAATATAACTTGTAGCGTGGCGAGCCGTTTTGCATTAAGGCATTAAAGCTAAAGGCGACATCATGGGCGGTAATAGGGTGCCCATCACTGAAGGTTGCCTTAGGGTTGAGGTGAAAAGTAATCCACTGTCTGGATAGGGGGTATTCAACCGACTGAGCGATATGACCATACATGGTACCTATCTCGTCATGCGCGCTTTCGAGGAGTGATCCGTGCAGCAGTAAGAGCGTGTGACGCTCAGGCCGCCCTTTGATTGCATAAGGATTAACGCTGTCAAACGTTCCAACTTCGGCGAGCCGTAATGTGCCACCTTTTGGCGCGTTGGGGTGTGCGTACTCAAAGTGTTCAAAATGTTTGGGGTATTTGGGTTCACCATGAATCGTGATGGCGTGTGAATGAATGATAGAGCTTTGTTTATCTTGTGCGATGACCGCGCTAGATAAGTAAAGTGCGATGCACGCAATCAGCAAGTGTTTCATTAAGCGTTTCACCTTTTTACAGTGGCGAACCCAAAGGTCGAGTGAGCTTGGCGTAGATGTGGGTACGCAGTGTCGATAATAATATTATTTGCGTCGATAGCAATGTTGTGTCTGTAGCGTTAGTGGGGTTATTGTTGATAGCGTTGCTGAGTGAGGTTTGTCGGCTCTAGTACCTACAGGCGGTCAGAGCGCTATATCACCTCATGAAGGTAGCAGTATTATCGGTGTTGTGTATTGCTCGGTGCAAATGACTCTTGTGTTTATTGTGTGTTTTATGTGATGTAAGCCCAGATTACCTTGCTCATAAGGGAACTTGGCGTTTACGATAAGAGCGCCACAACAGGCTATATTTACATAGGCTGATATTGAGTGGGCGCTACTCAATGATGTTTTGAGGATTTCCGTGCCGAGCTTTGCACGACGCAGCGTTGAGGGTTGCCAAGCCCAGATGGCTCAAGTAACTCAGTCAATGCACTCTGGGTGCCTAATGCTGGTATTTTTAAATCGTTGCAGCTCGGTCCAAGTTGATTTGCGTATACCCGCAATGCCTATTGGGCTTGCAGTTAGGTTTGGTGATGAGGTTGAGTTGGGTCGTCGCTAGGCGCGGCTCATAAACTTATGGTCGGCTGTGTTGACCTTTACTGTATCGCCATTGGCAATATATTCGGGAACTTGAATGATTAAGCCTGTACTCAGGGTGGCGGGTTTGGTACGTGCAGTAGCCGATGCCCCTTTAATTGATGGGTCGGTTTCGATAATTGTTAAATCAACCGAAGAGGGTAAATCTAATGCCACGGGGACATCGTTAACGATAAAGACTTGAAGATCGGTAGTATTCTCGGTGATAAAAGGTACTTCATCGGCAATAGCCTCTTTACTCAAGTTGTACGGCGTGTAGTCTTCGCTATCCATAAACACGTACTCATCGCCATCAACATAAGAAAATGTCACCCCGCGACGTGAAAAATCGGCCAGCGTCATCATTTCGTCTGCTTTAAAGCTTTCGTCTACTTTGATGCCTGTGGCAATTTCGTACATACGAATACGATAGAGACTGCCACCGGCACGGCCGCATACCGCAGATTTACTGACTTCTTTCACAAGATACACTTTACCGTTGTATTCGATGGCGACGTTCTTTTTGATTTCGCTGGCTTTAGGCATAATAGATTTCCAAAAAGGCGAGAAAATATCACAGCTAAGCGTAGATACCTAGCGGCCCAGCGATTTAATAGACTTTTTCGACTGGGCTAGCTCACGATGATGGGCGTGTTGTATTATGTCAGATGCAGATCAAACCATTCCATGAGTGAAGAGCTCGATACAAAGGCAGGCATATGCAAAATCCAATACAGGCGGCTATAGTGCTTAAATTACAGCAAGCACTCAGTCCTGATCATCTTGATGTTATCAATGAAAGCGCGAACCACAATGTGCCTGTGGGCTCCGAAAGCCACTTTAAGGTCATCGCGGTTAGCCAGTACTTTGAGGGTAAGCGAGCGGTGGCTCGCCATCAAGCGGTGTATCAAATTTTAGCGCAAGAGCTAAAAGGCAGTAAGTCAGGCGTTGGCGTACATGCATTGGCACTTCATTTGTATACGCCGGGTGAATGGGCAGAGCAGCAAGCAGCGCCAATGTCGCCGCTGTGCTTAGGTGCTTAGATGTTTAGGCGCTTAGACAATACCTATCAAAACGCTATGCCACTATTCAGCCAAGCTGAAAGTTCCACCTGATAGGGGGCTGATGGTACTTTTTGTCTATTTTAAGCGCTGGGAGCGCTTAAAATAGTGCCTAAATGATGATTGATTCGCCCCAATTCCGGCCTTCTGAATGGTTACAACCCTATCGGGTAAAGCTGAGCAGCTTGGCTCAGTAGTAACCTAAAATAATGGTTTAGTGGGTAGGCTTAAATGGCACCTTCGAAGCCCATTTGTCGCCATGCTTCATACGCAATCACAGAGGTGGCATTAGAGAGGTTCATACTGCGGCTTTCGGGTCGCATCGGGATACGTAAAACACCGCTGATCTGCGGTGCCGTTCTAATCTCTTCGGGGAGCCCGCGTGTCTCGGGTCCCATTAGTAAAAAATCACCCTCCTCAAACTTTTGCTCGCTAAACCAGTGAGTGCCCTTGGTGCTAATAGCAAACAGCCTGATTTTTGGGTGGGTTTGTATAAAGGCTTGCCAGTTGGCGTACTGTTTAACATTTTGCCACTCGGCGTAATCGAGTCCTGCACGGCGTAGGCGCTTGTCATCCAGTTCAAAGCCGAAAGGCTCAATCAGGTGAAGCTGAAAGCCCATATTAGCGCACAAGCGAATGATGTTCCCGGTATTGGGCGGAATTTCAGGTTCAAATAAAACAATATTTAACATAAGGGGCTGCCAAGGTTTAAGAGGTTACTCGTGGTGCGTGTGTTGTGGATAATAATGAATATCAGACAATTTCGATAGAGCGTCTATACTCAGTTTAACGTGCCGTATTTGTTTGGTAATTGGTGTATAAAAATACGTTTAAGCTAACGGTGAATTTTATGCGCAACCATCGGCGGCGTATAGAGAAAATGCCAATAAAGGGCTAAATCAGGTTGTTAACGTGATTAAATGGCGAAAAAACAGTCACTCCGATCAAACGGTAGGGCTTGAGTTTAGGGAAGATGGCATTGCTATTGCGCACCGTCAAACGGTCGATTATGGCAATTTACTTAAGCATGTTGACTTTCTTCCAGCAAGCTTAGAGTCGTCTAATATTAAAATGTTGGGTGACTATGTTAAAGCAAACCATCTGCAAAAACTGCCTTGTAATGTAGTGTTACCGCAAGGGCAATATCAATTGTTATTGGTTGACGCACCGGATGTGCCCGAGGAAGAGGTTCGCAGTGCTTTACGCTGGAAGATTAAAGATTTGATCGCAACGCCTTTAGATGATGCAGGCATTGAATATTTTTATTTGCCAGAAGATGGTGCGCATTCACGTAAAAAAATGATCTATGTCGTCATATCAGAGCTATCACGCTTGCGCAATATTATAGAGCTCATTAAAGCTGTGGATTTGAATTTAAAAAGTATTGATATCAATGAGTTGGTCATGCGCAATCTAGCTACAAGTCTAATCGACCCAGGTTTTGAGGGGCGTGGTGTTGCGATAGCCCGATTAAGACAGGGCCGAGGTAGTGTTAGCCTGTTCAAAAAAGGAAATTTATATTTATCAAGGCAATTTGATTTAGACTATCAAGCCGGCTTATTAGAAGCGTTGCCTGAAGATATACTGGCCCTAGAATTACAGCGCTCTTTAGATTATTACGAACGGCAAATGGGGCAAGCGGCTCCGGGCGTTGTTTATATTTGTGGCGATGGTGTGGCCGAAGATAAAATCAGTGATACGCTTAGAGTTAGCTTGGTTTCGTCGATTCAGTATTTAGATATTGGTGCTATTTTCGGTGTTCCTGATGATGGTGATGCGCTCGAGTTTCAAAAGTGCTTAGGGGCTATTGGCGGATCGTTGCGTGCGGGGGCCACCCATGCAAGAGGTTAATTTATATTTACCCGAACTTAAACCACAAAAAGATTGGTTTAGTGCAAAATACTTGTCTGCTATTTTTGTTGGAGTATTTTTTATTTTATTGTTGGTGCAGTATGTTAAAACTTATGAGCTGAGCCAGCTAGAAAAAGAACTAGAAGAAAAAAACCTTGTTCTGGATGCATTAGGGGTAGAATTAGATAAAAGCAAAACAATAAAGTCACCTAATTCACGGCAAGATATTAAAATGTCTATTGCGCTATTAGAGAAAAAAATAAAATCACGTGAGCGCTTATTTAACTTGATTCAAGGCCAGACTCTAGGTGAAGATTTTAGTTTTCATATCGCGATGAAAGCTATGGCTGTTAATGCCTCTGAAAAATTATCAATCTCTCAATTTACGTTTTCTTATGGTGGTAAGTTAATAGAAATGTCAGGGGAAGGTTTAAATGCTTATGATGTCCCTCAATACTTTGGTTTATTGCGAAAAGAAGAAATTTTTTCAAAATCAAAATTTGGATTGATTAATATTGGTAATATTAAGGCGAGCGGGGGCGTTGAGTTTTCTATGGGGTATGACGGAACAGCCTCTTTTAGTACTCCGGTGAAGCAATGAAGATAATCTCGCGTTGGCTTGAACTTTGTAGCCGTTTTGATGCGTTAGTTGTGCGTGAACGGGTATTGCTATTTGGTTCATGTTTGGCGGGTTTATATTTAGTATTTGATACGTTATTGATTCTGCCAACGAGCGCTAAGCAAGCGCTATTGACTGAGGAGATGATCTCTATTCAGAAAAAAATAGATCAAATTGCAACAGAAAAAAAAGTTTTTGATCGTGTTGCTCAGCGAGATCCTGATGCTAATTTAAAGCGTGAACGTTTAAAGCTTCAGGGGCGACTATTGCAGCTCGAAGGTGGCTTAGAAGAGCTATCTCTACGGTTAATTGCCAGTGAGCAACTTCCTGAAATTTTGCGCGAGGTTTCTAAAAGTGCTAGCCAAATGAACCTTAAGTCGTTAAGAACATTGCCGCCAGAGGCAATAGATTTAAGTGGTAAAGTCGTCAAGTTGAAAGCGATTGCACGCGCGGCCAAAGATTATTTGTCAGGTCATGAAAGTGATGACTCGGAAGATCAGGCTTTACCTTCCGAAAAGGTTTATCGCCACGCCATTCGGTTACGCCTTGAGGGCACTTATTTTGAAGTCATGGAGTTTTTGCAGGTCCTCGAGAATTTAACTTGGCGCTTTTATTGGGAAGGTATTGATTATAAGGTGGCGCAATTTCCTAATGCTATTGTTGAGATAGAGCTTTACACATTATCGACAGATGAGGGTATGTTGGGTGAGCAGTAGGAGTGTACCTAAAGGTCGTAATAATAATGCAGCCGGCACTAAACTATACTATGTGATGGTTGGTTTTTCGATGCTCGTATTGATGAATACCGATGCACTGGCTGGGCCTTTAAGAGACCCTACAACGCCTTTGCATAAAGTGATTGTAACAGAGAGTGAAATTGATTTAATGCTTTTTGCAATCGCAAATGTTGGCGGTAAAAATTTTGCAATTATTAATGGTCAAAGAGTGTATGAAGGAGGCGTTATTAATGGTGCAAAAATTGAAGAGATCAATGATAAGTATGTCGTTTACAGTCATAAAGGTAAGCGCTCTTTACTTAATATGCGACTCTCATTGATTCAATAATAATCTGCAGGTAATGTCATGAAGATAATCACTCTTTTTGCTTTTCGTATAATACCTCTAGTGGGTATGCTGGTTTTTATGTCAGCTTGTGCTCGTATAAACGGTGAGCTGATTGGCGAAAGAGAAATGACAAAAATTGTCAGTGAACAAGACCAGAAAATATTCAAAGACGATGTAAAAAATATTGACGCTTTTGTGGCGACCACAAAGCACCAGCCTAAAAAAGCTAATCGCTTGAATCTATCAGTTACAAATTTACCGGCGAAGACATTTTTTTTAAGTTTGGTATCTGATGCAGGCGTTAACGTAGTCACTGACCCTGAAATTACGGGTTCTATTAGCTTAGAATTAAATGATGTTACAGTCGCTGATGTATTGAATGTGACGCGTGATGTTTACGGTTATGAATATTCCTATGATAATAATGTGTATGTTATTTATCCAAGAAAATTACGAACAGAAATTTTTGATGTTGATTACTTAAATATTTCTCGAGAAAGTTCAACTGAAACATCGGTCGCTATCAGTGCGATTACAGGCTCTAATGGTGGCGGTAGCCAAGAGGGTGGTAATAGCACAGCAGGCGGTCAGGAAAAAAGTGCTTCAGGTACGCAAATTACAACAAAAAGCAGTACGGATTATTGGCAGAATTTAGAAGAAACGTTAAATGCTATTGTTGGCTCTATTGAGGGGCGATCTGTGATTGTCAATCCTCATGCGGGTGTGATTGTTGTTAAGGCATTACCAAAAGAAATCAATAGAGTGCGGCGATTTTTAGAACGATCACAGATTAATATTAATCGGCAAATCATTTTAGAAACCAAGATATTAGAAGTCACTTTAAGTGATGGATATGAAGCTGGTATTAATTGGGAGCAATTAGGAAATCAAATGACCTATACCAATAATGTTTCTGATTTTGACACTGTTCCCAATATTTTAGGTGCGCAAGAAAATGGTGAGCTTTTTTCTTCGGTGGTCGTGGTTAATGATATATTTCGTTTGCTGGCCTTTTTGGAAACACAGGGCTCTGTACAGGTTTTGTCTAGCCCTAGAGTCAGTACCGTAAATAATCAAAAAGCGATGATAAGAGTAGGTACGGATGAATTTTTTGTGACCGGAGTTAAAAGTAATACAACAGCCAGTGCGGCGACGACGACAACTTCGCCAGAGATAGAGCTCACATCTTTTTTTAGTGGTATTTCTTTAGATATAACACCTCAAATTAGCGCTGATGGTGCTGTAGTGCTTCATGTGCATCCATTAGTGAGTACAGTAGAAGATCAGCAAAAAGTTTTTACAGTGGGTAATGATGAGTATGATTTACCGCTTGCACTTAGAGAAATAAGAGAAAGTGATAGTATCGTAAGGGCGCATAGCGGTGAAGTTGTGGTACTCGGTGGGCTAATGCAGGAAACAACAGTTCAAAATGATGGTAAGCGCCCTGTTTTAGGTGACATTCCTTTGCTAAATCTATTCTTTAAAACAAAAAAAGATCGTAAGACAAAAAAAGAGTTGGTGATTTTAATGCGACCAGTAGTTGTGGATGCAAACGCTTGGAAAGATGATATTCGCAATAGTCTTCAGCGTTTTGAAAAAGTTGGTAACGAATTCAGAAAGCAAAAATGATGATATGAGTCATGATATGGATAGACTACTCAAAAACTTAGACATATCTTATTACGCGACTCATTTATAGGAAATAATATAGCGCAAGTCAAGATATTGTGAGTAGTGTGCTAAGGGGGTTTACTATGACAACTCAGCAGAGAATTCGTATTGGTGATTTGTTGGTCGCGCAGCAAATTATTACATCAGCGCAGCTTTTAAATGCCTTAGACGAGCAAAAAAATACAGGCCATAAGCTGGGCCGGCAATTAATAGAGATGGGTTATGTTGAAGAAAATACACTACTAACCTTACTCTCTAAGCAGCTTAATTACCCTTTTATTGCCCTTAAACAGTTTCAATATGATAAAGAGCTTGTTCAAATACTGCCAGAGACCATTGCGCGACGTTATCGTTTAGTTGTACTAAAACGTGATCCTGATGGCTTATTGTTAGGTATGAGCGATCCTACCGATATTTTTGGCCTTGACGAGGCTCATAAAGCCTTAAAGGAAAATATTAAACCGGCAGTAGTCCGTGAATCGGAACTCATGGATATTATTGATACCGCGTATAGTCGTGCAGGTGAAATAGCATCACTGGCAGAGCAACTTGATGAAGAGTTGGGTGGTGAAGCGTTAAATTTAAGTGAGTTGCTATCTTCGGTTGAAGATACTGATGCCCCCGTCGTCAAGTTGTTACAAAAGATTTTTGAAGAAGCGCTTAAGACGCGGGCATCAGACATTCATATTGAACCGGATGAACATGTGCTCCGTATTCGCCAGCGTATTGATGGCGTGTTGGCCGAGACGGTGATGAATGAAAAGCGCATTGCTGGGGCGTTAGTGGTGCGCTTAAAATTGATGTCTAATTTAGATATTTCTGAAAAGCGCTTGCCACAAGATGGCCGCTTTCAGCTGACCATTAATAAGCGTAATATCGATGTGCGGTTATCGACAATGCCGGTGCAATTTGGCGAATCAGTTGTTATGCGATTGCTCGATCACTCTCAAGGTATTAAAAAGCTTGATCGTGTGGGCATGACTCCGGAATATGTGAAGCGATTTAGGCATATTATTACGCGTCCACATGGTTTGGTGTTAGTTACGGGGCCAACCGGTAGTGGAAAAACCACGACGTTGTATGGAGGGTTAAGCGAGCTAAATACACCCGAGAAAAAAATCATTACGGTAGAAGACCCTGTTGAATTTAGATTGCCTCGTATTAGCCAGGTGCAAGTTCATGAAAAAATAGGCTTAGATTTTGCCCGTGTACTACGAGCAACTTTAAGGCAAGATCCTGATATTTTATTAGTGGGTGAAATACGAGATGCAAGTTCTGCAGAAATTGCCCTTAGGGCGGCAATGACTGGGCATATGGTGTTATCAACATTGCATACCAATGATGCGGTAGCCTCTGCATTGCGTTTAGTTGATATGGGTGTTGATGCTTATCTTGTTGCCTCTAGCCTAAAAGCTATTATTGCCCAGCGGCTAGTGCGTAAAATTTGTGAAAGTTGCAAGCAACCCGCGATGCCGTCTAGTGATGAGCGGCTGTTACTGAAGAGTTTAGGGGTCGATGACAGTATACCTTTTTATCGTGGTATAGGCTGCTCACATTGCTACAACACAGGATACCATGGCCGAATTGGTGTTTTTGAATTATTAGAATTGAACCAAGCCATGGCGAATGCTTTGCGCGATAATAATGTACGAGAATTTAATACAGTGGCTCATAATCATCCGCACTATAGGCCTTTAAGTTTAGGTGCTTTAGATTATGCGATTGAAGGGCTAACGACGTTAGAGGAAGTACTTAAAGTCACAGCGCAAGTTGAAGACGAGTCTATTGCATCACCACCAACCCCTAAGCCACCATCCACGGTTCCATCGCCTGCGACGACGTCATTACCCGCTATTGCGGCGGCGAGTGATGAGATTCATGATGTGTCATTATCCGATCCTAGTACAGCGACGGTAGATAGTCCTAATGGCGACATTTAAATTTTTTGGTCGCACTAATCAAGGCCAGCCGATTACCGGCGTTTTAGACGCTGCTTCGCCTGATGCTGTCGCCTTGCAGTTACAAACGCGTGGAGTCACACCGGTTAATATTACCGAAGTGACTATGGTGGCATCCGCGGGTATGCAGCTTGGTGTGTTACTGGGTAGTCAAAAAATAAAATCGGTTGAGCTGATTATGTTTTGCCGGCAAATGTATACGATTACGAAGTCAGGAATCCCCTTAGTTCGCGGGATTAGAGGCTTGGCTGCGAGTATACGTCATGAGCATTTTCGTGAGGTGTTAAATGATATTTCTGATCGTTTAGAAAGCGGTATGACATTATCGGCGGCTTTGTCAAAGCACCCTGTAGTTTTTAACCATCTGTTTGTGAGCATGATTAATGTAGGCGAGAGTAGCGGTAAACTGGAGGATGTTTTTAAACAGTTAGCGTTTTATTTAGAGCGCGATGAAGCGACGCGCAAAAGCATTAAATCCGCTATTCGTTATCCTATGTTTGTGATTATTGCACTTGCTATTGCGATGACAATTGTAAATGTATTTGTGGTGCCTAAGTTTGCAGCGATGTTCGAAAAATACGATGCTCCTTTACCATTAGTGACCAAAATATTAATGGCTACCTCTAGTGCTTTTATCCATTACTGGTGGGTGTTATTACTTATCGCCGGTATTATCGCTGCCGGCATATACTTATTTTTACGCAATCCAAAAGGTGCTCAAATTTGGGGGCGCTTTAAGTTAAAGTTGCCGGTGGTAGGGGAAACAATTAGTCGCGCCTTAATGGCACGCTACGCACGCAGTTTTGCTTTAATGCTTAAAGCCGGGTTACCCGTTAATCAGGCATTAACATTGTGTTCACGTGCAATCGATAACCCTTACCTTGCTGAAAAGATCGAGGGGATTCGGCGAGGCGTAGAGCGTGGTGATAGTCTTATACGCACGCATGTAGCCACGCAATTGTTCTCACCGTTAATTTTGCAAATGATTTCGGTGGGTGAAGAAAGTGGTCAGGTCGACCAATTATTAGAAGAAGTTGCCGATTTTTATGAGCGTGAAGTTGATTATGACCTGAAAACATTGAGTGCTAAAATTGAACCGATCTTAATTGTTGTTATGGCAGGTTTTGTGACTGTATTGGCGCTGGGTATATTTTTACCCATGTGGGATATGTATAGTGTACAAAAATCAGGATAATAAGAGAGACCTGATCACTCTCGTATCCATTCAGCCATGTATCTTATTGTAAAAAAGATACTTGTTTTTAACATTACATTTATGCAATACATAGCCGGATTAAATATGCGGTTACGTTCAATATACCGCTGAGTGGAACATATTTTGCGATGCCTCTTAAACAAGTGACATTACGTCAAGGTTTAGGCGGTATTTAATGACAATTTCTTTATTTCAGCATTTAAAGCAAGTTCCTAAAAATATGACGCGCGCTCAGGCATTGGCGAATGCGCGGTCATTATGGCATGGTAATTTGTCAGTTCCTTTACTGCTACTCATGCTGCTTGGCATGATGATTTTGCCATTGCCCCCTTTCTTACTAGATGCTTTTTTTTCTTTTAATATTGCTTTGTCTATAGTCGTTTTATTGGTCAGTGTGTATACCTTAAAGCCAACAGATTTTGCCATGTTCCCAACGATTTTGTTGGTGGCAACGCTATTGCGTTTGGCTTTGAATGTAGCCTCTACGCGGGTAGTTTTATTAGAGGGGCATGAAGGCGGTGCAGCGGCAGGCAAAGTGATTCAAGCCTTTGGCGAAGTAGTGATTGGTGGTAATTTTGCTGTTGGCCTTGTTGTTTTTATCATTTTGGTGATTATTAATTTTGTGGTGGTCACAAAAGGTGCGGGGCGAATATCAGAAGTGAGTGCGCGCTTCACATTAGATGCAATGCCGGGCAAACAAATGGCGATTGACGCCGATTTAAATGCAGGTCTTATTGATCAAGATGAAGCTCGTGTACGTCGCGCAGAGGTTTCACAGGAGGCTGACTTTTATGGCTCTATGGATGGTGCCAGTAAATTTGTCAGAGGGGACTCGGTCGCCGGCATCCTAATTTTAATTATCAATATTATTGGGGGCTTGATTGTTGGCATGGTTCAGCATGAGTTAGAGTTTGCTGATGCACTCGAAAAATATGTGCTGTTGACCATTGGCGACGGTTTGGTTGCTCAAGTTCCCTCATTACTGTTGTCGACAGCAGCTGCCATTATGGTGACGCGTGTCAATAGCTCTGAAGATATGGGGAACCAGGTGACAGGCCAAATGTTTGCTTCACCGCGGGCTCTAGGCATAGCAGCGTTTATATTAGCTGTGATGGGCTCGGTGCCCGGTATGCCGCATATTCCTTTTTTAGGATTGGCGACTATTTGTGGCGCCTTGGCGTATTATATTGTTTTTAAACGCGATTTCGCTGATAGGGTTTTAGAAGAAGACGATACCACGGGTATGGCGGCTAGGCCCGTCAACCTTGATCAGCCATCGTCGTTGTCGGGTACCCCAGCGCTAGAGCATCAACCGCTCAACGATGATCCCGTTGAAGTTAGCTGGGATGATGTGAAGCCGGTTGATATTTTGGGTTTAGAGGTGGGCTATCGTCTTATCCCATTAGTGGATAAAAATCAACGGGGTGAACTGCTCGGGCGTATTAAAGGCGTACGCAAAAAACTCTCCCAAGATATTGGCTTTTTGATTCCACCTGTCCATATTCGCGATAACCTAGATTTACTCCCTAATACGTACCGTTTAACGCTAATGGGAGTCGAAGTTGGTGAAGGGGAGGTATTTGCTGACAAGTCTATGGCAATTAACCCCGGTGAAGTATTTGGCCCTCTGGCAGGTATCGCTACAAAAGATCCGGCGTTCGGCTTGGCGGCGATTTGGATCGATGACGCACAAAAAGAACAAGCACAGACGCTAGGGTATACCGTGGTTGACCCCGCGACAGTGGTGGCGACACATTTAAATCAACTGGTCAGCAAGCATACGTACGAGCTGCTCGGGCATGAAGATGTACAAAAATGGCTTGATTTATTGGCCGATCAGTCACCTAGGCTGGTTGAAGAGCTAGTGCCTAACACGCTTTCTATTAATCAGTTACTTAAAGTACTCCAAAATTTATTGCGTGAGCAAGTTAGCATAAGAGATAAGCGCTCTATTGCCGAAGCTTTAGCTGCCCATGGCGATAAAAACGCCGATATTAGCACCTTAACTGGCTATGCACGCGTCGCACTGGCGCGACAAATTGTCCAGAATATTATAGGCAGTGAGCCTACGTTAAATGTCATTACCTTAGACGCATCACTGGAACACTTGTTGCTACAGTCATTGCAGCAAGCACAAAAAGTTGGCGCAGACGCAGCCAGTTTGATTGAGCCGCAATTGGCCGAACGCCTCAATAAATCTTTGTTAGAGGCAGGGCAAAAAATGGAAGCTGCAGGTGTGCCTCAGGTGTTATTAGTGGCAGCACCTATACGCTCAATGCTGGTTAAATTTACACGCTTTAGCCTGCCGGATTTATATGTGCTAGGTTACAACGAAATTCCAGATAATAAAGAAATCTCTATTCAAGCGAGTGTGGGTGGCGATTTAAACAATACATAAAACAGATGTGTTGAGGGCAGCGCTCAAAGCATTTACTGGGTTGATATGAGACAGAGGTATTTATGACAACAAAACGATTTTTAGCCAATGATATGAGTCGAGCGTTAAAAAAAGTGCGTGAAGAGCTTGGCCCTGATGCCATTATATTGTCAAGCAAGCGTGCCGACAAAGGCGTAGAAATTATTGCCACGCTTGATGACGTGTCGCCCTCACCTGAAAAATTGGCAAAAAAGCAATTTGCAGCACGCTTTGATGAAGACTTAGATCAACCACTCGATAGCGATACACAATGGGGGGATCACCACCAGGCCCAGCGCATTGCCGCCAACACACAGGTGCAGGCATCGGTTAGCCGTTCAGTACCTCACGAGGCACGCTTTAAGCCCACAGCAGCGAAAGTAACTCCTCAAAACCAGCACATACCCTCTTCTCGAGCGAACGATACTCAGTCGATAGCGAGTGAACCCTTCGAGTCAGCGGCTATCCATGCCGAGCGTTTAGCGAGTGAAATTCAAGTGGCTCATGAGCGTATGCTCGCTGCTCGCGGGCAACACTTTCATGATGATGCTGATCCGTCATCCTCTGTTAGCGCACAATCTGTACAAGGGCAAAATCGTCAAGTAGCGGGCTTTACCCAGCAAGTAAAAGCACGAGGGTTAGAAGAAACTAGCGACGTGCCAAATGATAAATTACACTCTCTTTATAACGAAATTGCTGAAATGCGAATGCTATTAGAGGAGCAAATGTGGCATCGCGAGCAGGCACCATCGGCATTACTCGGCGCAAAACCGCTAACAGGTAGAGCTAAACAATTGGCTGCACAATTACGTCATCTAGCACTTCCCGAGCCTCTAACGCAGGCATTACTCGAGTGTGCTAATGACGAAGAGCGTTTACCAGTATGTTGGCGTAATGCTTTAGGCATGCTGGCGCGCAAATTACCTATCGATACTCGAGACCCGATAGAGCAAGGAGGTATATTTGCTTTTGTTGGGCCTACGGGAGTGGGCAAAACGACAACGGTTGCTAAATTGGCAGCACGTTATGTACTGAATCATGGACGTGGAAAGGTTGCTATCGTCACCACAGATACCTACCGTGTTGGCGCGCACGATCAGCTAAAAGCACTGGGGCGTATATTGCAAGTGCCCGTGCGCTCCATTGAAGGCGAGCATCAAATGGAGGCTGTGCTGGCAAGCCTTAAGCAATACTCTTTAATTCTCATCGACACGGCTGGGTTTCGCCAAGGTGATACCAAGCAGGCACAACAAGAAGCTCTGTTGAGCGCTTGCCCAGAGTTGCGCCGCATTCTTGTTATGGCATGTAATAGTCAAGCACAAATACTAAAAGCCTCAATACATGCTTATGGCGTACAACCGCTCTTAGGATGCATCATGACTAAACTCGATGAGTGTGCCAGCTTAGGTGAAGCCTTTGGCGCGCTTAGCGATGGGCGCGTCCCGTTATTATATAGCGCAGCCGGTCAAGAAATCCCTGATGATATTCAGCTTGCCAGTGCCACCAACCTTGTGGCTTTAGCAGTTAAGCTTGCACGCAATGACGAAGGCCGAAAAATGGCGGCAGGCGCTTAATATCGCCACTTATGTGCTGAGTAAATGGCGCTTAACAGTGGATAAAAGAGACCGATGGCAAGCGTGAAACACCAAAGCTTCTATACTTGATAAATGGCTGTGCATATGTGTTGAGCTATGACCCATTTAGTGCGTGCTTTATGCCGCGTTGGTCAATACTAAACAGCTGAAATACTAAAAGCCAAACAGAAGGATGTATTGTTCATGAGTAGTCATCCCGTAAAAGTGATCGCTATAACTGGTGGTAAAGGCGGTGTAGGTAAAACAAATATCTCTGTCAATTTGGGAATAGCCTTAGCTCAGATGCGTCGCCGAGTGGTACTAATGGATGCGGATTTAGGTCTAGCCAATGTTGATCTTTTACTTGGTTTGCAAGCGCAATTTACACTGGCAGATGTCCTCAGTGGTGCGCGTACTTTGCAGCAGGTTATGTTGCATGGCCCTAGTGGCTTAAAAGTCATTCCTGCCTCTTCTGGAGTGCAAAAAATGGCGGCTTTATCTGCTGGTGAGCACGCCGGTATTATTCATGCTTTTAGTGAGTTAGGCGACCAAATGGATGTGTTGCTGATTGATACGGCAGCGGGTATTTCCGATACAGTGGTGAGCTTTGTGTGTGCTGCACAAGAAGCAGTGATTGTGGTGTGCGATGAGCCTTCATCGATCACAGATGCCTATGCTCTCATGAAAGTGTTAAATAAAGACAATGGCGTTATGCGCTTTCGGGTGATTGCGAACATGTGCCGCAGTGTTGCCGAAGGGCAAAGACTATTTAATAAACTGAATGCTGTCTGTGAGCGCTTTTTAGATGCCTCGATTCATTATATTGGCGCGGTACCTTTCGATGAAAATTTGCGCAAAGCGGTCCAGTCACGTAAACCTTTACTAGAATATGCACCGCGTAGTAAAGCAGCGCAGGCCATTTCCATGATTGCCCAGCGCTTAGATCAGCTGCCCGTCCAGCGCAATGCCAAAGGTCATCTCGAATTCTTTTTTGAGCGATTACTTTCGGTCAGCGGGCAAAATTAAAGGTCTATTGTGTATTTACCATCAGCAGAGCTTAAACCTGCAATTAATATCGAAGACTATGCATATCTTGTGAAGCGTATTGCCTATCATATGGTGGCACGTATGCCAGCTTCGGTGCAAGTTGATGACTTAATTCAAGCGGGTATGATTGGGTTACTAGAGGCATCACAAAAATATCAAGACGATAAAGGCGCAGGTTTTGAAACCTATGCTGGCATCCGTATTCGTGGTGCGATTGTAGATGAAATGCGAAGAGGAGATTGGGCGCCAAGATCGGTGCACCGTAATGCACGACGAATTAACGACGCTATTGCTAAAGTAGAAGCGCGAACAGGGAAGGATGCTGCCGACTGCCAAATCGCCGAAGTCTTAGGTATTAGTCTCGAAGAGTACTATGCAATGGCACAAGATTGTGCGAGCACTAAGTTGTTTAGTTATGAAGAGACCTTTGATGAGGACGGCGAAGAAATATTGACAAGCGATAGCTCAAAACAGCATCAAAATCCAGCCGACATGGTGCAAAAGCAAGCCCTTAAAACCGCATTAACAGAGGTCATTAAAGGTCTTAAAGAACGCGAACAAATGGTGTTGAGTTTATATTACGAGCAAGAATTGAATTTAAAAGAAATTGGCGAAGTACTGGGTGTAACAGAGTCACGAGTCAGTCAAATTTTAAGTCAAACAGCCTTGCGTATTCGATCGCGGATGGCGCAGTGGCAGCGCTAATCTTGTAGAGTACTAAAGCTGAGTATTTCGATGCACTGCCATCGCGCGTTATTCTTCTATAAAACCCTCTCCTTGGGTCGCCTTGGGCGATGACAAATTGTACTAAAAATCATTATTTAATTCAAAACGAAAACTGGCTAGCCGCCATTGACCAGCTAGACTTATGATTACTCGGGATGGGTTTTTAGTATTGTTAATCTGCAAAAAATGATGACAATCGTGTGGTATACCCTGACTGTGGAGCACTGAAATAGCGTATTTAAAATAGGTACTCAAATAGGCGATTTAAAAATTCATTATCCCAGTATTGATCTATCTATAAATTGATCTATTAAAATAGTTGAACACAATAATGTGGTAAATAATGAAAAGGCTGTGCGGATTGCTTCGTTGTTAGGTTGCGTGAATAGTCTTGGGGCTCAAGAAAGAACGTCGATCTTAATCACCATTTTGGAGGTTGCATTGGATAAGAATATGAAAATCCTAATCGTTGATGATTTTTCAACAATGCGTAGGATCATCAAAAATCTTCTCAGGGATTTGGGCTTTACAAATACACAAGAGGCAGATGATGGAGCAACAGCATTACCGATGCTCAAAAGTGGTGATTTCGATTTTTTAGTTACAGATTGGAATATGCCAGGTATGACAGGTATTGAGCTGTTAAAGCAAGTGCGTGCTGATGAACGTTTAGTCTCGCTGCCGGTGTTAATGGTGACAGCAGAAGCCAAGCGAGATCAAATCATTGAAGCTGCACAAGCGGGTGTAAACGGGTATGTTGTTAAGCCTTTTACTGCACAAGTGTTAAAAGAAAAAATCGATAAGATTTTTGAGCGCGTAGGGTAGTTCCTACTTTTTAAAGCATTGTGCCAGCATTGAATTAATAGGTTAGTAAAGTGCAGGTGTTTTGCTGTGTTGCATAGTCATTATGTTTGCTGCGATTTATGAGTATATGCTAGCAGCTTCATTATAAATATGTGTGTGAGGAACTATCGCTGCGAGGCATTGAGTTATTATGGAATCAACGGATAATTGGCATCACGACGAACAATTTCTGGATGAACTGAAAGAGTGCTCAGCTCAGCTGGTTGAGCAATTACAAAAAAAGGATTACGAGAATGCCTCTGGCGTTATCCGCTCTATCATGGACTCGCGAGATCAGCACCTGTTTAATTCTGTGGGTCAATTAACCCGTGCTTTGCATAGCGCCATTGTCAATTTCAATGTTGACACTGATATGACTGGTGTCAATAGTCATGCTGATGGCAGTGATAGCGAGATAAAAGACGCATCCGATCGCTTACATTACGTAATTAATATGACACAAAATGCGGCTGAAAAAACGATGGATCGTGTAGAAATTGCGGCGCCTATTGCGATGAATTTAGGCCGTGAAGCTAAAACACTAAAGGATGAGTGGGACCGGCTCCGACGGCGAGAGGTGAGTAAAGAAGAATTTGCTCAATTATATGCGCGTATCGATGAATTTTTACTTGGTATGACATTAGGTGCCGATGAATTAAATGAAAACTTACAGGCCATTATTTTAGAGCAAGGCTTTCAGGATTTAACCGGACAAGTACTAAAAAAAGTCATAGGCTTAGTGACAGATGTTGAGAATGAACTGGTTAATCTAATGCGTATCGCAGGAAAAATTGAAGCAGTTGCAGGTATTAGCACTGACAAACCTATTGACACTTCATTATCCAAGAAAAAAACGGTATCGCCCTGCGAAGCAGAAGGGCCTCAAATTCATGCTGCACAACGTGACGATGTCGTTAACGGTCAAGACGATGTTGATGATTTATTGTCAAGCTTAGGGTTTTAAGGAGCTGCTATGTCTTTTGGTGAAGATGAAGAGATACTTCAGGACTTTTTAGTCGAGGCTGGAGAAATACTAGACCAACTCTCTGAGCAGCTGGTGGAGCTCGAGCAGCGACCTGATGACCGAGACTTACTGAATGCTATCTTTCGAGGATTTCATACGGTCAAAGGTGGAGCGGGATTTTTACAGCTCAATAATATGGTGACATGCTGTCATGTCACAGAAAATTTATTTGATATTTTAAGAAACGGTAAGCGCCCTGTAACCTCTGAGTTAATGGATGTCGTATTGCAAGCACTGGATACGGTCAATTCTCAATTTGAAGATGTACAGCAACGTCGCCCTGCGTTGGATCCGCCTGCTGAATTGGTGACTCGATTAGAACGTTTAGTTTCGTGTGAAGACCTAAACGATAATGTGGAAGAACTTGCGTCTTTGCCACCGGAATCTTCTAGTCAGGTAGTCAATGATCATCTGGATTTATCGGATGATCAATATGAAGGTTATATGGACGCGATTTCTGATAAAGACGAAGCGAGTGCCAGTACGCATGTTCCAGAATCGTCGAGCAGTAATGAAATATCAGAAGAGGAATTTGATGATTTATTAGATCAGTTACACGGCAAGGGTTCTGGCCCAGGTGTGGAATCCTCAAGTCACACCGCAGCGGATTCGACACCTAGCGCCCCTAAAGCCTCTAACGCTGCTAGTGATCACTCAAGCGATGAAATCTCCGAGGATGAATTTGAAGCATTACTCGATCAGCTGCACGGTTCGGGTAAGAGTCCATCAGCAGCCGAAAAATCAGCCGATCCGGTTGTTAATACAGCTGCGTCTCAAGGTGGCGACTTAATAACCGATAGTGAATTCGAAGATTTACTGGATCAACTCCATGGCGCAGGTAAAGGCCCTACGATTGCATCACCTTCACACGATAGCAACTCGAGCATAGCATCAGCACCTTCGTCAGTGACACCAATAACACAGGCGCCAAAAGCTGCGACGTCATCCGGCATGAAAAAAGTGCCCGCTGCAGCAGGGGTAACTAACGCCAAAGCCTCAGATTCTGGCACTCATATAGCCGCCATTGGTTCGGCTAAGCCCACTGTATCACCAGCACCTGCGCGTGAAACTGCAAGCGGGGGTGCTAGTGTCAATGCTGCTCCAGCAGCAGAGGCGACAGTCAGAGTCGATACTCAGCGGCTAGACGATATTATGAATATGGTCGGTGAACTGGTCTTAGTCCGTAATCGTTTAGTGCGTTTAGGGCTAGACGCTAATGATGAGTCACTGTCTAAAGCGGTGAGTAATTTAGATGTTGTCACGGCCGATTTACAAACCGCAGTGATGAAAACGCGGATGCAGCCGATCAAAAAAGTATTTGGCCGTTTCCCGCGTGTTGTACGTGACCTTGCGCGTAATCTAAAAAAAGAAATTGTACTTGAGCTGGTTGGAGAAGAAACCGATCTAGATAAAAATCTCGTTGAAGCACTTGCTGACCCTTTAGTTCACTTAGTTCGAAACAGTGTTGATCATGGTATCGAATTGCCTTCAGTACGTGAAGAAAAAGGTAAATCCCGTTTAGGAAAGGTAATTTTAGCAGCAGAGCAAGAGGGCGATCATATCTTGTTATCCATTACTGATGATGGCGGGGGTATGGATCCGAATAAGCTCCGAGAAAAAGCGGTGGAAAAGGGAATACTCGATGCCGATGCAGCTGCGAGGTTGTCAGATATTGAAGCGTTCAGTTTAATTTTCGCACCAGGCTTCTCAACAAAAACAGAAATTTCTGATGTCAGTGGTCGTGGTGTCGGCATGGATGTGGTTAAAACTAAAATCACTCAGCTCAATGGCTCTATTGATATCGATTCTAAATTAGGTGAAGGGACGCGTATTGCCATTAAAGTACCTTTGACTCTAGCGATTATGCCAACGTTAATGATTATGTTAGGACGTCAGACATTTGCCTTGCCGTTAGTAAGTGTTAACGAAATTTTCCATATGGATTTACGCAAAACCAATGTTGTCGATGGCCAAGAATGTGTAACGATTCGAGAAAAAGCTATTCCTATTTTCCATCTAAAGCGCTGGCTGGTTCGCGGGCCTGTATCGGCTGATAAACCAGAAGAAGGGCATGTTGTCATTGTGAATGTTGGTACACGTAGGGTTGGCTTTATTGTTGATCAGCTTATTGGTCAGGAAGAGGTTGTGATTAAGCCATTAGGTAAAATGTTGCAAGGAACGCCCGGTATGGCGGGCGCAACGATTACAGGTGATGGAACTATTGCGTTAATTTTAGATGTACCTAGCATGTTGAATAAATATGTTGGGGTGATGTGATTTTATTATTAATGTTTAAATGGATTGGGCCTTTGTGTGATTTATAATGTCTTAGTCGTCGACGACTCTAATTTCTTTCAGAATAGGTTAACAGAAATTATTAACGAGCACCCCGATTTGAATGTTATTGGGGTTGCGACGAATGGTCAAGAGGCGATTGATCTTGCCAGAGAATTAAAACCTGATGTGATTTCAATGGATTATGAAATGCCATTGCTTGATGGTGTGACGGCAGTCAAGATGATTCTTGCTGAGCAAAAAGTGCCTATTATTATGTTCTCATCGTTAACTTATGATGGTGCAAGAATTACACTTGATGCATTAGATGCTGGCGCTGTCGATTTTATATCTAAAAATTTTTCTGAAATCTCTCAAAACTCCTCACATTTAAAACAAAAATTACATTCACGCCTATTATCGTTTGCGAAAAAATTTAATCTGGCTAAGCAGCAGGGTGAGCAGGTCGACTCTCAAAACCAAATAAATCATGTTCAATCTGAATTTGAACCTACATTAGATGAAAATTCTAATGACAATCAGAAAAATATATTAGTACATAATAAGAAGCACTTGCCTTTGCATGTGCATCGACCCAGTAAAAGTAAATTATTGGTGATTGGTGCATCGACGGGTGGCCCTGTTGCGGTACACCAAGTTCTTGATGCTTTGCCCAGCGACTTTCCATTACCGATTGTTGTGATTCAACATATGCCACCTAATTTTACACGGGCTTTGGCCGAACGCCTCAATAAAGTGTGCGCTTTAAATGTAACAGAAGCTAAAAATGGCGATCAATTAATAGCTGGTAATATTTTAGTGGCTCCAGGGGGGATGCAGTGTATGTTTAATGCATCCGGTGCCGTTAAACTGCTCGAAGGTGATGATCGCATGAATTACAAGCCCTCATTGGATATTGCTTTTGCATCGGCCGCTAATTGTTTTGGTGCAGGTGTTTTGGGTATTGTATTGACCGGTATGGGAGCTGATGGCTGCGAAGGTGCAAAAATATTAAAGCACAAAGGCGGCACGTTATGGGGGCAAGATGAAGCTAGTTGTATCGTCTATGGCATGCCCAAGGCAGTCGCTGATGCTGGGTTATGCGATCAGGTGATGCGGCCTGGTGAAATGGGTGCTGCATTAACGCGAGTCACATAGTATGGATGGTTTAACTGTTATTGGTATTGTTGTTGCTTTTTCGGCGGTTATTGGCGGTAATTATTTAGAAGGTGGTGCTTGGCATTTATTAATTAATTATCCTGCTGCAATCATCGTGTTGGGCGGTACTGTCGGCGCAGCTATTTTACAAACACCTAAAAATATTTTAAGGCGTGCCTTAATTTTATTGATATGGGTTATTAAACCCCCGCTGTTATCTCAAAAAAAAACGATTAAGCAAGTGGTTAGCTGGGCTGAAATTGCGCGAAAACGAGGGTTGTTAGGGTTAGATACCATTATTGCATCAGAAAAAAATATTTTTATAAAAAAAGGACTGCAAATGTTGGTAGATGGCACTTGCGCTGCCAAAATAAAGCAGGTGTTAGAAAATGATATTACACTACTTAAGCAGCGTGATAATGATGCTGCAGGCTTTTTTGAATCGATGGGTGGATATGCGCCTACGGTAGGTATTATAGGGGCAGTTATTGGCTTGATTCATGTAATGGGTCATCTTGGGAGCCCTGAAGAGCTTGGCCCTGCATTAGCTATTGCTTTTGTTGCAACGCTTTATGGCGTTAGTATGGCTAATTTAATATGTCTTCCTGTGGCTAATAAATTGCGAGCGCATGTGAATAGAGTTGCGATATGGCAGCAGTTATTAGTTGATGGTATTTCAGCTATTGCCGAAGGTGATAACCCTAAAGCTATCGAGGCGAGATTGAGCGGTTATTGCTTATGACTTTTCGGTCACAGCAATTGACAGGACCTGACCGCTGGCAAGTCAGCTATGCAGACTTGCTAACGTTGTTATTAGGGTTTTTTATTGTGATGTATGCGATCAGCGCCATGGAATCCGAAGAAAAAGAGCAAGTTATCAAAGCACTGCAGCAGAGTTTCATATCACCCACACCTTTACCTTCGTTATCATTGCCTAGCATGAGCCGTTCCGATAGCCAATTTTTTACTATTGATATGCAAGGGCAGTGGTTATATTTAACGGTGGCGAGTGAGGCTTTGTTTGATAGTGGCAGTGCAAGCCTGACATCAGTCGCAAAACGTGAATTGACAAAAATAGCTCCAATGATCGCTGCGCAATCAGGTGTGGTTGAGGTGGAAGGCCATACAGATAATCAACCCATTCATACGGAACGTTATGCCAGTAATTGGGCTTTATCGAGTGCCAGAGCGGTCGCTGTTGTGGATTTTTTTGTTAGTTATGATCATGGTGTGCAAGGTGAGCGCTTCAGAGCGGTTGGTTTTGGACAGTATTCGCCGATTGCCGATAATGATTTGGCCTCAGGACGCAAAAAAAATAGACGTGTCGTGATAAAAGTACAAAATGATAACCCTTTAATTATGCAGAAGTATTTTGATAACAAAACCCATCATTCCTATGATTATTCAGAGGGTGATTATTCCGTACAGCCCGCCTCATCCTCTTCTGATGTTCGTCTTGATAATGTTAACGAGGCAGATATTGGTAATACTGTGCGTTCAACGCAAGATGTTAAACAAATATTGCAGCAACGACTGCTGAAAAAGGGTATAACGCCCCAAAAAAAAATAAATGGCGGTGTTAAATTTTCAAAAGATTAGCCGCTATGTCACTGCTTTGTCACTCTTCAAATTAACGGATAAACCGCAGTAGGCAGGGGTGATGTATTATTTTCTGGGCATTTAAACCGAGCGTGTTTACAGCGGCCCAATTTCGCTATCGCCGAATAGTGACGTCGCTTTTACCTATGAGATACTGAGTATAGTGGCTCATAAGTCAGGTACTGCTATTCAGAGCTTCCTTGCAGCCTTCTCTTGCCAACATTCAGAGTAAGGGCTAACCCTGGTTATCTTAGGCAGTGATATAACGCTTTAATAGTGGGTTTTAGAGCGGTTCTGGATTCAATGTATGTGCTAATACTGGAGCGAATATTGCTTTGTATTTTCACAGATCAATGAACTCATCGTCGGGTATTTAAGATGGAAGTCTGGACTATTGCAAATCAAAAAGGTGGTGTCGGTAAAACTTCTACCACTGTGGCCTTAGCAGGCATTGCTGCCGCAGCAGGGCAGCGGGTTTTAATGGTCGATTTAGATCCTCATGGTTCATTGAGTATGTATTTTAGGCAAGAGCCTGATTACACCCACAAAAGTACTTACACTTTATTTGAAAAGCGAAATCGATTAAATAAAGAATTACTACTCAGTTTAATTCGAAAAACACCTCTGCCGACATTACATTTATTGCCAGCGGCAACAGCATTAGCTACGTTAGAGCGGCAAATGCATGCCTGCGATGGTTTAGGCTTGGTGATAAGCCGCGCACTCGAGCTGATTAAAGAGGACTTTGATCTGGTTATTCTTGATTGCCCGCCTGTATTGGGAGTATTAATGATCAATGCGTTGGCGGCCTGCCAGCAATTGATTATTCCCGTGCAAACAGAGTACTTAGCGATAAAAGGTCTTGAGCGAATGCTGCATACATTAAAGATGCTTGGGCGTTCAAGGCCCACCCCTTTATCCTATGTTGTGGTGCCGACGATGTTTGATCGCCGAACATCAGCGAGTGTACAAAGCCTGCGCGCCTTACGGAATGAGTACGGCGATTGTGTTTGGAAAGGTAAAGTTGTCATCGATACACGCATTCGTGATGCTAGTAAGGCCGGTGTACCACCTAATTTATTTTCACCGCATTCTTCCGCGGTTGAGTGTTATCAGAGGCTTTATGATCAGCTTGCTTGCCATGAAATACTCACCGATGGCGAGCATAGGTGTGCCAGTTAATTTGGGTTGCTATTATGTCTGATGTTGTTGATCAATCGGAAGCAGGGGATGACCCCCTTGAGCACTATATGATGAGCCTTTTTAGCGTGCCGAGCAGTACGTCATCAAAACTCGACATCACGATACCGCAAGAGGAAAAGCAAGAACTAGAGCGCAATCAGAATACCGTACTTCGAAAAAGCCCCAGACTTAATACAGTGACAGGCGAGATGCATACAGTGGCTTCCGATCAGCACCCAGATAAAGGCTCGCTGATTACTGACGACGGCCTTAAGGCTTCATCAGGCACCACTTCGATACTACCGACAGTAGTTGATGATTGTAAAGCAAGTGCTTCCATCTCCACGCCTAAAAAATCAGATTACAAGGCAGAGCAGATTCCTACTGATGTATTGTTGGCGCCGAATCAAAAAAGAGAGCTACAGGCGCTCTTAGATCAAAGTCTTAATGCTTCTTTGACGTCTTGTGCTGATGAATCTTATCGTCAGCCCATCGCAAGTCCTCAACGCTCAGTGGTCGCAACAACGATTGCCGCGCAAGATAAGCCGCGTATTCAGGCATCTACGCTCCATGATTCGGGCATAAGGTTATCGGATATACCGTTGCCTAGCACTCATCTAATGCCAGCCATCAAAACCGAATGTACTGATGAGATGCGTGTTAATCATCAAGTATTAACGAACTCTGACGTAAGCGCACTAGAGGCGGTATGCAAAACAATATCACCCGATTTACCGGACTACCGCGCTCATTGGAGTAATCACTGTCCCTCGTGGGCCCAAGGCACCTTTGATGCACTGCTATTCAAATGCCGAGGGGTGACCTTAGCTATCCCTTTAACCTCGCTCGGGCATATTTATACTCATGAGGAGAGGCTCAAGCAATTACCTAATACACCGTCATGGATGCTAGGGGTTAAGCCTTTGCCTCAAGGTCAGTTAAAAGTCATTGATGCAGGAGCATACTTTATGCCTGAGCGCGCGCCTAGCCTTAATCTAGAGGGTGAACTCTATATTCTCGGTTTGGCGGGGTGCTTATGGGGTTTTGCGGTCGATACTCTCACCAATCCAGTAACTATTAAGCCCGAAGACGTTCAGTGGCGATCTTTAAATAGCCATAATCCCTGGCTCGCTGGCGCAATTAAAAAGCAAATGTGTGTCTTAATTGATGCCCCTGCATTGCTGACTTTTTTGCAGCTGCCATCTGTCTAAAGCTTACAATCCTATCGTTAGGCTACTGGCACAGCTGCTGCTGTCGTCTATAGTAAAGAAGAGTAATGTATTATTGGCAGCTTTTTGAGGGCGCAGGGCATGACGGCACAATTAACAAAAAAAAACCCCAGTGAAGATCCTGTTTTACAGTGGGTGACATTTCATTTGGCCGGTGAAACGTATGGCGTTAATGTGATGCAAGTGCAAGAGGTTTTGCGTTATACCGAAATCGCCCCTGTACCCGGAGCGCCGCATTATGTTATTGGCATTATTAACTTGCGTGGCAACGTTGTGACGGTGATCGATACGCGTAATCGCTTTGCACTATCGCCTGGTGAAATTACTGATAATACCCGAATTGTGATTATTGAAGCTGAAAAAAATGTTGTGGGTATACTCGTTGATAGTGTTGCAGAGGTTGTTTATTTACGTCAGTCAGAAATTGAAACCGCCCCTAATGTGGGTAACGAAGAAAGCGCTAAATTTATTCAGGGCGTCTGTCATAAAAATAGTGAATTACTGATTTTAATTGAATTAGATAAGTTGATTTCTGATGAGGAATGGGCAGCCATAGGTGGTTTTTGATCATCATGCAGATAGCGATATGAGATGTTCATGTTGAGCGGTAGTGTCATATTAGAGGGGGCTATTATTGCTGCGGTAGGTGTACTGCCTGCACTGATTGTTTTGTATATATGTTTACTACAGTGTCGCAGGTATGCGCGTAAAGCTGCTTCGGATCACCAAATATTATTAGATTTACAAAAAGCACAGGCTCAATCGTTAAAAGTTTCGATTGGCATGGGGCAGCGAATGCTGCATTTAGAAAAGCGTGTTAAAACTTTACTTGAGCAGCCTACGGCAGAGGTCATGGAGGAGCCGTCTTTTTCCTATTCACAAGCAGCCCAAATGATTCGGCAGGGTGCGGATGTCGATACTATTGCCGCGACCTGTGGAATATCTCATTCTGAAGCTCATCTGATGCAACGTATGTGTGCTGAAGGTTTGGTTGAAAGTGATTAGTTTATGCTTATCTTGTGAGCTGTGTATGGCTGGACGTGCTCAGTGCTTTATCGCAATAAATCAATAAAGTGTAATAATCAAATATGCAACTATTCAGAGGTGCCGAAGTTGGGCACTCACGAATTATTGTCTGGGCCGCTCAAGCTATCTACGACTTTATGCTCCTCGACTTTATTTCCTGTAAAGTCTAATCTTGCATATCCTTATGCAGGTGCAAAGTCTTATCTTATAGGCTTATTATGTGCCCCTACCTTGTAGGCTCCGATGAGATGCAAAATATACGTTACGGCTTAATCTTTGCTACCTGTAAGGCGTAGTGTTTACATGTCCAGAAAATAACCTATGATGTCTTGTTGTATTTTTACTCCTGCGGGCAAAGAGCAAATAAGAAATTAACTAGACTTGTGACTGATTTATGGAGTCTTACTGAATTAATTAAATGCTATTGAATAGTTACGATTTTTAATGATTGGTGCTTGCGTTATTTGTTTTATCTCGGCGCAGTCCCGATACTACTTCTTCTAATGCGGAGTTAAATATTTTATTATCATTTTCAATGGTAGTCATTTGGCCATTTTTAATGGCATCGACCAGTCCTGGCATACCTAACTGTACGACTTTAATACCATTTCTGTTAATAAAAATATAGTTGTTGGTTTGCTTTATGATAGCCGCTAAGCGGCATCTTATAATACCCCTACCTGGCTCATGCCAGTTAAAAGCCATACCTCGACTAAAAGTGAATATTTGTTGCTCTATTTCGGCATCAGTGTGCAGGGGAGTATGCGGGGTACTGGTATTCAGCCTTGTCGAAGACGATGAGCTATCGACACTGATTTTGGATGAGATTGGCGCTGCTTGTACTGGACTAGGTTGTTCGGTACGTGTGATTGAATTATCGTTTTTGAGTGTCGGTATAGATGAGATTGTGTGGGCGTGCTCGATATTATGTGGATTAGGGTTTTCAGCGGTTTGCGTGTTTTTAAGTGTAAAGTCCTTAGGTGCTTCTTGACCCGCTAGGCAGGTGCGTAACGTCTGATTAAGTGCTTCGATCATTTCTGCTGCATCAAATACGCTATGTGTGCAAAGCGCTAGGCACTGTTGTATTTCTATAAAAATCAGAGGTAGTTGTTGCGCTCTATTGATTTTTTCTTTGGTGTTCGTGCAAGGCGTTGCTAATCGGCTAAGTCTTTGAAGTAGCGCTATATGCTGTTTCCATTGGGTTGACTGGGTGCCATTATTCAGTGCGCAAACAGTCAGTACTTCTCGCCATAATGTATTGGCAAATAAAACAATAATAGTCGGTGGTTTGAGCTGCTTAATTTGCTCTTTAATTGCCGAGTTAACGATGGTGTCAATTTTTTGAAGCGTAAGTTTACTCTGAGTGCTCGCCGTGAGGCGAGTACTCAGTAATGATAATTGCTTAACGGTACGAGGCTGCTGCCGAAGTTTTTTTAATGCTCGTGTAAAAATCTCGATATCAGAGCTAAAGTTTTCACAAATGTCAGCGGTGATATTATCAACGCATCGAATAATAGGACTGTTGAGCTTAGGATCATTGCTGTGCTGCCAATCTAAGGCAAAGGTGACTATTTCATTAATTAGCACTCTAAAGGGGTGTTGACTGGTGGTAAAAAATGACTTATCAATCATTGTTATTTTCAAAGTGGGAATTAATAATCGATGAATATAACCTTTTATAATAGTGTCAATATTTTTATGCCGAGTTGTGATGGCAAACATCACATTGACCAGTTTAATGAGCTCTAGTGTGCGAGTAGATATCTGACCGTGAATGGCTAGGCGGCTCTGTATATTCGTGAGCAACTGAATCGTTGCACCAGAGTGATGTGTGGTTGTTTGGGCGAGTTCACGCTGTGCAATATCTAATATTCTGAGTTGATCTTTAGGTGTTATTTCTTGCGATTTTTTGTTATTTTTTAGTGTGTTTTGTAGTATGGATGCTGTGACATCATCAAAGCAGTAGCGGTTATTTTCTTGTTTTTTTTGAAGGATTAATTGCGTGACTTGCTGGCCTGAAAAGTGTTTGTCAGTGGGATCGGTGGCAGGGATATTATAGGCGTTGAGTTGTTGCTCTAGGCCTTCATAAACTGCTTCAAGCGAGTTAAGAACGATATCATTAAAGGCCTTTTTTACGCACATCAGAGCCTCTGGAGGTAGCGCTAAATGCTGTATTTGCGTGCGAAAAAATGCACTTAAAACAGGTCGCGACATGATGTTTTGATCGGTAACACGGTGTGCTAATGCGCTATGAATACGAGCCATTAAATGATTTAACGCTCTGACTTCGCCCGACCGATTGTGTTTGTCAGAGGTGACGCTGGTTGTGGTAATGGGTGATTGAGTATGAGTTTGCGCACTCATAAAATGACTAAAAGACATATCAATATGATTAAGGAAAGCCCGAATAAAAGTCTTTTTTTGTGCTCTCAACGTGTGACTTACCTCAAAAAGCTGTCTTTCGAGGTGTTGATGAGCGGCCGTATCTGCAGCAAAAAAAATAGCTTCATCGGCTCGTTCAAAAAAGACATTGAGCAACGCCTCTAAGACGACTCTGTATTTTTGGTGCACGCAGGCGATACTGGCTGGCAGTTTATTTAACTCTAGGTGAATAGGGTTTGCCATCGAGTCGAGCGTTACTATCTCGGCACTGGTGTTAGTCGGGGGCACAATTTACTCCTGCAAATCTAGCGTCACTTTCAATAATTGCCTAAGTCAAGGTATTAATGATTCCAAAGTGAAATAAAACGCTAAAGGCTTATCTCATTACTTACTCTAACATAAACTAAAGTGCTATTTTTTCGAGTGGTTAATAATTTGGGATGAGCGTTATATCAATAAAGTATAAGGCTATATTTGCAATGAGGAGGATGCCAGAGGACTGAAGACTAGTGCTTGTCGGTTCTTGAGGTGGGCTGAGAAGCTAGAGCCAGTAAAATGTTGTATTCGGGGATATTGGTATCCCTATGACTTAACTCACTTTAAAGTGTAGTGATCCTAAGGCTGGACTTGAGTGTGTTTTATGAATATCGATGCGGTAGCGACCCGCCTTAATGCCTGCGCGGCTTAGGTCGAGTAAAAACTCATATTCGCCTTTAGGACCAGTAATAAATAATACTTTGTGGCCAAGCGTTAGGTTGTTTGTCTCATCAATTAACTGGGCGTGTAGTTGCATTTGCTCGGGGGCAAAATTGAGATATTCAAATCTAAAAAATAATTTGTCGGCCACGGCAATACTGCGTGGTTGTTTGCGGTCGAGGCGAGGCTTGGGTGCCCCTGAGGCTCTGATATTAATAATTTTAGGGCGGTTAGCAGTTTGATGCTCTTGAATAATCTGTTCTATATCGTGTGCAACGGTTTGTATTGCTTTATCGCGAGAGTGCTCTTGCTGTGCTTCGCTGGCTGCTCTTTGTGCCTGGCCATAGTGCCCTTGTTGAATAAGTGAGAGCAAATGAGCTTTAAATACAGCGCTTAACTGGTTGCGTTGTTGCACTGCGGATGTGTTGTCTGGATCAAGGATTAACAGGCGAGATAATACAGCATAGGCATTTTGGGCTTTAGGGCTATAGATAGCTCCATGTTGTTGATAGCGTTCGGCTTTTTTAAGCAGTGCTTGAATTTTCTCGGCGTGGGCACTTTGATTAAACAGCTGCGCCTCTAGGTTTAAAGCTGGCTGATAAAAAGGTAATACCGAGAGCGCCAAATACATAAAACGGCGCGCATTTTTAATGTCTTGCGCGTCTAAAGCATTGCGTGCACTTTGTGTTAGCGATTGGGCAATGCGCGAGAGACCGTCATGAGCAGGCTTAAATTCAGGTGCAATGGCCAGTATTGCTTGGTAGCTCGCGGCGGCATTGTGCTCGTTGGGTTCGACGAGTTGTTTGCGTATCCAATATTGCTGGGCCTTTTGCTGCAGTGACTCGATTTGGCTGCGAAGGGTCATTTGGCTGCGTATATTGTTTAGCATTGCTGTCGTATAGCGAGGAAACAGCGAGACAACCAGTGCCAGCTGACGCTGAGCCTCTTTGAATTTACCCTGATTAAACAAAGGCATAATGCGGTTTATCTGCTCGTCTGCTAGGGCATTAAGTATATATTGAGTGTCGCTATTGTTAGGCTCAATCGATAATACTTGACGGTACAGCTCAACTAATTGGGTTAAATGGTGCTCAGATTTCTCGTGATGGTAGCTGCTTTTTGCATGAGTAATACGTTGCTGAATACTGCGCAGTGCTTGTTGTTGTTCGGCTGATAGCGGCTTGTCAGCTTTAAGGTTAGATCGTGAGCTTTGCAGGTTTTGCGGCTGACCCAGCGAGGATTGAGCCTCAATACTACTGGGCTCATAAGTGCTTACCAAGTAGAGCCCGATTGAAACCAGTAAGGTGACACAAGCGCCGGCAGCATACATAGGCCACTTTATATCCACAATAGTTGGCGGCTCTTGCGAGTGAAATGATAAGGTAAAGTTTTCGGGCTCTTCTTCATGAATCCCGTCGCCATACTGGTGGAGAGGCTGCTCACCGACCAGTGTTGGCGTGTCAAAATCGACAGGTTCCGAGTGATCGCTTTCGCGGTGCATATTATCCGCTAGTAAGGTCACATCCAGTTCGTCAAGGGCCGCAATAAACTCGGCACCACTTTGAAAGCGATCATCGGGGTCTTTGGCCATTGATTTATCGATTAGCCATTGCATTTCTCGCAGGTAGGCGGGTAGCTCGGGAATGGCTTCGGTAATATGCCGAATACCAATAGCCACGGCAGAATCTCCCTCGAAGGGCACGTAGCCTGCGGTCAAATAAAATAAGACAACCCCGAGGCTATAGAGGTCGGCACGCGGATCAACATCGAGCCCTTTGGCTTGCTCTGGGCTCATATAATGAGGTGTACCTATTGCGGTACCGGCTTGGGTAACGCTGATATCGGCTTCGCTGGCACGGGCAATGCCAAAATCCATTAAAACGGCGCGTTTGGTTGCCGCTTCGATCATAATGTTTTCGGGTTTAATATCGCGATGTACATACCCTTTAGCTCCCGAAGTATCTAGGGCACTGGCGATATCTTTGACTGCGCGTATTTTTTCTTGGAAAGTCAGTTGCTTGCGGCAGTGTTTAAGATCCTCACCGTCGATGTATTCCATCGACAGGTAATAGCTACCTTCAAAAAGACCAACATCGTAAACCGTGACAATATTCGGGTGAATTAACTTACTCACAATTTGGGCTTCACGCATAAAGCGCTGACCAAAAGCTGGGTCTTCGTTGAGTGCACGCGACATGATTTTGAGCGCAACTTTGCGCTCAAAAATTTCTTGTACGGCTAAGTAAACGGTTGCCATCCCGCCCTTTCCCAGAGTTTTGCTGATTGTATAGCCTGGGATTTTAACCGTCATTCAATTGCCTTATTGACCAAAAAAGTATTTAAGGGAATGTTAGGTATCCTTTTGACGCCTAACATTGCGTATTGCCATCATAGCTCATACATTACTGCTTGAGTAGTATTGGCACTTAACGTGTTTCATGAACGGCTCACATAGATAGTATTTTTGGGTGGATTAAGGTCTAAATGTACTTTGGGTCGTACATGTGGCTTGCCACATAAGCCTGTAAGTCTAATGGACGTTTGAGTGTGGTTAGTGCTTGCTCAAAAGCTGTTTGTGCGACGGCCACTGCAATCTTTAAGGAAACATCACGAATACGTGTAAGCTTTGGATACACCATACCTAATTCGAACTCCTCTTCATTGACGCAATGGGCTAAGGTTTTAGCTGCCGCTAAAAACATATCATCGCTAATCAGAGTGGCTTCTGCGGTGATGGCACCTAAGCCAATACCGGGGAAGATATAAGCGTTGTTTCCTTGACCGGGTTGAATTATTTTTCCTTCGTACTCTACTGCATCAAAGGGGCTGCCACTGGCAAATATTGCTTTACCGTCACTCCATGCATATGCTTGTTCGGCGGTACATTCAGCTTGTGATGTAGGGTTTGAAAGTGCAAAGATAACAGGGTGCGGGTTGTGGTCGCACATTTTGCGAATCACGCGTTGGTCAAACGTGCCGGGGCAACCTGTAGCGCCAATCAAAACATCGGGCTGAATCGTATCAATGGCCTCGATAAAGTGTAGACCCTCATGTTGATGCGCGTAAGGGCGGTTATGCTCCATTAAGTCATCGCGCCCAGCAACAACCAAGCCTCCCACATCGACAAACCATAGTTTTTCGAGTGCCTCTTGTTCGCTGCACCCTTCGCGCATGAAGGCCACTTTGAGTAAGTCAGCAATACCGGTTGCGGCTGAGCCTGCCCCTAAAAACATGACCGTTAAATCTTTGAAGGCTTTGCCTGTTTTCATGCAGCTGGCATAGACACCTGCTAGCGCGACAGCAGCGGTACCTTGAATATCATCGTTAAAACACAGTATTTTATCGCGATAGGTATTAAGTAATGTATAGGCGTTGGGCGTCAAAAAGTCTTCGAATTGGATGAGGGCTTTGGGGTAGGCATCTTGTACGGCTTGTACAAATTCATCCACTAGCTGGGTGTAGTCTTCACCTCGAATACGCGGGATGGGTGTTCCTAAATAAAGAGGGTCTTCGCGTAAGGTTTGGTTATTGGTGCCAACATCGAGCATCACGGGTAAGCATTGTGCCGGTGAAATACCGGCACAGGCGGTATAAAGCGCTAGTTTTCCAATAGGAATACCCATGCCGTTAGTGCCCAAATCCCCCAATCCCAAAATGCGCTCGCCGTCGGTGATAACGATGATGCGAATATCTTTTTCTGGCCAATTATTCAATATCGTGCGTATATCACCTTTATCGTTGGGGGTAATATAAAAACCGCGAGGTTGCCTAAAAATATGAGCGAATTCGCGACAGGCTTGCCCTACCGTCGGTGTATAGATGATGGGCATGATCTCTTCAATATGATCAATGACGAGTCGATAAAAAAGCGTTTCGTTGCGGCACAAGAGCGAATGCATAAATACATAGCGTTCAATATCACTATCTTTACGTCGGATATTAGCCAGAGCTCTGACCTTATGATCGTCGAGATCGAGTACTGCCGGTGGTAATAGGCCGCGCAAACCTAAAGTTTCGCGCTCTTCATGTGAAAAAGCTGTGCCTTTATTATTGCGTACATCCGCGAGTAGTTCGAATCCGCGTAAATTGTTGGTCATTGAGTATCCTTAAGGTCAATCTGCAAGGTTAACGGTAGAGTGAGATTGCGTTGAATGGTTGCGAGCGGCTGAACACCGGCACCTATGGTGCAAGTATGTCCCTAAAAGGTCGTCTTTGCATAAAAAATGTTGCATTGTGCGACCTTTTCTGAGGACTGAGTATTACCTATGAGCTCGGGTGGTTATCGAATAACCGTGTATGATGTTTTTTTGATCATAAAAGATGATTGTGTAGCCATAAAATAGAAATAGGCTTTATCGCGGCGGGTACCGAATATTCATTGTGCATGGGTATTTATCCACCGGATCTTGGGGCGCATGTGGTGTCATCAGTACTGGCGAGTTGCTGCAACGTCAAAGTGATAAAATAACATTACTCAAAGCGGAAATTCAATGTTGAGTGTCGTATGATAATGATCTCTATTGCAAGGTGTCGTTATGCCAATATCTGCTATTTCTCAAGGTCAAAAGATTGCTATTGTTGGAGGCGGCATGGTAGGTGCTGTCACGGCATTGCTACTGTCGCGTTATTTACCGCATGCCACGATTCAATTATTTGATCGTTTAGCGGGAGGGAGCACTCAAAACGATGAGCAAGCCCCATCAGCGAGGCCTAGTTTTGACGGTCGCTCTACCGCTATTGCACCTACGACACAGCGGTGTTTTAAACAGCTGGGGCTATGGTCGCAATTGCTCCCACACGCTACGCCTATACATAATATTCATATTTCAGATAAAGGGCATGCAGGGCAAGGGTTATTTGATCGTTGTGATAATGCGGGTGAGCCTTTAGGGTATGTGGTGCAAAATGCTGGCTTAGGGCCGGTGTTGATGCGTGCTTTAAGGCAGGCGAACAGGCTCAAAACACATGAGTGTGAAGTGACGGCCGTCAATATCTGTGCAAGCGGTGCGTTATTGACGCTGAGTGATCACTCGACTTATTGTGCCGATTTAGTAATTATTGCCGATGGCGCTGATTCACAACTGAGGGGGCAACTGGGTATTACGGCTCGGGTTGATGATTACCAGCAGCACGCCATAGTCGCTAATGTGCGCCATACTCAAGCGCATGAATTAACGGCCTACGAGCGCTTTACCGCACGAGGCCCAATGGCTTTACTGCCTCTTGGCGGTCATGCTAATGCCGTTGAAAGCACGTTGGTATGGACGTGCCCGAGCGCACACTGGCACCATTATCAAACTATGAGCCCGGCTGATAGATTGGTGCAATTACAGCGGCAATTTGGATTTAGGTTAGGCCATTTCAGTGCCATGAGTGATCCGGCTTTTTATCCGTTACGTCGAGTATTAGCCGACGAGCAGGTGCGCCAACATGTTGTACTGATGGGCAATGCGGCGCACTTTTTACACCCAGTGGCAGGCCAAGGTTTTAACTTATCAGTACGTGATGCATTAAGGTTGACGGCGGTGTTAAAAGCGTCTGCCGAGCAAGGCCAATATTTGGGTAGTCTAGATGTGCTGGGTCAGTATGAGCGCGAGCAGGCCGCAGACCAGTATTATACCGTTGGGCTGAGTCATAGTTTTCATCGGCTATTTACGGGTGCGCCATTACCGGTTCAGCTGGGTAGAACTTTAGGTTTTTTAGCGCTGGAGCTGAACCCTATGATACGCACGCACTTTATTGGGCTTTTATCCGGTCAGGCGGTGCCACAAGCAACACTGTAGGTGTGTAGGGCGCTTTTATTGGCCACTTGGAGAGTGCTTAGCGGCATGGCAGTCTTGTAAATAGCGTGTAATCGCTTGACTAGCGGCCATAAAACCAAAGCTGCCTGTTAACATGGTGGCAGAGCCAAACCCGCCGGCACAATCGAGTTTTACCCCTTCACTCATGCCCTTTTTATTCTGGCATACGCTACCATCTTGTTGTGGGTAGCGCATCTGTTCACGTGAATACACCGCATCGACCCGAAATTTCCTTTTTGTATTGCGCTCAAAATTGTAGTGTCGATGTAACATGTTGCGCACTTTAGCCAATAAGGGGTCGGAGATGGTGCGACCTAAATCATTTACCGCAATTTGCGCGGGATCTATTTTGCCACCAGACGAGCCAGTCATAATCAGTCGTTGCTTACGATAGATACAATGTGCCGCTAAGGCTGCCTTAACATTGGCCGAATCGATAGCATCAATAATAATATGATGCTCACAGGTGATGAGTTGGTTAAGGTTCTTAGGTGTTAAAAAATCTTCATGCGAGTGCACGGTGATTTCGGGATTGATGTCTTTTAGGCGTGCGCACAATACGGCATTTTTTTGTTGGCCGAGCGTAGACGCTAATGCATGCAGCTGACGATTGCTATTGGTGATGCAAATATCATCAAGCTCAATCAATGTTAATGTGCCAACGGCACTGCGCGCTAAAGCTTCTGCCACCCAAGATCCGACGCCGCCTAACCCAACGATGGTCATATGTGCGTTGGCTAATTGGGTGAGAGCTTCTTGGCCATACAGGCGCGCAACGCCTCCAAATCGTTGTTGGTAAGCGGTGCTCAGTGGCGGAAGGTTGTCCATGGATGCTCCTTTATAGCGGCGTGATCGCTGTTCTATGATGATGGGCGAGTCTTTTACGGTATTCATGTGTATTTGGCAACTTTTTGTCTGTATTTGCGCGCGTTCATCATGGTGATTCGTTGGCGATGGCTATACACCTGTGCGGTATCTACGACCTTGTCCTCAAATAGCATCAAAAGGAGCTGAGTGCTTAAATACCCAGAAAACAATCCATCAGCACCCTTATCAGATGATTTTTTTCAGCTCGGCTGAATAGTTGCGTCCGCGCTAGCCAGAAACATAAACACCGTGTGATTGGCGTATAGAGCTTCATGATCTCGGTGTCACCGCTTGTCTGATCTTTGAATCAGTGCTTGTATGGTGACCTATGATTAGGAGGTTGATTATCGCCATTTAAAAATGATTTGGGTCTTTCATGACTAAACCGCCTAAAAAAACGCACAAGACAGGTGCGGATACCCATCATAAGAATGCCCATCGTCCTGGTGAGTCGCGCGGGCCTTTTACGTTAGGCAAAGTTTCTCCTATCGTCAAAGGCGTACAAGCTATTGCTGGTGGTGCGCGTGAGGAACAAGACACCAAAGTGACTTCAGTCGATGCGCCGCTAAGAGGCCCGGATGCTTCGCACTTAACGCTTGACGCCGATCGCTTAAGTATCCCTGAGTCTGCATCAGGGCGCATTTTACATGATGAGCTTGTCGGTCATGGGCTTAAGCGCAATGATGATTTATCCACATTATTGACCGGCCTATTAACTGACTTACCGATATTTGTGTGTGTTCTTAATCAACGTCATACGTTGGAATATGCGAATAGTCGCTTTGCGTATTTTGAAGGAGTCAATGCAGCCTATAAGCATCAAAAAAACTTTGATGCTCTTTTTCCTGTTGGTTTAAGTGAGCGTATTGATGACTTAGTCGTGAGTGATGATTACGAGCAGGCACAAGGCGTGGATATCTGCATTAAGCATAAAGATAAAGTCATGCACACTTACCATGTGGTTAAACTCAGGCGCTTTTTAACTGGTGAGCAGCCATGGCACATCGTGGTAGGGGTAGATGTTACCGCGCATTATCAGGCTAAGCATGCACTGTTAGATCATCAATCGCGTTTAGATTATATGATTTACCATGACCCGCTGACAGGGCTCGCAAACCGCGCACTTTTTTATGATCAAATTTCCAAGGTTCTTACGCGTGCTCAGCACGAGGACGATAATTTTGCTTTATTGCTGGTGGATATTGATCGTTTCAAAAATATCAATGATAGTTTAGGGCACGATGCTGGTGATGTACTGCTGAAGATGGTGGCTAATATTCTCAGCGAAGAATTAAGAGATACCGATTCTGTGGCGCGCCTAGGTGGCGATGAGTTTGTGGTGGTACTTGAGCGAGTACACAGTGTTGCCAATGTTGAACAAATAGCCACCAGAATACTGCAAAAATTAGCACTGCCTGTCTCGTTGCGAGGCCATGAAATAACCTCTACCGCGAGCATTGGCATATGCTTTTACCCGCGAGATGGTGACTCAATTGATGCCCTGTTAAAGCATGCTGATATTGCCATGTACAGAGCAAAGTGCGCCGGTAAAAATCGCTATGAATTCTTTTTAAATGATATGCAGTCGAGTTTGGTCGATTCATTGCTACTGGAGAACGAACTGAGGCGCGCTATTATTCAGCAAGAAATGCATCTGCATTACCAGCCTCAAATTGATATCCGCACAGGAAGAATTATTGGTCTTGAGGCATTGGTGCGCTGGCAGCATAAAGAGCGTGGCATGATATCACCGATGGACTTTATCCCTTTGGCTGAAGATACAGGTCTGATTGGGGCATTGGGCGAGTGGGTACTGAATCATGCTTGTGAGCGCTTTCAAGCTTGGCTAATGGCAGGGCTTAATTTTGGTAAAATAGCAGTTAATTTATCGGCAAAACAATTTCGCATGGAGCGCTTTGAGCAAACTGTCGTCAAAGCACTCACGCATACTCATCTCGCACCGCAATATCTGGAGTTAGAAATTACTGAAAGTTCAGCCATGGAAAATGCAGAAGAGGCTATTAATATGTTGAATTGCTTGAATCAGTTGGGCTTATCGTTGGCGATTGATGATTTTGGTACGGGCTATTCATCGTTGGCTTATTTAAGGCGATTTCCGATCAACAAGCTAAAAATTGATCGCAGTTTTGTCAATGATATTAATGAAGATGGCGAGGATGCAGCGATTGCCAAATCGATTATTGATTTGGCGCATAATTTGAAATTGGAAGTGCTCGCTGAAGGGGTGGAGCAGTTGGATCAAGCGCATTGGTTGTTGGCGCGCGGCTGTATGCAGGTTCAAGGCTTTTATTATTCTAAACCGTTGAGCGAAGAGCAGCTGCTCGACTTAGTAAACAGTGAAAAAGCAGTGCGTGATAGTTTAGGTATTCGCTTGGTTTTATAGTGGCGCTTCATGCCGCGCGCGACCAGCAAAAGCACTTAGCTTCCTTGACTAAGTGATTATGTCTATTTGCGAGGGGAAAGCAATCAAATGATCAGCAGCCACCCGTATTCCTATTTCGCGCCCTACCTCAAAGTCGTCGTGACTCGGCAGTGCCGTTGATAGCTCAGCACCTGTTGGCAGCTTTAAGCTATAAATTGTCGAGGTACCTGCAAACAGTTTATGACTGATGATTGCTCGGTAGGGGCTATGACCATCTTCGATAATATCGTCGGGCCTGAGTAGCACGTCGAGCGCGGTATTTTCTGCCCAGTGGTGGGGTTGATGGTTTTTGAGTAGGCCTAATTCGCATTCGATACTATCCCCTGACCTTGCAAAACCAGGTAATAAAACACCTTGGCCAACAAACTTTGCCACATAGCGTGTTGCAGGCTTGTGATAAATATTATAGGGCGTATCCCACTGTTCGATACGTCCTTGATTGACTATGCCTAACTTATCAGCAAAAGCGAAGGCCTCTTGTTGGTCGTGTGTCACCATCAGTGCACTGGTTTTTCGAGTTTTTAAAATGTCTCTGAGCTCGAGTGCTAGGCCGCGCCTTAACTCGGTATCTAAGTTAGATAGCGGTTCATCGAGTAGCAGTAGCTTGGGGCTCGGCGCCAGTGCGCGAGCAAGGGCCACGCGTTGTTGCTGCCCACCCGAGAGCTCATTGGGGTAGCGGTGTTCTAAACCGGTAAGCTTTACTAGGCGCAGTAACTCAAGGCAGGTGTCAGCCGGTGTGCTATGTGCATGCCCTTTAAGACCAAAAAGAATATTTTGGGCGACGGTTAAATGAGGGAATAGGGCATAGTCCTGAAACACCATGCCGACGCTGCGTTTTTCAGGTGCTAGGTGCACATGTGCGCTAGAGAGCATGTGCGTACCGAGTGTAATATCACCCTCACTAATGGCATGAAAGCCTGCAATACTACGCAACACCGTCGTTTTACCGCAGCCGCTTGCGCCTAATAGCGAGCCTATTTCACCATCGGCGAGTGATAGCGAGAGTGCATTAACTACGGCATGGGCGGCTGTACTGTCGGTGTGCGATGTCAGAGTGCGAGTAGGGTAGTGACAGGTGACATTGTTCAGTGTAAGTGTTGCGCCCATAGTTAACTCTCTTTTGTGAACGATCAAAAAACGGGCTTGCTCTTTGGCCGTTAAGATAGGAGCGAGCGCTGCTGTACGCGCTTTCCATATAAATAGTCAATGTGCCGATGTTTATAGCTTGCCCAGTAAAAATAACATCAATGCTTTTTGTGCGTGGAGTCTATTTTCGGCTTCATCCCATACAATGGAAATATTTTTATCTTCTAGTAGTTCAGCACTCACTTCTTCGCCGCGATGGGCTGGCAGGCAATGCATAAATACGGCATTGTGATTGGCGTGCGCCATGAGTGCGTGATTGACTTGAAAGTCGGCAAACTGTTGTTCGCGGGCTTTTTGTTCTTCTTCTTGACCCATGCTAGCCCACACGTCAGTGGCGACCCAGTCAGCGCCTTTGACGGCCTCGATTGGGTTGTGCGTAATACTGATGCGTCCTTGGTGTTGCTCAACCAATTGCGCATCAGGCTCAAAGCCTTTAGGACAGGCGATTGAAAGCTGAAAATCACACAGCGCCGCGGCATTGATATAGGAGTGACACATGTTATTGCCATCACCAATCCACGCGACTTTTTTACCTTTAGGTGAGCCGCGATGCTCAACATACGCTTGGATGTCAGCCAGTAATTGGCAGGGATGGTAAGTGTCGGTCAATGCGTTAATGACTGGTACTTGTGAGTGTTGAGCAAAGCGCTCAACAATGTCGTGACCAAAGGTGCGTATCATAATAATATCGACCATACGCGATAAAACACGCGCTGAGTCTTCTATGGGCTCGCCTCGGCCGAGCTGAGTATCGCGCGAAGACAAAAACAAGGCGGCGCCCCCGAGCTGCGTCATACCAGCTTCAAACGATACACGTGTGCGCGTTGATGACTTTTCAAAAACCATGCCGAGTACTTTTTGCTCGAGCTGTTTATTAATTTGGCCTTCGTGGTGCGCTTTTTTGAGCATGATGGCGGTATGAATAACGTGTTCTAGCTCTTGAGGAGATAGATCGGTCAGCGATAAAAAGTGGCGAATGCTCATGTTGATATCCTAGGCATAAAAGTCATGAATAAGTTGGACGACGAGAGTGATGATGTCGTCTGCTTGCGCCTTATTCAGAATCAGTGGGGGAAGCAAGCGAATCGTATTGCCCGCAGTAACGTTGAGTAGTAGTTGTTGTTGCATGGCTTTGGTGACGATATCGGCGCAAGGAGTATCGAGCTCAATACCCAGCATTAAGCCTTGGCCGCGAATATCAACCACATGAGGGTTATTGCTAAGCGCATCGCGAAAACGTGCAATAAAATAGCGGCCTAACTCACCCGCTTTGTGACAAAGGTCTTCGGTGAGAATAGTATTCACAGTGGCGCATGCAGCAGCACAAGCTACTGGATTACCGCCAAACGTTGATCCGTGATGGCCCGGCTGTAAAACGGTGGCGGCTATGCCACGAGCCAAGCAAGCCCCTAAGGGCATACCGTTGGCTAAGCCTTTTGCTGTGGTTACTACATCGGGTAAGATACCGCGCTGCTGATAAGCAAAATAACTACCTGTTCGCCCATTGCCTGTTTGAATTTCATCTAAAATAAGCAGCCAGTTATTTTCATCACAGAGGGCTCTGAGTGATGTTAAATAGTTATCATGGGGGACGTGAACACCGCCCTCACCTTGAATAGGTTCCATCATGACGGCAACGGTATTGGCTGTTGCTGCGGCTTTGATCGCGGCGATATCATCAAAGGGAACATGGCTAAAGCCGTCTATTAGCGGAGTGAAGCCGGCTTTAATCTTGTCGTTGCCGGTAGCTGTTAGTGTGGCCATTGTGCGACCGTGAAAACTGCTATGTGCAGTAATAATATGCGGTGCGCTAATACCTTTGTCGTTGCCATACTTACGCGCGATTTTGATCGCGGCTTCGTTAGCTTCGGCGCCGGAGTTTGAAAAGAATACGCAGTCCATACCTGCTACATCAACTAAGCGCTGGGCCAATTCCACTTGCGGCTTGACTAGGTAAAGATTAGATACATGAACCAATGCATTGGCTTGCTCGTTAATGGCTTGGGAAACGGCATGGTGGCAATGCCCCAATCCGCAAACGGCAATGCCCGATAAGCCGTCGAGGTAGCGCCTGCCCTGATCATCCCATACATAGGCGCCATCACCTTTGGTTAGTGTTATTGCGCGCTCGCCGTAAGTGTTCATTAAGCTCATGTGAGGTACCCGTGCTTGATGTCATATCATTTAATCGGCTGTATATGGGCTTTTTAATAATGCGACCAAAAAACAAAAAGGCAGCCAAGGCTGCCTGTGAAGCAAGATATTCTAGGTGTAATTCAGTGGTTTGTAAATTCTGCTGTGGTGAGCCGTACTCGCTATCTTTAGTTTACTGCTTTTACCCTATTTTTTGAAATCACTACAGCGCGCCGAGTAAAAACGTATGCTTTAGTAGCTTTTAAAGGTGCTGAATTGGGCACTGATGAATCATTGCCTGGATCGCTCAAGCCATCTATGGTCACTATTTAAGCGCTCCCGGCGCTTAAATGCTCAGTAAATAACCCATTAACACCTTGTTAAGAGGTTTTTTGGGTTCGGCTGAATAATTACATTGTCTATAAGCTTCAGTGACTAATGATGAATATTGTGCGCTGAACGTTCGTTGGGCGTAAAAGAGTGGAATGAATAGCGATTGTCACACGCCGTGTAAGCTTTAGGGTGGCTCGCGGCAACAGAGAGGAGGGCTGTCGCGAGCCGATAAAATCATGGCGTTATTTTTTTGGGGGGCTCCAGTGTTGCTTTTTATCGTTGAAAGGTAAAAAAGAGACTCTACATCGTGTAGAGGGTTTGGTTTGATGCGGATCACTCCAAGCACTTGCTATTGGCAGCGCGTGTTATTCAAAATGCTTAGTGGTATCGGGTTTCTTTTTGTCGTTACCCGAAAGGGCTTTTTGCATATAAGCATAATAATCATCGCTTAATGAACGATTATTATCGCGCCTGTCTTTACTTTTGCGACGTTTGCGATGAAATAAGTCAATATCCATATTGCCACAGGGGTCGGCGTCTTCTCGGCGGTCAGTGCCTTTGCGGCGGTCAATAAAAAAAATAGGGTGATGCATAGCGGTAACTCTCGTCTGAAGTCTCAACGAACTCAACTTTAGCGTTTCTCATAAAAAAAGCCAGCGCTTTGACGTAAAAGAGTGCATGATTGGAAGAAAAAACCGCTAAGTGGCGCTTAGATTGCCCTATGAGGTCGACGGTGAATGCGACCTGTCAAAATCACCTAGCTTTTTAGGTCTTCACTATCGCGAGGCGTCAACACAGGTACGCTCAAGGGTGTCGAGATTCAGCATGGTCAACTGGCCACCCCAAACACAGCCGGTATCTAAGGCGTGCATATTGGGCGTCGGGCAGCGCCCCTCTAAGCCGGCCCAGTGACCAAAAATGAGTTGGCGTTTTGTTTGTGTGGGCTGCTCAAACCAAGGTGTATAGCCAGCAGGTCCATTATTGGGGTCTTCTTTTGCGGTAAAGTCTAGATTGCCATTAGCGTTAATAAAGCGCATGCGAGTGAGGTAATTTGTGATGACTCTGAGGCGCGCTGTGCCTGTCAGCGTATCATGCCATTGATCGGGTGCATTACCGTACATATCAAATAAAAAGTGGCGGTAGGTTTCGTCTGATTGTAACGATTGTGATACTGACTGGGCAAGCGACAGTGCTTGCGCTTCAGTCCAAATATGCGGAATACCAGCGTGACTCATCATAAACTGCGCATCACACTGGATCAGAGGCTGTTGCCTTAACCATGTGACTAGTTCGTCGCAATCGGGTGCTGTAATCACATCGTGCAGTGTATCTTTAGGGGTGAGTTTACGTGCGCCGACACTCGCAGCAATCAGGTGTAGATCATGATTACCTAACACAATACGGGCTTGTTGGCCGAGTGCTTTAATGTATCGCAACACGCTGAGGTTGTCGTGTCCTCGGTTAACCATATCACCGGCTACCCAAAGGGTGTCGTGGTTGGGGTCAAACGCTGTTTTTTTTAACAGCCTAAAAAACGCGTCAGCGCAGCCTTGAATATCACCAATGGCCCAGTCTGTCATAATGCGGCCTACTCAATGAAGTTTATGTGCTTGAATTAACGCAAACGTTGGGATACTCACCTTAAAGCTCAGTCCTTCGAGGGTTTGCATGTCGTAGTGTCCTGTCATTGTGCCAATTGGGGTAGTGATGACAGCGCCACTGGCGTAGCGATAGTGTTGTTGGGGTTGGATAACCGGTTGTTGGCCAATCACCCCTGGGCCGTCTACTTTTTGAGTGGTGGGTGGGTGAGGGGCGTCAGCCTCTTCAGTGATTAACCAATGGCGGTGGAGCAGTTGCACCGGGACAAGACTATTATTGCTGATGGTTATTTCATAGCTATACACAAAGCGATTGGCGCGCGGTTGTGATTGTTCGGCTAAAAAACGGGTTTGCACGCTGACTGTGACCGCTTGGCTTAAAGCGGTAGTCTCATCTTTTGCGCTGGTAGGATCACTCATTGTTATCACCCGCGGCGAGACTCTGGGGTGATTGATTAAACAAGTAGTTAGCGATTGCAACATACGTGCTAAGTGCTAAGTTTTCGGGGCGCTTAGAGGGGTCGATACTTAATGCCTCGAGCTCTTCACTGCTGAGTAAGGTTTTGAGCGTATTGCGCAAAGTTTTACGGCGTTGACTAAAGGCTGTGCGCACGACTAAATCCAGTGTTTTATGATCGTCAGCAGGATGTGGCGGCGTTTTATAAGGTGTTAATCTAACAATGGCTGAGTCCACTTTAGGTTGCGGGTCAAAGCATTCTGGGCCTACATCAAAAAGATGTTCTACTTCACACAAATACTGCGTCATGATACTGAGGCGACCGTAGTTGTTTTCGTTTTCTTTAGCGGCCATTCGCACAACCACTTCTTTTTGCAGCATAAAGTGCATATCTTGCACCCTGTCACTATAGCTAAGTAAGTGGAATATCAGGGGTGTTGATATGTTGTAAGGCAAATTACCGACGATACGCAGTGGTCGCTCAGCGCTCCCGAGTTGCGCAAAGTCAAACTTTAAAGCATCAGCTTCATTGATATGAAAGTGCTCAAGGTGGCCAAATTTTTCACGTAAAATAGGGATAAGGTCGCGATCGAGCTCCACGACATTAAGATTTGGGCACACATCTAAGATGAGGCTGGTAATGGCGCCTTTACCGGGACCAATTTCGACCATGTTATCGGTCGCGCTGGGTCGAATAGAGCGCACAATATGGCTAATAACGCGTTGATCATGCAGAAAATTTTGGCCAAAGCGCTTGCGTGCGCGGTGATTTTTTTCGTTATAACTCATGATCATTTGGCCTTAGTATTAAAGAGAGCTAAAAATAGGAAAGTAACATGCATAGAAAAAAGTCGCTTTGCTTAATCGGCGTTGCGACGGTTTTGTATCATTTCGGTGGCGTAGTGCATAGCGGTGTTTAAGCTGCCCATATCAGCAAGACCTTTGCCAGCAAGATCTAAAGCCGTACCATGATCTACCGAGGTGCGAACAAAGGGGAGGCCCAGCGTTACATTGACGGCTTGACCAAACCCTTTATATTTTAAGACGGGTAGGCCTTGGTCATGATACATCGCCAAAACCGCATCGGCGTTGGCTAGGTGCTTAGGCGTAAAAAGCGTATCGGCAGGCAGTGGGCCGGTTAGGGTGATACCCTCTTGGCGTAAAGCATCGAGCGCTGGAATAATCGTCTCGATTTCTTCGCGCCCCATATGACCGCCTTCACCGGCATGAGGGTTAAGCCCGCACACATAAATCTGTGGGTGAGCAATGCCCCATTGCGTGATGAGATCGTGATTTAAAATACGCACAACGCGACTGATGAGTACTGGGGTAATAGCGCTAGGCACATCTTTGAGCGGCAGGTGTGTTGTCATCAGTGCCACGCGCAAGCCTTTAGTCGCTAGCATCATCACAACATTTTCACGGCCGCTGCGCTCGCATAAAAACTCGGTATGGCCACTAAAGGCGACGCCGGCATCATTAATAATGCTTTTTTGTATGGGCCCTGTAACAAGGCCTGCAAAGGTGCCCTCAAGACATAGGTCGGTTGCGATCTCGAGTGTTTTGAGCACGTAAGAGGCATTGGCCGCATCGAGCTGGCCCGGTATTACGGTAGTACCCAAGGGCACATCAAGTACATAAAGCACTCGGTACGGGTTGCCTTTGGGGTGATCCTGAGCTGGCGGCATGCTTTGAATATCTTGACCAATACAATAATCAATCAGCGCAATATCCAAGTTCAAGCGTTTGGCTGTTTGGGCGAGTAACGCTTTACTGGCGACGGCAACAATTGGCAATGACTGAGTTGACGCACTGGCGGCATAGCGACAAATAAGTTCAGGCCCAACCCCTGCCGGCTCGCCTGGGGTGACGGCAATAATGGGCAGGTGATGGGCCGATGTGGTGCTAGAGTGATGCATTCATTAGCTCGCGGTTTTAATTTCAACAAAAGCTTCGTCACGCAACTCACGCAGCCAAACTTGTAGCTCATCTTCAAAGCGGCGGTTCGTTAAAATATTACGCGCTTTATTGCGAATCACCGCTTGCGTCATGTCTTCATCGCGTTGCTCTTGTACTTGCAATATATGCCAGCCAAATTGGCTACGAAAAGGTGCCGAAATCTCACCGGTGGGCGTTTGTGTCATGGCGGCTTCAAATTCGGGTACAAATTGCCCAGGGTTTGACCAGCCAAGGTCGCCGCCAGCGAGCATAGAGCCAATATCTTCAGAGTGCTCTTTGGCGAGTGCCGCAAAGTCTGCGCCATCAATGATTTGCTGGCGAATGGTGATGAGTTTTTGCTCGGCTTCTTCGTCGGTTAAAATGGCTGAGGGCTTCACTAAGATATGACGCGCTTTAAATTGCTTAACAACTTGAGTGTCTTCACCGCGTTTTTCGTAAAGTTTAATCAGGTGAAAGCCGGCCGCGCTGCGCGAAGGCTTAGAAACACCGCCGATACTCAGCGTAGGCGCTATTTCAGCAAATAAGCTCGGTAGGTCGCTGGTCTTGCGAAAGCCAAGGTCACCGCCTTTTAGTGCGTTAGGGCCTTTTGAATAGGCAATGGCGAGTTCGGCAAAGACCGCGCCCTTTGTGGCTTGCTCGTACAGTGATTGTGCCTGTGCCTTGGCGGACTCGATCTCAGCCTCTGTGGCCGATTGAGGAAGGGCGACTAAAATATGACCCAAATGGTACTCTGGAGAGAGCCAAAATTGTGCCTCAGCCGACTTCAAAAAGTTGTCAATTTCTAGGTTCGACACGGTAATACGTTGAGAGACTAAGCCGCGCTGAATGTTCTGGATTAACATATCGCGTTCTATACGCTCTTTAAGCAGGCTAAGTGTGAGCCCTTCCAGTGCAAGCTGTGCGGTAAATTGTGCGTCGGTGAGGTTGTTTTTTTGCTGCATTTCTTTGATGGTGGCATTGATTTGGGCATCTTCAATGTTGACACCATAGCGGCGGGCTTTTTGCACTTGAAGTTGCTCGACAATCAAGTGTTCAAGCACTTGCTCTTGAAGCACGCTGGCTTCGGGTAGCGCCATTTTAGAGCGTGCGGCATTGGCGGCGATAGCGGTGATACGCTCGTTGAGGGTGGATTGTAAGATAATTTGATTATCTACAATCGCAGCAATACTATCGAGTAATTGCGGCTCGGCAGCCGCACTAGGCACTAGGCTGCTAAACGTAACGGAGGCACTAAAGGCTAGAGAGGCCGCAAGGTAGCTAAGCGGATTTTTCATATAAGGTCCAATGATGTGCCAGGGCACAAATTTATTAATATTATGTTGTCTAAGTGAATGCTTAAGCGGTGTTTATTGTTTATCTTGATAGCCAAAAATACTGTCTTTTAGAAGGCTTTCAATGCGCTTGCCCGAGCTACCAAGGCCCATCAGCTCGATTTCAAAAAACAAGCCTTGGTCATAAGGGCGTCGTGTATCTTCTGTGCCGCTGGCCAACTTGGCATCAAGCCAGCGTCTTGCGACAGTGCGAATACGGTAGCAGCAAGCGTCATATTCGAAGCCAACAAAGGTTTCAAGTTCCCGCTTTTCATCCAAATCGTAAAACGATCGGCCAATTAAACGCCACTGATTGCTGGTGGGCAAATAAAAGGAGACATCCAGCTGATCAATTTTTTGGCTTAAGCTGCCACCGTTTAAGGTTTGCTCACGTGCGTATCGGTAATCAATATTGAGCAGCCAGTCGCCATGGGTAAAATGTGTGCCAATGTTAGCACGCATTAACTTGTTGGTTTTAGGGTTAAACTGCGCGCTGCCTAAAGTGCGTAGGTTTTCGGTGAGGTTGACCGAAAATTGACCTGCAAGATCGGACTCTTCAGCGGTGTCTGCCGTCGCGTTTAAGCCGACTTTACGATCATCAAAATAAAACAACTGACCGACGCTAATATCCCATAGTGGCTGACCATTTTCGCGTAAATAGCGGTGGGTAAGACCTAAAGTCATTTGATTGGCGTCATCGAGTCGATCCCCACCGGTAAAGCGATGCGGCCTAAAAAGCTGATTGTAACTAAATGTTAGTGGTGAGGTATCAAAGTTGACACTTTGATTATCGTAAGTGACATTCAGTAAACTGCTGTGATCGGTGTATTGCCTAAAGAAGTAGAACAGCCGAGGCTCTAGGCTTTGACGCCCACTGGCATGCTCAAAAATCAAGCCGCTATCAAAGCTTGCATAGTGGGTTGATAATGTGGGCGTGCTGTTGGCGGTGGCCTTGAGCTCGTCCTTATCGAGGTTGTAGCTCATGCCTTGGGCGCCAATACTGGGCTTAATAAACCCCCAGCTAGTATCGCGCTGATAGTGTAGCTGATAGTCTAAGCGCGTGCGTTCACCGGTGATAATGGCTTGACCATTAAGTTTTTGCTCTTGACGATGATCAAATGCCACAAACTCATGGTACAAGCTGGCGCCAAAATCCCCTAAACGGTAATTGCCCTCGGCCTGAAGTTGCGGTAACCGGCGATAAGAGTCATCGATATCGGTTAATAAATTTTGCGCATTATAAAAATTGGCCGACACATGCCAATTCGCAAAATCGTAGCCTACACGGGCATTTTGTGTCATGTAGGTTTCGTTGGCTACATTAAAGCTAGCCGCAGGTAAGTCACGTAAAAAGTCGGTATCGCTAACGCGCCCATAATTGATGGCACTGTACCAAGGTTGATGTCGTCCTCCCTCATGGTCAAATTGCATTAACCAGCGGGAGTCTCCTTTGTGTGGGCGCAATTCTTGTTCCGTCGCTTTGCCGGTTGCAATGAGGGCATTTTCGTTAGCGTTATCGCCCCCTCTGTCGTTAGGTAGTGCGGAGAACTGCACTTGATTGGAGTGCGTATACGCAAGATAGCGATATTCGGCCTCGAGCATGGCGCCGCGCCGGTTAACATAGCGCGGCGTAATGGTAGCATCTTGATTGGGAGCAATGTTCCAGTACCACGGCTGGGCAAAATCTAATCCACCATCGACCGTACCAATGCTCGGGGTTAGCAAGCCCGTTTGGCGTTCACTGCCTAACGGAAAGCGAATATATGGTGTGTACAAAACGGGAATACCAGCGATACGAATCACAACATCTCGGCCATAACCTTGTTGAGCGTCAGGGTCTAAGGTTAACTTTTTGCCCGATAATAACCATGACTTATCGTTGGGTTCACAGCTGGTGAAGGTACCGTTCTCTAACACGAGCTTACCGCTGGACGCGTGTGCTAAGCGTCCAGCGGTACCACGTAGGTGCTGTGCATGTATCACAAAACTACCATCGGTAAATTCGGCCTCATTAGCAATCATATTCACGCTGGCGGTATGACCTAAAATGAGACTGCCAGTTTGACGAATCATGACGTGACCGCGCAAGCTCGCTTGTTCGGTTTCTTTGTCAAAGCTCATCGCGTTAGCTTCAATAATACGCGCGCCTTGGCGTACATGAACACCTTGGCTTAATTCGATGTGCGTGGTATTCATGTTGGCTGCGCCAGCATCAACTTCAATTAAAGTATTCGCTGGGTCAGGGGTGGGCTTGTCGGCAAAAGGGTCAACATAAATACCGTAACAAGCCGGTTTGAGGCGACTGATTTGTTCAGGCGTTAATTGGTCTCGGGCTTGCCAATCGGTTTGAGCGGCTGTGCGAGTGGTCGTTTTATAAGTCGTTGCTGATGCTGTATGTTGTTGGGGCGCGTGTTCAGCAAGGGCGCCGGTGGTGATAAAAAGCGTGCACATTAAGGGCGTCCTAATCATAAGCGATTGGAGCTCAATGAAGGCACTTAGCGTTTTTTGCTGAGGTCTGACGTTGTCGTCAGCATTGGGGTTAGGCATACTGCGGGGTCTTTTATGCGCGTCTTTTGATTGTTTGGGCGCAGATTGTAATGGTGCGCACTCACGATTGAAACCGTAAAAGCGCATAAATCTTGCTAGGCGATAGAATAATGGTAGTACAAGAAGAGTTATTGGCTTGGGTTCGTGGCCAGTTACAGGCCTTGGGGCTTGCATTTAATGAGGCAAAGCCTATTGAAGGTGATGCGGGGTTTAGGCAGTATATTCGTTTGGATACAGATCCTGCGATGCTGGCGGTATATGGTCCTCCAATGACTGAAAAACATACGGAGTTTGTCGCCATTAGCGAGCATTGGCGTACATCGGGGGTTCATGCGCCTCGAGTATTCGCCCATGACTTGGCACAAGGTTTTTTATTGGTTGAAGATTTGGGCGCGACATCGTTAGCTGATGCATTGGCCAACCGCCGGGGTCGTACTACACCGGCAGAGATTTATGCGCCAGTTCTCGCGCAATTGCGCACGTTACAACTATTAACGCCTAAGGGCTTTTATCCTCAGTATTCAGCTCATCGGTTGCAGCAAGAAATGGCCTTGTTTGAACCGTGGTTTGTTGAAGGCTTGCTTGGTTACACGTTGAGCGAGTGTGAAAAAGCATCACTCCAAGTGCTTTACCAACACTTAATTAACAGCGCACAAGCGCAGCCTCAAGTCATTGTTCATCGCGACTTACATTGCCGTAATATTCAGTGCTCGGACACCGTTGCACAAGATGCCCAGTTAGGCTTTATTGACTTTCAAGATGCGGTGATCGGCCCAATTACCTATGATTGGGTGTCATTATTAAAAGATTGTTACCAGCAGTGGCCGGCGAGTTTTGTCAGTGAGCAAGCGATGCGCTATAACCAAGCGCTGCCTGCGCGCTTAAGGCTTGCTGACGAGGCATTATTAGAGACCTTAGACTTGATGGGATTGCAGCGCCACCTTAAGGTGTTAGGGATATTTGCGCGCTTGTCTCTAAGAGATGGCAAGATGGGGTACTTGCATGACTTACCTTTGGTGGTGGCTTACGTGCGTGACGTGTGCGGGCGCTATGAGGCTTTGCAGCCATTTTTAGCTTGGTTCGATCGCGTATTGTTGCCGCTGTGTGCCTTGCAGCCTTGGTATCGTTGCGTGGTTATACAACCGTGAAGGCAATGATTTTAGCTGCGGGCATGGGCACGCGAATGCTGCCATTAACTCAACATTGCCCCAAGCCTTTATTGCCGGTTGCGGGTATTCCTTTGCTCGAGCACTGGTTGATCAAACTAGAGCGTATTAGCGCGATCACGCAGATTATTATTAATGCGGCGTATTTGAGCGAGCGTATTCGGGCCTATATCCACGCTCGGCACAATGCTGTGCCTATTTGGGTTAATGTCGAGCCCGAACCGCTAGAAACGGCAGGCGCATTGCGCGCTGTGCTACCAGATTTAGGCCAAGCGCCGTTTTTACTGATCAATGGCGATGTGTTTTGTAATGTACCGCTGAGTACTTGGCTGAAGGAGGCCAGTCGGCGCTTACAGGCTAATGCCGCGTGCGAGGGGGTGTGTATGATGGTTAATAATCCCAGTCACCATTTGAGTGGAGATTTTTGTATCGTCGATGAGGGGTTGCTCACCACAAAACCCGAGCAGCACACTGAGTGCGCGAGCTATACCTTTTCGGGGGTGAGTGTACTTAGTCCTAAACTTATTCGCCAATACCCTCAAGCGCGTAAAAAGTTCGCTTTGCGCGAGGTCTTTGACTGGGCAATGGCGCGTCGTGCGCTTTATGCGAACTATTACGCTGGTTATTGGATCGATGTAGGAACGCCTGAGCGGCTTGGGCAATTAGAGCAAGACGTACAGGCGAACCCTTACTTGCTTGCACACCTTAATACAGAAACCAAAAACGCATTAAAACCCATGCACAAAAACATGCACAAAAAGATGAACAAGGAGCCATAAATGGAAGCTTACGACAGCATCATTGCCACACTGGCTTTAACCCTAGGAGCCAGTTGGGCCAGCGGCATTAATTTGTATGCGGTGTTGCTGGTATTGGGGCTGGGTGGCGCGACAGGTCATATCGAGTTGCCTGCAGGTCTTGAAATACTCCACAATCCATTGGTCATCACGGCGGCGGGGTTAATGTATTGCGTGGAGTTTTTTGCTGACAAAGTCCCCGGGGTAGATACCGCGTGGGACTCTATTCATACATTTGTTCGCATACCGGCAGGTGCGCTGTTGGCTGCGGGCGCTGTCGGTGATGTTGCACCGGTTATGGAGCTAGCCGCTGCCATAGTCGGGGGGGCTTTAGCAACCACAAGTCATGCCACTAAAGCAGGCTCGCGTTTACTGATCAATACCTCGCCCGAACCTGTGACTAACTGGGGGGCTTCGTTTTTTGAAGATATTTTGGTTGTTGGCGGGCTGTGGACGGCACTGAATCATCCGGTGTTATTTTTAGTGTTATTAGTTGTGTTTATTGTGTTGGCGATTTGGTTACTGCCTCAGTTATGGCGGCTGATCAAATACATTCTTCAAAAAATAGGAGCGTTTTGGGGTGGCGAGCCTCCAGCACCTTTAGACAGGCCCGCTGATGCGACTCATCACTCGTCTGGGGTGACTTTTGAGTTAGAGCGTCTCAGCGCCTTAAGAGCCAGTGGTGCTCTTACTGAGCAAGAGTATAGGGCTGCTAAACGTCAACTGTTAGGCACATAATGAGAGGTAGATAAATGAGGTCAGCGTTTAGTCGCGAAGGCTAGCCAGTTGCCTTATTAAGCTATATTCCAGTGATGGCTTCTTCTATAGTCATGGTTTGAGTCGCACCTTTTTGGGGTGCGCCATAGTCACTAATCATTACAAACGGTAAGCGGAAGCGTATGTTTAGTAGTCGTGAAGATAGTCGTAGCGCCATTTTGTTTTTTTCTTCTCAGGGTATTGTCAAAGAGCTCTTATACTCTGAGTTTGAAGCATTACTGGAGGGGTTTACACCTGAAAAAGAATGGATCGATAAAGAGGCTAAAGCGGTGTACCTTGAACTGAGCGCTGATTTGCAAGTCAAAGCGGCGGTTTTTTTTGTTATCAGCTTTGATAGTGAAGGTTGGGTTGAGGCAAGCTGGAATATTCCCTTGGTTAATCTCGCGCGTACAGCAAAGGTCAATGACGTAGGTTTGAAGGCGGCTACGGCACAAAATTGCAGCGACCCTAAATATCAAGAAATGCTATGGAACCCTGACTTGAGCGCGAGTGGTAAAGTACTAGGCTGGATTAGCGATGCGATTGCGGTGAATAAATTAGGTTTTAGCCGCCAAGCTGCTGAAAATATGCCCAATACGACCGGCCAGGTAGCCCCTAGCGCAGTAAGTCATGACAATAATGCGCGCGCAATGGAAGCGCAAATTACACAGTTGATGCAACACCAAACGCAAGGCGCCAGTGACATTGCGCAAGCGATGGCTAAACTCGAAGAAACAAAAGCCCAATATGCAAAGAAACTAGGCGCTTTACAGGCACAGTTAGCCGATAAAGTACGCCAATTTGATAGCGCAAAAACACAATTAGAGGGCTTAAAAAGCACATTAGAGGGAAGCGAGCAAAAAATTGCTCAAATGCGTGAGCACTACGAGTCGAAGCTCAAAAGCACGCAAGGCCATGAAGCCGATTTTATTACGGCTTTACGTGAGCATTATGAAACCGAAGCGAGTGAGCAGATCGCAAGCGCAGAGTCTGAATACAAAGAATTGCTGAATTGGCGTGAGGTTGAGCTTATTTACCGTGCCGAGCGCGAGGCTCAGCTACACGACGAGATGACCCAATTAAAGTTGAAAAATACCGAGCTCGCGTTGATGGCCGATGGTGATTTATTGCAAACAATGAGTGACAAAGGCATCACCTTTATGACCTATCAGGTGGGTCTAGGCCATATTAATATCCCTGTGAGTGAAGTGCCCTTATATATCAATAACCCTATTGGTTTTGTGGCCGCTTATTGTAAAGTGAGCCAAGCGGTCTATTTGGATTGGCTCGCTCATTTTCATGCGCCTGTATGCCGCATACAAGATGCCCAAGGCGGCTATTGTGGTGCAGATGTGAAGCGTATGGAAAGCCCTATGCAATTTATGCCTGGTGTATCGGATTGTTGCCCACAGCATCAAAATAAAGCGTAACTCACACTGAGGTTATACCAAGCGTATTGAATGAATGTAAGAAACCTATGATGCTTTCCCCTGTAAACACGCTATCACCTGTGCCTTTAAGCGCTGACTTAGCCAATGCAAGCGGCAGGCGCTTACTTGCGGCTCAGTGGTGGCGTCAACCTATTAGCGCATTCGCCTCATTAGCGCCTATTGAGCCTGTAGAGCATACTGAGCTGAAGGCTTCAGGTGTGAGTGTAAGTATCAAGCGCGAAGATGCACTGTGTCCCTACTTAGGGGGCAATAAATTGTATAAATTATACTTCCATGTGCAACGTGCTTTGACTTTAAATGCTCAAGTACTCGTGACCTTTGGCGGTGCGTATTCCAATCATATTTATGCATTAGCGCGCGCGGGACTAGAGCTAGGCATTCAAACAGTGGGTATTATTCGCGGCGAGAAACCGCCGTATTTAAGCCCGACACTCCAAGATGCTCTAGCGATGGGGATGCGATTACAGTTTGTGAGTCGTGCCCAGTACAAGCTCAAGCATACGCAACAGCAACAAGCGACATGGGGACTGCCTACACAAGGCACTTATATCATTCCAGAGGGTGGCAGCGGGATAAGAGGCGCCTTAGGTATGGCTGAATATTGGCGTTGCGTGCAGCAAGTATTGAATAAAAGCTGCCAGCGTTATGATGCCGTTGTGCTTGCGGCAGGTACTGGTGCGAGTCTTGCGGGTGTGATGGCGGCTAGTGAGGGCATAGCGGTTCATGGTATTTTGGCGCTAAAGGGCTCAGCAAAAATGACGCAGCATTTTACTCAGCAAACGCTAGCTATGGCACAGCGACTAAGGCGCGTATTACGCCATCCCAATTATGGCAATAAGGAGGTTGTATTAGGCGAAACGATGTACTCAAAGCCTTCACCTATGTGCTGGCAGTTACACACGCAAGCACATGGCGGTGGTTATGGCCCAGCCAAAGGCGCCCTGCGCGACACAATACAGCACCTAGAAGCCTCTACAGGGATTGCCCTAGACCCTGTGTATACCGGTAAAATGATGGCCGCAGTGATTGATTTGGCACAGCAGCAGCACTGGCGAGGGCAGCGGGTACTGGTGATTCATAGTGGTGGCCTGCAAGGCGCTAGGTGATTAAAGCCCTCAATGACGGTACTTTTGAATCGCGATATAGAGTCAGTCTTAACAGGATTCGCGTATGGGTTATCGTTTTGAGGCATGGAACAGCTGCAAACCTGTATATCCTATTCATACTCTCTATAATCAAAGTGCATGAATGTTGGTGTTCACCATGATTAAAGTTCATGTGAATAATTTTCTGAGTCATTCTTCAAGGCAAATGTTGCCTCGTAATGGGTTTATTAATGAGTGAGTTTAGTTGTATCGGATTGATTGGGCGCTTGGGTAGCGATGCAGTGGCTTATTCGTTAAAGCGTTTGGTTGCTTATTTAAATACCCGCAATATCAACGTATTGTTAGATAGCGAAACTGGGGCGGTAGTACCTGATACCTCCGTAACGCGCGTAAGGCGTGAGCAGTTACCCAGTTTATGCGACTTGGTGATTGTGGTGGGTGGTGATGGTAGTTTATTGGGGACGGCACGATTGATGGCAGGTACCGATGTACCTTTACTGGGTATTAATCGCGGCCGTTTAGGGTTTTTAACCGATATTTCTCCTGATGATATTGAGGTAAAAGTGGGCGAGGTCTTAGATGGTGCGTATGAGGCTGAAGAGCGCTTTTTAGTACAAACCACTGTGCGTAGACACGGTAAAGTAGTGGGGCAGTCGCTCGCGCTGAACGATGTGGTACTGCACCCAGGTCAATTTATCCGCATGATAGATTTTGAGTTGCACATTGATGGTAACTTTGTGTACCAGCAAAGCTCCGACGGGCTGATTATCTCAACACCAACAGGCTCTACGGCCTATGCGCTGAGCGGTGGCGGCCCCATTATGCATCCATCTCTTGATGCGCTGGTGGTAGTTCCCATGAACCCCCATACTTTAAGTAGTCGGCCTATTGTGGTGTCTGGCAATAGTGATATTCGCTTGGTGGTCGGTGAGCAGCGCGATGTCCACCCGCATGTGACTTGTGACGGTCAGGCGCATATAGTGACGCAGACCGGTGATGAAGTGCAAATTGCTAAAAGCCCTAACCGCCTAAAGCTCGTACACCCTACAGGGCATCGTTTTTACGAGGTATGTCGCTCTAAGCTTGGTTGGGCTTCGCGGGCGGCTTTTCAACACGAAGAGACATAAAGTGCAGTCGTAAAAGCATGCTATGGCATATACTGTTTATTATGCTGGCTGATCCCCTTGTGTTGATGACCTACCAAGGGGGTAACTACTGAGCACGCGGTGCGGGGCCCTTGTCGCAGCGCGAACGAGTCGTATTCTAAGAGCCTTGATCGGCTAATGTATAAGGTGACACCCATTGGCAGGTTGCCACAATGCTACAATCGGGACATGACAAAGCCATGACAATACCGCAGCAAAAGGCCAAATCAGGGTTGAAATTGCACCAAAAGGATTCATAAAATAGACACAGACAATAATGCGGATAAAAACGCCTGTGCACGCCAGTCAATAACCCTTAATACGGTGATTTTACGCCAATGCTTAGCTCTAATCAGCCACATGTAACTTCTGCACGCTATGACATTATTGGTGATGTGCACGGTTGCGCAAAAACACTGGTCAAATTACTCCAAGCAATGGGCTACCAAAATAATGATCAGGGTTATTACCACCCCACCCGCAAAACCATTTTTGTCGGAGATATTGTTGATCGTGGTCCGCGCATTCGCGAAGCACTTCACATAGTGCGTGATATGTGCCAAGCGCAGCAAGCAGAGTGTGTCTTGGGTAACCACGAATTTTATGCCATTGCGTATTTTACGCTGCTTAATAATGGTGGCAGTTTACGCTATCTTAGGCCTCATAGTGCTCACCATGACCGCTTGATTGCAGAAACATTAGAGCAGTTTGAGCAGCACCCCAAAGACTGGGAAATGATGCTTGACTGGTTTAAAACACTGCCTTTGTATATCGAAAAGAAGAGCTTTCGGGTCGTACATGCTTGCTGGGATAGTGTATTAATTGACCGTTTGAAAGAACAGTTTGCTGCGGGCCATGTTGATGATACCTTTGTCGCCGCTACCGAAAACCACAGTAGCTTTGCCGCGGCGGTCTTCAGCCGTTTAACACGCGGCACCTCAATGCATCTTCCGCCGGGGGTGTTGATTAAGGGGCGTGATGGCATTGATCGCAGTTTATTTAGAACACGTTTTTGGTCGCAAAGCCCGCAAACCTATGCCGATGTTGTTTTTCAGCCAGACCCTTTACCTGACTATTTGATTGATACACCTTTGAGTGATGCCGAACGCGCACGCTTAGTGCATTATGGTGATAATGAGCGTCCAGTATTTATTGGGCATTATTGGTTACAAGGTACTCCCAAAATATTGCGCCCTAATGTCGCCTGTTTGGATTACAGTGCCGTAAAATATGGCAAATTAGTGGCTTACCGGTTTGATGGTGAGCAAAAATTAGATAATCGTAAATTTTGCTGGGTCAGTGTTGAGCGCGAAGAAGCGCAGTAATATTTATCGTGTAGTGTGGTCTTTAAATGAAAGCTGTTTGCCTTGCCCGGTTCCCTGCCGAGCTTAACTTAAGCCCTCTAGATAAGGCGCTTACCGAGCACAATATTCTTCATCGCTTTACCGAAGAGCAACAAGAGCAGGTACTATGGTTAGCCAATGAAGCATCGGTGGCACAAGCCGTAGAGGTGATTAAGCGTTTTTTAAGCGCTAGCGCTCAAGATACGGCAGACTCATCATCTATCACGCCCCCTTTATCAGCTGTAGTATCTGATACGGTCAATGATACCGAAGAGGGTGGGCACGTATTGAGCGGTGTTTTTACCTTTATTAAAATGGCGCCTATCACGGTGGCTTTAATTGTACTGGGTGCTATTGGCTATTGTATTGTGGCAATGCCTTGGCTCACGCTGTATCAACTAATGACATTTACTCCGATCAAAATTGTAGATACACGACTTTTTGTTGCGCCTTGGCAATGGCAAGAATCTTGGCGCGCTTTGAGCCCTATATTCTTGCACTTTGGCATTGGCCATATTATTTTTAATGCAATGGCCATGTTGCAAATGGGCAGCTGGGTTGAGCGTTTGTGGGGTTTTAAGTGGTATGCGTTGGTGTGTTTATGTGCCGCGCTTGCAGGTAATGGGCTACAGTATTTTTGGGATCACTCCCCCATGTTTGGCGGGTTGTCGGGCGTTGTTTATGGCGTTTTCACCTTTAATTATATTACTCAGCGTGTAAACCCCACTAAAGCCTTTATTTTGCCGCGCGCTATGTATATTTGGCTGGCCGTATTTTTATTGGCCGGCTTTACACCCTTTTTTACATTATTATTTGGTGTGCAAGTGGCCAACGGGGCTCACTTAGGTGGTGCCTTAGGTGGCGCGCTCACTGCCTTAGTGGCTAACCGAAAAAACCTAATGGCACGACGACAAGTGCCAAAGCCATAAATACCAAGACCGTTGTTTTTACATCATGTGTATCAACACCCGCTATATCAAAACCATTAAAGAAAGGCTTGAATGTGACGAATCAAGAAGGGTTAAACCCCGATCAAATATTGGCGAATATGACGCCACAAATTTATGCGCGTTTTCAAGAGGCCATTGCGCTGGGCAAGTGGCCTAATGGCGTCGCGTTAAGCCAAGAGCAAAAACACACCTGTATGCAGGCGGTTATCGTCTATGAAAATGCCCATATTGCTAAAGAGCAGCGCACCGGTTTTGTGCCGCCAAAAGAGCAACCTTGTGCTGATGACAGCCACATACACACCATAGAACAGCCGTTGCAGTGGAAATAGCAGCTAATAAACAGTAAAGGAAACCATCATGAGTCACAGCACCGATACCCTCAATGGCGACAATATGTTAACAACGCACTATCTTAAAGATTACACGGTACCAAGCTTTTTCATCAAAACAACCGACCTGACCTTTAAGCTCGACCCAACCAAAACAGAAGTAACATCGGTTTTAACGCTAGCGGCAAACCCCGAAGCCCCAACCAAGGGCACGCTATTTTTGCACGGCGAATCACTGACACTCAAAAGTTTAGCCATTGACGGTAAGCCCTTAAAGGCTGATGAATATGTGTTAAGTGATAAAGGCTTAACACTGACTCATTTGCCTGCCGCATTCACCTTAACGTGTGTCACCGAAATTGCCCCTGAGCGTAACTCCTCCCTAGAGGGGCTCTATAAGTCACGCAGCATGTACTGTACACAGTGCGAGGCTGAGGGCTTTCGTAAAATCACTTATTACAGCGATCGCCCAGATGTACTGAGTGAATTTACAACAACTATTATTGCAAATAAAGCGCAATATCCTGTTTTATTATCGAACGGTAATCTTATTGAGGCGGTCGATTTAGATGGCGGCCTACACAAAGCCTCATGGCACGACCCCTTTAAAAAACCGGCGTATCTTTTTGCGTTAGTCGCTGGTGACTTAGCGGTGGTCGAAGACTCATTCACCACCATGAGCGCACGTGAGATTACACTTAAGATTTTTGTAGAAGCCAAAGATCTCGATAAATGCGAGCACGCAATGGCATCTCTTAAGCACTCCATGCGTTGGGACGAAGAGGTATATGGCCGCGAATACGACTTAGATATTTTTATGATCGTGGCCGTTGATGACTTTAATATGGGCGCTATGGAAAACAAGGGCTTAAATATTTTTAATACCTCGTGTGTACTGGCCAACCCCAAAACAACAACCGATGCCGGTTTTGCCCGTGTAGAGGCGGTTGTTGCGCACGAATACTTTCATAACTGGTCGGGTAATCGCGTGACTTGCCGCGATTGGTTTCAGCTTAGCCTCAAAGAAGGGTTTACCGTTTTTAGAGATGCAGAGTTTTCGGCCGATAGGGGGTCGCGCACGGTTAAGCGCGTAGAAGACGTCAGTGTGATGCGGACTATGCAATTTGCAGAAGATAGCGGCCCAATGGCACACCCGGTACAACCGGCGAGCTATATGGAAATCTCTAACTTTTATACGCTGACCATCTACGAAAAAGGGGCAGAGTTAGTGCGGATGTACCACACGCTATTAGGGCCTGAGCTATTTCGTAAAGCGACCGATATTTATTTCGAGCGCCATGATGGCGAAGCCGCCACCATCGAAGACTTTGTGCGCGCCATGGAGGAGGCAAGTGGCCGTGACCTGTCACAATTTAAGTACTGGTATAGCCAAGCGGGTACACCGGTTGTACAAGCGGCCGGTGATTATGACGCACAAGAGCAAACCTTTAAGCTCACATTCAAACAATATTGCCCCGATACCCCAGAGGCCACATCGGCACAAAAAAAGCCGTATCTTATCCCTGTGAATGTCGCTTTATTAGGGGCTCAAGGCCCACAAGCCTTAACTTTAGAAGGGCAGGCGCTCAATAGTGACGAAGTTGTCCTTGAGCTTACCGAGTCAGAGCAAACCTTTACTTTTCATCATGTAGCTAGCGAGCCTGTGCCCACTATTTTTAGAGGTTTTTCGGCGCCGGTTAAATCGGCATACCCATACAAGAAAAGCGATTTATTACATATCGCAACACAAGATAAAGATGGCTTTACGCGCTTTGATGCCTTTCAGCAACTCGCGGTTGTGGCTATCTTTGATGTGATGGCGGCTATGCGTAAAGAAGAATCGTGGCAAGTTGAGCCTCTATTGCTTGACGGCATCGGGCAGTTGCTCGCCGATGAGAACCTCGACCCTGCCATGGTGGCATTAATGTGTGAGCTACCTAGCGAAGCTTACATGAGTGGTTTATCGACACCCATTGAGCCTCATTTATTACACCGTGCCCGTGAAGCGCTAAAAGGTGCAATAGCCGCGCATTATGTCAGTGTATGGCGCAGTACGTATGAGCGTTGCTCAAGTGATAAAGCCTATAGCTTTAATGCGCAAGATGTTGCCCTACGTAGCCTTAAAAACTGTGCACTAAGCTATTTAATGGCAGCCCCTGACGCGTCAATACTAAACACCTGCCTAACGCAATTTAAACACAGCGATAATATGACCGACGAAATAGCGGCATTGAGTGCATTGGTGAAGTGTACAGACCCTGCAGCAACATCGCTTAAAGCTGAGTCGCTCAATACTTTTTACGAGCGCTGGCAAAATGAAGCTCTTGTGGTTAACTTGTGGTTGAGTGTACAAGCGACCAATGCAGAGCCTGGAGCCTTGGCGCGTATTAAGACGTTGATGGAGCACCCAGGTTACGACAGTCAAAACCCCAATAAAATTCGCAGTGTTGTCTCCATGTTTTGCAACTACAATGCCGTTAACTTCCACGCCGAAGATGGCTCGGGCTATCAGTTTTTAGCCGATCAAATTATTGTCTTAAATAAACAAAATCCGCAAATTGCGGCGCGTTTATTATCACCTTTAGTTAAGTGGAAGAAATACGACACCAATCGTCAGCAATTAATGCGAGAGGCGCTAGAGCGCATACATTCAGAGCCTGAATTGTCGAGTGATGTGTATGAGATTGTTGTTAAAAGTCTTTAAGCAAAGGTGACTAGCCAATAGCGGTATAGTTTATTGGCTAGTCATTGGGTTTTGACTGAGCTTAACGGCTGCGCTTAAGTCTGATTTTAGCTCTTGAGTTTAACCCTACGTTTAGTCGTGTTTAGACGGTTTAATCACTGTCCTTAACCAATCGATAGTGGTGTTGTCGAGGGTAAAAAAGGCATCGACTTCCTCTTGTTGTTGCCAGTAGCTGTCACCGTGCTGAAACAAAAACGCACGCGTGAGCATTTTACGTTTAGGGTTGAGGGTTTTAACCACTTTGGCCGGGTTGCCGGCGGCCACGACATTGGCTGGAATATCTTTAGTCACAATACTGCCCGCGCCAATCACGCTATTATCACCAATTGTGACGCCCTTGGTGATAATAGCGCGGGCACCTATCCAAACGTTGTTGCCAAGAGTTACCGGCGCGCTGCACCGAAAGGGCCGTAAGCGGTTGTATAGACCGTGCCAATCGCAATCGTGAATCATGACATCGGCGGCCAACATGCAACTATCACCGAGTGTAATGGCCTCGGCCGAGGTGATCTCTACCCCTGGGGCGATCAAACAATAATCACCAATACGAATAGCACCTTTGCCTACTTTATCGCCCCATGTTGTGATTTTGACGGCTTTATGGGGGTGGCTAATACAGTGCAAATAACGCCCTGCGCAAATATTAGGGCCATGCACTTGTACCGATTGCGGCGCTAAAAATTGGGCACCTGCGCCTAGCGCATCAAAAGCTGGGGCGACAAAGCGCTGGCTGTACCAATGGTTTATTTTTTTGAGTATTTTTTTTAGCCAATAGGGGCGGTGGTCTCGGCGCATGTGTGGGTATCTATCGATTAGGGTTGTTAGGGATTGGGAGTTTACATATGGGCCTTATGTCGGCGCTATGGTACGGGCTTTGGATGAGCGCTAGCTGACAATTTGAGTGCGAATCCTGAAAAATTTGAGCTATCTTATTAATGGACAGACACTTCATTGGGCGTTTTACATTACCGTTATCGATATGCCACAAGCGATAGAGATTCATCTCAATATTAGTGCGCGCAAATACTTACTGTTGTATCAAGGTGTTGCGCGCAACGTACTGGCCACGGCTGTTGATGGCAGACGTGTGCGCTTCCCCGCAAAAATATTACAGCCCTTTGTAACACACAGTGGCGTGAACGGCCGCTTTACCATTTATTTTAGTGATGACGGGCGGTTTTCACATATCCAGCAGTTAGCGCCGCCCATGTAATCACAGCTATTGCGGAGCTGAGTGCTGCACCGTTAGCGCATCGCGCACAAACCGGCCAAGGGTGCGATCAAACGCATGTTGATTTAAGCTGCGATTGGTTAAATTCATTTGGCCGGCCATGCCTTGCATCACTTTGCGGTGATCGATAAATTGCGCCACTTTATGCTCGCCGTGGGTGAAGGTAAGCGCAAAGTCGCCTGCACCATGCTCCTCGTTTGAATACAGCTTGCTTAAAGGGCCGTTAAAGTCGGGTGCGCTAATACGCATTTGCGTAATGCGCAGCTGTGCAACCTGCGCACTTGGCGCAGAGCTTATCGTAAAGCCCTGTTTTTCGAGATGAGCGATAAGCGAGCGAGTGAGTGAGTCGCTATAACGTTGCTTAAGCTTGTCGATATCGCGTTGCGTATGGTCGCGGCGGTGATCGCGTAACCAGTGGCTCGAAAATTCAATGCTGACCGGTCTAACCATGACTTGTTTATTGGCAAAGTACTCGGCATTGTAAACATTGGCTTGCTCTAAGGTGCCTATATGCGTGCAAGCACTTAGCGCAAACGCTAGGGTTGCGCTAATACAGATTAATACGAATCGTGAAATTTTATTTAGCATATTCAGCCTATTCTTGATTTATATCGTGTTTTTATCGTAGGGGTGGCGCGCTCCTATTGATATTAACCTAGCGCCCCCCATCTTTTAAGCAATAAAAAGCAAACACATTAAAAAGCTGCTTAATGTGCCCTTATTACAGTGTTTACGGAGCTATTGACCATGCGAATCGATCGTTTAACCAACCAATTACAAGTCGCGTTATCAGATGCACAATCTGTTGCTATGGGACGCGATCACGCCAATATGGACAGCTATCACTTATTGCAAGCCTTGCTAGATCAGCAAGGCGGTGCGGTAAGACCTTTGTTGGCACAGGCAGGCTTTGATGTGCCGGGTCTTCGAAATGCGCTCACCAAAAAACTCGAAGACTTACCCAAAATTCAAAATCCAACCGGTGATGTGCAAATGTCACCCGAGCTGGGTCGTTTACTCAATTTAGCCGACAAAGTCGCCCAGCAAGCCGGCGATAAGTTTATTTCCAGTGAGTCGGTATTACTCGCTGCCATGGGCGAAAACCATTTAAGTATTGGCCAGCTGTTGAAACAATTTGGCAGTATAGCCGCATTAAAAGCGGCCGTTGATAAAGTGCGCGGCGGTGAAAAAATAGAAGATGCCGATGCCGAAGGCAATCGTCAAGCACTTGAAAAATACACCGTTGACTTAACTGCACGCGCCGAAGCCGGCAAGCTCGACCCAGTTATTGGCCGCGATGATGAAATTCGCCGCACCATACAAGTTTTACAGCGCCGCACAAAAAATAACCCTGTACTCATTGGCGAGCCCGGTGTAGGCAAAACCGCCATTGTAGAGGGCCTTGCACAGCGTATAGTTAACGGCGAGGTCCCCGAAGGCCTTAAAGGCAAGCGCTTATTATCGCTCGATATTGGCTCGTTATTAGCCGGGGCTAAATTTAGAGGCGACTTTGAAGAGCGCCTTAAAAATTTGCTTAAAGAGCTGGGTAAACAAGAGGGCCGCGTCATTTTATTTATTGATGAGCTACATACCATGGTGGGCGCAGGCAAAGGCGAGGGCGCTATGGATGCCGGTAATATGCTCAAGCCAGCGTTGGCGCGTGGCGAATTACATTGTGTTGGCGCGACCACACTAGATGAGTATCGCCAATACATCGAAAAAGACGCGGCTATGGAGCGCCGCTTTCAAAAAGTATTAGTGGATGAACCCAGCGAAGAAGACACTATTGCTATTTTGCGTGGCCTTAAAGAACGTTACGAGGTGCATCACGGTGTTGATATCTCTGATTCAGCGATTGTGGCCGCCGCTAAACTGTCGCAGCGATATATTACCGACAGGCAACTACCCGATAAAGCCATCGACCTTATCGATGAAGCCGGTAGCCGCATTCGCATGGAAATAGACTCCAAACCCGAGCTAATGGACAAGCTCGAACGCAGACTCATCCAATTAAAAATCGAACGCGAAGCGGTCAAAAAAGATGACGACGAAGCGGCTAAAAAGCGCTTGGTTAAAATTGATGAAGATATTGAAACGGCCGAGCGTGAATACGCCGATCTGG
>NZ_LGAK01000022.1 GCF_001292705.1 Marinagarivorans algicola
CGAGAGTAGGTCATTGTCAGGTCTTATTACAAAAACCCCCTTCGAAGCGATTCGGAGGGGGTTTTTACGTTTATGGCGGCCTATCCAAAGCTTTTTGTGATGAGCTTTTTAATCTGCTGTGCCGCGCTTCTTGTAACTTAGTCAAGTAACAACCCAATGCCTCCACTAAAGTCGTCTACGGCATCTAATGCCGATACCATTGCATTAAGATCTACAGGTGGGTTATCTTTTATTTCACTGGGTAGTGAGGTTAAGATTTCATCTTTAGAGGGATGATCTTTAAGCATGTCAACCACATGCTTTGCTAAATAAATGAGTGCGGCAGTCACTGAAGCGGGCGTTGCTTTTTTAGGGTTGTTTTGAAATCTGAGCCCAGTATTGATGACATCGGGAAATTTCCAGCGTTTAGCGAGCTCTGAACCGGCTTCGCAGTTATTGAATCCAAAGATCTCTAGTTCAGCGGCTAGTCGCTCTTGCCCGTTAGCAACTTTTGCTTGTACTTCATTCGCTTTTGCGGGTTCAGCGGAATACATTAACAACTGCCCAACACTGTGAATGAGGCCGGCAGTAAATGCGGTATTTGCGTCTAATTCCTTTTGGAATTTACATAGCCATTTGGCGCACCCTGCAACTTCAAAGGCGTTGATCCAAAAAGACCTTTTATTTAAGGCTGCTGGCATTTCGAGCGAGTCGACCATACCGCTAGCCATAACTAGTGTGCGTACCGCTGGAAAACCCATAATAATAGCTGCATCTTGAACAGATGATACCTGTCTCGGGAGCCCATAATGTGCGGAGTTGGCAACACGTAAAAGTTTAGTCGTTAGTACTGGTTCTTGTGCTATTTTAGCACTTATTTTGTCTATATCGGCATTAGGGTCATCTAAACTTTCGATGAGCTCTTCAATTATTTTTGGAATGCTTGGTAAGCGCGTGGCGCTATTAAATAGACTGTTAAAGCTCATAAGTTAAATCTCTGCCTTTTATTATTTTATGATAGGTGTTAAGTTCTTAATATAAAGAAATTACCTATATGAAATAATTTTTCGGCTACAAAGTTGAGTAAATGGTAATTACCATTTGTCGAGAGGTAATTTTTGTCCGCGGGTATCAATTGTTAAATCGCCGTCAGGCATTTGATTATGAATTGCTTTAGCTTGTAGGGTGACGCAGCTTGTAATAGGGCAGTGTTTTGTTGGAGAAGCTACGCTTAATGTATAATGCCCTTGCTCTGTTGTGACGTTTGTTGTGGAGCTGTAGCCGAGTTTGGTGAGGTCTGTTGTATAAGTGTTTTCGCTATAGAAGTATTGCTCCATGCCTGATAAAGCTTCTAATAAGGCCTTGTGGCCATCGGTGCGGTTGCCTTTGCGAACACTATTTTGGTAAGACGGAAATGCAATGGTAGCGACAATCCCGACAACTGTAATAGCAATAAGTAACTCAATAAGATTGAATCCATAGTGTCTTTTGCTAATCATAGATATAGATACTCTGTTATTGAAGTTCTCGCCAGCTGACTTCGCCACTGCGAATATTCTCTTGATTTTTTTGCTCTATGGTCGTGATTGCGCCATCTGATGTTTGAATAATTGCATTGGCTTTGTTATTTGAAGTGTAACCATCCCCAATATGAATACTTGGGCTGGTTGCAGGGGAGCCCCCGAGGTCAACAACATGCTGGTTGTATTGACTGTTGTTATCTTGCACTAAAATACCTGGACTACCGGCTGTACCGGTCAGGCTATTGAGGACATAAAGACGAGCATCGCCATTGACCGAACATTCATCGAATTCAGGATCAAAGGTTGTAAAAGTTAGTGTACCGCCAAAAATAGTGGCGGTACCAAAGTTCTTCTCTCCTTCTCCTAATTTTCGTACCCAGCCGTCGACAGCTTCATTACTTCCAAAAGATTTCATACGAGATTGAAGTATATGAATGGTTGCGTCATTTTGAAGTGGCGGTGTTAATGTTGGTGGTTGCTCAACTCGGGCGTCATCACTTCTTACTTGAGTATTGGTTACATCGACGATCTTTGTTGGTGATTTATAAGTAAAGCTACCTGTGTTAATGCGAGTCTCTTTCAGCCCATAAAAATAGTTGTAATTGTTATCCAGATTATCTTCTTGGGTATAAAATCGACCGGTACCAAAGTGTAGCCAGCGATTGCGCACATTATCAGTAGTCATTGATATAGGTGATGTAATCGGTCGTTGTGGATTATAGACTTCTTTGATATTCCACTGGTTAACTGGCTTTTGAGTTTCATTATTATTTTCTTGTATTAAGAGTCTGTATACTTTTCCACTCCAATTATTGGGTTCTCCACTGACAGTGCCAAAATATACTGCATCTGTTGTAAATTTATCGAGCCCAAAATCAACAGCGCTTAAATCTGAAATAAAGCTATTATCGTCGGGCAATTGAATTTTTCCATTGCCGTTGCCAAAAGATTTTTCTAAAACAGAATTTTTACCTGCGGCAATATTATTTAGGTCTAGTAGGAATAAGGTTGCTTTTTGAGTGCTGCTCACATGATCAAAACCTGTTGGCGTTGTGTCTGCTCCGGAGCCTAATAATAAGTACCAATCACCAGAGCCTTCGATATTATTACTAACGACAATCGGTGCAGGAATAGCTGTGGTAAAACCGAGCTGTGGATCGGTAAATTCTAAAAGTAATTTTGGGGGTTTATCTGGATTAGTAATGTCAAAAATTGTAATGCTTGAGCGCAAAGTTCGATTGTTTGTGGTAGCGCTTAAATCCATATCTAGTGTTCTTGTGCCTCCGCCTAAGCGACTACCAACAACTAAGACAGTGCCCCACCCTTCTGGATGGTCATTGTCTTTAGGGAAAATTTTAGCGTCAAAAATTCTTGGTTCCAAATCAACAAAATATAAGTGATCGGAGGATACGGAGCCATAATTAGGACGTGTTAAATATTCTAAATGAGTGAGTGTATTATAAGGCGCATACGCCCAGAGTTCAGCACCAAAATCAAATGCTATTGATGACCCTGGCGCACCACTTCCTTTTGCCTTTTGGAATTTTTTTGTTTCAGGGTCAAACCATCCGCCATTAAATGCATGTAGCATGCCGTCATTTCCACCTGCATATACAACCTGTCGGCGATATCGATACCGATCAAAGAAAGCTTGATAGCTAGTACTGCCATAAATTAGATCTAAATTTTCAGCGGGTCTGCCGACTACGGTAGGAGTCGAATAAATGATATCCCCTAAGCGCATGGTTTTTCCATTAAGCTGACGTGAGCGATATCCAGGAATATCTTTGCCTCTAATAAAGCGAACAATATCTTTAGCTTCAGCGACAGTATTAGACAGTAAACCCGCAGTGCTTTCGTCAAAGCTATCGGGCGAAAAATCAATCACTTCTGAGGATGTGACTAGCCCATCGTTGTTATTGTCTATGCCTGAGAAGATGTATCGACCTAGTTGAGTTGAGGTGTAATCACGCTGTTGGATAGCTTCATTATCACTCAATGATGATAGCCAACTAGAGCCGCTCCAGAGATATTCTAGATCGAATAAGTCCTTATCAAATAAAGCTTTAGTGCAGCTAGAAAACTGGATCTTAGAAGGGCGCTGCGATGCCGAAGAAGATAGCTTGACTCTAACTTCCTTGAGTTCTCCATCATCGTAAGAACACATGTCAATATAGTTATCAGCCGCTGGATCACCTAAAATACCATCCCCATTATCTTGGCGAATATTACCGGAGCTATCAATCATCAGTGCATGAACATCGCCGACCCATGTTACTTCTTCCCCATCAGATGTCACAGAGGGTCGAAATATGGCGTTAAAGACGGCCCCTTCACCAGAGCGTGATGCAGCAATAACAGACGCTGCTCCACCAGAGCCAGAACGCGCAGTAATAGATTCTAAAGCCGCATTGAGTTGAGTGACGAGCTCTTCGGCATTACTGGCGAAGTAAAAAGTATCTGGATTACAGTCTCCATCTTCATCCCATTCATTGGGCGTACATGAGTTGTTGCCGTTTTTAATGTAGCTATTAAAATTTTCAGGGTGCGGTGGAGTGGGGTTATGATCACCATTATTATCGATAAAGCCACCGTTAGCTGCCGCTTCTCGCATTCGACGACTTGCGTCGTTATATTGCTCCCCTTCACCTAAGGCAGCATAAACATAATAGCTAATAATCTCTTGATGACCAACCATACCACTTTCTTCTCGGCAATCTTCTTGTCTCAGCATTAGGGCTAAGTCATCTAATACTTGCTCAGTGCCAAAGCTCCCAATACCATCATTTTTTATTCTAGGATGGCCAATACCATCAAAGTCCTTATAAGGTGCACCATCATTAAAGTGTAGGACAAATGATTTGGCACATGGCAGTCGAGCAGAATATTCGGAATAATAATAGGGGTCCCAGTCATTACTGATTTCATAAGAGTTTCGTTGGCCTGGAGTGCCCTCTGTTCCATTGTCGTACCACTGTGAGTGCTTGCTTAGGCCGCGATTAAAGTCATGCTGAGAAAAATAACCTTTGATATCGTAGAGCGTCTCAGCGATAGGTGTAGTACCCCAAATCAAAGGGTGATCTTCAATAACATCAATGATGTTAGAGAGTGGGGACTTCACGTGTGTATCAAGGCAAATGTCAAAATTGGTCCGTGTCGATACTTTTTTGGATACATCAGGATAGCAGGCTCTTAACGTGCCTCCATGTACGTTATTACCATTATAAATCGAAGTAGGATCACGTGAATGATCATAATTGTAAACAGCGACCCCAAAGCGTACAGATCCTGAATTTTGCTGAATAATACCAGAAGGCTCTGAGTTAATAGCCACTCGAATTTTATAAGCTGGATCTGTTTCTATCGCTAAAAATCCAATGGTTTCATTTAAATGGTAGGTTTCATTTCCGTTAGATCTTTCTTCTTCTATTAAAACATCGAAGCCATTACTGTCAACTTCAGAGTCACCATAACGGACTACTGCTGGATCAGGATCATTGGTACTTTGCATATTGACAGCAATAATGGGTGTGGTGCGAAATAAGTCTTCTTCTAGTTTAATATCTTTCCATGAACTACTAAAAGAAATTTTACTACCAATCTGTATTGCACTAGCAGAATGTGTGGAATGACCTGATAGAGACTCTATGGCAATCCAGCTGACATCCTCGGCGCCATGTTGATTTCCCCTATCTTGGTACTTTTCTTCCATTTGCATAGCCACTTTAAATTCAAAAACATTACTCGAATAAAGGTCTTTAACGCGAGTTGTTACAGGTGTATTATCAAAATTTGTTGTGACGCCGGTAAATAGTACAGGTTTTACAAATTTAGCCGCGGTGTTAATTCTTGTATAATCATTATCATTATTGCTATCTCTAAGGGTTTTATCTGAAGAAAGCCTTGCAGTACCAGCAGATACTGGGTAGGTTCGTATATTTGTAGAATTTTTATCTTTAATATCTATCGTATACTGGCCTTTAGCCGCCACGATAAATGTAATTTTTTCTGTTGTATGGCTGCCGTCGAGATAGTCCCACTCATCAATTCTAACTTTAAAGCCTTTATGAGTGATATTAGATACTCGGGCTACCGCAGGATGACTACCGTTATAAGATAACGCAGTGGCAACCACTGCGGGAGGGTTACCTTGATCGTAAGTATTTTTAAAGGTGACCTGGTACCAGCCGTTTTCATTTTTATCTCTATCGGTATCAATAGTGCCTATTTCGACATTATCACTGAGTATGACACTTGTTGCACCGCCTGTATTGTTAGTAATGGAAAACGTTCCTTCACTAATTAGAACTTCTGCGTTATTAGGTATTGGGCTTAAAGTTGAACTCGCATTATATTTCTTTTTAAATGTATAATCTAAAGGTTCATTTTGTCCTTCCAGTACATACCATTTTTCACCGTTAATAAGATCACCTGAGCGATTTTTTACTTTACCACCCACCAATACTTTGCGCACTACATCCATGCGACGCATGGTTAGCCAATTTAAATAATTGCCATCCCATGCTCCTGCTGTATCAGCATAAAAAAATTGTTTGTGAGTTTCTGCTGAATATGAATACTTTTGATCATTCTCGAAGTATCCGTAGTAAGGGTACTGTGGATTGAAATCTTGATGAATGCCTGATTTCCAATTAATACGCGTATCGCTATATGCGGATTGCTTCATACTACCTGAAATATCCAATGCAATAACCACGTTGGGCTTACCCACGTTTGTTGCTACAAAAGGTGGTGCTGCCGTGAAGTTGGCTGAATCGTTATGCGCAAAGGTAAATGCAGGCAAGAGTAAAATTAAACAGGCTAGTCCGTTAGTGAGCAATTTATTAAAAATTTTCATGGTTAGCCTCACTGAATGAATGCACGGTATTCACTGGCGGTCACTGTCTGTGCCCCGCCTTTTGCCATACCTTTTGATCGTAATTCAAAATAAATGGCGCTGCCGCTTGTGGCAACTCCTTTACCTGCGCCGCGATAACCTGCTAGCTGTTGTAGCCCACCACCAGAGGCGGCATTTGTCATGGGTATGCGTAAAATATAAATGTCAGAAGAAACCTTTTCTGCGGTAGCCGATTGAGCGACAGAAAAATTCATATCAGTTTCTAAAGTGTCAGTATCAAAAACATCTTCGCTTTGGTTACTTACTGCAAGCGGGTTAAAAGATGCCTCAAAAGATAAATTAATATGCTTATTGGCGCTATTCCAAGAGCGATCATAAATATATTCTTTTATCGCATTTCCTGCACTAACTCTACCCGTCTCTGAAGCTTGAAAAGATTGACTTTTGAATGCAGAATTAGAGGCCATCCTATAATCCAAGTTTGATGTTTCTATGCTTGCAATAGCGGCAATACCAACAATAGTTAATAAGATTAAGCCAATAATTAAGATGGCACCTTGTTGCTTCTTTTTCGGTTTTTTTCTAATTATTGTGTGCATTTTAACCTCTAACCATATTGCGTAACTGGACTACTTTTGTATAGGTACGTCTTCGATAAGCTTGATCTTCATTTTTGGGAGTGTAATTCACGTTTCCAACTAGCGTGTAAGTTTCGGTATCTAAAAGACTATTATCTTGAGTTTTTCCACGGATAACGAGACTGAACTTTACGCTTATCACTTGCTGCCAATCCTTAATGGCTGAAGGCGATAAGTATTGATCGGCGTTGTAATCGGCATCTGAGTCAATACCAAATTCAATTTGAAATTGCTCAACACCTGCAATTAATAGGTACTCTTTAAACTCTAAGCCATCAAGCTGATAGCGTACAAGACTTGGAATGTTATCATGGCAAACGCCATTTATTTTTTGGCTACAGGCACGAATATAGTAAAGCTCACTAGCGTATTTAAAATTATAAATACCCAATGCATCGCTAGACCCCCCAATGCTTGGCTTGCTATCGCCTTTGAATATTTCACCGGAAATTTGCTCATTAGAAGCCGTTACAGTTCTCACATATACGGTATTTGCATCCAAGTCACTCAACTTCGCCATACCGATGGTTGAGCCATATTTTAATGATAAGATATCGGTATTGGCGACATAATCACTCGCTTCTATGCAACCATTGGGTAAGTTTGTAACATGAGTAATCGTACTGTTGCCATCGTAAGCTCGAATAGGTTCTGATGTCGCAGTAATCCATGCATGATTACAATTGCCCTTGCCTTTAAGGGTTAATGAGCTATTTGTTAATATATCTATCGGGTCGACTCCACCAAAGTGACCGGCTTGCCGAATAGAGCTTTCTAGTACATGGTTAGCTGCGCGAGCGCCTTCTTGTAATGATCCAAAGTCAAACATCAAGCGGGAAGTGGTTTGATTACTGCTAAAAACTGTAATCAAACCACTTAGCAATATTGATCCAAGTAATAAAGCAATCATTAACCCAACAAGTGATATACCGGTATATTTACGTCTTATCGTGATCTGCATGAGATTGGCCTATATGAGTCGTGGCTAGCGCAAATAAATTAAGGGTTATATGGCATGAAGGTGAAGCGATGGGTTTTGGTGGTATGGGTATTTTTAGCTTTTTCTACCCAGCTGATATGAATGGTATATAAATTATTACTAGCATTGATCACATGTAGCGTAGGTGAAATTAAGCTTTGTGATAGCTGTTGTTTAATGCTGTAGGCATCAAATACTGCAGTCTGTTCAGGGCTGCATAATGAGTCGCAGTTGGCTGACGTATCGCCTTTAATATTATTATAGCTGCCTGCTTCTACACCCAGAGGGTTGGCCCGCATGCGATCTGCCATGTCGTTTGCGCTCAGTACGGCAACATTCATCGCATTGGAATTCGATAATAGGCCTAGTCCACCAAGTTGCATTGTTGCGATACCTAATATACCGCCTGCAAAGATAACCAGAGATACTAAAACCTCAATCATACCAAACCCAAAATTTAACCTTCTGGCAGGCATATAACCCTTACGGATTACTACTGATTGCATATCAATGCGCCTCCGACTTCATTGTATTGAGATATTTGAGGTCGACCGATAGTGTTGATAATGATTGCTTGTGCTTTCGGGCTACCACGAGAGTCACAAATAGTTATCTCACCAGGAGAAATCGTCATACCATTAGAGCGATATCGGATATATTTTGCGAGGTTATGGCTGACTGTGACTGTTAAACCGCGATCAAATTTTTCGCCAATTCTTAGGATTTCTTCGGCATTTTCATGCATATTATTACGATTGTTATCGATAAACATGATCCAACCATCAGCCCAAGTCTGTGCAGTATTACAGGTGTTATTGTTGCTACTAGGGCAAATAACCACTTGTCTTGCCCGTTTTACCGCTTCACTGCGTGCAAAGTGCAACTCACCTAAAAGTTTATTGATCGCTGCAGATTGTTTATTGTTATCCATAATGCTGTCAAAAGAAGGAACAGCTACGGCTGCAATAATAGCAATAATTGTGAGGGTAATTAATAGCTCTAGTAATGTATATCCGAATAATATTTTTTTCATAATTATATTTATAGCATTACTATCATATAGAAATATTATGATAAAGATAATTGGTTGGCCTTAGGTAATCAGTGTACCTCTTATATGATGATAATCTTATAATAAAATTATTATAACTAAATTTTTATTTCAGATATTTATGTCAGTAATATAATTAAAATTTATAGTACTAATGGCTTTATTCTTTTTTTGGCTGTTCGGGGTGGTTATATTTATGAAGCAGATCTTGTAGCACAATCACAAGATAATCTAATTCATCTTCAATAATATTATCATCTGTTTCGTTTAAGTAATGGCTAGCTGAGGAGGCGGGGTTATCAATGCTGGCGCGATAAGCAAGATTTAATAGGTATGCAATTTGCTTTTTCCATTTATTTGCATATGTTAGAGCAGTAAAGTTACTAATAATTAAAATTATGAAACTAGCAATTCCCCAAATCAACAAGCTCATTTGTGTGTTTTTTAATTCGCGATGATTTTTCATGGCTAGCGCCTGATCTATACCTTCTATAATATAAAAAATTTCACTTTGAATTCTAGAAAAGAACAATTGACTGCGCCATAAGTTCTCTTCGAAATTTGTATTGTGTGGCGCTATTGTTTTAATTTGATTTTGATAATTAAATAAAAAACTAATGAGTACGCTAAAATCAGTATTAAAAATAGATTGTCCTTTTTGGCTTAATTTTTTCATATTATGAATATGTTGATTTAGCGCCTGTATTGTATCTTCATAAGTAGGTGTTTCATTGATATTGACAGATACTTGTGCTGTTTGCTCTTGATGATGGCCTTTATTGCGGTAGCTAGCAAGTTGCATGCTAAGTGTGTTGAGCATGGCATATTCGTGTTTAATTTTTTTAATTGTTGTGACCGTCTCTGCATGTTGTGGCGCAGACGAAAAAACCCAGCTGGGGTTAATGAGGCTGATACTGATCAGTACAACGGTTAAAACAATAGCTTGTAAAAGTACAAGTCGTAGTATTTTATATTTTAGGCTACCTTTAATTCTCATTACTTACCTCATGAGTTCAGGGCTTTTCTAGGTATTTAGATTTTTATATTGAGTAACGATAGGTGAACTATAGAAGTGCTATGGCTACAGTGCTAGTCATAAGGTAGTAGGGCATAGGGTTAATTTATTGCCAGCACACTTATCGGCAGAGTAGGCCGTTGAGCTAAAGGTTGAAGGTGGTATTGCCGGCTATAAAGCCAACCCTTCTCTATACCAAATAATTGATTGGTTTCTCACGCAGGCAGCATATAAAGGTGTGTAGAAAAATATTGACGCTATAGTGCGGCGGTGTCTTAAAAAATTCATTTATGTGCAATAGACTGGCGCCTCATTAGATGTAAAGCTGAGTAATTGATCGTCATGAATAGTGTGTTGTTTGAGGCCGCGGCGAAGCCTGTACAAGTGGCTGCGACATTATCTTTCTCTTCATATAAAAAAAAGAAGCATAATCAAGATCGCCCGGGGCGATTGTGTGGTATCGGCGCAAATGTGATGCAGTCTCCTGAGCTGGCACGACACTGCTTGCTTGAGCGGCTTTATCGCGAATCATGGAGTGACTTATGTCGGCAGTTACAGAGGCTCTACGGTAACCCGCCTGACCCCGAAGATATTGCGCAGGAGGCCTTTACGAAGCTCTCACAAGTAAAAAATATTGACGATATTGAAAATCCTCGAGCTTTCGTATTCAAAATAGCCTTTAACGTAGCGCTAAAGTCGATTCATCATCTTCAAAGGGCGCGTAATTTTCTTAGTGAGCAGCTCAATAACGAAGACAGAGAGAGGCAGGATATTTCACCTGAGCGCATTGTGAGTAGTCAGCAGCATATAGAGGCTACGCATCGTGGTTTTATGAAATTAACCCAAAAGCAGCGCACTATTCTTATGCGTAGTCGTATTAAAGGGGATACTTACGCCGCAATTTCTCTCGATACTGGATGGAGTCAAGCCGATATCTCTCGTCAACTTAAACGTGCCTTAGCCCTGCTGGAAGAGGCTGTGAGTGAGTGTGACATATGAATGCTATTGATACGAAAGTAGCGGAGATACCTGACGGTGTGAGTGATAAGGCTAGGCAATGGTTGGTGCACCTTTATTCGGGTCATGCAACGCAAGCCGATTATGATGCGTTAGAGGCATGGCTCGCCAGCGATTCAGTACATCGAACGGCCCTAAAAAGAGTGGAGGCTGTTTGGCATAACATAGGCTTGTTCGATGACATTGAGGCGTTGGCGACAAGTATTGAGGCCTCTAGAAAGCGTCGCTTCAACCCGTTGAGAGTGATATCTCATCCTTATCATATTGCGATGGCAGCAAGCATCTTATGCGTGTTATGCCTATTTGCGCTGACACGTTATCTGCCATTAGATTATCGTGCGGTAGAGTATGCTTCGCTTTTTGGCGAAAATAAAAGTGTTGAGTTAGATGATGGTTCTGTGGTGATGTTGAGTGGGGACTCTAGAATCGAAGTGATATTGACGGGTAAGCAGCGCATGGTGCAATTGTTAAAAGGTAGTGCATACTTTCAAGTCGCCAGCGATAAGGCTAGGCCCTTTCATGTGGTAGGCCGGCATTCGAGTGTGAGCGTCTTAGGTACAGCGTTTATTTTTTGGCAAGGTATCGATACTGATCGAATATCGGTGACAGAGGGCGAGGTATCCGTATCACTACCTAGTGAAAATACCCCGTTGGGGGCTAGAGCAATATTGTCTGGTGAGCAAATAACGGTCAATAAAGATGGTGCTGTAGGCAATATAATAAAGTTTGATCCCAATGTTGAGCTGGCTTGGGTTAATCGGCGATTAATCTATGATGGTGAGCTTCTGCATAATATTATTACTGATATGAATCGTTATCATAGTAAAAATATTTCGCTAAAAAATATTAACACAAATATTGCAATAACCCTATCATTGGATGTCAATAATATTGATCAAGCACTTGCTGGATTGGTAAATGCCTACGGATTTAAAATATATGAAGACGATCATAATATTAAAATTATCAATGACTAAATCATATTGATATTGCATGTTAAAAATTCTATTAATTTTATTGTTAAGTTTTTGTTAAACTTTAAATAATGCTGAAAAAAAATTTCGCCAATAGATCTATATAGTACCAATATAATTTAAGTGTCTATTATCTGACACATCAATAAAACATTATAGGTATTTATATGTTATTTAAGCGTAATAAAAAAGCACAGGCGTTATCTGGTGTAATTTCTTTGGTGGCACTTGGATTTTCTGTGTGTGTGAATGCTGAGGCGGTTACGTTAGATATTGCTGAGCAGCCCTTAGGGCAAGCCATTAATCAGTTATCTGAAAAAACAGGTACCGTTATTTTGGCTCCAACTAAACTTATAAAAAATAAAGCTGCACCAGCAATTAAAGGGGAATACGAGATTGATGAGGCGCTAAAATTATTGCTCAATAGCACCGGGTTGAGTTATAAAAAAGGCGATAAGGGAAGTTTTATTATTGAGGTCGGAAAAAATAATCTAGCCATTAAAGCCGACCAGTCAGAGCCTACACTTGAAACAGTAATAATTACCGGTCGTTATTCTGGAGCTATAGCACGCGCTATTGATGTCAAACGCAATTCGGCATCGGTAATGGACAGCATAAATTCTGAAGATATTGGTAAATTCCCAACAGAGAATGTTGCTGAAGCATTACAGTTAGTACCAGGTGTTCAAATTGAGCGTAATCGTGGCGAAGGTTTATTTGTCAGCGTTCGAGGTTTGGGGCCTGAATTTCAAATTACACAACTTAATGGTAGTAGTCTTGCTATTAATGAGAATGTAGAGAACAGTGGCCAAAAAGGACGGTCGTTTCGCTATGATGTCCTACCCTCTGAGTTAATTTCGAGTATCGATGTGATTAAAGCGCCAGAGGCGCGTTTAGAGGAAGGCTCTATTGGTGGACTTGTCGATGTTAAAACATTTAAGCCGATACAATTAGGCCATTCAACAGCGCTCAGTCTTAAAGTGAGTCATTCTGATTTTGCAGGTGGTACAGATCCTAAGGTGTCAGGACTTAAAAGTTGGCTCAACGATGAAGGAACTTTTGGTGTGCTTGTTTCAGCGGCATACGGTAAGCGTAATATTCGCCAAGATCGTGCTTTTACTTTTAACTGGATCCAATCACAAGAAGAGGGTGACCCGCTCAATGGTTTTTTTAAGCCCCAGCGTAATCGGCCTACATTAGAGCGGCAGGAGCGTGAAAGGGTATCACTGGCAAGCAGTATGCAATGGCAGCCGAGTGATAACTATGAGGGAACATTAGATATTTTATGGTCGCAATTTTCGGTTGATTTTGATGAGATTGGTTTGGACCTAGGCTTTGGTAGCGAAATTATTAACGCTGTAACCAGTGGTAACACTGTTGTAGCGGGTACTGCCAGAGAGACGGGCATACAATTATCTCGTGAAACATCAAAATCATTGCACGATACATTTTCTATAGGATTAAAAAACCATTGGGATAATAACGACTGGCACTTTGATCTTAATCTCACCGCTTCTAGAGCGCAAAGTAATACAGACGACCCTATTCGGCGTAATCGATTGAGAACGTTTAGCGATTTAAATTTTGATTATTCAAACGGTTTTAACAGTGCTCCGTTTTTGATGACTCCTACGATTGATGTCAATGATGAAACTGCTTTTTTAGGGCGTCGTATTGAATATCGTACTATTGATGTTAGGGATAGTGATAACGGCTTTAAGTTTGAAGCGCAATATGATGTTAATGATATTTTTACTAATATTCAAATGGGTTTTGGTTTTCGTGACCGTTCACGTGAATACAAAAGGCGTGATATTCGATTTTCGTTTGATGGGTCTTTTGGTGGTGATTTCTTTGATGATTTTCCTGTCAGTAATTTTTTAGCAGATGTTAACGGTGATTTCCCTAGGCGTTTTGTTGTACCCAGTGCAACAAAATTTTTTGATGAGTTTTTTGAAGATAGCGCTATCAATGAACCATTAACCTCTGATGATTTAAAGCGCTCTTATCATGTTGATGAAACGATATTATCAACTTTTGTTCAGGGTAATTTTGGCGCTGAAAATGAAGACGATAAAATATTTGGTAATATAGGTGTTCGTATTGTTCAAACAACGCAGTCACCTTCAGGTCTGCGTATTATTAATCAGATACCTACACCCGTTTCGTTCGAAAATAAATATACTAATATATTACCAAGCTTAAATTTTAATTTTAGATTGAGTAATGACGTTCTATTAAGAACAGGCTCTGCTAAGGTTATTGCCCGTCCAGCACTTAATCAGCTAACACCCGGTTTAAGTGTTAATACTGATGCGCCTACCGCTCAGGGAGGCGAGCCTATGTTAAATCCTTATGAGGCCATTCAATATGATGCGGCCTTAGAGTGGTATTTCAGTGATGCAGGCTTGCTCTCTTTTAGTGTATTTTTAAAAGATATCACAACGTTTATCTCAACAACCTCAGAAAGTTTAAACATAGCAGGTGAGAGTATTGTCTTGAGCGCACCACGTAATACCGGCGGTGGTAGTATCGATGGGTTTGAAGTTAGTTATCAGCAGGTATTTGATCAGTTACCGGAGCCTTATAATGGTTTTGGTCTTCAAGCAAATTATACATATGCTGATGGCGAAGTAGAGGTTAATGAGGCGGGTATATTGCGCGATAAACCAATTGGTGGCTTATCTAAGAATAGCTTTAATGCTGTTGCCTTTTTTGAGCAAGATAATCTTAGCGCACGAGTTGGCTATAATTGGCGAGATGAATTTTTGCTGGATAACGGTGTGGGTATTGTCTCTGATGAATCACAAGCTGCTTTTGGTACAGTCGATACCAATATCAGCTACAGCATAACACCTGAAGCAACGGTCTCATTTGAAGTAATCAATATAACAAATAAAAAACAAAAAACTTTCTTTGAAAGTCACCTCCGAGGTGGGCGCATAGATCATTATGGGCGTCGTTTTGTGATGGGTGTTCGTGCTAAATTTTAGCATTTAATTTGTTACTATTTTTAGTTAATTTAAGTCATAAATACGTCATCACTATGTCATTTCAGAGGGATAATATGGCGTATGTAACCGTTAATGATTTTTCACTATAAGAGAAATAAAAATTGAGCGTTAATGAGTTATCGACTGAGGTATCAAATGCTCATGTAATAATCTCCTAATCATTAATGGTTACATGAAGGGTGCAGCATGGAATGTCGCACAAGATTAAGCTATGGCGTTAATAATTTTTTAAGTAACTATTCAGATATACCGAAATTGGGCACTAATGAATAATTGTCTGGGTCGCTCAAACCACTCATGATCGCTATATAAGCGATCGCGGGGGTTAAATATCTAGACCATAATTTATCAGTGTTCTATCAGGTGAATTTTTTTCAGATTAACTGAATGGTTGCTTGTTAATTAATAAGCCATTTAAATCTAGCCCAACCTTAATGAGACCCTCAATGAAAAAATATTCTATCCTACTATTTTTCTCTTTTTTTTTAGTATTGCAGGCAGTTGCTTCGCCTCGTTATAACGATATTCAACAAAAATCGTCACATAATAGCTATGCACGCGATGAAGGTTTATTAGATCAATTGATTTTTCATCGTGTGCGTTCTATTGAGCTGGACCTCTTTAGAAATGGCTCCTCTGGGCAAGACTGGCGTGTGATGCATATTCCCTTTTTTGATGAAGGATCAAATTGTTACAGTCTTAAAGATTGTTTCTCCTTGTTAAAATTATTTGATGAGCAATATCCCGATCATGAGGTTGTGACTGTTTGGTTCGATATGAAAAATGGATTCAGTGCAAGCCACACACCTAATGCTTTAGAGGGGCTTATTAGTCGGTATATCTCAAGGTCTGATGTATTAAAGCCGGCCGATTTATTTGCGGCTTGCCCTAGCGCGACTCATTTACGTGATACGGTAACAGGCAATTGTGCTTGGCCAACACTTGACAGGTTAAAAGGAAAGTGGATTTTTGTAACAACAAGTGATGAGTATCACACTCATAGCGATGGACGCTTGATGTTTAAAGCTGATGGGGTCAATACACTCACCGACGTTAATCGTTCATCGAAAATTTTCTTAAATACCAGCAGTCAAGATAATAACTTATCTAACAATATTAATCATCAAGGCTTGGTTAGCCGGCGTTATGTATTAAATAGCGAAAGTGCCTTTAATACAGCGATCAACGGTAAAGTTCACCACATCGCAACCGATAAGATTAATTTTCTTAGTGATTGGTGGTCCAAAACACACAATGCCAATAACCCCCTTGCTTGGCCTTTTCGTTGTGTTGAGCACTGTGGGGGGCGTCAAGAAAAAGTAGATGCTATTGGGATAAGAGTTAATTCAGAGGATATCAGTGGTCGCAGTGATCATTTTACATTTGCTTATCAAAAAAATAATACAGAGAAAAAAGATTGGACAGTAATGAGTAGTGTTACGAGTAGCCATGTTGATCGCTGGGCAAAAAGCTGCCTGATGGCACGTGCCTCCCTGCGTAGTGATGGTCCTTATTTTTCTGTGTGTCGCCCATCAGATAATCATAGTATCGTCACGCAGTGGCGTAGTGATTATAGCGACAAGACAAATAATTATAACGGACGCTTCAGTACCCCCGGAAATATTGATCAAGATGATTACTCTTTTATGCGATTAGCAATAGATAATAATGGTCGGTGTGCAACAGGGTTTGGCTCTTTTGATGGCCGCCGATGGGAGATAATTGGTAGTAAAATGTGTTTCTCTGAGCCATTGCAATATCAAGGTATTGCCGCGAGCTCTCATGGTAATAAGGAAGTTGGTCATATATTTTCTAATTTACGTCAGCGCAACGGTGTGATCAGACTCAACGATTTACAGTCTAAGAATATAGGTACAGTTCGCTCAGCTAAGTTTTATGAAAGTAAAAATTTATCTCCCTGAATTCACAATCGAAGTGCATAGCGTAGTGCTAATTGAAGATTTAAATGGTGGATGATTAACTCCCATCTTTATTGGTTTATTAATTATTTTTTACCCTTTTAGTGATATTTTTTTCACTATCATTTTTATTTAATGTTCCTTTTATCGCTAGCGTCCTCTAAAAGTACTTATCGCTAGTCATTTCACTTACCTTCAGCTATTATCTATCGCGAATGGCTGTATTTTTTTTATTTTACACGCTTCTTTTTATGCGCGAATGTCCATAAATTAACGCTATTGTATAGGGTTGATTTATAATTTTTTTCGTGGTGAATTTTGGTATAAAGTCAGGTGCTCTATGAAAAATTCTGTGTTGAAAGGTATGGCTGCGTTGATTTTTTACCTCAGTATTCACTCTTTTGTGATCGCTAGCCCAGTGGATAATGCCATGTATAAAAACCCTAAAGCCCCAATTGATGTGCGTGTGAATGACTTGCTCGAGCGGATGACTCTCGAGGAAAAAGCCGCGCAATTACAGACTATTTGGCAGGAGCGTCAAGCACTAGAAACCGACACGGGTGTTTTTATTGAGGCTAAGGCATCAGCGATTTTAGGGTTAGGTATAGGGCAGGTGGCGCGCCCAGCAGAAAATAAAGGCCCTACCACCATGAACAAAACACCATTAGCAACAGTGGCGTTTACCAATGCGATTCAAAAGTGGTTAATTGATAATACACGTTTAGGCATACCCGCTATTTTTCATGAAGAGGCTCTGCATGGGCATGCTGGGCGCAATGCAACGAGCTTTCCGCAAGCGATTGGTTTGGCCAGCACATGGAACCCAGAATTAGTGCATGATATTTATCGCGTTGCAGCCAAAGAAATTCGCGCACGCGGTGGTCATCAGGCATTAACGCCTATTTTAGATGTCGTCAGAGACCCTCGCTGGGGCCGAATAGAAGAGACTATGGGCGAAGACCCTTATTTAATTTCCGTATTGGGTGTGGCTGCGGTTAAAGGTTTTCAAGGTGATGGCGACGGTATTGCGAAAGACGGCGTGATTGCGACTCTAAAGCATTTGGCTGGGCACGGTGAGCCGGTTGGCGGGTTAAATATCGCCCCTACGCCCATTGGCGAACGTGGCCTACGCGAAATCTTTTTACCCCCCTTTGAGGCGGCGGTAAAAGTGGGTGGCGCACGCAGCGTAATGGCCTCTTATAATGAAATCGATGGCATTCCATCTCATGCCAATGTCGATTTACTGCAAAACATATTACGCGATGAATGGGGCTTTGACGGTGTTGTTGTGAGCGATTACTTCGCCATTAATGAACTTATGACGCGCCATCATTTAACCGAAGATAAAGCCGGTGCCGCGCTTTTGGCGCTGGCGGCAGGAGTGGATGTTGAAACACCCGATGTCGATGCATTTGGCTTATTAGTACAACTGGTTAAAGATAAAAAGCTCAGTGAAGAGGTATTAGACAAAGCAGTAGCAAGAGTACTCCATGAGAAGTTTTTACTTGGATTATTTGAAAACCCTTATACAGCAACACAAAATGTAGACGCTTTTGTGGGTAACGATAAGCATCGTGCGTTAGCGCTTACGGCGGCCGAGCAAGCAATGGTATTACTTAAAAATGACGATAACCTTTTACCCTTAGATGCCAACCAGCTTAAATCGATTGCCTTGATCGGCCCCCATGTACATGAAACATTATTGGGTGGCTATAGCGATGTACCGAAGCAAACGGTGAGTATTTTACAGGGGCTGCAAGAGCACCTAAAAGGCAAGGTGGATATTCATTATGAAAAAGGCACTTTGCTAATCATCGATACACTCGAAGTGGATGAAGATTCACAAATCGCTAATACTCAATCTAAAGAGCGCTGGAATACCGACGAGGTGGTACTGGCCACAAAAGCCGATACGAAAGGCATGATAGAAAAAGCCGTAGCCGCTGCGCAAAAAAGTGATGTAGCCGTGGTGGTGGTAGGCGATAACGAAGCGACCTCGCGCGAAGCATGGGCCGAATCACATTTAGGCGATAGTACACACCTTCAATTACTCGGCGAGCAACAAGCGTTAGTTGATGCTGTTTTAGCCACGGGCAAGCCGACCATTGTATTGTTGATTGGTGGCCGTCCATTAGCCATTAATCAAATAGCACAGTCGGCTCCCGCGATTATAGAGGGCTGGTATTTAGGGCAGGAAACAGGCACTGCAGTCGCCCGTGTATTATTTGGGGATGTAAACCCGAGTGGTAAATTACCGGTGAGTTTTGCACGCTCTGTAGGGCATTTACCGGTGTATTACAATCATAAGCCTACAGCAAAGCGGGGTTATGCTTTTGAAGATACCGGTGCACTTTACCCCTTTGGTCACGGTTTAAGTTACACCCAATTTAAATATAGCCAATTAACAATGAATAATAAAAAGCTTAAAGCGGGCGAGACGGTTGATATTAGCTTAACAGTTACTAATACCGGTGCCCATGCTGGAGACGAGGTGGTGCAGCTTTATGTGAATGATCCTGTTGCTAGTGTGACTCAGCCTGTGAAGCAGTTAAAAGGGTTTAAGCGTATCAGTCTCGCCCCCAAGCAGACTAAGCAAGTAACCTTTACGTTAGCGGCTAACCAGTTAGGCTTTTATAATCGTGATATGACATTCACATTGGAGCCGGGTAAAATTAAATTAATGCTAGGTTCGTCTTCGAAAGACATTCGCTTAGAGGGTGAAATTGAGATTAAAGGTAAAGACGTAGATATCAGTAATAATAAAGTGTATTTGACGCCTGTCATTGTTCAATCGCGCGGCGTTATAGACAAAATATAAGCTTCTTCCAATTATGTTGGGAGCTATTCAGAGGTGCCGAAATTGGGCGCTAATGCATCATTGTCTGGGCTGCTCAAGCTTGAGCTCCTCGATTTTATGCGCCTTCAAGGTCTAATCTTGCATATCCCTATGCAGGTGCAATTCTGCAGCTTGGCTGAACAGTTACTTATTGTGTTTTATTTGATGTAGCTTTGTTGGCAAGGTCAGTAATCGTCAGGTAGAGCCTGAGTGTTTTTGAGGTCGCGTGAATAATAAAATAACCCAAGATATGATTCGTTCGCGCTACAATTACAGCCTTTTTTAAACGTTATATTTAAGCCATAAAAAAGCCCCACAACCCAATGTTGTGGGGCTTTTTTATTATTGGTGCAATAGCTTTAGTCACAAAATAGCTGTAGCGACTCAATAAATATAGCGACTAGAATGGATGTGACCGCTAAGGCAATTTAATTTTAAAGTTATTCGGCATATTGATACGTTTATTCGAACCGTAATGTCTAAATTGCACAACGGTACCGTCTGTTTTAACAAGGTGTGCTGCAGCTCGGTTAGCGTAGACTTCGATAAAGTCGTTACCTGATGGTGGGTTGGCGCCTGCGCCCCAGCATACAGCGCTACCATTTGGCCTGACTGCGCAGCTGGTTTTTTCACCCGCGGCGATGGATTTGGCTTTGAGGTTGGCCGGTACATTGGTGCCTGCGCCATCGCCCCAGCATACAACATTATCGTTAAGATCAATTGCGCAAGCGTGAGGGTTAGAGCCGTATCCACCACCAACGGCAATACGCTTAGCTTTTAAGTCGTTGGGTGGATTGCGCTTTTTGGGTCCCCAGCAGGTGACTTTGTCATCGGCTTTTTGGATGGCACAGCTAAAGTCGCTGCCTGTTGATAGTGCTTTAGCAGCTAGGCCATTCGGTACAGTGTGTACGGTGTTGCTAAAACGAGTATCTGCAGCCCAGCAAATTACCTGACCGGCACTGTTCATGGCGCAGCTCTGACGATCACCGCCACCTAATTGCACGGGGTTTGCAAAGTCGGGTGACGGGCTGATTTCGGGGCCCCAACAACGAATGGCTTTTTGCGGGTTGCTTGGGTTTTGTAAAATAGCGCAGGCGCCGGTGTGCATACCTGATAAGGCTTTTACTTTACCTAAATCGTTGGGCGCACTAGCGCGACCAACGCAAGGACCTTTGCCCCATTCCTCTGGTTTGTTGTCGCACTTGTTACGAGGTAGCAAGTAGTTGCCGCCCCAGCATTTGACTGTGTTATCGGGTTTTATGGCGCAAGTACCGTATGGTCCCATACCAATAGATTGTGGCGGTAGCTGTATGCTTGGTTGTGGTTCGGGTTGCGGTGTACCGGCGTCTGGCCAGTCTTGCCCTGGACACCAAGGCTGACCTACGGCATCGCTGATATAGGCGGCGATATTATCGCCAAACGGCTGCCCAACACTGAGGCTTGTGGTGGGCATGTACATCGCAATAAAATCACCTAGTGGCAGCATTTGATGACTGTCATCCCGTGTTTGATAGCCGTTGCCGTCGCTGTCAAAGACATCAATGGCTACATTGCCAAATTGCCACTGAGTACTGCTGTTGGTGGGTACATCGCCATGGCAGCCGGTGCAGTCTTCTTGGTAGGCATATTTACCGGCTGTAATATTGGCGCTACAACCTGTTGGCGCCGAGGATGCGGCATGGCTTGATGATTGTGTGGGCTGTACGTCGCAGCGGTTAGCGCCGCATAGGCATACGCTATTATTGGCTAAGCTATTTTTACAGTCGGTGGCATTAGACCACTGCGCGCGGCATTCACCAGTGTTATTGCACTGGTCGGCGACAGGTACCATGCTCACCGAGGATGCAAGTGACGAAGATATCGAGTCAATAGAGGCTGAGCTTGAGATAACCGAGCTCGAGCTTTGGGCGCGGCTTGAAGCTAGGCTGCTGATGGATACGCTTGCAGAGCTATTGGATATAGAGCTGTTGCTTGCAGAACTCATGGGGGGCTTGGGTGTTGTGGTGCCTGTGCAGGCCGCCAGCAGCAACGCAACGCAGGGGAGCATGAATAATTCTCGGCTCCAAGCTAATGTTTTTATCATAATTATTAGTCTCAGTAATCTAAAGATGAGTAAGCGAGAGCCCCCTAGCGCCATGACTAGGGGGATCGTTTTTAAGGTGCAATCAAAACTTTAACGGCTGGGGGTAGGTCGGTCGCTTCAGTGGCCGGCATTGCTTCGAGTTTCTTTTTAATGTTGTAGTCACGGAAGCGGACGATATCGCCATTTTGCTTGGTGAATACAATGGCATAGCGTGAGGCGTTTACACTGACAAAGGTATTACCCTGCGGCCCCTTTTTACTGTTTTGCGCGATGGTGCTACCGCCGGTATCTGTTAGAGGCCCCCAGCATTGTGTTTGGCCATTTAGCAATACCGCACATGAGGAGTCAGCGGATGCAGCAACTGACTTGACTCTAAGGTTGGCTGGTTCGTTTGCACCTTCACCTTCGCCCCAACAAACGACTTTGTCGTTTAGGTTGATGGCACAGGCATGATGTGTTGCTGCGTAGCCAGCATAAATATAAGGCGCACCTGCGGTGCCAGACTTTGTACCGCCTACGCTGATATGCTTAGCTCTTAAGTTAGCTGGCGGCATGGGCGGGTTGTTACCCCAGCATGTGACGCTATCGTCTGCACGAATGGCACATACCGCTTCATGGGTACCTGCAATTGCTTTAGCTTTGAGGCTGGTGGGAGGCTTGGGGTAGTCATTGCTTGCATCGCTACTAGGCCAGCATTTCACGGCGCCAGTGCTGCGTAAGCCACAAGAGAAGTAGTTGCCACCCACGGTGCTTATGGTGTCGTTCCAATTGGGGGTGTTTTTGATGCGATCCTTAGCGCCCCAGCAAAAGACATTGCGGCCGTTGACCGCACTTTCACGGATAGCGCAAGCGCCGGCATGTGAGCCACTGAGAGCAATAATATTGCCTAAGTTTTTAGGGGGGACGGCACGCGATATGCAGTCGCCTTCCCCCCAGTTGGCGGGTGTTTTACGGCAACTGGCGTTGTTGGGTATCATAAAGTTACCCCCCCAACATTTTGCCTTCTTGTTGGCATTGACAAGACAACCTGCGTAGCCGCCTAAACCCACAAGGGTATCTTGCGCTGGCTTGCCGACAGTGAGAGGAAAATCACTCGCGGGTGGCTCGATGGTTTCGGGTGGCCATGGTTCGCCTGGGCACCAAGCTCGCCCGGTACTCTTGGTTAAGTAGGCTGCAATGTTATCGCCTTTGGGCTGGGCCACACCGCTATTCATACTGGGCATATATAAAGCGATAAAATCGCCAAGGGCGAGCATTTGTGAAGCGCCACTGCCACGAGGTTTGTAGCCATCGTTGTTACTATCAAATACATCCAGCGCGTTCCCGTTAAACACCCATTGACTTGTACCGTTGGTCGGCACATTACCATGACACGCGGTGCAATCTCTTTGGTAGGCTTGTTCGCCGGCAGCGGCTCGGCTATCACAATCGTTCGCTACCGAAGAGGCTGCGCTAGAGCGTACTGACGAAGAGCTTGATCTTGCGGATGAACTAGGTGCTAGGCTACTTGGAGGCGCTTGGCTGGATATTGCCGTACTCGATGGTGGCGCAGGCTGACTTGAGGTGTTGGCACTACTTGTTGGCTGCGAGGTGCCGCCAGTGCATGCCGATATTGTTAAGGCAAGTAATGGCAAAATAGTGAGTTTTTGCCATATAAATGTTGTGCTGGTCATAGTCTATGTTTCACGGTGAGGTTTCAGCATGCTGACTATCATCATTGGCAGCTATTGAACGCTACCGCTTAAAATAGTCGTGCTTTAAAATACTAAGGCCTTCAATATACAAGGCCTTAAAATGGCTAGATGTGAAAATATTGGGGTATCGCAAAAAAATAAACCCGCTACGGATGACTCCTTAGCGGGTTTATGAAAGTGAGACTTAAGGAGTCACTAAACGAGCATACCTCTATAGGCATTGGTTGAGGTACCAAAGTGGTTGAGGTTTGCACCAAGCCCCTCGGTAACACCATAGAAGAAGTCGGCAGAGTTTCTAAAGCTACCGCCACTGCGTGCATCTAGGTATTGGCCTGTCTTAAAGGCGCCACCACCATTGCCGCAAATCATATAAGGCATGTCGTTACTACGGTGGTTGTACATGCTGAATTCCGAGGCGGTGACAATCAGGGTGCTATCAAATAAAGTACCGCTGCCATCGGGTACAGCTTTGAGCTGATCAATTAACTGCGATAATTTACTGTAATACCAGCGGAAGATACGGGCTTGGTTACGACGACGCTTAGGGTCGGGATCATGGCCTAAATAGTGGTCGTTGACATCGCCAGCTTCTAAGCCAGGCACACCAATTTTGCGGTAGTGATCACGAGCAACGGGGCCCTTATCGGTGCCACTGCCGCTAAATTGCATCATAGAAACTCGTGTACGATCTAATGCAAATGACGCCACTGTGGTTTGAATGGCAATATCCATGAGTTTTTCAAAGTTTTCAGGCTTATTCCAGTACTTGCTTAAGTCAGTACGGGTACCGTTGGTATTGAGCCAATTATTAGGGATTGGAAAGCGTACGTCAGGACCGTTATTTTTAGCAGCCTCTTCATCAGCGAGTAATAATGCTGAGGTTTCCTTTTCGAGTTTGGTGTAAGACGCTAGCAACGTTTCGTATTTGCTATGCGCTTGCGCACCGCCCACACATTTAATGGCTTCTAGGCGGGCTTCCATGGCTTTCAGAATTTGTACCGTCGTTTGACGCTCGCCATAAGGAATAGCACCGCTGCCCCCCGAGGGGGCGGGAATACCATCGTTACCAAAGACAAACTTGTAGGTTTCCATGGGATTCCAGTTAGAGCTACCGGTGGTACCGCCACCGACTTTACGTACGGGCGATAAGTAATCGTCGTTAGCACCGCGGTTATGTACATGGTGACCCCAAATCGCCGAATAAATCGAAGGTACAGGTGAGCTACCTTGTAGTTTTTTGCCCAATATTTGGTCGATGCTTCCTTCGTTGGTTTTGCTGCCTGTTAGGGCACTATTCACCACTTGTTTATGCGGATCATCGGCATCGGCACCGTTATTTTTAAAACCGCTATAAAGTGAGATATCAGCTTCGTGCTTTTTGAGTGGCTGCAAGCAATAAGTTGCTTGGTTAGCATCGACATAGCCGCGAATAGAGCTGCCTTTACTTTGCGGGTTTTTGCCGTTAATGCTAGCCGCCTCGTTGATGACTAAGTTGCCGGTATTTCTGGGCCAAAAGGCTTGCTGAGCGCAGCCCTCTGGAACATACCAAACAATAACGCGCTTAAAGTTGGTGTCAGCGGCTAGTGCACGTTCAACCATAGAGGCAGACAGCGTACCAGCACCTGCCACGGCGGCTGTTTGTTTAATTAAATCGCGTCGACTGAGTGAGTTAAATCTTTTCATTGTTAGCTCCCAACCATACATGATTGTGCTGTGTTGGTATTTGAATACACATGTTTGAAGGCATCGCTTGTCACTAATGCACTAAAGGTGGCATTAATGGTGCCGGCGCCTTGTAAGGCTTCATAAACACTATTAAAACTGCTGCTTTCATTTTTAGTCACATCACGACCTAAAGCAAAGCGGAATAATTGGCGGCTTGCGCAATGTTTAAAGGCATCACTGTTTTCAAGTGCCTGCGCAAACTCAACAGCACCATCGTAATCGTCTGCAATGTCAACATCCATATACAGACCGCCAAATAATTCGGCTTTATCGAAGCGCTTGCCGTAATCGTCGTAGAGATCAAACATGCGACCAATAGGGTCGACCACTTGGTGGCAACCGCGACAGGCTAATGCCGTACCCCTGTCAGAGACTTGATCGGCCAGATCGACTGATTGCTCAGCTGGTGGTACTGGTGGCATGGCATCACAAAACAAACGTTCAAAGACGACCTTACCGCGGAAGATGGTATTGATATCGCGACCATGCTTGCCGTTAGCGGTTAAAAAGCTTGCGTGAGTTAAAATACCTTGGCGCTTAGCATTGGCTGGGAAATCATAGCGTGCCCAGTTAGTGGTAGGCTCTGGTACGCCATAGTGCCTTGCTAACACTTTGTTAATAAAGCTGTAATTAGCAGTAAATAGCTCTGTTAAGGGCAGGTTATTATCAATAATGTGGTTCACTAATAAGCGTGTTTCATGAAGTGATGCCGCATCGAGTGTACCTAGGTTGGTGCTAGAGGCTTTTGTGGGTATGCCTAACCACTCGGCAACAAAATTGAAAACAGTATTTTTATATTCTGCTTTTGCCATGAGACGGGTAGCTTGGCTATCAATTTTGCCGCTGTCATTGACAATACCATTGCGTGAGTTAACTAGGTTGTTATCGGGGGTGTTGTCGAGTAACAAGTAAGATAAACGGTTAATAAATTCACGGTCTGATAATTTGACTTTGCCAGACTGTGTACTGTTACCGCCTACTTCTACTTGGTAAATTGCACGATCATCGATTAAGACAAATGCGATACCCGCTGCTACGGCTTGCTCAGTGCTAGCACCTTTAGCAAGGCTGGCTCTAATGATGCCTCCAATGGTTTGTATATCAGGAGTAGAGAGTTCATTGAGGCGCAACAAGGCTTCGATCGGAGTCGTTAGCTGGGCTCTTACACAGTTATTGGGAGTGCTATTCCAATCACACTTATTGGCATAGTTAGTGGCTAAAGCATTAGCAATTAAGTTTGCCGCGCCAACCAAGGTACCAAAATCTGCTGATTTATCATCGGCATTGTTAATATACGTGCGGAATGGACCGGTGTTGTCACTTAATAAAGTGGCATCAGGTAGGTTATTTACGCCAAATGCAGTCTTAATCGTATTGGTATATTCAGAGGCGGTTAAGCGCATTTGAGGGCTGACAATAGCTGCTGTCGGAAGGTTATCGCTAGCGCCTGAACCAATGCCTGTACAGCCTGTAACCCCTACACTGAGACCTGCACTGGTACCTGGGCAGTTATCAATGACATCGGCTACGCCATCATTATCGCTATCGATGGCAATAACGCGTGCTGAGCAACCCGCTAAGCGGCCACTTGTGGTGATAGTATTTTTTTCGCTACTTATAGTGTCTGGGCAAACGTCATCAGGAATTAAAATGCCATCACCGTCTTTATCGCGCTGCTGATCAGAGCAACCTTCAGCATTCACTGTTGCACCAGGTTTTGTGCCTGGACAGGTTTCTCTTTTGTCGGGGATGCCATCGCCATCGCCATCGTTGTCTAGCAAGCTAACAACATTGATCGCCACAAGACTACCGTTGTTCGTGGTGCCTTTAGCGTTAATGTTCAGCATGCCATCATTCACAGTTACGTTATTAATGCGTTCGGTTTTGGCTTTATTTTTGCCGCCTGCTTTATCAAAAATGTCGTAATTGGATAACACTTTTTTATTTTCGATAAACACATCCATAATGCGCTTGCCTTTTTCGGTATGAAAAACCTCAGCAAAGTGCAAAATCACATCGTAAGAACCCTTATTGGTAAGAGGTATTTTATAAATAAGGTTGCTGCCCCAGCGCTCTTTACGGTATAGCACGTCATCTTGTGTGTTGGCCACGGCGTGGGTAGGATTACCGCTGCTGGCGCCAAGTGAGTTAAGGTAGTATTTTGCGGCATCAGCAATGTATTTGGTGCCATCTTTTGCGGTATATGCATCGCCGCCGACATTAATAGCAAACACACTGGCTTTTTTGCCATTGTTGACTTTACAGCCCGTGTGATCGATGGTCTTTAGATCACCTTCGGGCGTATCTGGACAAGCATCTACCGCATCTTGAATGCCATCTTTATCGCGATCGCCAGCGACAACTTTCGGGGCAAACTCAATGACCATAAAGTTTGACACGTCGGTCGCACAGGTTGAACCGTTAGTATCAGTACACTGACCGGGTGTGGGCATAAAGCCCGCAATGTAAGTCGCTAAACCTGCAACATCTGCACAAGCACCTTGTACTTTGCTGGTACATTTGTGGTCTTTAATGGCTGGGAAAGGACCAGCGCCGCTACCATCTGCTTGGTGGCATACTTGGCAGTCTGAGGCATACAAGGCTTTACCGCGTTGGAAGCTTGAGCAGCCATTGCTATCAATGCTTTCACCAAGCGCTGTCTCTGGGCACTTATCGCTTGGGTTTAAAACGCCATCCATATCGCTATCAGTCAGTGTTGGGGTGCTAGGAGTGCTAGAAGCAACACTACTGATCGCGGAGGATACCGGTGCGCTACTGACAGGTGCAGTACTGCTCACGGGTGCAGCGCTCGATGGCGTTGTTGTGGGGGCGCTACTGGTGTCTGTTTCGCCAGCGCAACCGACTAGCAAGCTAATCGCGCCAACACAGGCGAGGCGTCTGAAGAGCCCGGCCCCTGCAAAGGTATGATCTGAGGACATAAATAGTTACCCTTTGGTGGTTATTGTTATGAGTGTTTTGGCTGATTAGCAAAAGAGTGCATGCTCAATTGTTAATGCCTATAAATCATGTTTTTAGAATACGTTCGGACTTTTACTACAGCCAAAACACCTGAATACCCGACTAATTTAGGCGATTCCAGACCTTAAAAAAACCATGCGAGTGTGACCCAGTGATCAAATGCGTAATGACCCACTTATGGATGTCGCTTAGAATAATGTGGGACGCCTAAAAAGCCTTTAAATACAAGGGTTTAGGTTGCAATCCCAGTTTTTATCCTAACGTCCCAATATGCAATGTAAGCCGTCCCACTCAGTGCCAAAATGGTTGAAGTATTCATTTTTTGAATATGATTAACCTGTTTGGTGAGGTCGGTCCTTGAGGTTGTTTATTGTGCCATAGAGAGGAGGTGACTGCCACGAAGTGTCTTATAGTTACAATTTTGGTCATAGCTGATAGACCTTTAAGGCAATGCTTATGGGCTAAAAGTCTGGCGAATATCGAATAATAAGTCGGCTGATAGGTAAAAAAGGGTCGCTATTTTATTTTGAGTGCATACTGAATGGGGAGTGGATTAGGTTGAGGGTTCCCTTGATGCGGTATTTGGGTAAGCTGTAAAGGCGGCGGTGAAAGGTATGGGGCGCAATAGGCTCAAGCAGGCCATTAGTAGTTGGGCCCGCTGGATATACATTATTGAGTTCATTGGGTCTATAAGCGCCGGATAAAGAGACCAAAAAAAAGCCGGTGATTAACCAGCTTTAAGGCCGCGAGTACTATCGCGAGAATGATCGTATTGGTGCTGTAGGTGTTATTGCGGCGTTAATATGATGGGGTAGAGTGTTTTACTCTTAGGTACAATAAAGTCGCCATTGTTATCTTTCATTGGGGGGAAGTTATTATCGAGCTGTTGCTCACCCACGGCTTTGTCGTAAATAGGGCCAGCATACACTTTATCGTTATCAGACATCCACACGCCTGGCGGCTTGCCACGGTTTTCTTCGTGAATCCAGTTGTCATAATTAAAGTTATTGTTTAATGACTTGTGATGTTTAGTTGACCAAGGGCCCATAATTGCGCGATAACCAGGACCATTTGAGCCGTTGGGCATATCTGCCGGTAAGGTGATGCGGTTATTTTCAATGAGGTTGTTACCGTAATCGCCACTGTGGTAGCTCACCTCTTGGCGCAGGTCGTTGTCATATAGCACGTTGTACTCTACATCATCGCCTTGTAACGATATATGTCTAAGGCGTGTGATTTTTGACTGAGTAATGAGGTTGTATCCGTTGAGAATAAAGAAGTACCCGTGAGCACCACCGTTCTTATTGTGAACACCATCGACGTTTAAGTCACGCAAGGTGATGTGCTTAGCGTTGCAGCGCAACGGGAAATCACCGCTATTGAGCAAATCAACACCATCAAGCCAGCTGTCGGTTGCGTTTTTGAACATCACCGAAACATTTTCAACATCGGGCTCTTCAAAATTAGCGTTTGTACCTATATTCCAGTCGTATTGGGGGCGGCCCCAGCCGCCTTCGATAGTCATACGGTAGATACCGGAATGGCGTACACCGCTGCCAAAGTAAAAAGCATTGCCTTTTTGCATGTTGATAATTGCGTTAACGCCTCGGCGAGATTCGCCAATCAGCACAACTTTACTTTTCATGGTGACGGTTTTGTCGATGCGATACATACCATTTTTCAATAAGACAGCGCCGCCGCCATCACGTGCAACATCGTTAATGGCTTTATTGATAGCATCGCTGTCACCACCATTAAGGGTTTTTTTAATGGTGTGAGAGTCAATAAAGGGAATTCCTCCGCGAGCACCTGCGGTGATCCATTTTTGCATTTGGGGGAATCGTGGGTCCATTTTACTCATGTCAAAAGTCACGCCGGGGTCGCCTGGGCGCAGTGTTTGAGTTTCGGTGGGGGCTTTGCTACTGGTTTGGGCGCTACTTGATGAGCTTGAGTCGCTGCTGCGCATATTGAGTGCATCGCAACGTGTAGTGCCACACAAGCACACGCTAGTTGGTGCCGCACTGTTTTTGCAGTTGGTGGCTGCCGAGCCATAAATTACGCGGCATTGACTCGTAGAATTACATTGGTCTTCGACCATTTGAGGGGTGCTGGATGCGCTGCTCGATGAGCGACTACTGGGGCGCTTACTGGTGATTGTGCTGCTTGCCGGGGTGCTACTTACTACACTACTTACTGTTACAGGGCTGCTGATGGTTAGTGTGCTACTTGTCGTAATAGGGCTGTTGTTGGTAGGCGTTGTGTCGCTGCCTGAGCAACCACTGAGCAATAATAATGCGACCACTGCTGAGGCGACAGAAAAGTACTTTAATGATAAGCGATTGATTGCTCTAGATGAATCACTTATAGGACTGAAGAAGCTACTACAGCGACGCAAAAATTGAAGAATGTGGGCAAGTGTGATCATTTTTATCTCAATGTTGTTGTTAACGAATATTGATGAGCCATTATCCACTAAATGGTGAAGCTAAAAGCATCTGTGCAATGTAGTAGTATAGAGCTCTAACGAAAATGTCTTCGTGTATTACACTTTTGATCTTATGTGATGGAAAAGAGTTGGCGCAAGGTTCAATAAGCGCGCTATTGTGCTTATGGTGATCGGGTTAGCATATTTACGCTCCTGTAGCGTAAATCGGGAAGCGTTAATTAGGTAACGTGCTTGAGTCAATGCCATAAAATATCGATAGTGGCTGCAGCGTAATACAAATTATAACGGTATAGTGAGCACCTTTCTTGGTATAGATATCACTTGATATTTAGCTATAAATATTCGCTTTTTAATACTCTAATGATTATGAATAAACTTATTTTTAACATTAACGATCTTGCGCTGTTATTGATGATTGCCCAATGCAGTATGTTGGCGTTTATTTTGATGCTGTCACGGGAAAAGTCTGGTGAGGGAAAAGGAACTCTGGCGGCTTTGTTGATGATATTTGCTTTGCAGTCGCTGGATGTTTTAATTTATTGGAGTGTACCGGTTAAAACAATTATTGCAGAGCATGGTGTGTGGCCATTTTGGTTATTTAAATGGGCGCCTTTAGCGCAAGGGCCGCTATTATTTGCCTATGTTCGCTTAAAGCTGACAGGTCAGGCGCTTTCCTTATCAGATGCCAAGCATGCACTGCCAATATTATCGTATCCATTGATTGTGTGGGGTATTGCTATGCAGTTAGGCCCTCAGGGCATGATTGATGGGGTATTTAAATTTGGGATTTTATTTCAAAGTACAATATTTGATACTTTATTGTGGACACAGAAAATTAGTGCTGCAGCGTATGGTAGCGCTGCTGTATGGTTTATGTTAAAAAATTATAAGCGGTTAGAGTATAATTTTTCTAACCCTGTGAGCGCGCAGCCACTATGGCTCCCTATTATTGTCGTAGGCTTTATGGTGCTAGCAATTTTTCATTTGGCGCAGGGTGTTATTGCTTTTTTTGGGTGGATTGTCATTAATCATTTTTCAGGTATTCTCTCCAATTATTTAAATTTTGCTTTTGTAACGGCTTTGATTTCTTATAGCCTATTAAAGTCCGCGGTTGTTACGCCAATACCTGATGTGCTTGTGGAAGCTGACAACAAAGCTGAAAATGCCGATGTAAAAGAAGATTTTTCGCCCAGTGAAGAAGATATTCAGACTGCTCATAACCTGACACAGCTATTGGCTGATCAGCAGTTGTATTTAAACCCAGAGTTAACATTAGAAGATTTTTCACGCGCGGCCCGTTTGCCTGAGCGGCAAGTATCTTACTTATTGAATAGCGTATTAGGTCAAAGCTTTTTTGAGTGCGTTAACGCCGCTAGAGTGGCAAGAGCAAAAGAATTATTAGCTGCAGAGTCTTGGCCTGTACAGCGTATTTTTGAAGAGTCAGGTTTTAATAGTAAGGCAACCTTTAATCGTATTTTTAAGCGCTACACCCATATGACGCCGAGCCATTATCGCAAGCATAATGATAAGGCATTAGATACAGCTTAGATGCACGAGTTAACTATTTGTCTTTGGTATATCGGATGTTAGTTGAGGCTTTGCCGCTTATCTGTTGGTATTTCAAACAATAGATTAAGGTGCCAAATGCGTGCTATGAGACCCTAAGGCCTATAAAGTGGGACGTAAACAGTGAGCGTAGAGGCTCATCAATATAGGTTTAACCATGACATAACAATAGTAATAACAATAGTAATAACAATAAATAAATAGGTGCTTAGTGGTCTTTGGCGCTTTTTTGAGGATACCTTTTATGAATCAACGAATTTTACAATTGGCTTTATTGCTGGGCAGCTGTGCTTTACTCAGCGCATGTGGCTCTTCCGGTGGTGGTGGCATTGAGCAGGGCCAATTGATGCAGTCTTCTAGTAGTCATAGCTCGAGTGCTAATGAATCCAGTGCGAGTGAATCGAGTGCGGGTGAGATGGTTTTGTGTGAGCGCACAAGCCCTGTTACTCAAATACAAAACCGTGCACAAGTGACATTCATTGAAGCTGAGGCATTCGACGTCTGTGGTAACTCGGCAAGCCCAGGAGCCATGGCTAATAGTCAAATTGATGTGTTGAGCGATACGGATACCTCTGAAGGCGCTTATATTGGGCAGAGCGCGCAAGGTGAATATGTGGAGTATACCTTGGTTGTGAGCGAAGGCGGTTTATATGCTGTCGCATTGACCAGTAAGCTCAGTACTGGTGCGACAGCGACGCAATTGACACTACTGGTCGATGACGAAGCTGTAGGGTCTGTTGATATACAAAACGATGCATGGGGGTTAGCGCCACAGAGTCATATCTATCTTGGTGGTGGCCAGCATCGATTGCAAATCCGTTTTGAGGGCACTGGTATTGAATTTGATAAATTCACGCTCACCTCTGCTGAAGATGACACCCTCACCGCTATCGATATTGTACGGCGTATGGGTACAGGCATTAACTTGGGCAATACACTAGATCAGCCTAAGGGGGCTAACTGGGGAGCGCAACCGGAGCAACAGCATTTTTTTGATGATTTTAAGGCAACTGGCTTTGGCCATGTGCGCATTCCTGTGAGTTGGGGGGATTGGACGAGCGAAAGCGCTCCTTATACTATTGATCCGGATTTTTTGAATCGCGTTGAGAAAACCATCGATTGGGCCTTAGCCAGCGGCTTATATGTGATTATTAATGCGCATCACGAAAAATGGTTTAAAGAAGAGTACCCAACCAAAAATAATCAGCCCACCGACGATACCCCAACGCCTGAACAGGCGGCAATTATTGCCGAAAACAATGCGCGCTTAGAAGCTATTTGGCGGCAAGTAGCAAGCCATTTTAAAATCAAGCCTAAGCGCTTGATATTTGAAATATTAAATGAGCCGTTTGGTATGACGACGGCGCAAGTTGATGATCTGAACCCTCGGTTGCTTGCGATCATGCGAGAAACTAACCCCAACCGTGCCGTTGTATTTTCGGGTGCGGGCTATACACCCTATAGTGATTTAATAGCTGCGAAGGTCCCCGCGGGCAGTAATTTGATTGCTAATTACCATAACTACGATCCGTGGGCCTTTGCAGGCCAGTGCGCACAGCGTTGGGGGAGCGATAACGATAAAGAAGCATTGCGCCTGATTTATCAGACGGTCGCAGACTGGGCAGAGGGTTACAGTATTCCTGTGACAGTGAATGAATTTGGTGTGGCGCTATACGATTTTGAGCATCCTGAAAATATATGCAATACCGAGGATCGTAAAAACTATTTGAACTATCATATACAACTTCAAAAAGAATTTGGTATTCCTGGTACTTTATGGGATGACGATGGCTCTTTTCGCATGTATGACCGCAAAAACCGTCAGTGGGATGAATCTATAGATGCGCTGGCTTTTTAAGCGCCTCGCAAAGAGTCTAGTAAAGTGCATTGTTAGCTGATTCTTTAGTACTCTATTTTAATGGGTATTTTTATTGAGGCCTTGCGCTAGTCCTTTTACTTAGGGGCCTTTTAAATATACGTTGACTTAGGGTTTTATTATTTTGTCACTATTCAGCCAAGCTGAAGCAATTCACGTGATAAGCTGCTGATGAATTATTTTCTGCTTATATAGCGCCCATTGATGGCTTGAGCAGCCCAGACAATGATTCATCAGCGCCCAATTTTGGTCACTCGAATAGTTCATGATTTCTTTTGTTATTAATGGCCTCGCTCAATACGAGGTAAATTAGCTGGCGCAATAACTATTGACAGTTTTTTGATGATGCGCTTCCAGAGCATAGCCTTCTTGTTCAAGAAAATGGCTAAAGCTTAAATAGTTCTTACCCAGTGCTTGCATATGCTCCAATATATTGTCTTGTATGTTTTGCGAGCAGGCTAGCATTGTTGATGCATTCACTAATGTTTGCAGTGTGGTTAAAATTTCGTTCCATTTATCACTATCTACGCCAAATTGCAGGCCTGTAATTAGTAAAACATGTTGCCAATATTGCTGAATAAAATGATGGATCTCTTGCGCTGGCGGTTCATCGTTAATAGCGTTAACGATGCTATTAACGTGGTTAAAAATTTTACCTGTTCGCGCATAGTGATGGCTCATTTTTTGATGTTGCGATGAATGGTTTGTTTGGTTTTTTTCTGTCGTATGTAGTGTGGCTAATTCTGACTCATTGGTAATGTGCGTAATTGTACTTATATCATCAAAAAAGCCTTGCAATTTAATACGATGAGCTTCGTGCGTGACAGATAAAGCTTCTAACTTCCAGTGGATAAGCGGCGCATTCTGGTCAAAGAAAGTATCGGGGTAAGTCGTTAACGCCAGTAATGCATTTAATGCATTTCTAATAATTTCAGATTTTTCTGCTAACAATTCGCCAGTACCGCTTTGTGTTGAGCGGCTGTAGTCAATAAGCTGCGTATAAATATTTTGATGAATACTATGAAGAACAGGATGTGAAGGTTTAATATATAAATTGGCGCAATAAAATTTTTGAATATAAGTTGTCAAAATCTGAGTGCTTGAATTGGGTGATGCAGAATCGACATGGGCGTCAGTATTTTGTACAGGTGGGCATTGTTGTTGATGCTTTAATGGTTCTGGATGAGACTGTTGCTTAATAGCATGCTGTTGCGAAGACGGAGCCGAGGGGTTTTTTTGAGCAGTATTTATGACATCGAGCAATGTTGAATAAAAAGTATGTGCTCTCTCTTTAAATACACCGCTAAAACTTAAGCATATTTTGTGAAGTGTCTCTTGTGAAAATTGACTAAGTGTGGCTGCTTTAATTAAGTGTGTGGCAATCATTTTAGGGGTGAAAGTGTGCGGATTATAGAGCCCGCTATTATTCAGGCACTGCTGAACATTCTGCAGATTCAGTGAGCTAGCTTGCGTTAAGCTACTGGCCATATCTAGGGTCATGGCACTTATTAATGACTCTGAGGTCGCGCCTTCTGTTGTTTTAATAACATGTATGTGCTTATTTACGTCGCCAGTAAAATTTTGATTGAGTATGTCAAAAAAATGATTTTTGAGCGTAAATAGCCGGCTGCGGTTAGCTTGCATATTGGCCGGTAGATCCTGCCAGCACAAAGAAAGCGTACGACTAAAAAAAGACTGGCAGTAATCAATAACGGCACTATCGCATGGACTCAAATAGTTTTCTTGTGGCATATAAACCCCGTCAATGTCAGAAGGCCCATAAAAGCAGCAAATCAACATATTCATGTGTGAAGCGATGAATAAGAATATATTTATTCATCAATTTTAAAAAGAGAAAAAATGAATTATTTAACTATTATTTATCAAGCTGTCATATTATTTAAAGTATCGAAATAAGCAGAAGCTGGCTAATTGCTTTATGTTACTAAAATGGCGCAGTAAATATTGCAAAGCAGAAAATGATTATGAATGAATATAATTCTAGCCTACAAAGAAAGATATAGAGCAGTAATCTATTGCTTAAAATCACATAAAATAATGCGCTCTTATAGCAATAAAAATGAATACCATTATGTAGCAGCACTGCGCGACTGTAGGGCAGTGAGTAAGAGGTGAAGTGTTAAGTGATATGAAGTCAGTGGGAGAGGAGTGTGTGCTGCCCATAGCACAAAAAATGTATTTATGGGGCAATAAAATACGGAGGCAGTTGATATGCAAAAGGCAAGCGCTTGCTTGCCTTTAGACTTTTATTTTTAGTGGCGGCTAACGATCTAAACGCTCTAGCCGGCGGGCTTTATGCTGACTGGCCAGTACTTGCTGTTCTGGGGTCAGTAGTTCGTGGATTTTAGTCATGGTTTGTGCACGCCTTAAAATATGTGACTCGACCGCTTTGGCGCGTTTTGCGGCAATTGCCTCAACTTGCTCTTGGTAATCAGGTGCGCCGGGATCTAGCGCCATAAGACCATTGCGCTTGCTATGCGACTGAATAATGGTGCGCTCAATACGATCTTCTTCGTATATCGCTTTTATGGCGGCGACTTGCTGCTCGGTTAAATTGAGCTGTTTGGTCATGCGCTTTAAGTGTTTGTTTGCCTTTTTAGCTTTGCGATTTTCACATTGGTGAGCTTTATCATGGCTGTCCATGTAAGGCTTTGCGATGGCTTGAGTTGTGAATCCCGCCAGTCCAAAGCTTAAGGCCGTTGTTGCAAGAAATGCAGCACTCGCTTGTTTCATATTCATAATAAAAGTCCTATTAAAACTGCTGGGTTGTTTATGGAAGAGCCTGCCAGAGGGTGTTTGGTTGGCTTGAATGAATTGTAAGGGTATCGACTGCAAATAAGGGTTAAGGCACTGTAAAGTTATGTAAAGGTGCTCTGGTGTGTTGGGGCGGCACAATGTGCGCGCTATGATAGGCCTAAATCGCTATATCAAAATAAAGAGAAGATCATGAATAAACCGATTTTATTAGTTGACGATGATATCGAGTTGTGCGCTTTGCTGAGCGAATACTTGACCGGGGAGGGGTTTGCGCCTGCAGCGGTACACAGTGGCGAGCAAGCTTTAACATGGTTGGCGCAAGAGGCGCAGTCTGTCAGTGCGATTGTGTTAGATATTATGATGCCGGGTATGAGTGGCCTAGAATTATTACAAGTACTGCGTCAAGGTAAAGGCATCACTGCACCCATCATTATGCTCACAGGCCGCGGCGATGATATTGATCGCATTGTGGGGCTTGAAATGGGCGCTGATGATTATATGGGCAAACCCTGTAACCCTCGAGAGCTGGCTGCGCGCTTACGTGCCATTATACGCCGCAGTGATATTTTGCCAGTCATCAATACGTTGCCCATAAGTTTGCACGGCATTAACCTTGATGTGAGCACATTAACCGCTACATGTCGTGGTCAGCCGCTTAACTTAACCGGTGCCGAATTTAATGTACTACGTTGCTTTTTGCTCGATGCGGGTAAAGTGCTGAGTAAAGCGAAATTAACGCAGCAAGCTTTAAGCCGTGAGTACACGCAATATGATCGCAGCATTGATGTGCATGTAAGTCGTATTCGTCATAAATTAGCGCAGTGTGATGTGTTTGATGTCATTCGTGCTGTGCGCGGGCAGGGTTATCAGCTGGTAATGCCAGATGAACAATAAAGCCATACGCCGTTCACTCTGCTTATCACGCCGCAATATCTCCCGCAATGACTCAGGGTTACAGTATGCGTTTTAATCGTATCTTTTGGAAGATATTTACCGCGATCTGGCTAGTCAATGTATTGGTCGTTGTGTGTGTGGTGTGGGTCATTAGTAGCGGCCATTTACGCGAGCGTATGGCGCATAAACATGCGATTCAGGTAGAGCGTTTAGCCGAGCAACTTATTGCTCGTTATGAGCGCGGCAGCCCTGTAAAAAACGGGCGCTCAGCGGCACTAAAAAAAATATATCGACGCTACAATATTCCACCCGAAGTCTTAATTACAATTACCAATCTGCAAGGGTCCACTATTTATAGTGGCCATAAGCGTTTTAATGACTCTGTTACGCACAAAAAGCGCTTATTAACATTAATTATTGAAAGCGAGAAGGGTGAGCGCTATCGCGTGCATTACCTACCCATAAAAACTCCGCACTCCATTGGCTTGGCTTTGCGCGATATCTTGAGTGCGCAACTATTATTAATGTTGGTAGCGTCAGCGTTTTTAAGCGCCTTAATTAGTTGGGGTATCACACAACCGCTCAAGCACTTGCAGTTATTTAGTCGGCGTTACCAGCCCGCAGGCACTAGCCTATCAATAGACCAAAAGCTTTTACGCCGTGGTGACGAGCTAGGGGATTTGGCCCGCGATATTGCACGTATGACCGCTCAAGTGGATGCCGCTTTTAGCGCCCAAGAAGATCTATTGCATGATGTGTCACACGAACTACGGGCGCCGTTGGCGCGCTTGCAGGTTGGGGTTGCACTGGCAGAGCTGGCGGCACCTAATAATGCTGCCATTGCCAAAATGCACACTCAATGCGAGCGTATGAATGCTTTGATTCAGCGTATTTTAGAGTATTCACGCTTACAATCTGCCACCCAAGCATCAGCTCAGTGCGCAGCTTTCGAAGAGCCTAATACAAAAACTATAGCCCCTATAAATTTGCAAACATTGTTAGTGCAGGTAGCCGATGATATAACGTTTGAGTTCAGTGATACGGTTGTGAGTGTGTACGGTAATGATCATCCTGCGCATGTACGCGGCGACCCCAATTTACTGCAAAGCGCGCTAGAAAACCTGATGCGCAATGCATGCAAACATACGCCACCAAAAACCCCCGTAGAGCTACACTTAACCCACGGTGATAAAACGTGGCAGCTTACCGTGCGCGACTACGGACCCGGTGTTACTGAAGATCCCAGTAATTTATTGAAGCCGTTTTACCGTGCTGGCGGGCAAATGCATACAGAAGGCTTTGGGTTGGGTTTAAGTATTGCTGCACGAGCAATTAAAGCGCTCGGTGGTACGTTAGTGCTGACTAATCATCCTGAGGGCGGGCTAGAGGCAACAATCAACTTGCCCAAAGGTTGAAGCTAGACTATGAATATCGATAAAACTTGAAAGGCAAAATTATGTTACACATTCAATACAGCGCATGGCTGGTTTGCACAGCAGTAGCGCTAACAGGTTTCAGTGCAGTTGCTCAGACGAGTGCACCGACTGTGACCGAGGCTGCGACAAGCCAAGTGGTTGCACCCGCAGCGGCCGAGCCACAAAAAGCCAAGGCTCTTCAATTACACAATACACTTCAATCACAAAAAGAGGCCTTGGGTGCGGTTATTTTTAATGATGTGTCTTTATCTAGCCCCGCAGGGCAATCATGCGCAACTTGCCACAATGCCGCCAGCGCATTTGCTGACCCCGGTAAAGCCGTGAGCGAAGGTGTGGTTAAGGGCGCTTTTGGCAATCGCAATGTACCCACGCTTAAATACGCGCAATACAGCCCGCCTTTACAAAAAGAAGAATATGCCGATGAATGGCGCGGTGGGCAGTTTTGGGATGGGCGTGTTGATAGCCTTAAAGAGCAGGCTTTAGGGCCGTTCTTTAACCCCGTAGAAATGAACAGCACGCCCGCTAAGCTGGCGCAAGCATTGCGCAGTGCCGCTTATGCTCCACTGATATCAGCCGCTTATGGCAAAGCAGTACTCACTGATGAAGATGCTTTAATTAACGCTGCAGCCGATGCCTTAGAAGCCTTTCAGAAAACACCGGTATTCGCACCTTTCGACTCAAAATACGACTATTACAAAATAGACTTGGTTAAATTGAGTAAGTTAGAGGAGCGCGGTGAAATGGTCTTTAACTCTGGCGGCATGTGTATTGACTGCCATTTGGGGCGCGTTGGCGAGCGGCAAATTTTTACACGCTTTGTGCATCATAATATTTTAGTGCCGCCTAATCCTGAGTTACCTTTTTATCAGCAGCCTGCGACCGTTAACCCAGCCGGTAAAGCTTTTGTTGATGCTGGTACAGGCAATAACCCTAAGCTGAGCGAAAAAGAAAAACTCATTGCTAAAGGCATGTTTAAAACACCAACACTGCGCAATATTGCCTTAACCGCGCCTTATATGCATAACGGTGTATTTAAAACTTTAGAAGAGGTGGTGGAGTACTACACCAAAATGGAAAAATTCTGGCCACCAGAGGTCAACGAAAACCCCAGCCGCTTAATGTCGACGTCATTAAGCATTAGCGAACACGATAAAAAAGCACTCGTCGCCTTTATGAAAACCCTAACCGATGGCTACGATGCCCCGCCAGAGCTCAAAGCCAAATTAAGAGCGCACCAAGAGAGCTTGGGGTATTGGGAGTAGACCAGCTCGCTATAAGCGACGGCGCCTATTCTTATCAATTAAAAAGCCGCATTATTGATGCGGCTTTTTTTATGGCGAACGCTTTATTCTTTAGCGTTTATGCTTGTTAGTCTTTAAGCTTTTACGCATACATACACAGAGTTTGTCGATTCACCACCTTGAAAGGGGTTATAAAAAGAAACGACATGCGACTCTACGCGATCAAATACCGTTTTTAATAAAGCTTCAAAGCTGGCCTCAGGCAAGTTTTGTGACCACATGGCAAATACGCCTTGTGGTTTGATTTGCTCAGCCATAAGGGCGAGGTTTGCGGTGGTATAAAAACGGGCATTAGCCGCGTTTAAAAATTCAGTAGGCGAATGGTCGATGTCGAGTAGCACCGCATCAAACTTTTTACCGTTGCTGCTAGGGTCAAAACCTGTGGCGGGGTTTGTGGCAAGGTCAAAAAAGCTGCCTAGTACATAGCGGTTGCGCTTATCAGCGTTGAGTATTTTACCCAAAGGTACCCGCTCATCTTGATGCCAGCCAATAACAGTCTCTAAGGCATCCACCACCAGTAGCTCATCAATACGCGCATCTTTTAAGGCGGCAACCGCGGTGTAACCCAAACCCAAACCGCCCACAACCACCTTTAGATTATCACCTTTTAGCGCCGCCAGCCCCAAGGTTGATAAGGCTTCTTCTGCTTCAACAAACATACTCGACATTAAAAATTCGTCACCGAGCTTAACCTCATAAATATCTCGATCACCGAGCGCAGGCATGCGGCGTTTACGTAGCGATATCTCACCTAAGGGCGAAGTTTGGCTGTCAATTTCTTCAAATAGTGGAGGCATGGTTTTCCTAGGGGGGGGTCAAAGGGTCATTATTATACTCACTCTAGGTGGCTAGTGTGATTGTCAATGACTTGCTCTGTAGTAGTTGTAATGGCCGCCCTAGCAGAAGAGTACTAAGCTTTTTACGCAATATGGCGCAAAAACTCCCAGGGGGGGGCTCTCGGTAAGTTGTCGCGCGCAATACCGTGCGCATGTGGCGTGCCCGATCAAAGTTAATGGAGCGGTGAATACTGCGGTAGTGCTTTTGTGAATGCCTGCGAGGTAGTCGTTAGGCTATGTGTTAATGGGCAAGACTAAAAAGTACTATCGCTGAGTGTCAAAGAGAATGACAATACCGTTGGTATAAAAAAACCGAATAGCATTATGCTATTCGGTTTATGAGTGCTTTATAAGTACTTTAGCGACGTAAGTTAATTATTGGGTGCTAAAAAAACGCTTGTACACCGACCCTAAATTTTTATTGGGGTCGTTAACGGTAAACGTTTGGCTAGCCATCTCAATAATGTGATTGCGCTGTAGTATCTCTAACCCTTTCCCTTTTAAAGCGGCATTGGAATTTTGATTTCCGCTATTAAGAATTTGATCATTGCCGTTGTTATGCTGGGCATCAAACTCAATCAGCCCACGTAAAAAACGTGGAGGGAACTGGCGAAAGTTAAGCTTAGTGGTAATGGTTAGGGGGTAAGCGTACGGATCTAAGCCTTGTTCGCGCACTAACGGAATATCATAATCGTAAGTGCGAGGCTCAAGCGGTGGCAACGAGTGTGAATTATCCATTTCATTCGCTAAAAACGGGCTAAAGACTTCTTCACCATTGCGCTTAAATTCATTGCCAAAAAAGACTAAACCTAAGTTTGCTGGATGATCATGATCGTTACGTAAGTTTTGATCTTTACCATAGCGTAAGTGCTGGCCATCGGCGGTTTCTACAATGCTATCATCCGTAACTTCAAAGTTGCTAGGGTTTAATCGTACATCTAAGTTAAATAAATCATTCATACTTTGCGATGTTTGCTGGATGTAGCTGGCATTGTATTCGATATCGGCAATGGCGCCGTTACCAAAGCCTGTATCGCTGGGGCTTGTTGTATCTTTAGTATAGCCCGAGTGGTAAACCACTTTGTTATTGGCATCCACCACTAACACTTCGATCCACATTTGCCGCTCTTGTGAAAAGCCCGATGGTACATGGTGCCCGGTGCCGGTATTTTCGAGTGTGACTGTTAAGGGCAATACCTTGCTGCTATGTAAAAAAGGTACATCCGCTTTAAGTTCTACTGCGCGTTTTAGTAAATCATCACGACGCTGCCTTGGGCTACTCGGGAAGCCTTTTTTATCAAAGGTATTGCCGATATCTTGCGCGGCAAAATCTTCGGCGGCTTCACCGATTTTGTTACTGAGAGTATTATCGGCTAAAGCAATATCTACACCGGTAAAGTAGTGTGTAATATTATCGCCCGAGGTATCGGGTTTGGCTTTAGGGTCAAACACCCATTTTTCTGTTAGAAGTTCATACCGATAGGGGTAAGAGGACATATGGCAATCCTGACAGCGCCCTTCAATGCCGTCATTCTTAAAGGCCTCATTGGTGGTTTTGGGGTTGTAGGTACTGCGCTCCCATTCGGTAAATAAATTTTCTAAGCGCAAAAAGTTCTCATCATCCTCTGTAACCGCAGTAGATAGTGGTGCGGGTGGGTTGGTGCGTACATCATGGCAGCCGCCACAAAACTGGCTATTACTGATGGCGTTGGTTTGGCCGCTAACACCATTGGCGTTGGGGCTTCCTGGATCAAAAGGAAAGCCGTTTGCACGTGTGTGCCCATCGCCTGGGCCTTGCACAAAATAGTAATCACTGAAAATATCAATATTTAAAGCGGCATTGGCAATGCCTTGTGTAATGCCGACTTTATTGGATGTAAATCTATTGCTGGTAAACTCAGTATCATTGCTAAAAGTATTATGGCATACGGTACAAGTGACCCCGTCTAAGGCGCCTTTAGTTAACCCTGCAACAGAGGGTGTTGGGCCGTTGGCGTCAAACGCTTTAAATTCATCCTTAATCACGCCGATAGGGCTATGGCATTTTTGGCAAAATAATGAAGTGTTAACCGCAAGGCCCTCTTCCGTTCTCCCGCCATCTTTAGCAAGGGCGCCACCGAGTGTGGTGTTACCTATTTGCTCCAGTGTGCGAAAGGTAGGGCTGACTGCGCCGTACTTCATGGTGGATGTTTCCCACTGCGCATAAATATCGTCATGGCAGGTTTTGCATTGGGTTTGGCTGCCATGGTCAAAAGCGGTATCAGTGTTAGCCGGTATTGGTGTTTCCACAATATCAGCTAGTGCGCTATGGCAGCTAAACAGGAGGAGTAGATAAATAACGAATCGGATATGCATAGCGGCAATCCTTAGTTTTCGTCGTGGTGAATGGTAATGGAAGTCACTAGGCATGTATTGGTCGGAGAGTTAGGGTCAAACTTAAGCGTATAGCTTTCACCTTTTAGCAGCGCAAGTTGATGACGTTCGTATATATCTTTGTGTTCCTTCGTCCATGCGATAAGGCCGGCCCCTGCATCTATACAGCTTTCTACACTTCGATCGGAGGGGGATGAGAAATGTAAGGAAAAGACAGAAAGTTCACCAATTTTAGTCGGGTTTTGTGACCCGACAAGGACTTCACTATGTATTATTGGGTTTTTAGCTGGTTTAGTATTTGCGTGAGCAATACCTGGAAGTGTTAATACGGTTAAAGCTGCTGCTAATAAAATTTTCATATTTATCCTTTAAAATCCATAAATTAATTTATATTTGGGTGTCATATTTAACCCGCGCGCAGTTTAGGTGTTGCGCATAACTTATTCAATGGTGAGTGTGTGAATTTTGGCTGGGACTAAGGTCGGAGAGAGGCGCTGATTATTATTCGGTGTTTGGGTACTTTGAGTATTGGGGCTCAATGGGATGGGCTTGCGGGACGTCAGCGAAGGCTTTCACCAATGATTAACCGCAAAAGCGCTAATTATTAGGGCGCACAACGCAAAAAGCCTGATTCCAAAGAATCAAGCTTTTTATAATATGGCTCCGCTTGCTGGACTCGAACCAGCGACCCAATGATTAACAGTCATTTGCTCTACCAACTGAGCTAAAGCGGATTTATGTTCGGTGTTGACCGAAGAGGCGGGCATAGTAGCGCTCGATTTTTAGGGTGTCAACACCTTTTGTAACTTTATGATTTAAAAGAGTTAATTATGTGTTTTGTGGGTGAATTTTGTGCATTTTGTTGGTTTTTAAGGGCTTTCAGGCTGCCAATCGAATACACCGATAAAGTCTTGGCAGTTGCTCATGGCGGCATGGCTATCGTCTATATAAACCTGCAAGCTGGCCGATGCGGGGTAGCTGAGGTATTGCGAACACTCGGCGCTTTGCCCGGTACCAATCACAACTTGAGTGCCCGGCTGCAGTTGGCACTGCACGAGCTGGTCCAGCGCCGACCATTGATAGCAGATTTTGTAATTTTTGCGGTATTGCGCGACGGCGCCTGTAGGTGCGTCCATGGCCCACCAGCTACCCAAGCGGCTATTAGGGTTGGTGCTGTTCCATGCGCGGTAAAGGGTAGCGGGTGCATTAACCGTAAATACTCGGCCTTGGCACAGCTTGCCTTGGTTGGGTTTACCGAGCGCATTAGTGAGCAACTGTTGTTGCACAAGGCCAGGTCGAGTGACCGGGCTAAAAATAGATTGCCACTGCTGAGGTAAAACAATATCACCTTGGCATTGGGTGATTTTTATGAGTGTTGATGTGGTTATTGTTTGGGGCGTGGTGGCGCAGCTAATCATTAATAGGCTGCTCACTAATAACAACTGGCGCATGGCGTGTCTCATTTTATGGGTGTCTAATCCGTAGTGTAATTTAGTTATGTAAGGGGAAGGCATTAATTTAATAATACAAGTGCTTTTTGGGATTGATGAATAAGCCTTAAAGCCATTCTTTGGTTTTTTGGGCCGTGGTAGAATGGTAATACTTATTGTGTTTTTAAGGGAGTTAATTTTTGTGAAAAACGTTTTTTCATTAGTCATAGCCACTGTCATGTCTTCTGCTGCATATGGCGCAGAGGTAAATTTAGCTGATGACTTTTATGCTTATGGTTACATGGGTGTAAATCTAGGAAGTACTCCGGTCTCACCTAGGAGCGGCTCACAAGGCTATCGTTTTTTAACCGCTGGGTTTTCTGTTGGTTATCAGTTTACACCGTTTATTGCTGTTGAGGGGCTCATTGTTGTGCCTACCTCTGGCAAAAAAGATAACGTCACAAGCAGTATTTTAGATGAGCGAGTCGAGGCCGAATACTCTGCATACGGTGTTTATTTGAATGCTAAGACTAGGGGGGATTGGTTTGTTAAGGGGCGCTTAGGCCTAGCCCTGTCGCAATTTAGTTACTCTGCAGATGGCTATAAAGATGAAGACGGTAATGATATAGGTTTTTCTTATGGCGTAGGCGGAGGTTATAAAAACGGCCAATATAGTTATGAACTCGATTATATTGTTTTTCCTGATGTTGATGATCCTTTTTATTCATCTGAAAGTTACGAAGCAAAAACAATCAGCTTTAGTCTCTCTTTTCAATTTTAAATTAAAACAGAAGCACCCTGCATGACTAGGGTGCTTGCTTACATTAGCGGGCTATTACGCTATTGCCGCCTTGCCAAGTGACGCCGATATCATAGAGGACATTATTTCTCCATCTTCACATAAAGAAATAAGTTGCTCATCGGTTGATGCTGCAGTCGCAAGTTGACGGCAAGCTATAGGCAGTGCGCCTACTGAGTCCATGTTTTGCCATTGTCAGTGCTTAGTATAACGGGTGTGCTTTCTTTATCTTTTTTGGAGTCAGCCCAAAAATTATACTCAGATAATTTACCTGTATTCTTAAAAAAATCTACACATGCCTGCCTAAAAGTTTTCACATCGGCATGATATTGATCATAGAGGGCTTTCTTTTTGAAGAACCGCCAAATGCGTGCGATCAAATTAAGCTCGGGTGAATAAGCGGGTAGAAACACTACGTTAATTCTGCTGTTTCCTTCAAGGTACTCCCTAAGCGCTTTGGAATAATGGTATCGTGCGTTGTCTAATATGATATGTAAGCGCGCAATGTCTCATCATCAATAAGCAGGGCTTCTTTAACCTCTTTTAGTGTCCAGCCCGTACCCAGCAAGATAATCGCATTGATTTTATGCGCTCAACGCAAGCCGAGGAGTTCTTCATCGGTAAGCTAAAAGTCTTTCATGGAACAATCTTATCTGCAAATGACAATATTTCAATCGTTAAAAATAATAACACCTAAATCCCAAGTGCTACGAGTATAGCTATATTAATGGGGGCCTGTTTAACGCTAGGTTTACTCATTGTGCGCCAAGCCATGATTGTACGAATAACTCGGCCTAGGTGCTTTGCGGTTCGTCAAAATATTGACGTGATTGCTATGCTTTTAGCGCCAATTGTGGTGTTTGCACACGGTGTTGCGCACGGAGCATAAGGTATATCTGTGTCGGTAGTTTTTAAATAGATAGCAACATCCGATAAAACCTTATTTAAAAGCCAATTTGTTGACGCTTTTAGAGAAAAATCTGCCTAAGGGCAGCTTTTTTTTGATCTTAAATTTTATGATCTACACTCATATATATGCAATCTAATTATTCAGTGTATTGGCTATTGGCTGTATTTGATAGGCAGAGGTTTTGTCGTGCGCTATGAAGATTTTATCGGCTTAAGTCGCACGTCAGTAAAATTTTTAGGTATGCATATATCGCTAATCAGGTACGCATATTAGTGGGGACTACAGTATTGGCGCTATCTTTTAAATGATTGCTATTCAATGGCAAAAGTCACGCACGATAGCGGTTGGTGATTTTATTTGAATGAAGCGGGCAAGTTGTTACCGGGCTAAGCGGGCTAAAGAGGGTATTGAATGCTGTTTTTTGTTTTAATGAGCCTATGCATTGGAGGGGTAATTGGGGCTTTAATAACCTATGTTATCGCGCTAAGAGGTAAACATACCCAAAAATCACACTATAAAGACGGTATTAATGCATCGACTACAAAAATAAAAGATAAAGTTATTACTGCGCAGGCTAATCATGCGCTAGATGCCGTACTCCTAATTGAAGATGGCGTTTTTATCGGCTGTAATAGTGTTGCCCAAAAAATGTTAGGTTGTCAAAAAGAGGCCCTCTTAGGGAAGAGCTTATTAGATTTTTCACCGCTACAGCAGCCAAATGAGATGTTGTCATCGGAATGCTTTTCTTATTATTTTAAATTGGCAGTAGAGGGAGCAGCACAAAAATTTTTATGGCAATACAAAAAAAATTGTGATAATTTTTTAACGATAGAAATATTACTTTCTCCGGTTGCTGAGCAAAGTGACCGGCCAATCATTATTGCTGTCTTACGAGATATTACCGAATTACAAAAAAACCAAGATGAAATGGTGCAGCAAAAAAAACAGCTAGAATTAATGGTTGAAGGTACTGCAGTTGGAACTTGGGACTGGAATATTCAAACAGGTACGGTGCAATTTAATGAGCGCTGGGCAAAAATTATTGGCTACTCTCTTGAAGAGTTAAAACCTTTAAATATTCATACGTGGTTCAATACTTGTCATCCCGAAGATATGGCGATTTCGCAAGAAGAGCTTAATGCACATTGGGAAAACAAAAAGCCTTTTTATTGCTGCGAGGCTAGAATGCAGCATAAGAAAGGGCATTGGGTTTGGGTATTAGACACTGGTCGAGTGGTTGAATGGGATAGCCAAGGAAATCCGGTGCGAATGGTCGGCACTCATTTGGATATTACCGAGCGTAAAAATGCAGAGGCAATGATTCATACTGTAACGCTGCAGATCAATCGATTTTTTGATTTATCTCCTGATTTTATGTGCATTTTTAATGCAGAAAGTTTTTTTGAAAGAGTGAATAAAACCTTTATTAAAGAATTAGGTTACGATGAACAATATTTACTTAGCCATCCATTAATTGATTTTTTACACCCTGATGACATACCGCATGTTAGGCAAGAATTAAAGCCGCTAGCACATGGTCAGTCAATTATTGATTTTAAAAGTCGACTGCGAACAAAACAGGGTGAATACATTATGTTGCAATGGAGTTGCACGCCAGATGCTAAGACCCAAAAATATTATGCGACCGCGCGTAATATGAGTGCAATTGAGACGCGTGATGAACAACTTAGACGGCTATCTCGCATAGCGCGGGAGACTCGTAATGGCGTTATTATCGCTAATATTAAAGGCGAAATAGAGTGGGTTAATGAAGGCTTTACGCGTATTACTGGGTATACCTTTGATGAGGCTTTAGGTAAAAAGCCCAAAGATTTTTTGCAAGGTGAAAAAACTGATAAAAAAGTGACCGCCGAAATTGGTATAGCCATCAAAGAAGGTAGATCATTTCAAGTTGAAATGATTAATTATACTAAATCAGGTAGACAGTATTGGATCGATATTGAATGTAACCCCATGCTGGATAGTACAGGGCAGTTACAAGGCTTTATGGCCATTGAGAGTGATATTACCGAGCAAAAAAACAATGCAATAGCATTGGCGAATCAACAAAAACTGTTTGAAAAAATGAGCTTTCATGGACGTATTGGGGCTTGGGAGGTAAATCTAGAGACGGGTGAAGTTTTTTGGTCATCGATGACTAAAGCCATACATGAAGTGGCAGATGATTATACTCCTAATATAGAAACAAGTATTAATTTTTATAAAGAAGGGGAGAGTAGAGAGACCATAAAAAAAGTCGTTTCTGAATGCATAGAAAAAGGCCAATCATGGAATTTAGAGTTACAAATTATTACATTAAATGGGCGCGAGCTGTGGGTGGCGGCAACAGGCCAAGCTGAGTTTGACAACGGTCGCTGTATTCGTTTAATGGGGTCTTTTCAAGATATTAATGATCGAAAAATACATCAAGAAATTAACCGTAAAGCACTAAAGCATAGTGAGGCATTATCGCATTTAACAGTAAATACTCATGTGTCGCAGGGTGATTTCTATTTGGCCTCTAAGCATATTACACAAGAGGTAGCTCATGCATTGAATGCAGATAGAGTGAGTATTTGGTTATTTGATGGTGACCTTAAGGCGATGAATTGTAAATATCTATATGTAGATACTGCCAATACACATAAGCGCAATCAATCACTAGATAAAAAGATCATGAACCATGAATTTTATTTTAGTGTTAAAGAGCATCCTGCATTATTTAAGTATTTGCATACTTACCCCATTATTAGCGCTGCTGACACTAAGGCTCATGAAGCTACCTCAGATATCTTAACGACTTATATAAATCCCTTGAATATAGTTTCTATGTTGAGTGTTGTCATTACCGGTGGCGGTGATTTTGTAGGTATGATCTGTATCGAAAATACACAGCAAAAACATTATTGGAGCGTGCCTGAAGAATCTTTTGCTAGTGCAATAGCGACACTTTCATCCAGTATTTATGATAGGGAAGAAAAGAAAAAAACAGAGATAGAATTAAAAAAAGCGATTAAATCAGCAAATGCAGCAACTCAGGCAAAAAGTGAATTTTTAGCGAGTATGAGCCATGAAATTCGCACCCCAATGAACGGTGTTTTGGGGATGCTCGGTTTGGTATTAAAGACTGAATTAACAAAGGAGCAGTACCGTAAAATCTCTATAGCGCAAAGTAGTGCGAAGTCCTTGTTGACTATTATTAATGATATTTTAGATTTTTCTAAAATTGATGCTGGTAAATTAGATCTGGAGTACATCCAATATAGTTTAGAGATATTATTGTTAGAATTCGTCGAATCCATGACCTATCGCGCAGAAGAAAATGGCTTAGAGCTTATGCTCGATTTATCTAAACTTGATGTCAATATTATCATTGGTGATCCTGGTCGATTAAGGCAAATTTTAACAAATCTGGTGGGTAATGCCTTAAAATTCACTCACGAAGGTCATGTTATTATCCGTGCTAAAACTGAGCCTTTAACGAGTGATCAGTTAAAAGTGATTGATGTTGGTGATGCGTCTCAGGATAATCATTCGAATACAAAATTACGTTATCTAAAGCTGACATGTGATGTTGAAGATACCGGAATAGGCATATCAGAAAATATTTTACCAACGTTGTTTGAGGCCTTTACACAAGCAGATGCTTCGAATACACGAAAATACGGCGGCACAGGTTTAGGCTTATCAATTGTTAAGCAGCTATGCGAGGCGATGCAGGGAGAAGTTTACGCCACAAGTACAAGCGGAAAAGGTAGCTGTTTTACATTTTCTATTGTCGTGCAACAAAGCTTGGAGCAACAGCATGCATTACCTGTCGTCAACTTGGAGGGAAAAAGAGTTTTAGTGGTTGATGACAATCCTATTAATTTGCAGGTGATGGTCGAGCAGTTAAGCGCTTGGGGTCTTAATGCAAAAGTGGCCACAGGGGCGATTAAAGCCATAGAGTTGTGTGAACAAGAGTATGCAAAAGGTCAAGTTTTTGATATTGCGTTGCTTGATATGCAAATGCCAACAATTGATGGTGCAACCTTAGGTAAAATATTTAAAAGCGATGAGCGCTTTAAAGATGTCCCTCTTGTTATGATGACCTCGCAAGCCCAAAGAGGTGATGCGGCACAGTTTGCGGCAATGGGTTTTACCGGTTATTTTCCTAAGCCTGTTAATCCCAAGTTACTGTTTGAGGCGATTAAAGTCATATTAGACGATCCTATGGCTTCGCTGAGATATGTGGAGCACTCTCTTGATAATGCTGCTAATGCAACATTGCCGACAGATATTTCACGCTTTGTCACACGACATTTTTTGAGTAACTTCGAGCATAATAAAGACATTGGTATAACTTACTGTCATTCGCAATGGCCTGATAATACGCGTATTTTATTAGTAGAAGATAATCAAATTAACCGTGAGGTTGCTTTAGATTTGCTACTTGACTTAGGTTTGAATACTGATATTGCCGGTGACGGGCAAGAAGCCATAAAACTCTTGAATACAAAAGCACAAGGCCAGTATGCACTCGTATTAATGGATTGCCAGATGCCTATTTTAGATGGCTTTGCGGCCACTAGGGCTATTAGGCAAGGTGGTGCAGGTGATGCCTATAAAGACATTACGATTATCGCGATGACAGCTAACGCGATGAAAGGTGATAAAGAGCGCTGCCTGGCTTGTGGTATGAGTGATTATTTGAGTAAGCCTGTAGAGCCCGAAAAGCTTGAAGCGATGCTTAATAAGTGGTTATGTCGTACCGCAACAGTTGATAATGAACATGCGACACTGAACGATGTGAATCACCCAGTGAATACACGTAGTTTAGCTAAGCTAGATCGTTTGGGCAATCCCAGTCAGGAGGAGTTGGCGCAGGAGGAGGCCCAGCCACTGTCAAAAAATGGGCGTGAGTCAGCTGCTGATGAGCTAAGTACTGATTCGCTAAGTCCTCATGAGTCAAATGATAGTATGCAGACACACAATAATACCGTCTTGCGTATGACTAGCGTGGGTGATGAAGACACTCATGCAGCCAATCCTCAGTCACTATATGCAAGGCCTGAGGCTGCAGTCATTGCCTCACAAAAAGGCAATAGCGAGGTGAATGATTATCCGGAAGGGGTTTGGGATTTCGAAGCGGCATTTAGGCGTACAGGTAAAAAACCGCACCGCCTTGCGACTTTGATTAGTCGGTATACCCAAGAGAGCCCAGAGCTTATTTCTAATATTTTTATGTTTATAGAAGGTGAGCAATTTAAGCAGGCGGCAAGTGCCTGCCACACTTTAAAGGGCGTGGTGGGTAATTTAGGCGGGATTAAAATACTCGAAGTAGTCGAGCAGTTAGAAGAACAGGCAATTGGCCAGGCGCGCGATGAATCGAGTGAACTCGCAGGAAGCCTATTAGTGGCTAATGATATTTTTGTTCAGGCACTCAAAAGTTACGAGCATCAAGCTCCAATACAGTAAAACCAGATGGATTACTCGGGTGTATGGCCTAAAAAGTAACCAATTGGCTTGGCTACTCTCGATGAAGCTCTTTATTGCGCCACAGCGGCTGGTTTGGGTGTCAACTTTAATGGTTTCAATCGATTATATATTTTGCTTGGTTTCCTATTGCACCCTCAGCAGCTAGAATGTGAGTCATTGAAACTTGATAATGAATGCATTCATGGCACACGATTACGCTAAAAAGCCACGCACCAAGACAGCGACAAAAAAAACGACAAAATCCAGTGCTAAACCTCGTCAGCGCACGACTGCTAAATCACCTGTGCCTGGTTGGGTGTGGTTGTTTGTAGGGACTGCAGTAGGGGCTTTTATTATGTTTTTAGTACGCCTATCCGAGGTCGATACGGTTAGGTATTCCTCTTCATCGAGTAAAACACAAGGCCCAAGTACCGCAGAAGCTTCTCGCCAGTATGAGCAGGCGACGAAGCAAAATAATACCAAGGCAAAAATCAACACTCAAAAGGCACCGCCTATGGTAGGCTCCACTACCACTAATGCGGTAAAGTCTACTGATAAGAAGGCAGAAGAGACAGCACAAAATCAAGAGCAAAAGCCGCGTTTTGATTTTTATCATATGCTAAAAGAAAACGAAGTGCCGGTTGCGCAGGGTGGAAGCAAAGCTGAAGTGACAGGTCAGGCTAAATCGCCGCGTATTTTTATTTTACAGGTCGCCTCATTTAAGGCTGAAACAGATGCCGAGCAGTTAAAAGTTGAGCTAATTTTAATGAATCTTGAGGCGCGCTCAGAGAAGGTAACGGTGCGTAATGGTGAGGTGTGGTATCGCGTGCTGGTAGGGCCGTTTGATTCGCGATCAAAATTGGCTAAGGCGCGGGCATCATTGATCTCTAATGGGCATCAAGCGTTAATTATGGAGTATAAAGAAAAGCACAGCGAGTGAGATTAAAATTACTTGTACAGCTTAATCATTGGTTCAAGATCATTGGTTCAAGACTGTAAATTATTTGAAATCTGATGCTCAAAAAACTAAAAAAGCCCGAGAGGCTCATAGAAGATCCATCTTCTATAGATAAGCCCTCGGCAAGAGAGTCTAAGCGGTAACGATCAGTCATTACTCTGACCGTTGTACACTCAGGGGGATGATAAAGACAGGGTGTTAACTTGTGCAAAATAGCGCCCAAAAGGCGGTAGGCAGATGTTGTTGTCGGTGCTAAGATCTGCATCTTGATTTGGGTTGTTGAGCGTTATGATCGTGTTGTAAGGCTGCTTGAGTGTCACGGCAGCATTGCTAAGATTGAATGCACACAATATCACTTGCTTGGCTGTATGGTCATCAGCATGAAGAGTCCGCGTGAAAAGCAGTGTGTTATCTGGACTATTGATAAAATCAATATCGCCACTCATTAGTGCAGGCCACAGTTTGCGCCACGCCATAAATTGCTGAAAGTGTTCTAAAGTAGAGCACGACAGCGCCTTTTGTGTGTTGACGCTTAGTACATTATGGCTTTGTGCCACAGGTAGCCATGGCGCGCCATCGCTAAAACCTGCATTATGTTGGTTGTCATCCCATGGCATAGGCGTACGACAGCCATCTCGGCCTTTAAATTTAGGCCAAAATGCAATACCAAATGGGTCTTGTAAGTCTTCAAAAGCGACATCGGCTTCGGTGAGGCCAAGCTCTTCACCTTGATATACGCATAGGCTCCCTTGCAAGCTAGCTATTAACGCGGTGATCATCTGACTAAACTGGGCGCGTTCGTGAGCCGTTAATTGGTCACCGCCCCAGCGTGATGCAACCCGCGCCACATCATGATTGCTAATTGCCCAGCAAGGCCAGCCCCCTTGGCTACGACTTACAAAACTTTCTACAGTATGGCGAATATGAGCACTTGAAAACTCATCGACTAGTAGCTCAAAGCTGTAAGCCATATGCAAATGTTTGTCGCCATCGGTGTACTCTAGCATTGTCTTGAGTGAATCTTCTGATGATACTTCGCCCAGTGTGGCGGTGCCCGGGTAGCGATTTGTTAAGCTGCGTAAGCGTGCTAAAAAGTCTAAATTTTGTGGCTGTGTATTATTGAAATAGTGATATTGATAGGCGTAGGGGTTATCGCTTGAAAAGCCTCGCCCTTCGCGTTCATCAATAGGTTTGGCTGGGTTATCGCGCAATAGCTCATCATGGAAGCAAAAATTAATGGCGTCTAAGCGCAAGCCATCAATACCGCGTTTTAACCAAAACTCTACTTCATCCAGTATTTGATTTTGTACATGCTGATTATGGAAGTTTAAATCTGGCTGAGACTTTAAAAAATTATGTAAATAATATTGCTGGCGCCTAGGTTCCCACTCCCAAGCGACACCACCAAAAATAGACAGCCAGTTATTAGGTGGGCTGCCATCGGGCTTAGGGTCGGCCCACACATACCAATCGGCTTTTGCATTGGTGCGGCTTTGACGGCTTTCTTCAAACCAAGCATGCGCGACAGACGTATGACTGAGTACTTGATCAATCATAATCTTTAGGCCCAAGTTGTGGGCTTTAGTAATGAGCTCATCAAGATCGTCAAGTGTGCCAAAAATAGGATCTACATCGCGATAGTCACTAATATCGTAACCAAAATCATCCATGGGTGATTTGAAAAACGGCGATAGCCAAATGGCATCAACACCTAGACCTTTAATGTAATCTAATCGCTCGATGCAGCCTCGAATATCGCCAATGCCATCGCCATTAGAGTCTAAAAAACTGCGTAAATATACTTGGTAAATGACCGCGCCGCGCCACCAATCGTTATTGGTCGCGGGCTGTAATTCATTCACAGATAAGGGATTGTTATTTGCTAAGGTCATGTTTACCTCGTCTCTTCGCTATCGTCATACTCTACGGAGCAAATCATTAAGCGACAAGCATATTGCATTCGTATTCATAACCCGATTAGGCAAGTGTTACATTGTCCTACACATGCATACGTATGCAAAAAATCAGTTCCTATGAATACGTATGCATAGGGTTGTTCGTCATAAACCCAAGGACGTACAGTGAATTCACTATGACTAAGGCCTCTTAGTTTTTGAGTAACCAAAAAAATAATAAATCTTTTATCAACCTCTACCTCAAAAGTGCATTAACGTAAACTTTATTAAGCTTGTCTTGAGCGTGAGAGAAAACAGCAATAGTACGAGGGTAACGCTATGACGTCCAAAATGAATCACAATAAGGCTACTACACAACAGCGCTCAGCCTATAAAACAGCCAATCGCTCGGTATTTAAACAGGCCCTTTTGCCCTTGGCGATAACGGCGTTAAGCTACCCCGGCTTATTGCATGCGCAAGAGCAAAAAGCGGCTAATGAGCGCTTTATTGAAGAAGTCTTAGTGACAACTGAACGCCGCACACAAAGCTTGCAAGATGTTGCCGGTACTGTGCAGTCGTTCTCTTCATCTGATTTAGATGACCTAGCTATTAATAGTGATTTTACCAACTTGCAAAATATTGTGCCTGGCTTACAAATTACTAATCAAGAGGGAAAGCTTGAAGTTTATCTAAGAGGTATTGGTTCCTCAGACAGTGACTTTTCATCAGATCCATCGGTTGCTACGCACTACAATGGTGTTTATTTGTCCCGCCCTCGTAGTATTGGCCCTATGTTCTTTGATGTTGAGCGCGTAGAGGTTAATAAGGGTCCGCAAGGCACATTGCGTGGTCGGAATGCGACTGGTGGAACAATTAATATTATATCGAGTAAGCCTAAATTTGACGATGTTGGTGGTTACGTACAAATAGGTTCTGGTAATTTCCATGCGCGCACAATGGAAGGGGTGCTGAATGTCCCTCTGAGTGATGAGTTCGCAATGCGTGCAGCTGTATTTTCTGATTCACACGATTCTTATTTTACTAATGCATATGGCTCTGGAGTAGAGGCGCCAGGTGCTGCAGATAATTCAGCGGCTCGCCTGTCATTTTTGTGGGAGCCAAATGATCAGTTCAGTGCTTATGTCATGGCTGATAAAGTTAAAGAGCAAGGCTCGGGCTACCCTGGTGCTTTTAGTGGGCGAGCATTGTCTGCTGGCTATGACATTGAAGATCTTGACGATCCTTTTAATCAATATTTTCGCTCGGCTGGCCGCATGGGCAATGAAATTGAGGGTATTGCCTCAACATTGAGCTATGACTTTAGTGATGCAGTAACACTTGAGTACAACGCCTCGTACCGTCAATACTCTTTTTACAATGCGAACGCCTCGCGTGAGTGGCAATTGGGCATGGTCTATGATGGTGCCGAAGGTGTTGTAGGTAGTGATGCTGAGTCTATTTATCAGGCATATCAAGATGAAGATTATCGAAACGCTGGTCCGGCTAGTGCATTTCCTGATCGCCTGAATTGGAATGATACTTTTTATCAATCAGAAAAATCATCAACAAGAACGCATGAGCTACGCTTAGTGGGTGAAACAGATCGCTTTATTTGGGCGGCCGGTGTCTTCTTATTTAATGAGTCATTTGATTATTCATCGCAAGAAATTGGCAATGGCTACTTTGGTTACAGTGACTGGTTTGAACCTGGTACCATTAGCGGCTTTCAAGATGGTTTAGGCGGTGAAAATAGAGGCGATAATTCTAGCGTAGAATCAAAAGCGTTTTTCTCTGATGGTACATTTAATATTACCGATAATACACGTATTAAAGCCGGTGTTCGTTTTACTCAAGATAAAAAAACAGCTAATGAGTCAAATGTAAAATATCAATTTAATTTCCCTGCTGAATTATTTGAAGAGTTTGGCCTTCAGGTTGATGATAGTACAAACCCCCTTACAACTGATTTAGTGTTGGGATCTAATGGCTTCGCACTTAAAGGTCCTAATGAGCGTAGCTTAAATAACCCGTCAATTTGTGGTGAGCTATGGAATCGTGCTGATGTTGATGCTGCTCAGTGCGTCAATAATCGCGTTGTGGCTGCAGATGGCACTGTAACTGATTCAGTGCCCAATAAAGATAATAATCTGGATTATTTCTTAGATGGCATTGAATCTTTTGGTGTGAGAGATAATTGGGATGAGTTTTTGCTGCAAAATAGAGATCAAATTGATGTCATTATTCGCTCTGATTTTTATAATGAGCAATACATAACTGATGAAAGCGGCAATAGTGTTTTGGATTTAGATCGTTCTAATTTAACGCATCGCTTATCAAATACTGTGAAAGAGAGCTATGTTGATTGGCGCATTGGTTTTGAGCATGATATCGGCGACAATATGATCTATGGTACGCTATCCACAGGGACGCGATCTGGCGGAATAAATCGCCCAATAAAATTAAGTGATGGTGAACAGCTGGCTCAAACATGGGATCCTGAAAAGCTTACAGTGCTTGAATTTGGTAGTAAAAACACCTTCGATATCATGGGTAACCCTATCAATCTTAATGCCTCATTATTCTATTACGACTACAAAGATAAGGTATTACAAAGTTTAGTAACGGTGCCAAATAGCCGCCGTAATTGTGGTGAAACCAAAACCGATCAATGCACAGATTCATTCGTGTTTAGTGAGAACTCAACTGATGCGACTATCTATGGTTTAGAGTTAGATGGTAATGTATTATTTGATTATGGTTTTGAGGTGACGTGGAACGCTTCGTTTATTGAGAGTGAGCTTAAAAATTCATCAGTACTGGATACACGTGGTGGTGATAGAGTTGTTAATGTAGATGGCAACGCATTACCTAATACCTCAAAGATCAATGCTAACCTATCTTTATCACAAAAGCGTGAAGTTGAATGGGGCAGTATTGATGCTTATAAGTGGACAATCAGCTTATCGCATCGCAGTAAATACTACCTTACTCCCTATAATAATAAAGGTTATGCCGAAGATGCTAAAGGTAATCAAATATCAATACCTTTAAAAGATATGGTGCCTAATAACAATCCCGCATTGGCTGATACCGGCGGCCAAGCCAATGGCCTATTTTTTAGTGATGTAGTACCAAGCTATACACAAGTTAATATGAGCGCAGGTATTAGCGTAGGTGAAAGTATTGAGATAGATGCATTTGTTAATAACCTGACAGAGGAAGTGTATTCTGGTAAAGGTTTTATTAATAACGATGTTAATATTCGCTTTACTAACTCTCCTCGCATTTATGGTGTACGCTTTAAATCATCATTTTAAGAGTAATATAAGCCACTCTTCATGAGTGGCTTAGTTTTTTCTGTGGATAAAAATATGCAAAATAAGCCCCAACTGAATTTTTGGCAAATCTGGAATATGTGTTTTGGGTTTTTAGGTATCCAGTTTGGGTTTGCACTCCAAAATGCCAATGTGAGTCGTATATTTCAAACGCTTGGCGCGAGTATCGATGATATTCCTATTTTGTGGATTGCAGCACCTATAACAGGCCTTGTTGTACAACCGATTGTTGGTTATTTAAGTGATAACACATGGGGGCGTCTAGGGCGTCGCAGACCTTATTTCTTGTATGGCGCTATAGCAACATCGGCAGCGTTATGCTTTATGCCGCACTCGCCAACGCTATGGATTGCCGCGGGTATGCTGTGGATTATGGATGCCTCTATTAATGTATCTATGGAGCCATTCCGTGCTTTGGTGGGTGATAACTTACCTAAAAATCAGCAACCAAAAGGCTATTTAGTGCAAAGCTTTTTTATTGGTGTTGGTGCTATTGTCGCTTCGGCATTGCCTTGGGTTTTTACGAATATATTAAATGTTTCTAATACTGCAGAGGCGGGTCAAATACCCGATTCAGTGACTTATGCTTTTTATGCCGGCGCGGTTATTTTATTTTTAGCTGTGGGCTGGAGTATTATTAAAACGAAAGAATACTCACCAGAGGAGCTGGCTAGTTTTGATGAGCACAATACGATCACAAACACTGAGAGTGTTATCGCCAGCCAGTTTAATACTCAAAAATGTAATCGCTATGCTGTTATTACCGCGCTCGCTGGTGCTGTTATTTTAAGTGCCGTTATTTATTTTGAGCTAGATCAGCAGCTGTATATTTTAGCGGGGTTATTGGCTGTGGCTGCCATTATGCTGTTATCTATTCCCTTTTTACACAACAAAGGCCGGGTTGAAAATGGCTACTATAAAGTGGCTGTTGATTTTTTTAATTTACCCAAAACCATGCGTCAACTAGCACCTGTGCAATTTTGTAGCTGGTTTGCGTTATTTGCTATGTGGATTTACACCACTTCCGCGGTGACATCACACCATTATGGTAGTAGCGATACCACCTCGGTCGCTTATAATACGGGCGCCGATTGGGTGGGTATTTTATTTGCGGCTTACAATGGCTTTGCCGCATTGGCCGCTTTAGTGATTCCAGTTTTAGTCAATAAATTAGGCGTTAAAAAAGCACATTTATTGAATATGGCGCTGGGTGGCCTAGGCTTAGCCTCCATGACGATGATTAACGACCCCGCGTATTTATTGTTATCAATGGTAGGGGTTGGCTTTGCTTGGGCATCTATTTTATCGTTACCCTATGCGATGCTCGCATCGAGCTTGCCTAGCCATAAAATGGGCGTCTACATGGGTATATTTAACTTTTTTATTGTGATTCCTCAAATTCTTGCTGCAACTTTACTTGGGTTTATTGTGAACACCTTTTTTGGTGGTGAAGCCATTTATGCGCTGGTGACAGGTGGTGTGCTTATGGTAGCGGCGGGGTTATTAACCTTACGCGTGAGCACTGATTGAGCCGCAATAATTTTTTATGACTTTAATAGCCTAACGATAGGGTGTGCAGTGATGGCCATACACAATAAAGCGAAAAACATAAAACATAACTCTACACTAGGGGCTTGGCTTGCAAGCCTTACATTAATTGCAGCGCCTTTTGTTGCGAGTCATCATGCGATGGCTGATGAAACGATTAACGATAAAAAGCGTTCTGTAAACTCAAATACTGTCAGTCAAAGTTTTTATGGCACATTAGAGCCTATGGCCAAACGCCCTATTTATTTTGTTGTGACTGATCGCTTTGCTGATGGCGACCCTACAAATAATCAGTTAAAGCAAGGTGGCCAATACCCCACATTTAATCAGCCTCTCACTCATAAAGGCGCCAACAATGCCAATATAGGCTACATGGGTGGTGACTTTAAAGGCATCGCGAACAATGCTGACTACATTGCTAAGATGGGCTTTGGTGCTTTGTGGTTAACACCTATTGTACAAAATCCCGATCAGCACTTTACCGGTGGCGTTAGTGTGGGCGAGGCGATGTTTACCGATAAAGGTAAAACAGGTTATCACGGGTATTGGGGCGTTAACTTTTTTGAGGTAGATGAGCATTGGCCCTCTAAAGATTTAAATTTTAAGCAACTGACTCAAACGCTTAAAAAGCATAATATCAGTACAGTGCTCGATATTGTTGCTAATCATGGTTCTCCGTCGTTTACAATGCCAGTCAAGCAGCCGCTATTCGGTCAATTGTATGATAAAAATGGTCAGCTAAAGGCCGACCATCAAAATTTAAAACCCACTGATTTAGATCCTAAAAACCCTTTGCATAAGTGGTATCACAATCAAGAGGACTTGGCTGAGCTTTCAAATATTAACGAGCAAAATCCAGAGGTACTAGAGTACTTTGTGGCGGCTTATTTACAGTGGATAGAGCAAGGTGCTGATGCTTTTCGCGTTGATACGATTAGGCATATGCCCAATAGTTTTTGGAAGGCCTTTAGCGACCGTATTCGCGCAAAGCATCCCAACTTTTTTATGTTTGGCGAGCATTTTAGCTTTGAAGCAAAAGATATTGCTCAACATACCTTTGCTGAAAATGGCAGTATCAGTGTGTTAGATTTTCCTGGTCGCAAGGCGATGGTTGATGTATTTGAAAATAATCAATCTATGACTAATTTGCAGAGTTACTTGCATCTTGATGATACGATTTACAACAATCCTTATGAGTTAGCGACCTTTTATGATAACCATGATATGGCGCGCATTAATGCTACTGATGCCGGTTTTATCAATTTGCATAATTGGTTATTCACCAGTCGTGGTATCCCGGTAGTGTACTACGGCAGTGAAGTCGGCTTTATGCGTGGTACTAAAGAGCACTATGGTAACCGCAACTTTTGGGGGCAAAAAGCGATTGATCAAGCAAAAGAGCACCCGATACAAAAAGCATTAACAATGATTGCTAATGTTAGAAAAAAGAGCATAGCGCTGCAGCAGGGTTTACAAGTTGATATTAATTATGGGCAGCATCACGGTGTGTTTTTACGGGTATATCAGCATGAAGGCGTTAGCTCGAGTGCGTTAGTTTTATTAAACAGAAGTAAAGAGTCGCAGGTATTATCGGCTGATCAGTTTGTGCAAACCGGTCAGTGGCAAAATATAGTAACAGGTAAAACAATCACACATACAGGCGGTCGTTTAAGTATAGATGTACCGGCTAATGGTTTTATTGTTTTGCAAAATACTGCACCGGTGACCGAGCCTGCGTTGGTTAAGCATTTATGTAAGCTCCCTCGCGTCGAGTGTCCTCGTTCATAATTTTTAAACTCTGTGTTTTGGTTACACTTATGTTGACGCACTTATGTAGACACCCGCATCACGGTTATTGATGTTGGTGTCTATTTTTTTGCATCCCTTGTGCGTGTGAGTGCTATTGTGTGCTGGGTGTTTTTGCGAGGCTGCTATCTCGAATAACAAGTTTTGGCATGAGTGTTATTGACTCGACGGGGGTAGACTGGATTTGCTGCATTAGCTGTTGCACCAGTAATTCGCCGGCTTGCGCAGTGCTTTGCCTAATCGTGGTGAGGCTGGGCGTAATGTAAGCCGCCGCAGCCATATCATCAAAGCCCGTAACGCAAATGTCTTTGGGCACTTTTAACCCTTTACTGTGTAGTGCTTTAATGGCACCAAAGGCAATAGTATCGCTAGCGCACACGAGTCCTTGTAAATCATGATGATGATTGAGTAGTACCTCTACAGCATCTTTGCCAGCGGCTTCGGTATTGTGTGTATCGACTTGTACACCTTGAGTGGGATTATGACTGGTAGTATATTTTTTGAGCGCTTGCTTAAAGCCAATATAGCGCGTACGAAACTCGGGGTTACTCGGGCTAATATCGCCCAAGAAGGCAAGCTTTTTTAAGCCTTGTGACAACAAGTGATCGGTGGCTAAAAAAGCCCCTTGTTCATTATTACAGCCCACACTATGGCCTGGTAGCTCTTTGTGGTTTGGCCCCCATAACACAAAATGAGCGCCTGCGTTTTTGAGTGCAACGAGTTTGTCTTTGGCTCTGACATAATCACCATACCCCAGCAAAATTAAACCATCTGCCCGATGCGCCTCTTCATAGTCGGCGAGCCAATTTTGACTTAACTGTTGGAATGATACTAATAAGTCAAAACCTCGCTTAGCGGTTGAGTGGGTAATGCCACCTAGCAATGATAAAAAAAATGGATTGATATGCGAGTCATCAGTGGTTGGGTCGTCAGCCAATAATAAGGCAATCGTTTTAGTGCTCTGACTACGCAAGTTACTCGCATTTTTGTCGACGGTGTAATTCATTGCGTCGGCAATGGCTTGAATACGCTGGCGTGTTTGTTCGCTCACCAAAGGGCTGCCGCTTAGTGCACGCGATACAGTTGATTGCGATACACCGGCTTGATAGGCAATATCTATGGATGTTGCTTTGCGCTTTGACGGCTCTTGGGGTGCATCGTTAGAGTTGCGTTTTGGCATAAAGCCGCCTTATCTGAATACATCGGGTAGAGCCTTTTATAGCACGCTTTAGCATGACTTGTCCTTTTAGAATCTGCATTTTTATTAAATCTTAATGTACTATTTAATCATTTTTGTAACTATTTAGAGGTACTGGAATTGGACGCTATATAAGCGCTCTCGACATTTTCCCCTGTACTATCTAACTCTTCTTTCCCTGCAAGGCTCGGCACTTAAAGTGCCCAGAAAATAATCTATTAGCAGCCTAATAAGTCAATAACTCCCACTCTATTCTACGAAGAGCCATACACAATGGCCTTGAGTAAAAATGACGACTAGAGGGCTATGATTAAATCCGGTGTTATCAGCAAACGACCTATTAATGGGTCCGTGGGTGTCGTAAATTAAGTGGCTCAATCAAGCGAAAACCTGACTTATGATTGACATCAGGCGCTCATTCAACAAATACCGTTAGGGTGAGCTGACAGGGACTTTTTTAAGTCAACCAGCGGCCGCCAGCGTTTGGCGTGCCCTGCCGCCTAATTGATACCACTCATCACAGATAGCTTAGAGCTGCGATTATTCGACCGTTACACTTTTTGCTAAGTTACGCGGTTGATCGACATCGGTTCCTTTAATAATGGCAACGTAATAACTGAGTAATTGCAAAGGTAGGGTGTAGACAATAGGTGCAAGCCACGGGTGTACATCGGGTATTTGAATGACTTTCATCGTGTCATCGCTTTTAAATTGCGAGGCGGCATCGGCAAAAACATATAACTGGCCACCGCGTGCGCGCACTTCTTCGACGTTAGATTTAAGTTTTTCTAATAAATCATTATTAGGGGCGACGACAATAATGGGCATTTCAGCATCAATAAGGGCTAGCGGGCCATGCTTTAATTCACCGGCGGCATAGGCTTCAGCGTGAATATACGAAATCTCTTTTAATTTCAGTGCGCCCTCCATGGCGATGGGGTATTGGTCTCCTCGGCCTAAAAAGAGAGCGTGATGCTTGTCGGCAAAGTCTTCGGCTAAACCTTCAATACTTTTGGCAAGCTCGAGTGTTTCTTCGAGTTTACGCGGTAAGCTTTTAAGGGCTGCGGTAAGCTCTTTTTGTTTATCGAGGGTGAGACCATGATGCTTGCCAATTGCCAAAGTCAACATAGCAAAACCAACTAGTTGGGTCGTAAAGGCTTTTGTTGATGCTACGCCTATTTCGGCGCCGGCGCGGGTCATAAAAGCAAGATCGGACTCACGCACCAGTGACGAACCCGCCACATTACAAATGGTTAAGCTGCCCAAATAACCTAAGTCTTTGGCTAAGCGTAGAGCGGCCAGCGTATCAGCCGTTTCGCCTGATTGGCTAATGCTGACTAATAAGCTGTTGGGCTGTACAAAAGATTTGCGGTAGCGAAACTCACTGGCAATCTCGACGTTACAACTAATACCGGCGTAGGTTTCTAGCCAATAGCGTGCGACCATACCGGCATGATAGCTAGTGCCACAGGCAACAATTTGCACGTGCTGTACTTGATGAAATAAGGTGGCGGCGCCATTGCCAAAGGTTTCTTCGAGTACGGTGTGTTCACCTAAGCGACCCTCTAGCGTACTGGTGACCGACTCGGGCTGCTCGAAGGTTTCTTTGAGCATAAAGTGACGATAGGGGCCCTTATCGGCGGCATCATAATTGGCACTGGATTCGTGAATTTCACGGACAATTTTCTCGCCCAACGTATTAAAAATATCGACACTGCGGCGTGTGATTTCGGCAACGTCGCCTTCTTCTAAGTAGATAAAGCGACGGGTAACCGGTAAAAGCGCGAGCTGATCACTCGCGACGAAATTTTCACCAATACCTAAACCCACAACCAAGGGGCTGCCACTGCGGGCAACAATCATACGCTCGGGATCGTTTTTGTCGATGATTACGGTGCCATAAGCGCCTTTTAGTTGCTTGACGGTGTTTTGCACCGCATGCAATAAGCTACTGGCGTTTTTCAGCTCTTCAACCACAAGATGTGCAATAACCTCGGTATCGGTATCGGAGCTAAAGGCATGCCCTTTGGCCTCGAGTGCGGTTTTAAGTGATACGTGGTTTTCGATGATACCGTTATGGACAACGGCGATGTGTTCGGCTGACATGTGTGGATGAGCATTGCGTTCGCTAGGTTCACCATGCGTGGCCCAGCGAGTATGTGCAATACCGGTACCGCCACTCACAGGCTCTCGTGTCAACGCCTCGGCAAGCTCGGCAACCTTGCCTAAGCGGCGTACGCGTTGTAAGTTGTTGTTGTCCAATACTGCTACGCCTGCGGAGTCATAACCACGATACTCTAAGCGGCGTAAGCCCTCGACTAAAATTTCTGCTACATCGCGCTGAGCTACAGCACCAACAATGCCACACATAAGAATGTCCTTTAAAAAGTATTTAAATAATAAGTTAAAAAATTAATGATGATTCAGCCCTGAACGTATGACGATGACGCCTTGCTCTTCAATACGTTGCTGGTCTTGAGTCTTGATTTGATCATCTGTAACTAGTGTAGATATATGAGCCCAAGGAAGCTCTAAATTATGAATTTTACGGCCAATTTTGCTACTTTCGGCCATAACAATAACCTCGCGAGCGGACTCGGCCATTATGCGACTTAAATTAAAGAGTTCATTAAAAGTGGTGGTCCCGCGTGTGGGGTCTAGGCCATCAGCGCCAATAAACAATTGGTCAAAATCAAAGGCGCGCAATACTTGCTCGGCCAATTGCCCCTGAAAAGATTCCGAGCGGGCATCCCATGTGCCGCCAGTCATTAATAGTGTGGGCTCGTTTTCGAGTTCACGAAGGGCGTTGGCCACGCTTAATGAATTAGTCATCACAACAAGGCCCTGTTTACTCACAAGCTCAGGTAAAAGGGCGGTAGTTGTGGTGCCGCTGTCGATAATAATGCGGTTGTGGTCGCGAATTAGCGCAGCGGCTGCGCGAGCAATGGCTTGTTTTTGCACCGAAACGTGTTGTTCACTGGGGTCGCTAATAAGCTCTTGTGGTAGCGCTATAGCGCCTCCATAGCGGCGCATTAATAGGCCGCTGGCCTCTAGCGTTGCTAAATCCTTACGTATAGTGACTTCACTTGTCTTAAAAGTCGCGGCTAGGTCGTCGACGCTGACTTCTCCGGCGCTATCGAGCCGCTCAACAATGGCACGTCGGCGTTGCTGGGTATTGCGTTTATTCACATTGAGTCACTGCTAAGTTTCGGTGTTGTTTTTTTAGCGATATTTTCTTTCGGTTCGAAACTTATTATAGGCTTTACTTCAAGCATTGCAATGCTTTAGCAGGTTAAATGAGATGTTGTACTGCCTTATTAGTAGTCGCTCTATGTATGCGTAGGGCTATGAAAATAGAGTATGAGAGGGGTGTGGCCGAGCGGTTTTTTTTACCATATTCTTAGTCGGTGAAGCCTTTGTGATCTGTAGCAATTAATGAGTACTGATAGCTAAGAGCTGGCCTCGACTGACGCTTGAATGTATTGGGCTTTAGCGTGTTGGCGCAAACGCATATGATGATTAATGCCGTCCAGCGGCCGGAGGCAAGCTTGCCCATCAAGACCCCACCTAATAGCTCGGCAAATGGCTCGAAAAGTAGCCCGAACCACAGCTCACAACATAGTAATTTAATCCGTGAAAGTGCGACTAACGTTGTCCCTTTTGGTCGCGATAGCACGAGTGATGATGCATGTTTTAATGAACGTTATCTGGTACACAAGCTCAGGCGCTTACCGAAGCTTGTGCATACCATCAGGCAGCGCTCAGAGCGGTGGCTTAATGAGCGTTTAGTGTATGCCTTAGCTCAAGTTGATAAAGTTTTTTTTGAATTAGCTAATAATGCGTACAAGCAGCAAGAGCAAAATGATTATTTTTTTGCTATGCGAGTATTGCGAGAGCATCGTGATGCGTGTGTGGGATTATTTAAGCGAGAGCTTAATCAATGTTTTGCAACCTGTATTGATGAGGCTGTGGCGCACGAGCCTGCATTCGAAGCTTTAGCGGTGCTCCAAGGCGATGAATTTGATGAGCTCTTAGCGGTTGAGGCAGCGATTAAGCGCAGCGAAGTGCAAAACCAAAAGGCACTAATGGCCTTAGCGCAGCGCATGGTCGTGGTATATGAGCACGATAAAAGCATTGCAGTGTTACCGCTGGCACCCTGTGCTATTTTTAAAAGCTTGCAAGTGGCCATCAAGCCTTTGCCGTTAGCACCCAAAGTGCGTTTAGCCTTGTTAACAATATTTGAACAAAATATTGTCAGCCATTTAGCCGAGTTATATAGTCTTGTTAATCGCCATTTAGTGCAGTGCGGTATCTTACCTGATGCGCATAACCACTTGGCCAAAACCTACAACAATCATGAGAAACAGCCGTCTATAGCACAGCACACCACAGCACAGCACACCACAGCGCATCACGCTACGCAAAAAAATAGAGCTGTACCAAAAGATGCTTTACCGGCGGCGCAGCCATCGAAACATACTCAAAACTTTCAGGTGTTGGCGCAAAAAATATCTGCACTACAGAACTTTTTAAAGACGCAAAATAATAATCCGATGTGTAGTGAAGGCACATTGCCTAAAAACGTATCGCGCAACAAAATTCACGAAGAGGGTGCGCAAGTCAGCACCCACGATACGGCGCGCTCGCCCCACCATTATTCATCTCGTCATTTTAGTCATAGCGTACAGCAGCTATTGGCGTTGGTGGGCGATTTACACAATAAAGCTATTGGCTTTACGGGTGCAGCAAGTCGTGCTGATGCTCATCGCATGCAAGACACTCAAGACGATAATACCGAATTATTTATACCGAGTGAGCTTTTACATAGGCTGGGCTTAAATGGTATTGATGCTAGCGGTCGTCATGATGTGAATTTGGCCAGTTTATTTCCGCAATCCCCCGAGCGCAATACATTACAAGTGGTGGATGGACTGTTTGGCGCTATGCGTACCGAGCAAAGTTTAAGCCGACCATTAAAAGCATTGTTGGCGCGCTTACAAATACCCTTGGCGCGAGCGGCGCTTGTGGACCCTGGTGTACTGAACAACCCCAACCACAGCGCTAGGCAATTAATCAATATGTTAGCCCGAGCGGGCTTAGCGTGGCGTGGCGGTGAGAGCGATAACATAGAGGGGCTAGAGAAAGACCCGCTCTACCAAAAAATGCACAGTATTGTAACGCGTGCAACTCATGAATATAACGACGACAATCAATTATTTTCAGATTTGGTGACAGATTTTGAGCATTTTACTCATCGAGATAAAAAGCGCTTGGCTATTTTAGAGCGGCGCATGCTGGATGCGGAAAAAGGCCGTATTAAAGCCGAGGCCGCACGTAGGGCTGTCGCCAATACACTGGGCGAGGCTTGTCGCCATGTGCAAATTGATGGTGTCTTAAACGAGTTTATTCACAAAGCTTGGCAGCAGGTATTGTATGTGACTTATTTAAAGTACGGCGAGGGTTCAAATGAGTGGAATGCTGTGGTTCAACCGTTAACTGACCTCATGATTAGTTTGGAGGATTTAAGCGATTTTATTGTGTGTGAATATGCTCGCAAACAAAGTGATCAGTTACTGCAAAGCTTTAAACAGGGTTTAGATAATATTGCGTTCGATCCATTTGAGGCTGACCGGTTACTCAGGCGCCTAGCGGCTTGGTATCGTGAGTTACGACCTCGTACATACTTGAGGCATCCGAATGATCGGCCACCTAAAAAATATCAGCATTCGGCGGCAAGCGATACAACGCCCAAGGCCGGTGATCAGAGCAATCGCAATAGTGAAAACAATAATATTAACGAAAAAAATAATATTAACGAAAGCAGTAATAGTAACGAAAGCAGTCATAACAGTGGCAGCAGCAATCATGACGATAGCGCCAACAATATACAAACGCATAAAGTGATTCATGATGTTTTTTATGAGCAAGCTCGCAGCCTGCAAAGAGGCACATGGGTAGATTTTTATGAGCCGCATAAACCGGCGACTCGCTGCCGTTTAGCGGCGGTGATTGAGTCGACATCAACGTATATTTTTGTGGATAGAAAAGGCCAAAAAGCGCTCGAAAAAAGTATTTTAGGCTTAGCCCTAGCATTTAAAGCTGAAATGATAGTGACCGTTGATGACAGTCAGTTATTTGATCGCGCGCTAGAGCAGGTTATCGTGAGCTTACGACACAAAGAATTTTAATAAAGGGTTATTAGGTGATCACAATACTGTGACCGCCTTGTGCTTTAGCGTCGTCAAAAGCTTGCAGCATCCGCTGACAGCTGTCGGCACTACTCTCTTCTTTTTTAAAGCGTGTTAAGCTAAATGATAAAGTCACTTGAATGGGCTGGCCTTTGATATTAAGAGGAGCTTTAGCTAAAAATTGTCCGATTTTTTCGAGTGTGAGTTTGCCCTCTTCGGGCTGTGTTTGCGGTAGCATGAGTAAAAACTTATCACCGTGGTAGCGGCCCACAAAATCAACACTGCGCAAGCGTTCTCGCAAAGTCGTTGCCACCAGCTTTAACACGCGATCACCAATGATATAGCCGTACTCATTAAAGATAGCTAAACCATCAATATTACACATGCCCAGTGTCATTGGATGCTTGTAGTGCTGGAATCGCTCCCATTCGAGTTCTAGGCGTTGGCTACAGCCAGTACGATTGGGGAGATTGGTTAAGGCATCGCGATTGGCTTGGTGTTGCTCTTGCTCCATGAGGTCTTTGGTCGCTTTAGCCTCGACTTCGACGGCCTGTAATTCTTTGGCAACTTGTTGCAGTTCCTCATTACTCGCGTGAGTACTGGCTTGCTCGTGTTTGCGTTGGGCAAGGCTTTTTTCGATAATTGTGAGGTGCTCCATCACGGCGTTTTTCAGGTCATCAATACCTGTTTTTTGGTTGGCAGCGGCTAGCTGATCTTGGCTTTTCTCTAGTATTTGAGTGTCTTTTTCGCGATCAATCATTTGCTTGACGGCATCTTCTAGGTGGGTGTCTAGTGCTTGGCAAATGCGGGTGAGCTCGGTATTCATATGCACTAAATAATTGCCAAACTCCGTGCCATAATTCATATAGCTCGCTTGCAAAATGTCTCTGATATCGCGCAAAAAGCCGCCAATATTATCGCCTGTTACGCCCTTATCAATTTGTATGCGAGCCGCTACGATTTTATCGGCCAGCTGCTCGCTAGGCACAATCGCTGAAAATATTTCATGCAAAAGCTGCTCGATTTCGCCACTATCGTTAAGCTCAATATCACAGGCCTTAACCTGAATAGGGTGCGTGTGTGTTTGATTATTGGTCATAGGCCGGTCAATGGGTTGTGCACTGATGTTATTGGGTTGTGCATTCGCTTGCTCACTAGCCGTTAAAGTTGCGGCGGTATCGCTGTGCGCTTGAGGCTCCGTTTGTGCGGGGGTGGCTGCTTGCTCTAGAGGGGTTGCCTGTGTGTTTTTGGCGTTATTGGAATTGTTTTGTTGTTCTGGTGGTGCGCTCAATAGGCGCGTACGGCCATTGAGTCGTTGCCAGAGGCTTTGGTCGGGTGCTGCTGCAACTTTGAGTGCTTGGCTTTGCAATGCGATCAAATTTTTTAGCCATGTAAATTGTTTATACAGCTCGACGCTTTGAGTATTGATGCCGCGCTTAAAATTGTTGACTTCTTTTTGGGTGTGCGAGTCTAAGCGTAGCTTTTCAAATTCACTGGCAAAGGTTTTGAGTAATGCGCAGGTTGTTTGCGTTTGCTCGGCGCGCTCGTGATGCCACTTTTTGACAGCCTGCTCTACGCGCGTAAGCTGTGCATTCACGCTAGCGCCACTAGCACCTCGTAGCTTTTCTTTAAAAACGGTTAATTCGGTATCGAGCCTTTTATCTAGCCCATTACTCGCTGATGACAGGTGAACAACAGTGCGGCGCAACATATCCGCATGAGCGGCTACTTGTTTTTCGAGCTTTTCTTGCTCTTCTAAGGCTACTAAATACTTTTCGCGCCATTGTGTTGTCACAGGGTCTCTCCCGTTTAAAGCCGACTCATGGGTAGGCTGGGTTTTATGGTGGATTGTCACTATTTAGCCAAGCTGACAAACCTTACTTTACTCGGTGCTGATGGCTACTGTTTGGGTATTTAAGCGCTGAGAGCACTTACACCCCGACCACTTCTGCATAGATATGCGATGAGGCGATGCAGGCGCACAAAGTCGTAGGTAGCTTGAGCGTTCAGTGAATGATTCATCAGCGCCCAATTTCGGTGCCTCTGATTCGGTGCCCCTGAATAGTTGCATGCTATTTAAAGAGTATAGGAAGGGCTGACCGAAATAGAAAAATAGTCTCGGGAACTATTTGTGTATTTTGATGTAGTGACTACAGGTTTAGGCACATTTTTTCTTTAGGGCATGTTGTGTCGATTGCAACTTTTAACTTGCTCGGCATTTATCGATGGCTTGGGCTTGAAGCGTGCGAGCAAGTCACAGAATGTCATTAGCTGTCAGCCTATTTCTTGCTATAGCGTGCCTCAAGGCAATCATATTGTAAGCAATCACTCTATAATCACACACTTAACGACATTAAAGGCATGGGTATGAACACAGTGAGTCAAAGCCGGAGACAAGGGCAAACAATGATAATGCGACGTGTATTTGCAAGCTTAACGTTAGCAGGTACTTTCATTTTACAAGGGTGCGGTACATTGAATCACCCTAAGGCGCCTGTCATTAATGACGTGCACACACACAAACTCAGTCAAATTACACAAGCACTGAGCGATAAACATAAGGCCCGCCATGGGTCTCGCCACCCAGTTGAAACACTGGCCTTTTTTGGTATAAAACCGGGCGATACTGTGGTTGAGGCGTTGCCTGGCGGTGGTTGGTATTCACAGATATTAGTGCCTTACTTAGGGGCGCAGGGTCGCTTGATTGGCGTAGATTATAATGCCGAGATGTGGTCCCATTTTGGTGGTTTTGCTACACCGGCGTTTATCGAAAAGCGCAAACAATGGCCTATGAACTGGCAAGAAGATGCCAGCCATTGGGGCCCAGGGGGTGAGCAGGCGCGGGCATATACTTTTGCGACATTACCGGCGACGCTAAAAGGCAGTGTTGATGCCGTTTTGTACATACGGGCGCTCCATAATTTGGCGCGTTTTGATGCGAAAGGCGGCTACTTGACGCAAGCGCTCGCTGAGACTCACCGTATTCTTAAGCCCAGCGGTGTCGTGGGTATTGTGCAGCATGCCATGGCTGAAGATAAGCCCGATAGTTGGGCTACGGGTGATCGTGGTTATTTAAAGCGCTCGGCAATAATGGCAATAATGGATAAAGCAGGCTTTGAGTTTGTGGCCGAAAGTGCCATCAATCAAAATATAAAAGATGATCCACAAGCCGGTGATACGGTGTGGCGTCTACCGCCAACGCTGAGAACCAGTGATGATAAAAAAGCCGACAATTTGACTATCGGTGAGTCCAACCGTGTGACCCTTTTATTTAGAAAAAAATAATGACTATTGGTGGCCTAGGAGCGTATTTATTGAACGGGATGTTAATTGAGGCATTTGTTCGTTTTGTGATGGGCTAATGTCAGCTCCTAAGGCGACTTTGTTTGGAGGCGGAGTAGCTCCCCCTTTTTGATGCAACTGATTTTAATGCAACTAATTTTGATGTAATTAAAGAGTAAGTAATGACTTTAGAGCAAATCATGTTAATGGTAATTGCAGGCTTTAGTGCTTGGGTGTTTTGGCGACAGTTAGCGATACGTGAGCTTGCTTTGCGCCATGCGCTAGCGGCCTGCGAAAAAAGTGATGTGCAGTTACTTGATCAAAGCATTGGCCTGAATGGCTTGACGATCACCAAACTGGCAGGCGGGGGTTTTGGTTTGTTACGCGATTATGGTTTTGAGTTTACCAGTACCGGCGAGCAGCGCTATGCCGGGAAAATTTTTATGATTGGTAAAACGTTGCAAGGTACTAAATTAGAAGCCTTTAGAGAGCCGAGCTCCTCTTTATAATGGCTCAGGTTAATTCTTTATAGTGGCTCAGGTTAATGTATGGTGTGATGTGTGGGCAATTTAACTGAGGTCATAATACGCTCTCAAGGAGCAAAGCTCTGAATAATAGCCTTATCTACATAATTTGTAACTCTTCAGAGATACCGACATTGGCACTCATGAATCATTGACTGGGCCGCTAGCTATCGGTGACTTTGTGTTCCTCGATTTTGCATTTGAGTACTCACAAAACTACCCTTATCGGTTGAGGTTTTTCAGCTTGGCCGAATAGTTACCATCATCTAACGGTACTTTAGCGCAAATTAATACGTGCCATGTCTTGTTGTCGCGATGAGCGTTTGGCCTGTTGGTGCAGGTAACCGCTACAATAGAGTCTTATATTCACGTTGGGGAAACTTATGTCGAAGTTAAAGAGTGTATTGGTGGCATTCTTTGTGTTGCCACTGTTAATTATTGCTGGGGGCGCAGCTTTTATTCTGACGCTTGACCCTAACCGGTTGAAGCCGCTCATTGCTGAAGCGGCCGGTAAACAGGGTCTAAGCATTGAAATAGACGGGGATATTAATTGGCGCTTGTATCCTAATATTGGGCTAGATATAGCCGGCATCAGTGTGAGTAACAAGGCAACGGCCGCAGCATTAGCCAGCCTTAAAAGTGCGCGCTTAGATGTTGCTTTAAAGCCTTTACTGGGGCGTAAAATTGAAGTAGTGGGCGTAGCAGTTGATGGCGCTGAAGTGCATTATTTGCTCGAGCCTAACGGGCAAAGTAACTGGCCTGTCATAGAGGCACAATCGGCACCCACTGCTACTGAGACACAACCTAAAGGCGATGCGCCGCAAATCAATATTGCCGCATTGTTTGTGACCGATTTAAGCCTCAAGTATCGTGATGCCCAAGGCGTGAGTACTAGCATCACAGGCCTAAATGCCGAGGCGCTCGGGGTGAATTTAAGTGGTCGTGCCTTCGAGGTCATTTTGCAAAGTTCGCTCAGCTATACCGGCTACCCGGATGTATGGTTTGAAAGTGCGGGTACTATTTCTGTTGATATGGGCTTGCATCAAGCGATCTTGGAAGCTTTTAAGGTCAGTGTGTACGTTGAGCGGCGCAAATCGCATGAGGCTCCAGATCTGGTATCTGAGGTGGCTGGAACGCTCAATTGGGGCACACCCTTGAGCGCAAAAACTACGGTGAGCCTTAAAACTCATAATCTTAGGCAGCTGCTGGCGCAGCTAGGTATTCCCCTGCCAGCCACGCAAGATCCTCAAGCTTTTACGCTTTTAGAGGCACAGGCTAATATCGATTTAAAAGGCGATGTTTTAAACCTAGGGCAAGCCACCATAAAACTAGATAAAACCACAGCGCGTGCAGCACTGGCGGTTACAGGGTTTAAACAACCCAAAATACAAACGAGCCTAGAGATAGATACTGTGAATGCTGATGCCTATATGGCACCGGCGCTCGACAAAAGCGCCACTAAGGCCAAGCCAACTCCTGAGACTGAGCAGTCAGTTGCGACGCCATTGCCCTTTGAGTTACTCAGGCAGCTTGATATCAAGGCGTCGCTAGCGCTCGGGCAACTGCACGTGAAGGGCATTACTGCCAACAAAATGAAGGCAACGCTGCGCGCTAAAAATGGCTTGATCACACTCAAACCTTATAGCTTTATGCTCGCTCAGGGTTCGGTGAATGCCGAACTTGAGCTGGATGCACAAAAAAATACGCGAAATAAAGGGGCGCAGCAAGAGCGAGCCACACTGAAAGGCTGGTTAACGACGCAAGATATTGAATTGTCGGCATTGCTTGAACAGCTTAAGCAAGAACCTCTACTGGTGGGTGATTTGGGTAGTCGTGTCACGGTGACCTCTGAAGGTCATACCGATCAAGACATTATTAATAATATGAAAGCGGGATTAACCGTCGATTCGAAACTTATCAAGCTAACCCGTATCAATATCGAAAAAAGCTTCTGTGAGGCGGTATCTTTGTTAAGTGGTAAGCCTACAGCGAATACCGAGTGGCCGAGTTATAGCGAGTTATCGCCTTTGAGTCTCAAAGCCCAGTATGCTAATAATAAAATTGAACTGCAATCGCTCAGTGCGACCATTCAAAAACTGAAAGCGACTAGCTCGGGCGTACTTGATCTTGAAAGCGGTGATTTTCGTTTTCCTTTAGATGTGAGTTTGGCCGAATTTGCAGGCGGCTTAGAGGGCTGTGCGGTTGTTGATGCTAAATGGCGCAAGCGGGCTGTACCGTTGCGCTGTAAGGGTAACCTGATTAATATTGGTGCTAAGACATGCTTGCCTGACGGCCCTAGAATTACCGAGTACTTAAAAGGCAAAGCTAAGCAAAAAATTGATAAGAAACTTGATGAAGCTCAAGACAAAGTTGAGGATAAAGCCAAAAAAGAAGCAGACCGTTTCTTAGAAAAGCATGTTGAGAAAGATAAAATTGACGATCTCAAAGAGTCGGTTAAGGGGTTGTTTAAGTTTAAATAGCAATATAAGAATTAAATGGCCTAAGGGAGTGAATCTTTTAGGTCATTTAGCATCTACACTTACAGTAAGAGTCGATGATGACTGAGCCGCTTAAGTTTGGTGGCGACTAGACAGCCTTTTTCGCGGCTGGCTACTGCGCTGTTTGGCCAATCTTAAGAGGCTAAAATTTTTTTTAAAATAGACTTGCAATTTTCTCCCAAAGACAGCACATTGTAATGACACATTAATGACACATTAATGACAGAGGCTAAAAACACTAAAAATATTTTATATCATAACGTTAAAACAGTTTATTAATAAATCACAGCAAAAAAGGATAGACACGTATGCAAATTAATCTTTCCGGTCATCATGTTGATATTACTGACGGTATTCGCGAAGCGGTAGATACAAAATTTACTAAGGTGAGTGGACACCACCCGCAGCTTGATGATATTTCTGTTACTGTAACTGTTGATAAACACGAGCAAAGTGTTGAGGCTAAGAGCCAATACATGGGGGCTCCGGTTGTAGTACAAAGTGCTGATAAAGATATGTATGCAGCAATAGCTGCCGCTGCCAAAAAATTCGACTCAGCATTATCGCACCGCAAAGGTGCGACTCAGCAACGGCATGGTTAAGCATTAAAGTGTTTATGAAAAAAAGGAGGCTTTCGCCTCCTTTTTTGTGCCTGCAATATCTGAAAGCGCAGATTGAGATGAGCTATTATTTTATTATAAAATCTGTGGTTATAAAGATTGTCACACATAAAAACTATCGGTTATAAAAGCTGGCGCCTCTGGCGCCTATAAAACTATAACCTATAAAAGCTAATCAATTATAGACGCTATAATTGATAGAGATCACGCCTTATAAACATCATAAGTTACTATTCGAGGTGCTAAAAAAGGAGAATTAATGAATCATTGCTTAGGCTGCTTACGCTAGCTGTCAATTTTTTGTGTTCTTCGATTGTATGCGCCTGTAAAGTCTAATCTTGCCGTATGCTTATACGGGGGTAGGGTCTACCTTTACTTTGTTGGTTCATTCCTAAATCATTTATTTGTATTCTGCCTGTAGAGTTGGGCTAAATGGTTATCATGGTCATTTATCCGTGCTGCGACTTATGAATATGCTGATTGATAAAATTGTCGCAAGTGCTTTATGCCATACAGTCTTGGTCTTGGTCGAACCTTTTAAGTATTAGCAACAATACTGCGATTTTTCTTAGCTACACTAGAGTGATCATTGATGAAATAAGGGTGTGTGTAATGCATATCAATACTAGGTGGTTTAAAGGGTGCAGCGCGGGTGGGTTTAAGTTGCTGGTGCTCTAAGGATGCCAATTATCGCTAAAAAGCGCCCCAAAAAAGCACAGGATATTCGTGATAACTACCCATTAAGAACGGGCGTTATGACGGTTGTTTTATTGATTAACCTGTCAGTACTGTGGGGTGAGGGCATTGTCCCGGCATGGTATTGGGTGTTGGTTTTTGCTCATACCTTATTGATGCCCCACATTATTTATTATGTCTCAAGTCAGCGTGATCATGAAAGCTACAGTTTAACGTTTGATGTGACTATGTACGCATTTTATTTGGGGGCTTGGGGTTATAACCCTTTTCTGGCCGCTGTTTTTATTGCAACGAGCAATCTCACGTTGATTTCGCTAGGGGGATGGTACCGGTTACTCATTAGTCTCGTGATGCAGCTGATAGGAGGGCTTGCTGGCGGTTTGGTAACAGGATTTTATTTTAGGCCGCATCTCGATATAACTCCCATGTTGATTGCTACTGTTGGCTTTTTTATTTTTATGATAGGCATTGGCTGGTTGATGCATCATATTCATCAGCGTCTACATACGACACGTCGTGATTTAAAGGCTAGGCATAGCCAGCTCGCCGATATTAATACTCTAGCTATGGCAGTGAATAGTCAGTTGACCATTGATAGCATTATGGAGCAGCTGCTCAATACCCTTGAAAAGATTTACCCTTTTGAAGCGGTATATTTTTTGTCCTATCACGATGATACCCATCGATTAGCATTATCGGGTGTCTATGGTGAGGCTATTTCTTATGAAGAGCGTACAGCCTTTGAGGCGTTGGATTTTGATTTAACCGATGATGCTAATAGTGTTTTTATTATGGGGCTTGTGCAGCGGCGTATTATTAATCTTTCACATGTTGAGCCTGCAATGGTGAATGCCGGTGCGGCTATCGATAAGCAATTATATGAGATTAAACCATGCGTCTCGATTATTTATTTCCCGATTTACATTGATGATGAAGTCGTTGGTGGCTTAGCTTTCATTAATCATAAAGATCCCTGCGTACTCAAAAAGCCTGATCTGCAACGTATATCAGACTATCTCATTCAAGTGGGTACGGCGATTAAAAATGCCAATCTTATTCGACAGCTCAAAAAAACAAGAGAAGATGCTCTAGCTGCGCAAAAAAAAGCAGAAGAATCCGAAGAGGCTAAAAGCCGGTTTTTAGCCAATATGAGCCATGAAATACGTACACCCATGACAGCTATTTTAGGTTACTCAGAAGCCTTGCAAGACCCCAGCATTACGGAGCCTGAGCGAAAAGAATTTATTGGCATTATTATGAATAGTGGTAAGCATCTACTATCGATGATTAATAATATTTTAGATATTTCTAAAATAGAAGCGAGTAAAGTTTACCTAGAGAAAATCACCATCGATGTTGTGCATGTTATGAGCGACATAGAGCGCTATATAAAATTGCAAGCCGATGAGAAAAAACTTGATTACAACCTCGTTATTCACTACCCCGTACCTAAATATATTACTAATGATCCTACACGTTTAAAACAAGTGCTTTTAAATTTATGTAATAATGCGATTAAATTTACAGATGAAGGGTGTATTACTTTAACGTTAAGTTGGCCGCAAAGTCATTTAATCGAAATCAAAGTGCAAGATACTGGTATCGGTATGACTGAGCAAGAGTGCGAACATATTTTTGAAGCTTTTACTCAGGCTGATACCTCAACAACACGACTGTATGGCGGCACAGGCTTAGGTTTAACTATTTCTAAGAGCTTAGCCTTACTTATGGGAGGTGATCTAAAAGTTGAAAGTGAAAAAAATAAAGGAAGTCAATTTGTTTTAACGCTTGATACTGGACAGCGTGTTGATGAATATATCGATAATAGTCAAGCATGGGAAAAGCTACAAAAAAGTCAGTACCATAAACACAAAAAATATAAAGTACCGGCATTAAAGGGTCGGGTGTTAATTGCAGAAGATAATCCTGTCAATCAACAAATAATCAAGCGCTTAGTACAGTTAACAGGTTTGGCTGTTGATTTGGTTGAAAATGGTTTAGAGGCGGTATCAGCGGTTAGTGATAACCTCTATGATTTAATTTTTCTGGATATGCAGATGCCGATTATGGGCGGCGAAGATGCGGCGCTAAAAATCAAGGCCCTAGGGGTCGATACACCTATGATTGCATTTACGGCCAATGTCATGACTCACCAAATACAGAGTTATTTTGATAACGGTTTTATCGGTGTTATCGAAAAGCCTATTGATAGAGAAAAATTATATCAATTACTTGAACAGTCATTACCGACATCTAAAGTGCAGGTAATGAATATCTTAATTGTAAGCGACCATGCGGTACATGCGGCAAGATTGAATCGTCAAATTAAAAACATTCAGCATGGGTGTAATATTATGTTAGCTGAAAGTAAGCAAGAGACATTAAATGTTATTGCTTCTACATCGGTAGATTTGATTTTTATGGATATACAGCATGCGGCGATAGATGGTGTTGAGCTAACTCAGCTTTTACGTAAAGAAAGTTGTTTGGTGCCTATTTACTTATTGGTAAGTCATGTTGATCATGAGTCGCGCTATATCGCTGCGGGTGCGACAGGGTATTTAGCGCGTCCACTTAACAAGCATGACTTGATAAAAGTACTAGAGGCTTATTAAAGAGATCATTTCAGTAGGCCAAAAAGCAGTATCTGATGGGGCAGTAATGAATGTTTGGGTGTTTAAAGACGGAGTCTTTAAGTGCAAGGCCTTGCTAAGGGACCGAAAGTGAGTATTCATGATGACCGAGCCACTTTGTTATTTGGGATGCTATATTATCCTTCTCAGTTTTATATCTTTGCAAAAGCCAATTTTTCATATTTCCTTGTGGGTACATAGTCTAACCTTTCCTTTTACGTTTCAATGCTCAGTCAATAATCCATCAGCACTTCATAAAGTAAGATTTTTCTGTTTGGTTGAATGTTGAGTTTGGCTAAATAGTGACACTGCATTTATGTTTTCAACAGTGGCTCTTATAGGCAAAAATACTGACCTTATCAACGGCGTTTTCGATGGCTGATACTTTCATTTTATAATCCAATAGCATCGCAAGATTTAATTTTTTAGGCGATGTATGCTTATTGGTTAAGCAATTCATGCTGGCTAAATAAGCCACTTTCTGAGAGGTAAAATGTACTTGATATTTAGAATGCTGTACGTGTTATTGGTTTCTCGAGGTAAGCCAAGGCTTCCCATAGAGCAGCCAAGCAGTACATTAACATTTCGTGTATTACCTAACGACATTGATATTAATATGCACATGAATAATGGCCGTTATTTGACTATTTGTGATTTGTCGCGATTAGATATCTTTATTCGCTCTGGGCTTGCAAAAACTATGATCCAGAATAAGTGGATGCCAGTCATTTCCGAGCATACAATGCGGTATAAAAGATCGCTGGGACTATTTCAAAAGTATCATATTAGTACAAAAATTATTGATTGGAATGAAAAAACTTTTCATATGGAGCATACCTTTACTTCGGTATTGTCCGGTCGAGTTGTTGCTGAAGGTATTTCTAAGGGTTGTGTTGTGCATAAGGGAGTCGTTATTCCCCCCTTAGAGGTTATGAATGTTGTGACTCAAAGACTTAAAAATAAAGTATAAAAGCAGAGCCTTTGCCTGACTATTACTGGGTAGAGGCTCTAACCTTGGATTAGTAGTTATTGTTTTGTCACTTTTGAAGGTACCGGAACGCATAGAAGCGCTCCGGTATTTAAATGCTCAGAAATAACTCATTAGTACCATTAGGTTAATGACTTCCAGCTTGGCTGAAGCATGATAACAATGATTAGTTTGCCAGTGAATTATTAGCTTGCAGGTTAATATTATACATTGCACCACGCTCACTGGCTTTAATATAGCGTATTGGGTACAGCTGTTGCTTGTTAATAAAATCGGAAACACGTTTGGTATCCGGTGCATAAAAAATAATATTCAATTCAGTGGCACTATTGATGCGGGCGATTTGCCAATTATTGTCAGCACTGGGGTTAACAGTACCGTTCTCGGCAGATAGCGATCTAATGTAATTAGCCAGTACGTCTCGATTGGCATCTGGCGCTTCAATCACCACATGCTCACCGCCTGTACCTGGGAAGCTTCCGCCACCGCCTGCACGATAATTATTAGTTGCCACCAAAAATTCCATATCTGTTGTTACAGGCTCATCATTAAACGTTAAGTTAATAATACGCTGTGCAGCCTCATTATCTAATGTACAGCCCTCGGCATAGCGCGCAGGCTGGGTGACGTCTATTTGATAGGTAACACCATCGATCACGTCAAAATTATATGTTGGAAAACGAGTACTGATAAGCTCTTGTGGCTCACTGGATGTGGTATCTATTTGATTGAACATACCGGCAGCGCACTCAAGCCATTGAGTTAGTTCGTCTCCATTGATTTTTACAACTTGTAGTGTGTTGGGGTAAAGGTATAGATCGGCAGCATCTTTTAAGGCCAAATCACCTTTTTTGACAGTCACAAAATCACTTTCATTACTGCAGTCCTGACTGCGAGCACAGGCTTTAAAAGGTGCCGCTGCCGAGAGTACAGGTAAGTGTTGTAAGTTAACATCGCCTTGAATTAGCTGCTCAACGTAGTCTTTTTGTGCATCGCTTACAATTTGCACAGAAGGATCGTCTTGTACGAGTGCCAAGAAACTAAACATATCATCCGAGGCAGAGCCAATAGGCTGGTTCATATAGGTTGACGTTTGTGTATCTGCATCAGCTAAGGCGGCAGTAATGGCAGCGTCAGTAACAACGTTTTCGCTATCGATAGAGGGGGTTGATACTCGGTGGTCAAAAACATTCCATTTTTGACTGTCTTTATCGTAGGCAAGTTCTAAATCAATAATGCCTAAATGACTGCCCCAGTAGCCAGGCATAACGGCTGGTACGCGATTAATTGTGCCTTTTTCAATATCAATGTGAGCGACATCGGCAAATGCTTCTGACGGGAATACGGAGTGCGAGTGGCCAAACATAATTGCGTCAATACCCTCGACCTGCGACAGGTAATATGACGAATGCTCGGCAAGGTTGTTCTCGTCATAAGGCGCTGTACTGATGCCTGAGTGTGGTATAGCCACAATAATGTCTGCGCCTTCGGCTCGCATTTTAGGGATAAGCTCTTTTGCAGTAGCGGCAATATCTTTTACGGTCACTTTACCGGTTAGATTTTTTTTATCCCAAACTAAAATCTGAGGTGGTACAAAACCAATAAAGCCAATTTTTAGGGTTATGTCTTGACCGTTATTGTCTTTAATTGTTTTTTCGATGATGGTGTAGGGGTCAAAGTAATGTTGATCATTGGTGGGATCAGTATCACCATCGGGCTTATAGATATTGGCACTGATATAGGGGAAGTTGGCATCATTAACCGACTCTTTTAAAAATGCTAGCCCATAATTAAATTCATGATTACCGTAATTAGCCACATCGTACCCGAGTAAATTCATGGCTTGATAAACAGGGTGCACCTCGCCGGCGACAATGCCTTTGGCGGCCATCCAGTCGCCAATGGGATTGCCTTGTATCAAATCACCATTATCCACTAATACGCTATTGATGACTTCTTCGCGGGCTGTTTTAATTAAACTGGCAGTACGGCTTAGTCCAAAACGGGTTTGTATGGTATCGCTATAATAGTTAACGTCGGTTAAATAGGCATGAATATCCGTTGTTTCCATTAAACGCAAGCGGGCAAAATTTTCTGCATTAACAATAGCATTTAAGTCGGCAATTTCATCGGCCAATGCGCCATGGTCAATAAGCTCTTCAGCGGTATTCAATAGAAAATGAATAGTGTCTATGTGATTGTTGTATACGGCTTGCTGATCGCTATTGAAGGTGGTGTTGACAGCGTTGCTTTTAATTGTTTCAAAAATCGTTATTAGCTCTGCAATGGTTTTATCATCTAATTGTAGACTTTGCTGGTTATCAGATGTGGTTTTGTCATCGTCACTTGGTTGCTCTTTAACAGGTTTGTCGCTAGGTTCGATCGTATTGTCTTGTGACTTATTACTGCTACCACAACTGGTTAATAAAGCGATACAAGATGCAAGCAAAGCGCTGGTGATTATTTTTTTGGCAGTAATGACATTAGCCTTCAGTGGCTGTTGATGTTTGACTAACATGAGCGAATCTCCGTAAATATCGATAATAAATTTATCGATAAGTCATTTAAAGCGCGGAGAGTGACATATTTTGATGAATTTTTTATTTCATATTCATGACTATTTTGTAATAGATGCGGATTATGCGTGCTCTTTAATATGAATACAATAAAACCTTAATGTTCTCATGATACCCTCGACTAACCCTACACTCGTAAGGTCTAGCCTACTCACCACTTTTTTAGGTATACCCTAAAGGATGTGCCATGTTTAACGCCCAGTATTGTTGTACATTCAAAAAAATGGCTCAAAAATTCAGATGTATTTTAGCTTGCCTTTTATTACCGGCACCACTGCTATCAGTCAATGCTATAGCCGCCACTGCTCAGTGGAATGCTCGTACACCGATAAAAGCACCAACAGCAAATAATGATAACGGTAAGCGTATTTTATTTGATGTATCACATGGCGGGACCCAAGGTAATGCAGATTGGGTATTAGACGGTGCTTTTTCGGATTTTGCTGATGCACTCGTCGCCGAGGGCTATACCGTAGAAGAATATCGAGGTGTTGATTTAAACAGTAATGGCCGCATTGATTTTTTTGATGATTACAATATCCCTGCTAATGTTGGTTTAAATGAAGCCATTATTACCTATGATGCCATTGCCCATGCAGATGTTTTAGTTTTGGCCGAAACGAATCGCCCTTTTAGTGTGAGTGAATATCTTGCACTTGAGCAATTTGTACAGGCAGGTAAGGGGATATTTTTTATTGCAGACCACTATGATGCCGATCGAAACTTAAATACTTGGGATGCTACAGAAGTATTTAATGGCTATAACCGTTCAGACTCGAGTGCGTATGATTTGCATACACATTATGGTGATTTACGAAACCCTAAAGTCGCTAATGCAGGTTGGTTAGTACAAAATTTTGGTATTCGGTTTCGATTCAATGCCGTAGATTACAAGCGAGGTGTCAGCGGTGTGAAAGCACCATCAGATACCGAAAATCTAACCCAGGGTGTGGGCCCTGTATTAATGGCGGCAGGCGCAACACTGGCGATTATTGATAATACGAAAGCGAAGGGTTTAGTATACTTTGGCGCAAATGACACACCAAAAAAATGGACGCATGCTAATGATGCAGGCCTGTATTTTGGTGGTATGGCAGAGGGGCCTTATGTAGCCATTTCAAAAGCAGGTTTGGGTAAGGCGGCCTTTATTGGAGACTCGTCACCCATTGAAGATGCGACACCAAAGTATAAAAGAGAAGATAATGGCGCGACTAAAAAAACTTACCCCGGCTGGAGCGATGCGGGTAATGCTGCTAGATTGTCGATTAATATTGTTAATTGGTTGGCCACACCAGAGACGTACACGCGTTTTAATAGTTACCGCCACCGTGCCGGTATAGTGACGCCCACGCCTATGGCTGCTACTGAGAAAAGTGACCCTAATAGCGGCCGGCCCTGGTCCAAACCTAGAGGTCAATATCAGCCATGGAAGCCGCTGACTTTCGCAAAGGGTTCGTATGGTGCCCCTTGCCCTGTGCAAGGTTGTGGTTATACAGATCCTGGTGATGACAATACACCGAATACCGGTACTATCAGTGTTGCTCAGGCATTGGTATTGGGTAAGGGTACAAGAGTGACTGTGGAGGGGAGGGTGAAATCTGAATTAAATGGTATTTATGCTTTATTGCTCAGTGATGCCAATGATCAGACAACAATAATTAACGTTAAGCTAGAGCCTCAACAGCGTGAACAATTTAGTCCAGTCTTAAATCGTGCCATATTGGGTCAACTTATTCGTGTGACGGGCGTACGTGATAGCTATCTTTCTGGCCCCAGTATTGAATCTGTTAGTGCGATTACGATTATTAATTAATATAAAAAAGCCTGTAGCATAGTGGTATGTGCTACAGGCTTTGATGACACCCTTAAGGTAAGGTGTTATTCCGTATTTAAAAGGTTAAAAATTTTAAGACTTAAGTGCTCCCTTAATTATCTTTCCGCCATCTAAGCGCTTTTCAATACGCTCTTCACTAATCCCAACAGCTTTGGCGAGTGTTTTACCGACAGACACGAGAGTCTCCTCAAACGGGATATCACCGTTTGAGCGTGCTTTACCGGTATTTGACTGGATGGCAGAGGCTTTAAATTCTGTGACTTTACCACCAGTACGCACAGGCTCTAAGCCCCCAACAATGCCGGGTTTAATAGCTTGGCCAAATACAAACATACCGTGATGCAACCCGTTATGATCACGACCGCCGCGGCTATTGCGTAATAAAGTGCGGCCAAAGGGGTTAAGTGAGGTGACGACCACATCATTTTGTTTGCCGGCAGCTTTAAGTTCCTTCCATAAGGTGTCGATGTATTCCATTGCCTTGGTGGTTTCTTGTACTTCATCGCTTAAGTCATTGTCTTGATGGTTGTCGCCACCAAAAGGAATGCCAAAAGTATACACCGGTGCGACGTTGACTTGAATTAACGCCACAATCATTTTCGCTTGGTTGGCGGGATCATCACCGTTTATGCCGCTCACGCGCGAGCTGAGCTCTTCACTGACCGTAGCGGCTGTTTGGCGACTTTGTACCATTCTGTCAAAAAATTTCTTTTGTGCCGGGGTGCCGTTATTTTTAATGCTGCGATAATTGCGATCGACAAAGTGATCACGCGCTTTAATCATGCGCTCGATATTGCCAGCATTAGAAGCAAATAAACCTTTAATTGCATCGGGTTCAAAAATAGGCACTGCTTGGCCGTCATAGTTAATGCGATTGCCGCCTACACTTAACGGCTCTTTCAGTACGCAGCCTAAGCCGGTAGCGGTTTCTTGTGAGATAAAACCGTCAAATTCTTCTTTTGAGTTTAAGCTGAATTTCTCATCTTTTACCGCTCCGTTAAAGCGCCTAACGGCTTGAAAATCGGTATGTGCATTCACATAGGTACCATGGTTCCAAAAGCCCATTCTTGCGCGTAAATCATTAGGCAGTGTGGCCCAAGGTGCAGCAGCTTTTACATCTACAGTCCCTAATTTAAAATCAGTGGGCACTTTAAAACCTGGTGCATCAGGATGGTCAATATTCGACAACACATCACTGTTATTTGCAGGGTATGTGCCTGGCATATTGGCATTAATAGGGTCGCCTGTTCGCATATGCGAGACAATAAGATATTTATAATCATCGGCGGCAAAAGCGCGATTGCTTAAACCTGCAAGCCCTGTTCCTGCTAAAAATGACACCGGTAAACCGGTCACCAATGATTGCATAGGTAGGGAGCCAAACGATAAGGCGCTTTTTAATAAAAAGGTACGTCGTGCAATAGTGTGTTTCATAGTAGCTACCCCTAAAAGCCTAAACTAATTAATTCTGGTGAAGTGCATGCGGCGAACCATACATACTCCAACGCTTTTGTTTTTGATTCACCAAAGCCACAACTTACGGAACTTTGATCAAAAGCATTGGTGCCGCTGGGACAGGTAGTCCCGTTAGAGGCGATGTTGTACACACGCTTTAGCTCGTTTACTGTTTTATTGTAGCGGCTATGATTTTCGGGTAAGCCCATAAATTGTTGAGTGATTTGACCAACAATATCATTGATACTTTTACGTGAATCAATAATGCGATTATCGCTGTTAGCAAAAATTTTGCTACGTGCTGCGGCACACTGTGAATCGATTGATTGCGCATCAAAGGTGCTGACTGATTTTACTTGTACGAAATCGGCATCACCTCGATTAAGACCATCTTTACCAATAATGCCAAGTTTACCGCTATTTTTATTGCATATTTGCACGGAGCCTTTTGTATTGTTGGTGGCTTTTATATCTGCAAGACGTGTATCAAGAGCATGGCATAAATGGTTTGATCGGCTAATACTGACGAGATATTCATTTTTTTCGTGAGTTTCCATTTTTTGCGTAGCGGTAAAAATCGGTGAGCTAAAAAATTCGCGCACTAAGTGATTAAAGTTTAAATTATTATTTTTAAAGGATTCGGCTAAGCGCTGGAATTCTGGGTCAGCTTCAGAACAGCGTTGTGAGTTACCCCACATACAGAGTTTTTGTACCCAAGCGATCGGGAAGCGGGGATGCTCTGCCAGCAAGCGGCCAAAGTCATCAGGGTTTTTCATTGCGCTACGCACACCCATAAATGCAAAAGAAGGTTTAACGCTATTGTCAACATCTTTTGAGCGATGATTGGTGGTTTGGAAATTGCTAAAGACCAGCTTCATAGGGTCCATTAAACGATGGCATTGATAACATACCGTTGATGGGTCGGCATGATCAAGGTCGATACCTGCTTCGCCTCGGTGTGCGGTTGGATCACTAGCTGAAAAAGTCGCATCTAAAGCGGTAATCAAACTTTGCGAGGCGGTGACGCGAAATTGGTTGCCATCGTTAGTGACCCATAGTTCTAAAAACGCTGGCGCTGAGAAAAAGCCTACGCGTGGAAAGCGCATTTCAACTTCATCGTTGTGTTTGTAATTACGCATAGTTGCGGCATACCCGGCAGTATTGGCATAGCGAATAGGCGTATCACTTTGAACGATATTCACATAGCGCCAGTCAGTAAAGTCACTAGGTTTCAAATGCTCAAACAGTTGTAAGCGGTCTTCTTTGGCTGGAAGCTCAGAATATACGCGGCCAGGGGTTTGGTTTTCTTTTTCGGCGTAGCCCAGCGCCACTAAAATAGCCGTTGTCACTTTCCAGCGGCGTGTGGTGGCAATGCGATTGAAGCGTTGATCGTTCTTAACAATATCCCATGCCATTTCGACAAACATATTATTAAGGCCTTCCCATAGTGCACGGTGGTTATCAATTTTACTGCGCACACCGCCAAAATTGCCTAGCTGGTAACGATAACCAAAACTGCCCGGAATTTCTTCCATTTGCAGCGCTTGTTTGAGGAAGCTTTTCATTTTGGCTTCGTAATTGGGTGTTTTTTGCCAGTCGGTAATTTTTTCGCGTAGAGCGACAGGGTCAAAATTTGAGCCGCTGACAACAGCGTTTAGCTCTTGCTGGGTGATAGCCGAGCCACTGAGCAGGTATTTGGCTTTAATTAATGCCGAGGCCGGATCAGCAACAGCAAAAGGTTTACTGGGTGCGTTAGGCTCGATGGTCGGGTTCTCGGTATCGATCACATGCTCGATCCACTGCTCAACACAGTTGACTTCTGCAGGCTTCAAGCGAGCACCGGTTTGCGGCATAGGGTTGCGCTTACAGCTGCCAGCATTAAAGTCGGAATAGCGATTGGGGTCAATAAGCTTTAACAATAATGAATTACCGATATCGCTAGAGTCGATAACTTTTTCATCGGCGCAAGGAACACCACCAAAACTGGTTGTGCGATCGAGTAAGTTAGCCCCTACATTACCGCTATCTAAGTTTAAACCGCCACCAATAGCGCCAAAGCTTTGTGCGTTGTGGCATAGCATGCAGTTATTGTCGGTAAATATTTTTTTAACATCATCAAAGCGGCATGCTGAGGGCGCGGCCACAGAGGAGCTGGCTACTGATGAAATCACGGGCGTAGAACTGACAACAGAGGAAGAGGATCTGACGATACTCGATACGGCTCTAGACGAAGAGGTTGAGGATATCGCAGGAGCGCTAGAGGCGACCTGCGAGGTGGTCGAGGTTGTATGACTGGACGAGCTAGGTTCACTCGTGCCAGCGCAACCGGCCAAAACCAGCGCGCAAGCGGCGGTTAGCATTAAGGTTAATTTCATTTTAGGACTCCAGAGTTCAATCTATATTTTATTGCGTTTAATAAAATGCATCTTTAATTAGGGCGTGCGTTGAGTAGCTTTATTATTTAGGGCACACCTTATTAACTATGGCTTCAATCGGTTCTTACTTGACTCCAACAGCAGCGAGTTGCTAGTCACCGATATAACAGAGTGCTCAACAGTGAAGCTCATAATATTTTGTATTCTATTTTCACTTCATTCGCGCGCTTTTGAGTATTCTATTTTTTGATATTTTGCGTTATTTTTTGTGTTGTATTACTCAAATACACAAGAGTTATCCATGCCGATTTGTGTATTCACTATGTCAGATCTTGCTCTGATAAATTGTGAACTAATACCGTTCGATTAGATTGGGATGTCTCAGCTTTTAATGTTGTGATCAAAGGCCCGCGCGGGCGGCTAATAACCTCTACAGTCTTAATGTGGGATTAATATGGCTTCTTCGCGTCGCATAATAGGGCCTTAATTATGAGTCTTAATGTTGCATAGTCAGCATCGAGTATGGCTCAACTTATGATTTTTTTTGTGGATCGTTGTTGGCATCAAAAACATGACGCTTTCTATGCATAAGTGCCTGCATGCTTTGCTATTACTGAAGATTAAGCGTACTGTAGCTATGATTACTCTGCATAGCGGTAACTATTTTCAATTGAATAATCTCTATTTTGGCGGCGCCTACCAGAGCGCCTATCGGTGTCAAAATAATAAATAAAAAGTCTCGATATTATATTTATGATGAATAAAGGTACGAATATTGACGGTCTGTAAAAATGCAGGAAATGAGAATAAAGTCATTCTTACTTTTATACTAAAAAAACTGCATCGCATGCTTAAATGATTCGTAAGGGTGTGATTTGGGATGGGGTTTTTAAGATGCGTAATCTGGGAAGTTAAGGCAATCATCGCTATGCTATGTGACGGGTGCTCTATTGAGAATATAAGCTTGGATCACCCCAAAATTATATCTCTATCCTCTTTATCCAAAAGCGTTTCAAGTTTCAATAACTCATCTTATAAAAGGCTAACGTTGTAGTGTTTTATGGCTCTAAAATAGCTCTTAGCCTTATGTTATCTAATCTATAGGCTACTCTATGTTAAGCGCTATGCGTTGTACGCGTGTTAAAAAATCAATTAAAATAAGAGTACCTGCTGGCTAGTCTTATAGAATTGAATGCATAATTTTAACGATATCTAAAAGTCTATTTTACAAAAACAGCATAGAAATAATCTAAGGAAGTGCGTCTCAATAAAATAAGATCTCCCTTTGATTTATTGAGACTTGGCAATAAAATAATTTCCAGCATAAAAGTGTGTAAAAAATTGTAACTATTTAAGCACACCAAAATTTTTTACCTAATGAGAACGCTGACACATTATTGTTTGAGCATTTAAGCGTATTTTTATGGGAATAATAAGAAAAACGCCGCAGACATAAGTCTAGAGCTATTAGCGTCGCGCTGGTTGATAGCGCTCTTATCTATACAGTATTTATTTATACAATACGTACTGATATAGCATTTGCTTATAAGTACTCATGCATCGTTAGCGACCCAGTTAATGATTGATGAGCCTCTAATACCGATGTGGGTAATAGTGACAAAAATGAATACCGCACTTTATGAAAAAAATAATCTATAGGTCTATATATGTATAAATATTTAACAACAC
>NZ_LGAK01000023.1 GCF_001292705.1 Marinagarivorans algicola
AAAGCATAATTGCGCTAGGTGTGGTTGGCTGGACGCTTACAATACAAGACCATACATTCTTATGTGATTTTATTTTTATAAATGGCGTTATAACCTCGATCTGAATTGGCGGCATTCCCACAGATGCGGCCAATTTGAGTGATACATAAATGCGAAGTCAGTATTATTGAGTAAGTGATGGATAATGCATGCATTAAGAGGGGGAGGGGTTGTCCTGACTTACCCTGCTGAAATGAAGCTTTTTGTTATTTCATTACTAAGTCTGCAGACAGCCAGTTGAGATGATCACAGTGACGATTCGAGCCTGATTTTGATGTTAGCGTCAATTCGTTTAGGTTGTCGATATTAATAATACTCGAATATAACCTATTGTGATATACCTTACGCTTGGTGAGTAACTTATCGTCACTGCTAATTTCAATCTCCAAGCCTTGTCCGCACCCACCAGAAAAATCGGAAATACCGTATGAAATATGCAATCTATCTGCATTGATTGGTAGTGAAATGATGTGTTTGCTTGAGGCATGCGTCCCTAATCCGGATGTAAACATAATACCTTGTGTTAGAAGGTTGTCTTGGGTAAACGCTTTGTTCCTTTGGCTGTTTCCTATATCTTGCTGTATTGTTTTAATAAAATCAAAAGCATTTTTATGCCGGCTGTCGTAATTTGTAATTACGAATTCGGCAGTTTTTTTGCGCCCGTCACTTGAGCGTGCGGTGATTATTAATTTATTGCTACCTAGGTAAAGCTGTGACTTTTCAATGGAAATACGATTATTTATCTGGTCTGATCCAAATTTAATTATTTTTCTTTGGGTGCCATAAAGCTCTACAGCTTCTATCGTGATGCCTGTGTCGGTCTCCCATTGCGCATTGAAAAAATATGTGCCTGATTCAAGGGTTGGCATTGAAAGGCTAATAGGTATTTTTTTTCTAATGATATTATTCTCTGCATCTTCTTGAAAAACTTCTTTAGAGTAAAGAGTTAAATAATCATAGTACTCGCGGGTGATATAATTATTTAGATTGTAATATCTCGCATCATCCCCTTTTCTGATAACAACTACTTTCGCACTCTTGGCTGCATGTGATCTAACTCCAAAAATAATATTTCCATATTTTGATACGGACTGAAATGCTCCTCCAGGATTTTTGAACTCTACTGTTTTAATATATTCATTTGGGTCGTATTTTAAGTGAAATAAAGTTGCTATATAGGGCTGATTGAGAGCATCACTGGCATATAAGCTTTCTCCATCAAGTAAGTATTGTTGTGCATCTCTTACTGCTTCGCCATAGCCTTGAAAGAAAAAAGAACTTACTTGTACCGCATATTCTGTGGTATATATTTTGTAAAAGTTATATGAAGTGACTGATAGTATTAAACAAAATGCAAGAGCTAATGCCTTTGAGTTGTTAAATAATGTATATAACCCATAAGCAAAGAAAATTATTATAGGGAATATCACAGTGTTCATTCTGTGTATAGCTGGAGATGATGTTCCCGATACTATAAATGAACAAAAAAACCAAATTAAAATAATGGCCACTGGATTAAAAGATTTGTTTTTTGTTGCTTTCCATATACATATAAAAAAACCTCCGATTATTAGAGGTAGGCTGAATTTTGGTAGATACCCCACTTTCGGAGCGCTATTCTGTAGTTCAAAATCATTAAAATCAATGAATAAAATCTTAATGCTATGAGCTAAATGCTTAGCTGTTTCTTGGAAAAAAGCACCTCCATAAATGGATGACATATGCGTGTATCTAGGGGTTCCGGTATATCGAGGGATAGATAAGATGTCGCTTTCAAAAGCAGGCAGCTTCAGGGTGTTGATTAGAACAAAAATAAATATTGGCAAGGCTACTATGATTAGTATGAATACACTTATTACAATATTTTTTATTGTAAAGACCTTAAATACCATACAATAAAAACCAGCCATTATAAGAAATAAAGGTATTACTAAATATGATGGCGCATAAGCATAAAGAGAGACCCCAAAAAAGAAAAAAGATAATGGTAAAAATCGCTTATTGTCACTAGCCTTTATGAGTAGATACACCGACGTCAGCATAAAAACAGGTAGAATATTGGATTCTAATGCCCACCTGCTAATCATTATATGCCACGGACTAATAGCTGTTATGCCAGCCACAATCAGCCCGAAATTAGTGCTCTCTATGCGCCTACCTAGCAAAAATATAATAAATACAGCGAAGCAACCTAGTAGCGCTGGTGCAATACGAATACTAAAAACACTTAGGCCGAATATTTTAATAAATGGCATCGATATATAAGCGAGTAATGCATTCTGTCCACTTCCCCATGCAATCATATGAACGGGGTTGTGGATGCCATTTCTATCAATCCCATACTCTAATAATGCGTAGGCGTCGTATCCCATAGAAGCTTCATCTTGGTTTAGTCCACCAGGTAGCTCACCTAGCCATATAAAACGTGTAGCAATGGTAATTACAGCGATGCAGATGAATAGGGTCAGTTGATACTTATCTAATTTTTTGAGCATAAAGTCACTAAGTTAATACAAAATGTAGGAGAAAGCTTATTGAGCTTAATATGAAAATGGATTGAAGTATAAGGCCGAGCTTGGCAAGGCGTGTGCTTCCAGTAATGGCAAAGTGCCAAAGACTATAGTTCAAAATAATAGCCAGTGTAACTAGCGATGGTATAATGTAGCGAAAATCAATATTGACTGGGAATGTCATTCTCATATAGTACAAGGGCAGTACTAATAATAGATGTAGTAAAATAATGGGTAATATAATAAATAAATGATTGATGTTTATTGAATACACGCCATGCGCGGATATTGCCATTAAAATAAGAAATATAAAACTAATGATAGTGGCGCTATTACGTGCTATGGCACCGTCAAAGCGCCACTCACCAAATAAACTAGTTTTCCCTAGGTAGTTTGCGAAATATTGCCGCCCTAGCTTGTCATCCCATGGTGATGTAAATGGTTGATTTATGAATGTATCTATATCAATCCATAAGTAGTTTTTGGCTTCGTTACCTACTTGCAGGCTTTCGGATACATTGTTTATGTTATCAATATACAGATGGGTTCTATCACCTTTCAGTTTCAATGCGATTCCTGGGTAGAAAGTTATCGCTGCGGCAGAGATTAATAGAATACTTGGTATTATCCCCATGATAATTGCTTTTTTTGGAAAAATTATTTTTATTTTAATCCAGTGAAATACGATAATTATAGCGCCGGCAATGCCTAGTACTGCGGCATTAGCTTTAGTAACAACAGCAAGCCCTGTAAATATAGCGCCAAGCAGGAAAAGAGAGAATTTCGGAGTAAGATAAAATCTATAGATGTAGTAGCAAGCAGCAATGAATAAAAAATATAATAAAGAATCATTGCCTATTCTACTACTGTGTAGTACAGAGCTTGGCCAAGCGCTCAGGCATAATAAAGCAAAGAGGCTGTAGAGTTTTGGTGATGTTATATTAAATAAGTTCTGATGTTGTTTGTGTGAGCGAAAGTTAGGGTTTTTTGTATGTATAGTTTGAAAGAATAAATCAATCAATTTAGTGGAAAATAAAAGAAAGCCAATTGAGTAAGTAAATGATGCATATTGAAGCCAACGATAGCCATACTCCTTGTTTTCGGGTGAAAATAACTGGGATATCTCAAAAATTATAGAGCTGAGCCAGTAGTAGAATGGCGGATGAAAATAGGCACCATCAGTCGCTGCTGATAAGTTAGGGAGTACCCACTCTTTTGTGAAATGCATGATGTAATCTATATGTTCACCAGTATCATGCCCTCTTGTGTCAGGCCCTGTAATTAAAACATAGTACCAGCGAAGTAATACGCCGAGGGTTACTGCAATACATAGCTCACGCCGAAGTCCAATTGTTATCGAAATAGAGTAAATAACAATACTTAGACATAAACTCAAAATAACCCAGTATGGTATTTGAGACGCCCCTGTAGCAGCATTGCTAATGAAAATAGAGTACCTGCCTCCAGTATCAAGCAGCGCAATTTCAATATGATTTTTTTCTTTAGCTAAATAGTCACTAAAATCAATGACAAAGCCTTTATCCCAGCTTGAAAGAGCACTTGGTGGAATATGACTGAGGTCGACCGGCATTTTATTTATAGTTATCGCTATAATTTTATCATCGGGGATGATTCGGAAAGCACGTGAGCTTAATGGGCCTAAATTAATGAAGCCTTCAACTGTAAAGTGCGTATTTTTTTTAGAATTGAAATTACCTGAATGAGGGATGCTGATTTTTTTAGTATTATTATCGTGCGTTAAGGTGAAGCCTGTATAGTCTGTGCTGTATAAAAATGTTGACAATAGAGCTATTGTAATAGCTGCGATAATGAGTAACAGCCTATTCGTCATTGTCATTTGAGGTCTCTTTTTTTGAATCAACATCATGTCTAAGTAGGGCTATTTCTTGAGTTAGTCTTTTTGTCTGTTCAGATAATTTAGAAATAACTGTTGAATAGTGAATAAGGATTATTGTGATGGCCATAATAAGCATTAATAAAAGAGCTGTAGGTGCATAATGAATGCCTAGGAATTTTGCGAGATACTCCAGTGCTGGGCGAAATATGGAAAAGCTTGCAAAAACGATAGATGCACCAATCCACAGTAATGCATATTCTTCCTTTAGTTTTTTCTTTTTTATTAGAGACAGGATAAAAAAAAGCAGAGCGAAGCTGCCAACTATAGAAAATAATTGGATGCGTTGATCGGTTAGATTATCACTAATACCAAACATAAATAATTACCTTTCAATAGGAGGGCGGATTGCTGTAATAAGTATTGATAAAGTCACTTTAATCATGTAGTAGGCTGACTTTATCCCCCCTATACTCGATTCACCGCCATCTCTAGCTTCCATGCGAGTGAAAACTTCTTTGATTCTAAATCCGTTTTTACCGAGTAAAATGACTGCTTCTGGCTCAGGGTAATCTACGGGGTATTGTTCGGCGAGGAGCTCTAGTGCTTCTCGGCTATAAGATCTAAACCCTGATGTATTGTCTGTGATTTTTTGTTTGATTAAAATCGAATTAAGCCACTGAAAGAACTTAATCCCGATTCTTCTAAGGGCTGTTGATTTGAAGGTTTCTGTGTTGCTGCCAACAAACCGAGAACCAATAACGACATCTGCTTCACCGTTAATAATAGGTGTTGTTAGTTTGGTGATTTCTTCTGCTACATGCTGTCCGTCACCATCAAATTGAATTGCGATATCGCAGTTGTTCCTCTTGGCAAATAGGAAACCAGTTTGAACGCCACCGCCAATGCCTAAATTGCAGGGCAGTGTGATTACTCTTGCAAAACCTGTTGACTCTGCAACTGCCTGGGTTTTATCTTTTGAGGCATCATTAATCACGACGACTACATAACGACTATTGTGAGCTTTGAGTGATGTAATGACCTTTGCGATACTGACCTCTTCATTGAACGCAGGGACAATAATACAGATTTTTGGTTCGCTCACAGTCATTTCCTATTCTAATATAATAATGTATATATTAAGTTGAAATTGTTATATATAAAAATGTTAACATTTTCGCCTACTTCACCAATTCCATAACACCAAAAACACTAGAGTCAATATACCCACGGTTTTTATCGCCATTGACCGGTTTTATATTAATGTCACCTATAAAGTGGTCGCGCCCTGCTGGGCTGTCGCTGTCGCAGTAGGCCATCATAAAGCCTATTTTTTTGCCTGTCTTTAGCTTAGCGGGTTTTGCGGGTTTTTCTTTTTTCGCGTATTCGTCTTTGTAGGTGTCGGGGTAGGCGGCGAGTTTGACCTCCCAGTAAATTTTATTGGGCGCTTCTTTGCTGCGCATCCATTGCGATGTTACGTGGTGAGGGTATAGGCGTACATTGGTTTTGTTGGCCTGTTTGTCGGCGGCATTTAAAAATGGGCCTATATCGACGGCTTGGTTGTCGAGCGATACGTGATAGGCAAAGGCATCGTAGGTAAATAAGTGTTCGCCGCCGTTGTTGTTTTCATCAATAAATATTTCTAGCGCGTCATCGTCCCAGTAATGCTCGAGTGGGTTGGTATGGCTGTCTATTAATATGTCATCGCTGATTTCGGCAAGAATATAAAGGTGCTTTTTTGTCCACACCACTTTGTAGCGGCCACTAAAGTCATCACTATTGGTGGGTGCGACACCTGCGGTAAGTTGATCGATATTACGCCAAGCGGCTTGGCTCCAGGCGACATCGTTTGCTATGCCATCAATACGAGGCGCTTTTTTGGCATAGGGGGCTTGATAGGTGACAGGGCTGTTGACTGGTTTACTGGCGGCGTGTACACCGGTGGCAAGGCCGAGTGTGGTGTTAAAAAGTAATCCGCCAAGTAGCGTGCGACTGTAGCGCATGGTATTCCCCTTTGAGTCGATCGAGTTGTACAGCTTGCTATAAACAACTATATATTTATAACAGTTATGTATTGAGTGGTAAGGCACTTAAGCTTCGCACGGTATGTTTTTATTGTTGTCTGGCTGTTACGGGTGCTGTTATCGGTACAGTAAAAATAGTGTTGTGATTTTAAGGACAAGCCTATGGCCTGTCCACGATGCAGCGCACTTTTTGGCATCTACTGTCGTTTATTTATTGGCTGTAATAAAGCTTTCCACAATATGCGTGGTATTGGCCACAATTTGTGGGATGGGGTCATCGATGCTAACAAGTACCATATCGGGCTCGTTTTGCGGAGCGTCCATACTCGCAAATTGGCTGTCGAGTAAGCTGACCGGCATAAAGTGGCCTGCGCGTTCGCTCATACGTTGAGCAATGAGCTCTTTGCTGCCATTTAAATAAAGAAATAGTGTTTTAAAGCCTAGCTCGCGGAATTTTTGACGATGGGCACGGCGCAAGCCACTGTAGGCGAGTATGCAATTGTTACCATCGCTTTTGATCTTGTCGCAAATACTCGCAATCCAAGGTTCGCGCATGGCGTCGGTGAGGGCTTTGCCTGCCGCCATATGGGCTTTGTTGGTAGGGCTATGAAAGTCATCGGCCTCTAAAAAAGTGAGGTCGAACTGTTGCGCAAGCATTTGGGCAACGGTTGACTTACCGCTGCCGCTCACGCCCATGCTAATAATGAGATAAGGTTGAGTCATAGGAGCTTCTACTGTGATTGTTAAGGCGCCGATCAAGGCTTAAGCAGGCATATCTATGGCGTCTTGCGTTCGCATGCTCAGCGCTAGTGTCTCAATGTTTAGGTTTATGTAAGGTTTAGGCTTATGCAACAGTTACCGTTACGTCGTAGACTTTACCGGCGTCAAACCCACTAATCACATGGCCTGTTACAGTAGCGCCTGGTGCGGCCACATTAAAGGCTGTGCCACGTACGTAGTGAATGTTAAAGGTGGCGCCACGGAACAAGCGAGTCACGCTAGCTTCGCCCCAGGCTTTAGGTAATTGCGGCGCAATTTCTAGGCCTGTTGCGCAACCTTTGACACCAAATAGGCCATCGATTAATGAGCGATACACCCAGCTAACAGTACCGGTGTTAAATAACTGGCTGGAGCGGCCAGCAGTACGAGGGAACTGGTAATAAGCGCCGCGGTAGTAGTTAGGGATGTACACCGGCATTTGGCCACGTTGCAAGTAATCTTCGGTATCGGGGCCTGGGATCATTTGGCGTAATAACTTAAAGGCGCGCTCGGCAAGTTCGGCATTTTTACCGCCTTCGGCAACATATAGGCTGTAGATATAAAATACGGCAGCGTGGTTGTAGACCGAGCCGTTTTCGGCAGAGCCCGGCCATTTTTGCGTAACACGGCCTACATCTTCGCGCATTTTAGTGAAGGCGGGTGCGCACATTGCAACGCCGTAAGGTGTTTCGAGCTGCTCTTCAATGGCCTTGACCATTTTGGCCTGTTGCTCGGGCGTGACTATATCAGCGAGCATGGCCCAGCTTTGCGGGTTTAAGAAGATACGGCCCTCTACATCTTTACTAATGCCAAAGACTACGCCGTCATCGGTAATGCCACGGCCAAACCAATCGCCATCCCATAAGTGGGTTTGTACGGCTTTGGCAATATCAGCGGCGCCACTTAGCAGCTCATCGGCAACTGCTTGTTGGTTATGCTGCACGGCCACTTTGGCCCACAATTTAAGGGCATAGGCTGTTGCTACCGATAACCAACCCGAAACCCCAGTGCCTTTGTAGCCCACCATGTTCATGGGGTCGCACCAATCGCCTTGGGCAATATAGTTAAGGCCACGTGCGTCGCGGTCTTTGAGCAACCAGCGCATCGCGTGGGTGGTGCGCTCAAATACGGTGGCTACGTAATCGCCTTCGGCGCTTTTTACCGGCTCGCTTAAAATGGCGTAATCACCGGTTTCATCTAAATAAGCTTGTAAGCACACAGGTACCCACACGCAGTGATCGGTATGGGGTATTTGGTTGATGTATTTAAGCTCGGCATCTTTGTGAATCAAGATACCATCTGGCATGGAGCCTGTTTCTTCTTGCTGGCTTAAAGCATGCAAAAAGGCCGCGCGGGTAACGCTAGGCATAATGTACGTCATGCCCATGTTGTCTTGAATGTAGTTGCGTGTTTGTGGGTCGGTGGTGAGGCGGTTGACATCGCCGTGGTAGTACACTTGGCGGCCCAGCCAGTTGTTCACAAAGTTATCTAGACCTTCGTCTGGAGTTTTAATCTTTAGTACGCCGTTGCCTTTTGCTAAGTAAGCGGCGTAATCGCTGGCGGCTTGCTCAAAGGCACCGTCGGCAAAGTATTTGTCGCGCAGTTGTTCAATGTCACTATCGCTATGAGCTGGGCCAAACAAAAAACGGTATTGTTTTTCGGCGCCGTCTTCTAGGGCTTCGCGGTATTGCAATACGGCAGCGGGTGTTTCGTAAATGGCATCGCCGTTAGCGAGCTGCTCGCCTTGTAGGGCGTCGGGGTTATGTAAGCCGCCTTCGCCTTCAAAGGCTTCGCGGGCAACTTCCCACGAGGTGGGCTTAGTGTTGTGCAAAAAGAAGGTTTTATCTTTTAGCGTTTTGATCATTGGGTAATCTTTTACCTTTTGATACGGCGTAATACAGCTGGCAACAATGCCGTTAAGGTCAGGGCGGTATTGAGCGCTTTGGTTCATCCAGCTCATATAGCCAATGGTAAAAAACGGGTAAATACTTAATTTGCGAGCTTTACCGCTGACGTTCTTCACTTTAAGTGACCATAGCTCAACCACATCTTGGGTGGGCAGGCTTACGGTGAGAGTCACTTCTATGCCGGCATCTTTCACCAACCAGGTAATATCACTTTGACCTGCCGAAAAGGTAAAGCTTTCGGTTTTTTTGCGTACAGGCTCATAAGGTGCCGAGAATATCTCACCGGTTTCTTCGTCTTTGATATACACAAAGCGACCGGGGTGATGGGCAAAGTAGGGCTGCTCGGGCTGCATGAAGGTTTTAGCTTCTAAGTTGGGTGCGTAGGCATATTTACCCGGTTCAGGTTGCATGTGCTGGGCAATTGCAAAGCCGCGGCAGTTAACCTGAATCATCATTTGCTGGTTCCACAAGAAGGCAGCAGCGCGCGGCATGGCCGTAGGACTGGTTAAGTGATAGCGCTGGCCGTCTTCGGCGGCATGCAAAAAGGGAGTCGTAGTCATAACGGGTTCCTTGGGTGTGCGTCAATGTCATCGCTTGATTTGGGGCGGTGAGTTAAGCATTGAGTCATACGTGAAATATAATACGTAAAAAACGCCGCAAGCAAAGTGCTAGCGGCGTTTGTTGTTTAGCCAGAAGCAGTTTATTCGCCTACTGGTTTTTTGTTGCGCTCTGCTAAATCAGATTGTATTTGTTGGAGCTTGTCGGCGCTTAAATCATAAAATTTAAGGCAACCTACTGCCACAAAAGCAAAAAAGGCGGGGACTAAGGTTTGTAGCCACACAATACTATTAAGCGAAGCACCTGCTTGAATTTGATTGGCTGAATACCCCACAGAGGCCAGCACCCATAGCACACCGGCTGAGCCCAGTGCGCCACCGAGTTTTTGCGAGAAGGTCGCTGCCGAAAAGGTCATGGCAGTAGCGCGGCGGCCTGTTTTCCATTCATTATAATCGGCAGCATCGGCATACATTGACCAAGCAACTGGCGACTTAGGCCCAAGCGCTAAGCTAATAATGACATTTAAAATAAACATGATGATGATTTCGATAGGCAAGCTTGCGCTGTCGAGTTCGGTGCCTTGGCTGTCGGTTTTTACCACGCTAAAGGCGCGACCACTGGTGGCATTGGGTAAGCTTAATGTATCGCTTTGCTCGCTCATAACTTCGCGCTGGGTAAAGAGCTTGAGATAGGGTTTATGCTCATACCAGACAACGCTTTCGTCATTGGCAACGGGCTCGCCTAATAGCGTCTCGGCTTGTAAGGTCACAGCGCCGTCTTGGTTTAGGGTAATAACACCGGTGCGCTCGGGTTTGGGTACAAAGGCAAAAACAATGCTAAATACAGCCACAATGGTCATCAGTAACATAAGTAGCTTTGCTTTATCGGTAATCCAGCGGGCCAAGTAGGGCGCCGCCAAACAACCCACGGCATAGGCCGCCATTTGAAAGCCAATATAAGGGCCCATTAAATCCGGACGCTCAACAAAGTATTTAAAGTAGTAGGTGGCTGAGCTACCACGAAAGACAATGGTCATCATAATAATCATGGCCAAAGCAAATAAAATAACCCATGGTTTGTTATTGATTAAATCTTTGATATCAGCAAGAGGGTTGGTTTTTTGGCCTACCGGTGGTGTAACGCGTTCTTTTGTACTGACAAAAGTGGTCCAAAACAGTAGCGTAGCGACTGAGGCATAAAGTGCCATAGTCATTTGCCAGCCGCTGGCTGGGTCGCCTTCGGTGGCAAAGCTTGCGGCTAGTGAAGGGGTAAATAAACCCACAATGGTGCCGGTTGCGTAAGCAAAGAAAAATCGAATGCCAAAAATAGAGTTGCGCTGATCAGGGTCGGCTGTAATCACCCCAGCGAGTGATGAGTAAGGCGTACTAATAATGGTGTAGCAAATCATCATCAAGGAGTATGTGCAGTAAGCCCAAATGAGTTTACCGCCTTCACCTAGGTCGGGGGTTGTCATAGTCAAAATGGCGGCGCCGGCCATGGGAATGGCGCCAAACAGTAAATAAGGGCGGAACTTTCCCCAGCGGCTATTGGTGCGGTCGGCAATAGCGCCCATAGCGGGGTCGGTACAGGCATCCACGATTTTGGTCACCAAAAACATAGTGCCAGCGGCAGCCGCTGAGATGCCAAAAATATCGGTATAAAAGAATGATAAGTAAGAGCCAATGATAATCCAATAAAAATTAAAACCAGCATCTCCAAGGCCGTAGCCTATACGCTCGCGCAAGCTGAGCTTGGCTAAGCGATCTGTAGAATGAGTTTGCGACACAATATCCCCCAGTGTTTTACATAATGAGTAATGGCGATAAATCGCCTTACTGTTTTTTTATTTTACTTATAATAAGTGCGGTGTAGCATAAACAGCCCGAACGGCTAAATCCAGCACCTATGCTAACTTGGTAGTTTAAAGTGAGGCCTAGATGATAAAACCGGTAAAAACGCTAATACTAAGCCTTACCACTGCTGTACTCGGCGGCACCGTAATGCTGGCGCTAGCGGGTTGCGGGCAAACCGCTTGGGATACTGGCTTGCAGCGCTATGTAAAGCGCGTCACGCATGTGTTTAAGGCTGCGTCGGTGCGCAGCACGCCCGACTACAGTGCATATCAGTACCCTACGCGCCGTGCACTGGCATTACCGTTGCCAGCTACGAGTATTAGCCTGCTCGATTTTTTGCGTCTCTCGCCGTGCGATTTGCAGCGTTTAGTGGGCGAGCGTAACAGTGGTTTGGGCAAGGTTATGCCCGCTAGCCAATTGGTTTTTTATACAGCTCAATTTATTGCATTGGCACAAAATTGTTTAGCTAAAGGCTTAGTACCCAACGATTTAGTCGCGTCTCTGCGCCAAGTTATTGAACAAAAGCAGCAAGCACTGCCGCGTATATTATGGAATGCTTTAGTGGCCAGCCCCGAATTTGCACAGTTGTACTCTCTAAGCGACCGCGCCAACCCCAGTGCTCTGACTCAAATGCCTAGCGCGTTAATTGGTGCCTTAGAGCAGTTGCAGCAAATTGTTAGCCGATTACTGCAGCACTCCATGGATTGCACGGTTACGCGTACTCATGAGGGCTGTGAATCACAGAATTTTGAGCGTGACCAACATAACTTTGAGCAGGCCTTAAGCGTTATTGGCTCGAGTAGCTATGCGGGGCGCTTGATGCTGCAAAGCGCCATGCTCACACAGCAATTAGCTTTAACGCACGAGCAGTTGCACAGTGCATGGCAAACTAAGCCACGCTGTTGGCGTGCCAGCAATGAGCAGCTTTTGATTAAGCGCGGCAGCGCAACTGCACTGATGCATGTACTGCATAATGACTATATCCCTGAGGTGCAGGCTTTAGCGGTCAAGCTATTAAAGCAAAGCGATACGTTTACCCATAAAATGGAGGCGCTGGTAAGCACTTTAGAAATAAGCACTTTAGAGTTAAGCGCTTTAGAGTTAAGCGCTTTAGAGGCCAGTCATAAGGCATACGCCGCTTACTGGCAGCAGCACTGGGGCGCGCGCGGTGAGCCGGCAAAGCTCAAGCAGCAAATAAAAGTTCATACCCATTTTTGGCAGAGTGTATTAAAGCATTGTCATTTGAGCCCAGGCGGGCAAGGCGACTCTCACGCTCAAAATTAGCCTATATGCGGCATTTAACGCTAAGCTTAATGCTATTTAAAGCATTGGCTCATCGCTAAGGGCTTTATCATTACGGTAAATAGCATTATGCATAAAAAAATTATTAACGCGCTGGCGAGTGTGCTGGCGGTGTTGGGCATATTGGTGGGGGTAGTCGCCTTGATATCGCCTATCCCTGTGGGTGTGATTATTATTGCGCTTAATGTTTCTATTTTATTGTGTGTAAACTCGGTGGCGAGGCAACAATTAAAGCGCCTGCGTATACGTAGCCATAAGGTCAACCATTACTTACATCGATTAGAATCAAAACTTGAGACACGCTTTGTATTTTTATGGCGAGTATTTGTAAAAACAAGGCCACCGGTTATTGAGCCTAACGATGAACACCATTAGGCAGGCACTATTTATTGATTATTGATTATTGATTATTGGTTATTGGTTATTGGTTGATTAGTTATAGGCAGCACTATTGTTTGATACACAGTAAATAATTTAATACTCAATGCCGCGTGATGGGGTATATTTTAATATCGGCTTTAAGCGTTTCAATTTTAGGCAAAAAATCACCAAATATATCCGGATCAGTATTAAATTTATCGATATTATCGAGTATAAAGTCAAGCACTTTATTGGCAAGCGCTAAAAGTTCTGCATAATAAAAAGAATGACTCTTCAGCTTTTCTCCAAGCAGCTGCATAAAACTACCTGCTACGCTTGGGTCCTCTAGGTAGTCATAAGTGCCCTCCATAACAAACGTAGGGAAGTAATGATAATAATAATTAAAAAGCTCATCGGGCATATATCTTAGCTCATCGCATCGCTCTATATAGCCGGTCCCTGACTCAAAAGATTCCATTATTTCCTTGTCTGTTTTATTCCAAAATATCTTTTTTGCGTATACAACATCTTCATCATAGCGCTCTTCTTTGATTAACCTATCCCAATCTGCTTCTGTGATTTTTTTCATGGTTCTACTCCTTAAAAACCCGCTTTCCATAAAGAGCAAGTATGGTATGTCAACTGAGGGTGTGTTTGGGTGAATGTTTTTGTGATGACTGAATCATTGCTTTACTTGTGGCGCGTAATATTAAAGTATTTGATACGGATGACAAATTATGGATTGACCATTTGGGTTGACGATTATAGGTACTTGCTTGTTGAGACGTAGTCAGTATAGGGCTTTTCAAACTCCCGCAAAATTTAGAGACATAGCACGCATTAATGTATTGTTTTTGTGGTTAGAATGCATGGGTTATTTTCAACTTACCGCTTATGCATAAAAATCCACAACGGCATACCGGTATCGTTCAGACGTTTAAGGAATCTGACATGCGATTAATGTCCCCCCCAAAAAATATTATTTTAACTTCTACTTTAATGGCAAGCTTTTTTCTCAGTGCATGTGGAGACGATAATGACCCTACTGCACATAATAGCTCTGGACAAAATAGCTCAGAAAAAAATAGTCCACCTAACCAAGGAATTTCATCGCGAGAGACTGAAAGCTCTTCTAATAATGCGACATCATCTGCGCCTGCAGTACCACCGAACAACACTACAGCAGATGGGCCCTTTCAAGCCAACACTGACCCAAGTTGTTCCGATGGTCGATATACCGAAGAGTTACCGGATGTATCGGCTGATATCGATCATTTGATTAATGATTTTTATGCCCTAGATAATCCTACAACTGAGCAGATGGCGCAGGTACAGCTGGATGTTTTTGATATCGCTTATCCGCATGGAGCCTATATTTTAAGAAATTCACCGGGTTTTGATGGTGCAGGCCGTTGTGATTTAACATTTTCGGATGTTGAGAAATTTGGTACAACATCGCCATGGAACTTTGCGATTCACGAGTGCGGGCACGCCCTTGATTTTGAGCGTGACACCTATTTTCTCTCGAGTAACTATGAAACGCCCATTCCTACAAATGATTATTTTGGCCGTGGTGAAATCACAAAAGATCGCTTCCATAACGATATTCCCGATGCTTTTGCAAACTCTACCTATTTTGAGGATAGCTCCGCAAAGCAAGGCATACACACCACCTATAGCGAGTGGTCACAATACACTCATTCGGTGGCCGTTAACTACTTGCTTTGGCGTTTTCCTAAATTAGAGTATGACTTTGATACTCGTGCTATGTTGAATTTTATGTGGGCGGCACAGCGCTATTGGCTATGGGCCAAAGAGCAGCGCCCTCAAGATTACACCGCCATGCTCAATGACGAGAAATTAAGAGAGGCAACATTGCTTTTGTGGGGGCAGTCTTGGTTGTATTACGATGCGCTTGGCAAAAATACCACGTGGCAAGAAACAGATAAACATCTGCAGTATATTAATGCGATGAAGAAGCCAGAGTTATTAGCCGTTTTAAATGAAGTGCGTATTAAGCATGGATGTATTGGATTATAGTCTAGTGCCGTATGAATAGCGCATTATAAGTATTGAATGAATAACCGCTAGCGGTTATTCATTTTAATGGCAGTACAACACTCAATAAAATCCCGCATTATAATATGCGGGATTTTTATATTATGTTAACAAGATTTTAGCTTTTTATTACTTTATCAAAAGCCTCGGCATTATTGCCAATAATGAGATGCCAGGTATTACCTGCAAGCTCCATGACGGCATTAACACCTGCGGCAGTTAATGCGGCTTGGTCTAGTTTTTTACTGTCCTTAAGCTCTACGCGTAAGCGCGTTTTAGCAAAAGCGTCGAGCTGCTTAATATTACCTTGCCCTCCTAGTGCATTGACTAATGCCTGTGCGTTTTGGCGGGTTGTATCATCAATCACTATGTCGGGCTGGGTATTGATAGCGGATGTGCTGGCGGGTTGATGATTGCCGCTAAGTTCTGCTTCATCGCCAGCTGATGCAAGGTAAGTTTCCATATCTGTTTTGAGGTTTTCTGATGAGGTGCCAAAAATAGCTTGTGCGTTATTGCCAACGGTAATGACTGCGGTCGCGCCAAGGGCTTTTAAGCGCTCCTGATTGACTTGACCCATATTGTTGACACTAATACGTAAGCGCGTAATGCAAGCATCTAAAGACGTGATATTGCTTCTACCGCCAAAGGCTAAAACCAAATCTTGTGCCATGCCACCGTCGTTCGTGTGGGTGACTGTTTCGGTGATTTCTAAGTCGCGACCTGGCGTTTTTAAATTAAAGCCTACAATCGCTGCGCGGAATACAATGTAATATAATGCAGCCCAAATAGGGCCAATAATAAAGAGCATCCACCCCTTTGTGGATTGGCCATACAAGAAAATAAAATCGAATAAACCATGCGAGAAAGTCGTACTGTGCTTAATGCCTAACTCAATACACAGCATAAAGGCGGCAGACGCTAAAATAGCGTGAATAAAATACAGAACGGGGGCGACTAATAAAAAAGCCAGCTCGATAGGTTCGGTAATGCCGGTAACAAAAGAGGTAACGGCGGCGGCAATCATTAGGCCGCCGACTTTCGCACGGTTTTCGGGGCGGGCAGTATGCCAAATAGCAATAGCGGCTGCAGGTAGGCCCCACATTTTAAACAAAAACCCCCCCGCTAAGTTACCGGCTGTTGAGTCACCGACCATATAGCGCTGTAATTCCCCTTTAATAACTTCGCCTGTATCTGGGTTTACAAAGGTTCCGGCTTCATAAAAAAACGGTGCATTCCAAATATGGTGTAAACCAAAAGGAATTAATAGGCGCTCGACAAAACCGTAAATACCAAAAGCCATCATGGGGTTTTCTTTTGAGGCCCAATCAGAAAAATTTTGAATTTGATCGCCAATAGGCGGCCAAACAACGCTTAATAAGCAGCCTATAATAATTGCCCAAAACGAGGCGACAATGGGTACAAAGCGTTTGCCACCAAAAAAACCGAGCCATACGGGCAGAGATATTCGATGATACTTATTAAATAAGAAGGCGGTAATACCGCCAGCAATAATACCGCCAAATACACCGCTATCAATAGACGCTATGCCCATAATGTCTGTTGTTGCATGGCCTTGTGCGGCAGCGGCAATGCCGAGCGAGGCCAGCATAACGGCATAAAAAATACAGGCTGCAAAAGCAGCAACACCATCGTTTTTACTCATACCCAGAGCAATACCCACGGCAAATAAAATGGGCAAATTACCAAAAATAGCACCGCCAGCACTTTCCATTAGTTGCGATACAATCGAGGGGATAAAAGCAAAATCGTTAAAGCCTACGGCCAATAAAATACCGGCGGCAGGTAAAACGGCGACAGGCAACATAATGGCTTTACCAAACTGTTGCAGCATACCGAATGCAGCATCAAAAAATTTCATAATGGTTTCCTATTAAGAGGAGATCTTATTGTTGTTGTGTCAGTAAAAGTCTAAAGTCACTTTTAGCGCCTAAGCATTCGGTGCTGGGTGCTTGTGCTTTTGTAACAGCTCGCGTACGTCATCGGCGGTAGAGGCCAGCAATGCTTGTTGAGCCAGGTCTTGGCACTGCTCTAATGTTTGATCCCGTATAGCCGCTTTAACACGTGGCAGTGACGGCAGTGAGCCGCTCAGTTCGTCGACGCCTAAGCCTAATAAAATAGGGACAGCGAGAGGGTCGCTAGCGATACCGCCGCACACACCTACCCAAGTATTGTGTTTGTGCGCGCCCTCTACAGCGCGGCCAATCATGGCGAGTACGGCTGGGTTGAGCGGGTCAGCCGTTTTGGCTAAATCTGGATGACCGCGATCCACCGCCAGTGTGTATTGTGTTAAATCATTAGTACCTACCGAAAAGAAATCGGCTTCGCGAGCAAATTGCTCTGCTAGCATTGCTACCGAAGGCACCTCAACCATAATGCCCACAGGAATAGGCGCAACATTTAAAGCGATGCGCTCTTGTTCTAGCATTGCCTTGGCTGAGCGCAAGTCTTCGAGTGTCGTAATCATAGGGAACATGATATGCACATTAGCGATGCAGTCATGGCTTGCGCGTAAAATAGCACGCAGCTGTGTACGAAATACTTCGGGGTGTGCCGATGACACTCGAATACCCCGCACCCCTAAAAATGGATTGTCTTCTTTGGGTAGCGGGAGATAAGACAGAGGTTTATCACCGCCCACATCGAGTGTGCGAATAATAATATTTTGACCTTTACCAAAAGCATTAGCCACTTGGCTGTAAGCTAATGTTTGCTCGTCTTCGGTGGGAGCATTAGCGCGCTGCATAAATAAGAATTCGGAGCGCAGTAAACCCACACCTTCGGCACCGAGTGCTTGTGCGCCATTCACATCTTTAATATTACCGACATTACAAACCACCTCAATGGTTTTGCCACACTGGGTGATAGCCGGTTTTTGGGCTGCACTTAAGGCGGCTTTGTTTAAAATGTTGTCAGCTTTTTGCTCGGCCATTAACGTGTCAATTTGCTCTTGTGCTGGCGCGATCTGTAACAGGCCCGTATCGGCACGCAGCATGACTTGGGTGTCATTGGGTAGTTGCAGCGCACGCTTATCGATCCCTGCAATGGCAGGAATATTTAGAGCACGAGCAATAATTGCCACATGTGAGGAGGCCCCTCCGGTTGCGGTACAAAACCCTAAAATACGTTGAGGATCTAAATTAGCGGTGTCTGAGGGGGTTAAGTCATCGGCAATTAAAATAACATTATCGGGGATTGTATTATCGGCTTGCTCGTCGCCGGCCAGTAATGTTAAAACTCTTTGGCCTAGGTCGCGCATATCGGTCGCGCGTGCCGCTAGCAGGGCATTTTTTAATTGCGATAAGAGTGTTGCCTGTGCTTCAAAGGCTTGCTGCCATGCCCAGGCAGCGCTCTTACCCTGGGCAATGTGACCTTGGGCATGCTCTAATAATTCGGGGTCAGTGAGTAATTCGCTGTGTGCGGAAAAAATGCCTTTTTGTGCTTCGCTATCGGCAGTTTGTGCTAAATGCGTTAAATCTTTTTGCGCTTGCTTTAAGGCTGCATCTAACTGACTCAGCTCCCACTGCGTATTCTTACCTTGCTCGTCAATTGTGAGTGTTGTGCGAACAAGCTGCCATATTTTGCCGGCCACTAGCCCTGGTGATGCGCAGACACCATGAAGCTCGCCATTTAAGGGTAATGCTTGTGTATTACTGATAGGTGAGGCGCCAATAGGTGCTTGGCTAGGTGTCTTGTTTTCTGCTGCTGAGCTGCCGGCAATCGCCTCTTTATTAACCGGTAGGCAGTCTTCCCCTGAGCCTTCATTGATCAATGTACTTAATGCTTTAATGGCTGGCTCGGCGTCATCGCCGGTGGCTGTTAGGTATACGCGATCGTGAAGGTCTAACTCTAGGCCCATTAATGCCACGACGCTTTTGGCATTAGCCGGTTGTACCGTGTTATGCGCTTGAGTTGTTTTATGTAGGTGAATAATGGCTTTAAAGGTTTTGGCATGGCCAGCTAGCGTAGCGCTAGGCCTTGCGTGTAACCCTTGTGAGTTTGGGATAATGATTTCTGGCCCTGTGATCGTTGCACCGTTGCTCGCGGTGCTTTTTTGACTGGCCTCTGTAAGTTGTAGGTTAAGGAGTGCTGTGTCACCAGCTTGGGCAATGCCTTGGCTGTATTGCATACCAGCGACACGCTCATCATTTGTGATCAGTATTTGAGTGAGTAAGCTGGTGGCTTGAGTGGCGACAAAGTCTGCATCAAAACTGAGTAGTTTATCGCCTGCGCTCACGCTGTCACCTTCTTGTACATGCGCGCTAAAGCCAACACCCTTTAAACCAACAGTATCAATGCCAATATGTATTAATATTTCGACGCCTTGAGGTGATTGAAGGGTGACCGCATGGCGTGCTCGATGCACTTGCAGTACTGTGCCATCGCAAGGAGCGACAAGGCTTGAGTCGGTTGGGTCGATACTAATGCCATCGCCAACCATTTTTTTGGCAAAAACCTCGTCAGGCACTTGTTCAAGTGGCACAATAAGGCCGCTTATTGGCGCGTAAAGCGTCAATTCATTTGTTTGCATTACATTCCCCAGATATAGGCGGTTTATTATCATTTTTAGGGCGCAAACCATAGCGGGTGTATTCAGGTGAAGCAAGTTGTTGTGCACGTTATGTGCCATGAAGTGTGTGTTTGCGCACTGTTATACTGGAGAAAATAATAACTATTTTAAGGAAGAAAGGGTAATGGTCTTACTGGCGTCACGCACTTTACACTGTATTTTTTTGTTGGTTCTTTTTTTGCCTTTATCGATACATTCAGCGACGGTGTATAAATATAAGGATGCCAACGGCCGCTGGCAATTTACTGATAAGCCGCCCAAAGAGCAGAGAGCGCAAGCGCAGGTGCTTGAGTTTAAGCCTGAGGCCAAAGATCCTTTAGCGTTACAGTTTCAATACGAAACCGTCGGTAAAGTATTACACGCATATGTAGTTAACCCTTTTCATTTACCCATCGAAGCTAAAATTTTCTTTAAAAATAATGCCTTGCCGGAAGTAACCGTAACGATCCCGGCAAATGGTCGTACGGTGTTTTATCGCAATGAGCAAAAAATGCCACGCTTTAGGTATCGCTATACATGGGGTGAGCCGAATAGTCGGCATAATTTTGGAGGGTATCGATTACCGGTTAGCTCATTCAGCCAACATCATATATCGCAAGGATTTAACGGGCGGTTTTCGCATACTAAACCATCAAGCCGGCATGCCGTAGATATTGCGCTACCGATAGGAACTGATATTGTGGCTGCACGCGCAGGCGTAGTTGCTTTTGTACGCGATGATTATGCCTTTGGCGGCGCTAAAAAATATTTTTTAGATAAAGCCAATGTGGTGTATGTGTTACACGATGACGGTACTTATGCCCTTTACGCACATTTGTTGATGGGCAGTGTTGTGGTTAAAGCGGGGCAGTCAGTTAAGGCAGGTGATGTATTGGGGTTATCGGGTACTAGTGGGTTTTCGACGGGCCCGCATTTGCATTTTGTTATCCGTAAAAACTCTAATTTTAAAACAATTTCAGTGCCTTTTAAATTTATAGACGAGCGCGGATTATTTACACCAGAGCGTAAACAAAAAATATGCCCTTGCCGTTAATTCATACATGAGTTTAGGTGGTTGAGTGCAATAAAAAAGGCGCCTTTAAGACGCCTTTTTGAATATTCATGCAAGCTATTACGCTGCATTTTCACCGCTTGAATTAGCGGCATCTTTATGATGCTCTAATGTTTCCTGTGGTTTGGTGGCCGATTGATTAATAGCAATACTCCTTGGCTTCATCGCCTCTGGTATTTCACGCTTTAATTGTATGGCCAGTAGACCATTAGCTAAGTCGGCACCCGTAATTTCTATGTGGTCTGCCAAATTAAATTTTCGCTCAAAGGCGCGATTGGCAATGCCGCGATGCAAGAACTTTTGCTCTTGGGTTGAGGATTTTTTACCCCGTACAGTGAGTATGCCTTTTTCAACCTGTATATCGAGCTCTTGTTCGGTAAAACCGGCAACGGCAATCGTAATGGCATAGCGGTTTTCTTCTAGCTCTTCAATATTATACGGTGGGTAGCTAGGTGCTGCCGCATCATTATTTAAGGTGTGGTTTATTAATGACGCAAAACGGTCAAAGCCAACGCTGTTGCGGTATAACGGTGTGAGATCAATGCTATTCATAAACTATTCTCCGAGAAGCAATAATTGTTAACGATTAAATTAAGGGTTGCTTGCAACGTGCTATAAGCCCCGTTGCTGCCCTACTAATTTAGAGGCGAAAAAAGTCTTTTCAAGGCTTTTTTAAAAATAAATGAATAAAAATATTTTTGAAGAGAATGTGCTTTAAGCGCGCATTTTCACATGATTAAAAACCGGTCGCTACCGTGCTAAATGTATCCAGTATCTTGGGAGTTAAATGATGAATGCAAGGGCTCCTTGTTGATCGGTCTAGTCATAACTTTGGATAGCCACTTAGCAGGCTAATATTTTCTAGGGCGTATTCAGCTATTGATTGCCCATTGAGCGACTCGGCGACATTAACAGTTTTACCATTATTTAGGACTGCTGTAATGACAAAATGCTCCGTATGATGATTGCCTATGGTACTGTGGCCGGTGCTTTTTATAGCGAGATGTTTGATTGTATGAGAGGCATAAAAGCGTTGCCTTGTTTTTATGCCCAAAATATAGCGCTCGGTATATAAGCCGGCATGACCTATTTTGACATGGTAGCTATTGAGCAGTTTGTAAAAGCCACATAGCGACAACGCTCCCCCGAGTAAGCTTAATATCATGACCATGAATATTGGTGTGTCATCGGTAAAGCCAATGCCGATCCCTACACCCCAAAACACCAATCCTATTATTAACAATAAGGCATTGGTTTTAAGGTCGCGCCCCGCTTTATGCGCTAGGGCAATGCCGCCGCTTATTTGTTGTATGTTGAGTAGTGATTCGAGTGTTTGCTCTTGGGTATCACGTGTTTGTGCATTATCGGCGGTATTTGTAATATTGAGCTGGCTTCGCTCTGTGCCGTGAAACGCGGGAATGGTGAACTGACGGCTTAGCGTTGCCTTGTTATCACTGAGCTTAAGTGTGATTTTCCAGCAGTGATAATGCTGCGAGCGAGGCTCTGATGCTGGAAGCTGGTTGGGAACATTAAAATAAAATGCAATATGTGATTGCGGGTGGCCCGTGGTATTTTGTGCGACTACTGGGGCGCTGCCTTGGGTTTGCCACACGATGCTTTGCTTTGATTGCCTATCTCTACCGCTCCCGCTTTGATAGTGAAGAATACACTCTAAGGTGATATGCGCGGTGCTGGCGTTGAGTGGCCTATCGCATTTAATTGTGCCGCCAATATGCCCGCCAATCGCACCTGGATAAGGTTCTAGCCATAAAGGCGTAGGGCCAAAGTGGCGCCATAGCATCGTTTTTTTGATTGCCCAGTACAATGACAGTAAGCCTATCAGTACAAAAATCAAAACAAATAAAGTGCCGTAGTTGCCTTGCGCAAGTGCTGGCGGCACGGTGTTTATTGCCAGCGCGAATGATACCGCGCACCCTATCAGTGCGAATACCCAAGTGCCTATTAAGCTGCTTTTGGCGTTTGATGTGATAGGGTTTTGCCAGCCTTTATTGGCCCTCCAAGGGGCGTCGGGGGCATATGGATTTGATGTTCTCCAAGTGTTTTTTCTTATTGCTGATACGATGAAGCCTATGCCTATGCCGGTAAAAATCACGGCAAAGGCAAGTTTAAAGGCAAAAACACTTAGTCGTAGCTCGGGGTAAATCACGCTGTCTTGAGGGTTGTTAGGGTTGACATACACAATAATAAGATCGCTGTTATCACGATGTTCTTGCAATATAGCGCCTTTGTCTTCTTGCCAAGAGCCAAGATTATCGTAGCTGTCATTAATGCCGACGCGCGAGTGGGTGTAGTTGCGCCCATTCACGCTGTAGGTATAGGTCGCTGTTGCCAAAAAAGTGGTTGAGTCGTCACTGTGGCTTACTTTGAGTTCGGCGTGAGTTACGGTGGCGGGTACTGGGTTCCAGTGCCTCATTGCGTGCCATTCATACACAGACGGTATAAGACTGAAGACTAAAAAGCTTAAGCCGATCGCAAGACAGGGCAGGCTAATCAGTAGCGTTTTGAGGGGGACGCGAAGGTTTGGCGTCATGAAAGCTCCTACACGATGTTTTGTGTAGGAGTGTAGTCTTTTGTGCACCACTCGGCGAGTGCGTTAGGCTGATATAGGAGTCAAGCTGCGACACTTTATAATAAGGCGTTCTTACTCCTCGGCCGTGTTACTCGAAGCGTTAAACGCCTAGGTATACGGCCTTAGCGTGCTTGTTTGGCCAATTGCTTTTCGAGCTCTTTTTCGAGCTCTTTGGGTGAGCCGGTATGTCGCGCTAGGAGCTGATACATCACCGGCACAATAATCAGTGTGAATATTGTGGCAGCAATAATACCCGTGAGCACAACAATACCAATGACTATGCGCGTTTCTGCGCCTGCACCACTGGAAAAGACTAAAGGCAATGAGCCGAAGGCGGTTGTAATGGCTGTCATAATAATTGGGCGCAATCGCTGGCCAGCAGACTCTATGATGGCACGCTCAAAGGCGACGCCTTGATCGCGTAACTGGTTGATGAATTCGACAATTAAAATACCATTTTTAGCCGCTAAACCCACCAGCATAATGATGCCTATTTGGGAGTAAATATTGAGCGTTTGCCCAAAGGTGTACAGCCCTATGAGTGCCCCTAAAATGGCGAGCGGTACGGTGAGCATAATGACCAGAGGGTGTACATAGCTTTCGAATTGTGCGGCGAGTACCAAGAAAACAACAATAAGGGCAAGTGCAAAAATAAAGTAAATCGATTGCCCGCTGTCGCGAAGATCTTGTGATTGCCCTTTAAAGCTAATAACGGCTTCTGCGGGTAGGTGCTCTTTAGCTAAAGCCTCTAGGTAGCTAATCGCTTCACCTAGGGTGTAGCCATCGGCAAGGTTAGCCTCGAGGGTAATGGCGCGCATGCGATTGTAGCGGTTTAGACTGGTCGCATCGGCTCCTTCTTTGATGCTAACAAGGTTGTCGAGTGTGATTAGCTCGCCGGTGCTATGACTGCGCACGTAAATGTTGGCCATATCCATAGGTGTGTTTTGCTGGCTGCGCTCGCCCTCTAAAATCACATCATATTCTTCGCCGCGCTCCACAAATGTGGTGACACGGCGCGAGCCTTGTAGCGTTGCTAATGTATTACCAATCTCCTGAGCGCTGACGCCTAAATCGGCGGCACGCTGAGTGTTGATGTCGATGAGTATTTGGGGTTTTGTTTCTTTGAAGTCGTGATCTAGCCCGATTAAATTCGAGTTTTGGCTGGCTTTTTCCATGAGTATGTCGCGCCATTGGGCGAGTTCGTCGTAGTTGCTGCCACCCAGTACAAATTGTACGGGTTTGCCAAAACCGCGACCTAATGCCTGACGCATCACAGGGAAGGCTCGTACGCCGGCAAGGTCACCTAAACGCTTGCGAACATCACCCATAATCGTAAAGGCTGAGCGGCGATCGGCCCAATCCTCTAATACAACAATGACAAAGCCGCCGGAATAGTCAGCAGTACTGCTAAAGCTACCGGGTGTGCGCACAAGCAAGCGTTTGACTTCGCCGTCTGCCACAAGCGGCATGAGGCGCTTTTCTATTTCATCCATATAGCTTTGCGAATAAGCAAAGCTAGAGCCTTCGGGGGCAGAAACAATCACAAAAAATGCGCCGCGATCTTCACTTGGGGTAAATTCGCTGGGTACTTGTGTGAATAAGAGACCGCAACCGGCTAATGCACTAATGAGTATCCCTAGGGTGAATAGAGGTTTTTTGAGTTGCCGAGCCAAGAAGGCTTGATAGCTAACGCGTAGCGTGTCAACTAGCTTGTTGACTCTCACGGTGACGGCGCTGGGTTTGTGATCGGCCTGTAATAGCTTTGAGCACATCATGGGTGATAGTGATAAAGCAACGATCGAAGAAAACCCAACCGCCGCTGACATTGCAACAGCAAACTCGGTAAATAGCTTGCCTAAGTCGCCCTCTAAAAAGGTGATGGGTAAAAACACGGCAATGAGTACGGCAGTGGTGGCGATAATTGCAAACGATACTTCTCTTGCGCCTAAATAAGCAGCAACAAGCGGCGGCTCACCTTCACTGATACGGCGATGAATATTCTCTAGCATCACAATGGCGTCGTCGACGACCATACCAATAGCCAGAATCATCGCGAGTAGTGTTAATAAGTTAATGGTGAAACCAAGCATTAACAAAATAATGAAGGTACCCATCAGAGACACCGGAACCGTGATGGCGGGAATCAGTGTTGCACGGGCATCGCCTAAAAACAAAAAAATGACAGCAATAACGAGTACCATGGCAATAAATAGCGTTTGGTAGACCTCGCTGATAGATTGTTCAATAAAAACGGCACTGTCGTAACTTGAGAGCAGTTCCATACCTGCGGGTAGGTCGCGGTTGACCTCGGTGAGTAACGCACGAGCTTGACGGGCAACCTCTAAAGTATTAGCGGTAGACTGCTTGGTAATGCCCAGGCCCACCATAGGTACGCCATTGCCGCGGAATGATTTGCGATGTTCTTCGGCACCTAGCTCAATGCGAGCAATATCGCGCAGTTTAATCAGATGGTTATTGTTTTTAACAATAACTAGCTCGCCTAAGCTCGCTGCATCTAAGTAACTGCGCTCGAGTCGCACGGTGAATTGTCGCTGATCCGACTCGACACTGCCTGCAGGTAGCTCGATATTTTCGCGGCGCAAGGCTTGTTCAACATCGCTGACGGTCAATTGCCTAGCTGCGAGTGCGTTGCGGTCTAGCCAAATACGTAAGGCGTAATCTAGTCCGCCCCCCACACGCACGCGTGCCACGCCATCGAGTACACTAAAGCGGTCGACTAAATAACGGTTGGCGTAATCGGTTAACTCGAGTAAATTCATGCGGTCGCTAACAAGGTTAAACCACATAATCGTATCATCATCAGCCCCAGCTTTAGAGACCTCTGGCGGGTCGACGTCTTCGGGTAGTTGATCCAAAATACGCGATACTCTATCGCGCACATCGTTGGCAGCGCCGTCGATATCGCGGGTAATATTGAACTCGATACTGACTCTGGAGCTGCCATCTTGACTGCTGGATATGATGTTTTTAATGCCCTCTATGCCCGATATTCTGTCTTCGATAATTTTAGTGATTCTACGCTCTACGACAGCGGCAGCTGCGCCTCGGTAAATGGTTTCGATTGTTACAACTGGCGCATCAATATCGGGGTATTCGCGCAGCGGAAGTTTGTCGAATGCGACTAAACCAAACGCTAAAATCAGCAAACTAATAACAGAAGCAAAAACAGGCCGTTTAACGGCGAGGTCGGTAATAATCATTAGTTGTCACCACGCCATTGCTCTATTTGCGGCGTTACTTGGCTACCTGGCTTTACTTTTAATAAGCCTTGCAAAACAATATTGTCGCCAAGCGCTAGGCCGTGAGTGATTTCTACAATGCCTTTTTGCCTAACACCTGTGCTGACGGGTGTTTCGGTAACGGTATTTTGCGCATCGACACTGTAGACAAAGTGCTGTTGGCCACGCATAAATACCGCTTGCTCGGGCACCATCATTAATTGTTGCGTACTGTTGACAATATTAAGTGTTAATAGCATACCTGGGCGTAACTTGAGTGCTTTGTTATCAATAGTGGCGCGTACTTTAATACTGCGATTAACAGGGTCTACGCGGGTATCGAGCGTGCTAATAGTGCCTGTAAAAGTTTGATCTGGGTAGGCCGCGCTTTGAGTGTTGACGCTGTTACCGACCTTTAAGAGCCCCAAGTGCTTTTCGGGGATAAAAAAGTCAATGTTGAGTTTTTCTATTGCGTCGAGAGTGGTGATGGTGTCACCAGGGCGAGCGAGTGCACCAGCGCTTAAATTACGAAGGCCTACAACACCATCAAATGGAGCAGTTAAGGTCCGTTCAGCTAAGCGGGCACTCACTTCAGCAATATGGGCTTCGGCATTATCGATTAAGGATTGACGCTTATCGAGCTCTGAAGAAGGGATCGACTTGGTGCGCACAAGATTTTCTATGCGAGCATATTCACGTTTTTGCTCTTTAAGATTGATTTTGGCGCTTTTGAGCAAGGCTTGCTCTTCAGCTTTTTCTAACTCGATTAAAACAGCGCCTTTTTTGACTTTAGCACCTTCTTGCATAGGGAGGCTGGTGATGCGCTCGGCAATAGTGCTAGTGACTTCAATAGACTCTATGGCCTTGGTGGTGCCAATGGCCTCTAGTGTTTGAGTGACTGTTTGCTTTTGTACGTTATGTAGCACAACCGCAGGCGCACTTGAAGGGCGCTGCGTGCTGGCGTTGTGTGTTGTATAAAAGCGCCAGCCAATGGCTATGCAAACGCTGAGTAATAAAAGGGCACCAATTGTTCGCATGTCAAACCTCGATATGTACGCTGTAAACAGAGCGATAGTTAAAATAAAAGCTGACACTCAAATTGGTGTCATTCAAAGTATGTATGTAAAGTCGCTGGACTGTACGTATAAAAGTAAAATCTGTACGACATTACTTAGTCAAATTGACAAATACCCATCAGAGGCTGCCCAGTTTTGCGATTTCTGAAGTATTGTAAGTGTACTTTGTCTCATTACTCTGCATCTCAGCGCAGGTGTAATAATAGGTGCATTATGTACTACTGATTATTGCCGTTTTAAAATAATCACTGTAATGGCCTAAAATCTTTTGACTAAATAAAGTGCGGCCTTTTAGTACGCTATGTCTCAAATAGTTCCATGGTTGCGATGATAAAATACTCCGACAGAGATAATCGAAGCCAATGGGGTGCTGTTGCCACCTGTAGTTGCGATGAACAGGCGCGTACGCGGCAAGAGCCGTGTATGTGAGGTGATGCTCGGGGAGAGGGAAATTTTAGGCAAAAAAAAGGCAGATCCGAAGATCTGCCTTTTTATTATCTATTAGATCAATAATCCATTAGATAGCAACGATGTTCTCAGCTTGAGGACCTTTTTGGCCATCAGTAACTGTGAATTCAACTTTTTGGCCTTCAGCAAGGGTTTTGAAGCCTGAGCTTGCAATTGCGCTGAAGTGAGCGAAAACGTCTGGACCAGACTCTTGCTCAATAAAACCAAAACCTTTAGATTCGTTGAACCACTTAACTGTACCTTTAACTGTAGACATAATAATATCCTGAAATTTTAATTTATGTTGCCCAAATGGGCATGGGGTGCGTAAAAATGTAGACTTGAACTTAAAAACTGCAGGACGAGTATTACGAATAAAACAGCGAAATGTAGCATGTAAATAAGAGACTTCTTTCTAGCTGCGGTCACTGTATAGATGTTTTCTTGCTCTGTCTAGAGCTATCTTAGTTTTATTTTATGCTGGGCTCAACCTTTAACGTGGGTATATAAAGGTGAATATTTTTTTAGCCTCGGTAGGCCGCTAATCGCGCATACTTTACCTGTAAAGCTCCGCTAAATAGAGGCCTAGTTGTTACAGGTTGTGAGTGCCAGACTTTTTAGGCACAGCTAAGGTGTCATTTCTTTTTGCCAGTTGATTTTTATATTCGCTGGGCGACATGCCCGTAAAGCGTTTAAAAAATCGGTGGAAAGCTGATTTACTGTTAAAACCCGAAAGGTAGATAACTTCTAAAATAGGGGTTTCTTTATGCTCAGGGTCTGAGAGTATTCTTTCGGCTTCGAGTGTGCGATAAGCGTTAATAAACTCAGAAAAGCTGTGCTGAAAGTACGTGTTAATGAGGCGTGATACCTCTTTGGCTGGCAAGCTCAAGGCGACGGCAAGTTTTTCTAAATTAAGCGTATGACTGAGGTAAATCTTATCCTCTTCAATGGCTTTTAGAATCAAGGCTATCGCAACACTGTCACACTCTTCGGTGGGGGGGGTGGCGAGTGTTGGTCTGTAATCGGGTGAACTGATTTGATGCGCGATCATGCTAGGTGTCTTGGTATGCTTGGGCTGTTGATGCTGTGCCGATATTGTCGGTGCTAGGTAATGAGGTGTGGATGCGCTGTTAGCATTATGCGCTGTCTTGTTTAGGGCCGCTGACGGGCTGCTAACGTGATGACTTAAAGTCGGCTTAGAGTTTTGTGTTAGTGCAGCCGTAGGCTCTAGGTGCGGGCTCGGCTTGTCGCTCCCTAAAATGGGTGTGAGTGTTCGAATCATAGTAAAGGCATAGACAAGTAGGCCGTTGACTAAAATTAGGCCTAAAAAGTCACTGACTTTACCTAACGAATTAGCGGTTTCTGAGGGCAGTGACTGGCCGGCAACGTGAATCCCTAACGCCAGTAGCCATTGCGCTAAAAAACCAAACGAAAGCAGCTTAATCCAGTAGGTGTAGTGGTATTCGTTGCCGGTATAGTGCGAGTCGTATAGTGCATTCATGTTTCGTAGAGAGATGATGCTTACGATAGCGTAGGCGGCAGGTACCGAGCGGGCTAGTAGCCACCAGTACACCGACCCCATGCTTGTGAGGCCAGAGTCACGAGTCGAGGCAATTTCGTAAATGCTTAAGTCTTTTAAAACAATAATGCTCAGTGCTCCCCAAAAGGGGAGTGTATGCAGCAGGTGGATAGGTTTGAGCGTAAAATTGGGTTGGCTGATTGTTTTGATAAAAATATACAGTAAGGGCCCCTTGGCTGTTAGTGCCAAAGTGGCTAATGTGAGAGTGATTGGTGAGAAGGCTATCAAAGCTTCTCGGATACCGTCATGCCAAATGAGGAGCATGGCCACTGAGTCAAGGGCGATAGCAATAAAGAAAAGACTTAAGCTACAGCGGCATAGTAATGAAGGGACCGGAATGGTGCGAGTCATTGCGATCAAATAAAACATTAATGCGCATTCGAGGATTGTTGCGATAAGCGAAAGATCTGTAACTGAAAATAAAATGCCTTGCATGCGAGTAACTTATCTTAGTGTTGTGTGAAACAGGTCTAGGGATAGATAAACCGATTTTTTTAGCGCTATTGACACAAAGCCTTCAAAGTTTAGGCGGTACTGCCCAGTTGAGCCAACTGCCATTACTCAGGGGTGTTTTGGGACAACGGATTAATGCATTGATCATTATAGGACGCTCGTCTTGCTTTTGTTCTTGCTTCTCTTTTCTTACTATTGCCGGTTACATAGTTTAAGCGGCGCTTGGTTGGGCGCTGTACTGTCCGCGGTCGCATGGTAATAGCGTGCTGTCTAAAAAATAGACAGTATATGTGCTCAGATGCGAGTGTTTGATATAACCTAATAGTACGCTGTTTTGGGATCTATGCTTTGGTGTTCTCTATTGTGCTCCTGAACAGACAGCCCATTTAAATTCGACAATAAGTCATAAAGTACATGAATTTTCTTCAATTTTCTTCTTTTTTTGTTCTATGGTGAGTTTTTTGACGTCCCATTTAGCTATTTTTAGTACGCGGTCCCAAATATTGACTTCTAGTCATTATTACTTAAACGGCTGTTTTTTAAGTGATTTTTGTTTTTATTGTGTGGGACGGCAGTCCCGTTACCTACTTTTTTGCGCTGCGTCTCACTTTCCCCACTATCGTCTTTGCTTGAGACCCGTTATCTTTCCCACTACCGAATAAAAAAAGTATACAAGTGAACAAGGCAAGAGGCTGTTCTTAAGTTTTCAGCGACTGCTGCTAGTAAGAACTTTGGCAAGAGAATATGTCGTGATGGTGTGCGATTGTCTTTAAAGGCATATTTAATAATTTTTTACAACATGGTATTTACAATGTTTACGATGAATCTGTATAGACCTTTGTGGGTTGTACTGGCGCTAAGCGTGGCAGGATGTAGCGGTGGGCAAGATGATGCCTCCTCTACCAATAACTCCTCATCTCTGGTGGTTTCGAGTCACTCGCCAAGCTCAGAGCCAGCTAGCACGCCGCCGATGAGTTCGGTCTCTTCGAGTGCGTCATCCTCAATCACAGCTTCGACAAGTGGTTGCCAAGCAGATATCGACCGTGGAAAGGCGCTTTATAATGCGGCGGGCTTAAACTGCACGACATGTCATGGTGCCCCAGATGGTACCAATAAAACACCTGGCGCTGGTGCCAACCCTAGCATTGCCATTTTTGATGCGCCTTATGGTGCTATCGGTGCCGGTAAACCTTCTGAAGGTGCGTTAGATGTGTATATTGAAAAGCACATGTCGGTTTATTTCGGCTCTAACTGCACCGAGGGTAACGCAACTTGCGGCGATGATCTGGCAGCTTATCTCTATGATACAGCGGGACAAAATTGGTGCGCGCAGCAGGGTTCGCAAGCACCATCTAGTGCGGCCTCTACCAGTAGTGCGGCTTCTTCGGCGGCGCCAGATAGCCCCTTACATTACGTGACAGTGGCAGCGATCAACACCGGCGGTGACAACGCTGATGGCGACGGTCATATCGCGTTTAAGGCTGACAACAGTTTTACCGGGGGACAGGTGTCTGATGTTTCCGGCGGCGTTACCGATATTGCCAACACTAAAGATGACATTTTGTTTTTTACCGAGCGTTGGGGCGAGTCGCAATATGAGCTAAACCTCTATAATGGAACCTTTGATATTGAATTTGGTTTTATCGAGTTAGTCGAAGAGCATACCGCGGGCTCACGGGTTTTTAATGTCGCGATCGAAGGCGATATTAAATTGTCAAACGTGGATATCGTTAAGGCGGCAGGCGGTACGCGTGAAGCTTTGGTAAAACGCGTTAAAAACGTCAAAATCACTGATGGTAAACTTAATATCGACTTTAAGGCGGTGACTCACAATCCGACGGTATCGTACATCAAAGTTCAGCGCATTGAATGGCCTGGGGAGCAGTACGATCGCCTATGTGCATCGTGTCATGGCGGCCCGAATGGTGAAAAACGCACAGAGCTCGGTGATGCCCTAGTCGCAAGCCGTTGCACGGTGTGCGGCGATCAAAAAGTGCTCGAGAATTATATTGGCGGCACCATGCCCTTTAAATTCCCGCAAGCGTGTACAGGGTCCTGTGCTAAGCGTATCGCAGATTATATTCATCGCAAATTTGCCGGTTACGGTGATAACCCGCCAGTAGAGCTCCCTGACTTCTTAGATAAAGGCGGCGATACCAATAGCTGTGGAGCACCGAATACAGAATTTAATCATTTGCGCCGTGTGGCTAGTGCAGATTATAACCGTATGGTGGCCGACCTATTTAAAGTCACAGGTAACTTTACCAAAGGCTTTAGTGCAGACCAATTAGTGGGTAACTTTTTTATTAATACCACGCGTTCGGCCGAGCCTGGACAAGTTGAGCAATACTTTGCGGTAGCGGCTACAGTTGCCGATGAAGCCCTAAAAACTTTACCGAAGTGGATGCCTTGTACGGATAAAACATATGCTTGCGCCAAGCAGGGGCTAGAGACTGTTGGGCGTCGAGCGTTTCGTCGGCCTTTAACCAATGCTGAGGTCAATCGGTTTATGGCGAGTTTCACCAAGGTCAGACAAGGCGCTGAAAACTTAACGATCGGCTTTGATCGTGGCATCGCGGTGTTGGTGCAGAGCCTATTAACCGCACCGCAGTTTTTATACTATGTGGAGACGGGAGAGGGCAGTGGCCAAGTGGTGCCGTTAACGCAATATGAGTTGGCTGCCCGCCTAGCGTTGTTCTTATGGCGTAGTTTGCCCGATGATACATTGTTAGATTTGGCCAAGCAGGGAAAACTAAAAACCAACCAGCAAATACAAGCGCAAGCGACTCGTATGCTGAAGGATGCACGAGCTAAAGGTGCGGTGATGCTATTCCATCGGGAATGGATGAAGGTCAAAAACCCTGATGCCGGGACTAATGGCTATAATCAGCAAGTAGCTGCTATGGTCGATTTTAATCGCACAGTGAGCGCCGTTACCTTTGCCGATGAGGGCTCTTATAAAGCTTTATTTGAAGTAGATTATGGTTTTTTAAATGTGCATACAAAGGCTTTATATAAAGTGCAAGGCGATGCTATTGAAGCCGGTGCAAACGGGTATGACAAATACGCACTTAACCCTAACCGTCGCGCAGGATTGTTAGCGCGCGCACCCTTTTTACGCAGTAATGATTCTCCAACTGTGCGTGGTATTTTCTTGAGAGAGCATGTGCTGTGCGGCGTTATTCCAGCGCCACCACCTAACGCGGCCGAAGCCATACCAGAAGCTGATGACTCATTAAACCCACGCGATTTATTTGCTTTACATACCACAGATCCAGGTTGTGGCGGTTGTCATGTATTGATGGATCCTTTGGGTTTCCCCTTTGATCACTATGATGACGAAGGCCATTGGCGCGATCGCTACCCAGCTACCGCTGCGGTGCCCGGTGGTTTTGATATTGATATATCGGGTAACTTCTTGTTAACCGATGTCGATGGTGACTTTGAAGGTGCTAAAGAGCTACAAGATAAGCTAGCGAGCAGTAATGATGTCAGTCAGTGCTATAACTATCACTGGTTTGAATTTGCTGTAGGTCGTAAAGCTTCTACAAAAGATACGTGTTCTTTGGGTAAAGTTAATGAGTTAGCTGCCGCTGAGGGTGGGTCAATTTTAGATGTTATGACCTCGATTGTTCTTAGTGATTCATTCCGCCACCGTCGCACTGCGCCTTAGAGGTACATTCCATGAAAAAACACAATATTGCTAATAACTATTCTCGTCGTACTGTGATAAAAACCTTAGGGATAACAGCGGCAGCTCCTTTTATTCCGGTATTGAATGCAGAGGCTGCCGCAGGCGATGGACCCAAGCGATTATTAATTGTTACAACGCCTAATGGCTTAGGTGATGGCGCTACGCCCACTAAGCCTGGGGCCGACTACGTTAATGGTAGTGCTTTTGGTGCGCTGAATAAGCATAAAAAAGATATCAATATATTTAGGGGTATCGACTTCAAGGCTTACAATACGAACTTATATAAAGTGACGAATAGCCACCCAGCATTAGCGCCACACCTACTCACCGCAGCGGTGACCGAGCGCGCAAATGCTAATGAAGATGCCAATAGCCAGACAGCCGTTTATCACTCTAAAGGTAAGTCGATCGATCAAGTGATTTCACAGCGGCTCATGGCCAACGACGCGACGAAAACGGCAATGCCCTTTATTTATGCCGGTGTTAAAACTGGGCGAGGCTCTTTTTATCATCAGGTATACAGTCGCGCGGGCGCCTCGTTATATCCGCAGGTAAATGCACAAACATTACACAGCCAAATTTTTGATGGCAGTGATGCCAGTAGTGGTGGGGATCTGGCATTACAGCGTCGACTTGCCGAGCGTCGTAGCGTTATTGATAATGCGACCGCTGAAATAAATGCCGTGATGCGAGTGCTATCGAATGTCGATAAGCAAAAAATGCAAGATCACTTAGATGCTGTGCGCCAACTGGAGCAGCAATTGGCGTTTGAAGAGAGTAATACCGGTGGTGTTGCGTGTATGCCGCCTACGCTGAAAGCGGAAAAAGGGGCTCAAGATGAGCGCTTCCAAATTGATGGTGAAAACATGATGGATATGATTGTGCAGGGTTTTGCCTGTGATCGTACCCGTGTTGCCACATTAATGTGGTCTAACTCGGCTAACGGTATTAAATTTACCAGCAAAGGTTTAACCGAGGGGCACCACTCCTACACTCACAGTAATATTTTTAGCCAAGCGAAAAAAGATGCGCGCAATAAAATTACACAGTGGTATGCCGAGCGCTTTGACTACCTCATTAAAAAGATGAAAAGCATTCCCGAGGCTGGCGGCACTATGCTGGATAATACGTTAATTATATGGACGTGCGAGCATTCAAACGATCGGGGTGAGCATGATAGGCGTAATATTCCTTATATTACGGCTGGCTCTGCTGGTGGTGCGATAAAGACGGGCAACTTTTTTGATTTCTCGAGCAATCGCCGCGGGCACGGAGACATGTATGTGACGGCAGCTCACGCGATGGGCTTCACGGATATTAACCGCTTTGGTATTCCTGAGGTATCTCAAGGCGTGTTACCTGGCGTGTTAGCTTAGGCGCTACGCTGCTACTTATCATGGTCGTAGTGGTTTAGCCTCAATAAGCCCTTGAGTTAATCATTTGAGGGCTTATTGCCTTGGCAAGCTAAAAGGCGCTGTTAATCACGTCTTGTAGTTCGGACTTGAGCTCTTTAGCTGTCATGATCCAAGCATCATCGGTATCGTTGGGGAATACGTTGACCTGGAGGTGATCGGCTTCTAGTCCTTCAACCCATTTCATAAAAAACTGCGGTAGTGCAATACTCTTTGCGCTTAAAGCCTCGCTGGCGCTTCGAGCATACTGTGTGGCTAGGTCTGCGCTAGGCCATACCAGCAAGGTTTCTAGTTCCAACTCGTCACTGTATAGCTTAAGAAACTCTTGCTTGTCATTGATTAAAATCCATAACTCTCTTTGCTCGGCGGCCACGGTTAAAAAATAATCATAGCGATCTTCGCCAGAAAGCTCTTTTACATCGTTTAATGTATACGTCATGATTTTTGTCTTAGTCAGTATTGGAAGATGAGATCAACGAGATGTAACTCATATGATGGATTGGGCTGTATGCAGGTTACCATTTCTTGAGTAATGAGAAAATTTTTAATCGATAATAAAGCCATCAAGCAAAGCCTAGATAGCCAGCTCAGGCAAACTTAGCAAGGGGAGGTTTGAGCGGTTTATTGAGGCTGGCATCAGCGTGCAGTAAAAGGGCGCGCAGTATGGATAAATACGGTGCTTGAAGAGTAAATATTATAAAATTTGCATTGAATACACGATCAGCGATCTAATGGCAGGCTTGAATGCGTAAGCGTTGTCAAATATGGTTATTCAACTAGATGACTACATATAATCAGCAAATTTAGGTACAGCTATGTTTTTAAAACCCGAAAAATCTCAAATGATTAAACCTGAAAACGCTTTAAAAGGCCGCGAAACGGTACAGGAAATTACCGGTATTCATTGTGTGACCGGCAATACTATGGTGCCACCTTTTGCACAGGGCTTAGAGCGGGCGCTATTTGGTATGGGGTGTTTTTGGGGGGCTGAGCGCAAACTTTGGGGGGTCAAAGGTGTTAGTGCTACAGCCGTAGGCTATAGCGCTGGCTTTACACCAAACCCTACATATGAAGAGGTATGCTCTGGTTCAACTGGACACAGTGAGGTCGTATTGGTTATTTATGATCCAAAGCAGGTGACTTTTGCCCAGCTATTAAAGGTGTTTTGGGAGTCGCATAATCCCACTCAAGGTATGCGCCAGGGTGGCGATGAAGGCACGCAATATCGGTCGGGTATTTATGCTTTTGATGAGGCTCAATTAGCGCAGGCGCTTGCCAGTAAAACTGAATATCAAAGCGCGCTCAATGCAAAAGGTTTTGGTGAAATTACTACGCAAATTGCACCAGCGACCGAGTTCTATTACGCCGAAGAGTATCACCAACAATATTTAGAGAAAAACCCTAATGGTTATTGCGGTATTGGCGGTTGCGGAGTCGATTTAGCCTAAATACCTCTGAGCACTCTTATGGTGAGTGACTTGAAAGGCGGTGTTGATTTTTACCTCAAGTTTTTTATGGGCATAATTGGCGTAAACTCAGTATTCCAATGGATACTTTGTTGTATTGCGCTATAGTGTTGCCGAAATAATGGCTAGGTATCCATCAGTACTTCGTTTTTGAGTAACTCTTTAAACGCGTCTTTTTTAAAGTACAGGTGGGTTGCTGCTGGGCTCACTCTTCTCGAGTGTTAGCAGGCGCTTGACCTGTGCATTGCCCAATGTTGTTTTTATTGTTGCTGTTATTAAGTGAGCGTTTTACATTATTTGAGTGCCTTTTATTAGAGGTTTTGCATGCTAATAGGACTTTTAGAAGATGACCCCGCACAAGCTCAGTTGCTGATAGCGTGGCTAGATGGCGCGGGCCATCAAGTTGCTCATGCGGCTAGCGGCGATGATTTTTTAGAATTATACCGCCAGCAAGCTATGGATCTCGCTATTTTAGACTGGCAAGTTCCTGATAAAACTGGGTTAGAGGTTTTGGCGATTTTGCGAGGGCAATATGAATGTCAAATTCCTATTTTATTTTCAACGCAGCGTAATACTGAGGCTGACATTGTCACGGCTCTACAGTCGGGCGCTGATGATTACCTGACAAAACCTGTACGCCAAGCTGAGTTATTAGCACGTATTACTGCGCTAGGTCGTAGAGCGGGTGTTGTGGAGGTTAGCGAGGTCATGACTTTTGGGCCTATTGATTTTAATACACAGTCGCAAACGGTATCTGTAAGCGGTGAGCCTGTAAAGTTGACACGTAAAGATTATGCCGTGGCTTTATGCTTATTTCAAAATGTTGGCAAAGTACTATCGCGAGAATTTTTGTTAAAAACAGTATGGGGTGTAGATTGTAGCCTTGATACGCGGACTGTGGATGTACATGTGAGCCGAGTGAGGCGGGCCTTAAAGTTGGGTGCAGGCACAGGCTATGGCGTCAAAAATATTTATCAACATGGTTACCGGCTGCACCTGCTCGAAGAGTCAATACTATAGTGAGTATGAGTGATGACTTGAAACCTTGCCCTAAAAATTGACTGCACAGCTCCGTCTTCTTGCAAGGTCCGCTCACATTATTATTTATGCATATTATTGTTATGCACGTTGTTGTTGCGCCACATTTTGTTATTTAAGTCATATACAGGTACTTCTCATAGTTGTAGGTACCGCTACTATATTAAGAATAGGGCGCACATTAATCATAAGGCGGAACATTACGATCGCTGAAAGCGTTTTTTATTATAGCGCTGTGATGTTGCGGCTAACTGTATTTTTAAGGCAAAACATAGGGGGATTGCTTTGGTAGCCTTTTTTTGCAAACGCTTGCTTCACATGGCGTTGTTAATTTTTTTGAGTGTTAGTAGTGTAACATCCAGTTATGCCAAAGATTGGGCATATACCGTCAGGCCCAATGATACGCTGTGGGATCTCTGCTTGACCTATACTACGCAAAAAAACTGCTGGTTAACGATTGGTGAATATAATGGTGTGAGTTACCCGCCTTCACTAGCGCCGGGCACGCGTATTAAGTTTCCTGTTGGGTGGTTAAAAGTGCAACCGGTACCCGCTGTCATTATGTTTGTGGTCGGCGAGGTGCAGTTGACTCTACCCAGCGGGGAGCTAAAGCCGGCGCAGATTGATGATAAACTTACGATGGGTGCTGAAGTTAAGGTGTCGTCACAAAGCAGTGTGACACTCAAATTTGCCGATGGAGCGTTGCTGGTTGTAGAAGAGAATTCGCATATCGTGATGGACACCCTCACCCAGCATCAAGGTACTGGTATGGTCAATACGCAATTAAATTTGCTGTCGGGTGCGGCCAAATCGCGTGTGCCAAAGCGTCAGCCAAGATCGAATTTTAGTGTTTCGACCCCCTCAGCAATTGCTGCGGTGCGCGGTACCGAATTTAGAGTAAGTACCAGTGAGGGGCAAATGCAAGGAGAGGTTTTTGAGGGGCTTGTGAACATTGCAAAGCCGCATAATGCCAGTCTTGCAGCACGCAAAAACAATACGGTACTTCAAGCCGTTGATGTGGAAAAACAATACGGTCTTAGCGTTAAAAAAAATGAAGTGCTAGGCTCGCCTATCGCGTTATTGCCAGCAGTCACTTGGGTAACTGCGATTAACGATGTTCATCTTCCCTATACTCTATTGTGGAATGCACAGCCCAAAGCCAGCCGTTACAAAGTTGAGCTATTAGTATCAGATAAAACAGAAGAAGTCATTTCTAGCCATTATCAGGTAGGCCACACGTGGTTGTTACCGATTGAGCAGAATCAGTGTTTTACAGTACGTGTTAGTGCAATAGATGCATTTAATTTACAAGGCATGCCTGCGGTTCGTCATTTATGTGCCGCTAAGCCTTTAGCTGCCATCAAGCAACTTGCACTCAATGATAATCAGTTGCAGTGGCCGTCTATTGAGCACGCTAATATGTATCGCATAGAGGGTAGTGTCGATAGCGATTTTTCATCCCCCATTCTCATTGATTATACTTGTCAAACCACTTATCAATTAACAGATGAGGAAAAAGGCTTATATATTCGTGTGATTGCTGTTGATGAGCAAGGCCGCATAGGTTTAGCTGGCACGCAAGTTCAGGTTAAACAAGCTGGCCCTCAGGGTATGATTGCGACTATTTTATTTATGCTTATGTTGGCGCTGTAATCAACCGTATGTTTTTGTTAAAGCAATGGGGCAGTAGAGTTTTATTACCTATCGTGCTGGCGGCTTTAGCAGTATTGGCTTATGAGCGGCAGTGGCTATTAAGTATTGACTATCTTTTATATGATTCTGCACAGCAGTGGCGCAAGCCAACTGTGTTAACAGATAGTGTCATTATTGCCATTGACGAGCAGAGTATTGCGAGTATTGGGCGCTGGCCTTGGTCTCGTGATGTGCATGCGCAATTAATTAATCAACTTTATGATAGTGGCTCAAAAGCTGTTTATTTTGATGTATTGTTTTCGGATGCAAGTATATCCAGTGAAGATTTAGCGTTAGCTGCAGCTATTGATCGGCATGGGCAGGTTATATTGCCTATGACGATTGAACCGCTAGGGGACCAAGGGCAATTGATCGAGGTGGTGCCCGCGATGACCTTTTATGAGCCAGCTAAAGCCATAGGTCATGCGCATATTAATTGTGACTTTGATGGTGTATGCCGCTCGTTATATTTGCGCGAAGGGGTTGGACAACCTCGGTGGCCACATCTTAGTGCCGCTCTGTGGCCGTTCACGCAAAATACAGTGGGAGCACGTGCCTTACCTGCTGAGCGTTTATCAGCGCTATTGATTTATCGTGACTTTCATAATTTTATTCCCTTTAGCCCTGCAGACAGTGTCCCTAAAATATCCTATATCGATGTGCTTGAAGGGCGTATACCGACTAATTTTTTGGCAGGTAAAACTATTTTTATCGGTGCGACGGCAGCCGGTGTACACGATATATTAACAACGCCAGTAGGGCGCTTACCCGGCGTTGAAATCACGGCTTTGATATATCATCATTTATATCAGGGTACTTTAATTCAATTATACGAAGGGCGCTTGAGTGCACTGTTGCTGGGGGCTTTGCTAGTGCTTTTTTTGGCGGGTATATCCGTGCTCTCGTCATCGAAGTTATTGCTTGGGGTTAGCGCGCTACTGCTAGTAGAGTCTAGCGTGGCTTTTTATTTGTTGGTGGTTTGGAATAGATGGTTGCCAGTAGCGCCGTTATTAATGGCCACTCTATTATTTTACCCATTATGGAGTTGGTTGAGATTAGAGTTGGCGATGCGTTATTTAAAGCGTTCATTACTGGCTCATCAGCGTAAGAGCCCGCCAAGTATTCGATTAGTTGAGCACTTTAATGTTCAGCCTTCAAAGCCTCATTGGCTGGTTGCATCAGACACCGTAGCATTAACTATTGAGCAGCTAGAAGCCATTTCACTCAAGCAAGAAGTTTCTTACAATCTTTTACAGCAAAGTATGTCGGGTTTACAAGAGGGCTGCATTATATTCAGTAATCAAGGCTGCTGTTTTTTAGTGAATACCTTGGCTACGGCATGGCTACCTCGTTGGCATAGCGAGAGTATTTTTGATATTGAGCACAGCTTGAATATTCATGTGGAATCTTGGGCTGTGCTTATTCATGATACTTTTAACCAGCAAGAGACATTGTGCTGTGCTGCCGAAGCGCTAGTACCTGATGAGGCAGGTTTGCTCGCGAGTTATTTTTTACAGTTGCAGCATTGTAAAATACAGCTAGAGGGCAAAAGTAAGCCTGTGACTGTAGGTGTTTTAACGTTAACAGATATTTCTGAATTAAAAGCTAGTGAGCGTTTACGTGAAGAAACATTAAATTTCATCTCACATGATTTGCGCTCACCATTAGTCTCGATCATTTCTTTAATCAAGCATCATCGTGAGATGTTCACTGTTAACGACCAAGATGATCACGCATTGACTGACTTGTTGGCAAAGATTGAGCGCTACGCCAATCGTAATTTAGCTTATTCCGAAAGCCTGTTGCAGCTTAATCGCGCAGAGCAACTGTCAGTTAATCAAGCGGTATTGTGTGATTTATTAGCCGTATGTGAAGATGCTTATGAGCAAGTATTACCCTTTGCGCGCGAACATCATTGCCCGTTAATCTGTGAGTTTGATGAGCATGAATTTTGGTTAGATGGTGATTATGAGTTATTGCAGCGCGCAGTAGTAAACTTATTAACTAATGCCGTGAAATATGGTGCTTCTACACGTGGTGTGATTTTGTCTTTAGCGCTCACAGCTGCTCATGCCAATAGCGCCCAGCCGCAGCAAGAGGGTGTGAATGATAGCGGGGGTGAGTTAATTGCTCTGACGGTGCAAGATTTTGGTATAGGCATGACATTAGCTCAACAAGCTCACGCATTTGAGCGATTTACACGCGATGCTTCGGCCTCAGAGGGAGCAGGGCTTGGGCTATACTTTATAAAGACAGTAGTTCAGAATCATTTAGGGCAGCTGCAATTGCGCAGCGAGCTTAATGCAGGCTGTATAATTACGTGCCTATTCCCGCTTAAAAAACTGACTTTTATGGATTGAGTCCAATTATTGAGTGCCTCCCTTAATTATATTTATTGCTGTCGTTAGCGTATTATTATGTGCTTTATCATGGCGACCATTATAACTTCTTGCCCAAGTATGTATGCGAATATAGATTGAGTTGTGTACACATCGGCAGCTCTAAGGTTGCCTGCAACTACAACTACAACTACAACTACAACTACAACTAAAAGGCTACACGATTGCCTCTCTTATAGACTCACACTTTGGTGCTTGTCATTGGGTGATTTTACAACGTTTTACACACTTTATTGTGAGTATTGTCCACAATAGCGCAACGATTAAACATGCACTATTTAATGGAAGTACCTATGATTTCAACTTCAAATACCCTCACACGAATTCAAAAGCGTAAGCTAATTGCCGTTATGGTTCTTATTACACTCGGCTCAGATGCTGCCATGAGTGAAGGCTTGCATGATGGCGCAGGCTTCACCCTTACACCCGCTATTGGGCGTCATACACATGAGAGTAGTAAAGTTGGTTTAGATGATAGTAATACTGTGAGCCTGGGCGCGGGCTACCAATTTGCTAGCCCTTGGGCGGCAGAGCTTACCTACCTTGCCAGCAAGCCAAACTTTAACCAGTCAAGCGAAGAAGCCGATGAAGAGCATTTGCGTTTAGATGCACTTTATTACTTAGACCGCACCGATAAAACTCAGCTTTACAGTGTTATGGGGGCAGGCGTTAGCGAGCTAACTTATAATGGCTCAAAAATCGATGACACCCTTGTTAATGCGGGCATTGGTATTAAACATGCCTTTAGCGATATTGTTGCGCTGCGCTCAGACATCCGTCTTATTCATCATCTTGATGAGCACGCCACGCAAGGTGCCTTCAATTTAGGCTTAAGTTTTTTAATTGGCGGTAAAGCACCTGCCAAACCTATCAAAAATACCGACGCTGATCATGACGGCGTGGCTGACCGTTTAGATAGCTGTCCAGGTACTGCAAGCGGCGTTGTTGTCGATAGTACGGGTTGCCCTTCCTTCATTGATGTTGATAAAGATGGCGTGAATGACAGCCAAGATAACTGCCCTGATACCAAAGCTGGCGCAAAAGTCGACAATAAAGGTTGTTATGTATTATTAAGTGAGGATCGTACGGTAACCTTGAAATTACAGTTTGCTAATAATGCTGCCACAGTGCTTAATCCTAACGATACACAAATTACTTCACTGGCTAAATTTATGCGCGAATACCCTAAAAGTCAGGTGGTTATTAAGGGGTATACCGATGATCGCGGCAGTGAAGGTTATAACTTACAGTTGTCACAAAAGCGTGCTGAAGCAGTAGCTGTTTTATTAACCGAGAACGGTATTAGTGCTAATCGTGTTACGGCTCGTGGCTTAGGTGAAGCTTCGCCTGTTGCTGACAATGCCACAGCAGAAGGTCGCGCACAAAATAGACGTGTTGAAGCTGTGGTTAGCGCTACAATTCAAGTTCCACAAGCTAAATAGTGAGTGGCACATAGATCACGAATAGGTGATTATAAGTCCGTAGTGACCTATTCGTAAAATCAACCTCCCTATGAGAATAAAAATATGAATGAGAATATTCAAGGCTTAATTGATAAGGCCCCCGAAATAATCATGACTTATGGCATGAAAATCATTTTAGCATTTGCTGTTTACCTTATTGGTAAGTGGGTTGCTAAAGCAGTTGCGAGTCTACTTGAAAAGGGAATGGCTTCGCGTAAAGTTGATGCAACTATTATTAGTTTTACTAAAAATATTGTATATTATGCAATGTTTACCATGGTTATTATTGCTGCTCTTGGGCAATTGGGTGTGCAAACGGCATCTTTTGTTGCAATTATTGGTGCGGCAGGTTTAGCTATAGGTTTTGCATTGCAGGGTTCTTTAGCCAATTTTGCTGCAGGTGTGTTGTTGATTTTATTCCGCCCATTTAAATTGGGAGATTTTGTTGAGGCTGGTGGTGCTTCTGGTGTTGTTAAAGATGTTTCGATATTTTCGACGATTCTAACAACAGGTGATAATAAGACAGTGACTATTTCTAATGCTTCTGTCATGGGCGGTAATATTACTAATTATTCTACTCAACCTGAGCGCCGTGTTGATTTTACTGTAGGTGTAGGGTATGGCGCAGATTTAAACTTAGTACGTAAAGAGCTTGAAGCAATTGCCAACTCAGATGATCGAGTACTAATCGATAAAGGCATCACGATTGGTGTAGCCGAGCTGGCAGATTCATCGGTTAACTTTGCCTTCCGTATATGGACGAAAACCGAAAATTATTGGCCTTTATATTTTTCTACAAATGAGCAAATTAAACTTCGATTTGATCAGGCCGGTATTGAAATACCCTTTCCTCAAATGGACGTGCATGTCTCTAAAGAAAACTAATCTAGAGCGATACTAAGCACTTATATAGTGTCGTACCCCAGTATGGATACGCCGGGTATTGACTTTGCGGGGCGCAAAGTCAATTAATACGAGTCGCAGATGACTTGAATACTTAAAGTCATCACTCATTGATGTCAATTTAGTCCTCTTAATAGTTACAAAAGGACCGCTTTATGGATTTTTATTGGTTCTAATGAGTGCTGGGTTTAAAGTACTTGTTAAATTTATGCTTTTAGCTGTATGTTTACCGTGATATATTTTGTTTGGTGTTAATACTCAGGTTTCCGCTGTAACTCTTATTTAGTAAGGGCTAAGGGTTGCAGCGGTTTTTATTAATATTTCATATGTGGAATTCTTATGACTTATATATCAATAGATGGCGAAAAGTATGAAAAAGAACTGTTGGATTTGGTTCAAGATTATACCGCAGAGCAAGGTGCTCGTGAACTCTCGCAAGACGATGTATGGGACCTTATTACATCTGTTAAAGAGGGCGTTAGAGTGTCCGATATTGAGAAAAAAACCTTATTATTTATTCGAGAAAATTTTTTGTTTAACCAAGATGCTGCTAGACTTTTTGATGAGACAGTTGCCGAGCTTAAATAAGATTGAACTTGCACATCCCGTTCAATGAATATCTTATATAACGCCCAGTCTTTCAATTATAGTTTGATTGGGCCCCTCACATGCCCCTCCATAGCGTTCTTTTTTCTCTTATACGGTAATCTTTATTCAATCCGTGTTGGTATTATTGCCCTTGATTCAATAGTGCTGCCTCTGTATTGACTTTAGTGTTGCCTGTATTATTTGCTGAGCCTTAATCGTGCTTTTTCATTTAAAGTCTAGCTGGCCTACAGGCTCTTATGCTTGATTACGCAATCAGTGATTGTTAGCTTCATTAAGCATACCCTTATTATCTTAATCTTGTTAGTTAAATTATTGCTGTAGCCGATCTTTAGAAGAGCGGGTTCGCCTAGCTATAAAAACTGTATGCTCATATTGCTTGAGTGGCTTAGTCAATAATCCATTATCATGCCGTTTCGATATTCATCGTCATATATAAATATGTTGTATTGCGATTAAATTTGTCTAGCGCGGAGTTAGTGATATTAGTAGATGTTATGCTTATAAAAAAATGTTATCCCCATAAGTGATAGGCTCTCATTAAAAATTATCACGATTGATGAAATGGTTTAGTTATAATTTTTTTAAATTTAATTATTTTATGAATTGACTGCTGATAAATAAAATTTTAATTATTAGTCATTATTTCTCTCCTTCTCTACCAAAAAATATTTGTATGGTAATTTCCATTTTACCGATTCGAAGTCTGCATTGCTTCATTCTAATATTTTTCTATTTTAGTTAATGTAATTGGGTTGTTGGTATTGATTATAGTGTGATATAGCCAATCATGCGTCGCTGTCTTAGTGGGAACTATAGTAGTCCTGCTTGTTGTCATATTGGCAATTACTATGACTTTGCTTTTTTGATGCTAATGTATTGGGGGTATTGGGTGAAGTAAAACAGAATATTGTTAGGCATACTACAGTTTGGCGGTGGATATCGTAAATTTGACGGTAATATGATAGATTTTTTGGTATTCTCGTTTTATTTTGATTACGCATTCATAATTCTAGTGAGCAAAGAATTTATACTTTGTAATATCAATAAGATCTTTAATTAAGATTAGTTAATTTTATTTGTAATGTTTAGGTGATTAATCTAAGATTTGGGCTTTAATCAATAAAACTTAGCTCCTCAGCAGAAGCGCTCGAAAAAGTATCCATATATTTTAAGTATTGTTAGAGATTTTGTTGTCCTTAAAGGTAGATCTTTTAAAGTCAAGCCTTTTAAAGTCAAACAGAGGTCAAGTTCAATAGAGGGTGTAACGACTCATGCGATTTCGAGCATGAATCGTGCTACTTTGAAATATCAACAGTCAATGACTTTGTGCATATAACTAATTGGGGATAAAAATATGAAAGCTTCAGATTTATTTGTAAAAGCATTAGAGCAAGAAGGCGTTGAATATATTTTTGGTATACCAGGTGAAGAAAATTTGGACCTACTTGAGTCTATTAGAAGCTCAAATATTAAGCTGATTTTAACAAGGCATGAGCAAGCGGCTGGGTTTATGGCAGCCACTTATGGTCGCCTTACCGGTAAAGTAGGGGTTTGCATGTCTACTTTAGGTCCTGGTGCCACCAATCTTGTCACCTCAGCGGCTTATGCACAATTAGGTGCGATGCCAATGCTCATGGTTACTGGCCAAAAACCCATAAAAGCCAGTAAGCAAGGTCGATTTCAGGTGTTAGATGTTGTTGATATGATGAGGCCAATTACAAAATATACGGCGCAAATAGTGAGTGCTGAGCGCATTGCCTCTCATATAAGAGAAGCCTTCCGGATTGCTAGTTCTGAGCGTCCTGGTGCCACTCACTTAGAGTTGCCAGAAGATATAGCCGTTGAAGAAGTTAATCCTAATCTTATTGCTGAAAGCACTATTCGAAGACCAATTGCAGAGCGCAAAGCCATAGATAGAGCCGTTAATTTAATTGAACTCGCTAAGTCGCCTCTACTACTTATTGGTGCTGCGGCTAACCGTAAAATGACCAGTAAGATGTTAAGCCGCTTTGTCGATGAATTAAAGATTCCCTTTGTCACTACTCAGCTGGGTAAAGGGGTTGTTGATGAGTCTAATCCTTTATTTTTAGGTAATACAACGCTATCCGATGGTGACTTTGTTCACCGAGTAATAGAGCACGCAGATCTCATTATTAATGTGGGGCATGATGTTGTAGAAAAACCTCCATTTTTCATGCGATCTAATGAAAAACAAGTTATCCATATTAATTATAATGCCGCAGAAGTTGATCAAGTTTATTTTCCGCAAGTCGAAGTGGTAGGTGATATTGCCAATGGTGTATGGGCGATATTGGAGCAGATTAAGCCGCAGGCACATTGGGACTTTAGTTATTTCGATAAAGTTAAAGCCGCAGAAGAAAAAGAATTACCGCATGGCTGTGACGACGACCGTTTTCCAATATACCCTCAACGTCTTGTCGCAGACGTTAGAAAAGCAATGCCAGATGATGGCATCATCGCCTTAGATAATGGCGTCTATAAAATATGGTTTGCCCGCAACTATAAAGCTAAAAAGCCCAATACAGTATTATTGGATAACGCACTCGCAACGATGGGGGCAGGACTGCCGTCGGCTATGGCGGCCAAACTGGTACACCCAGATAGACCGGTTATGGCCATTTGTGGCGACGGTGGATTCATGATGAATAGCCAAGAGCTTGAAACGGCAATAAGGCTTAAACAACATTTAATTATTCTTATATTAAGAGATGATGCATACGGGATGATAAAATGGAAGCAGGCTAATATGGAGTTTGAAGATTACGGCTTAGATTATGGTAATCCAGATTTTGTAAAATATGTCGAAGCCTATGGAGGTAAAGGTCATAGAATTGCAGCAGCAGACGAATTGTTACCGCTCATTAAATCTTGTATGAATGAGCATGCTGTTCATCTAATAGATGTTCCGATTGATTATAGTGAAAATGATAAAATTCTTAATCATGAACTTCGAATATTGAGTAGTAAAGTTTAAAAGGCGATTGCTATGCTAAACAAAAGTTACCCTTATTACCTTGCAAATCAAGCTGTATTTGCCAACAAAGACCTCCCTGTCACTGATAAATATTCAGGTGAAACCGTTACCTATGTCGCCATGGCTGATGTTGACGCAATAGATGAAGCAATTGATGCTGCTGTTCAGAGCCAGCCTTTGTTGCAAGCTATGGCGCCTTATGACCGACAAAATATACTGCAGCATTGCGTTAAGCGATTTGAAGAGCGTTTTGATGAGCTTGCTATGGCGTTATGTATTGAAGCCGGTAAGCCAATAAAAGATGCTAGAGGTGAGGTTCAGCGATTAATTGATACCTTCAAAATTGCTTCAGAGGAATCTGTTAGAATAAATGGCGAAGTGATAAATTTAGAAATAACGCCGCGCGCCAAAGGCTACTCAGCCATGTCAAAGCGTGTACCGATAGGCCCTTGTTCATTTATTTCACCGTTTAACTTTCCTCTTAACTTGGCAGCCCATAAAATTGCTCCAGCGCTGGCAGTGGGGTGCCCATTTATATTAAAGCCAGCTAGCCGGACCCCGATAGGTGCGTTATTAATTGGTGAAATCTTGGCTGAAACCAACTTGCCTAAAGGTGCATTCTCAATACTGCCTTGTAGCCGAGACGGTGCAGATTTATTTACAGTAGATGAGAGATTAAAACTATTGAGTTTTACGGGCTCGCCAGATGTGGGCTGGGCACTAAAGGCTAAAGCGGGTAAAAAACCTGTAGTTTTAGAGTTGGGTGGCAACGCAGCTTGCGTTGTTGATAGTGATACAGATGATCTTGATGACGCGGTTGAGCGCATTATATTTGGTGCGTTTTATCAGTCAGGTCAAAGCTGTATTGGCGTTCAGCGCTTGCTAGTGCATAGTGATGTCTACGATACATTTAAACAAAAATTTATCTCTAAAGTTAGCACGCTAAAAATGGGCGACCCGAAAGATGAGGCGACTTTTATTGGGCCGATGATCGCAGAGTCAGAAGCTGCAAGGCTGAAATCTTGGATCGATGACGCAATTACCAAGGGTGCAAGCATACTAACAGGTGGTCATAAAAATGATGCCTTTTTAGAAGCTACTGTATTAGAAAATGTTTCCTCAGATGCATTAATTAATACTGAAGAAGCTTTTGGGCCTGTTGTTACGCTGTCACCATTTGATGATTTTGACCGTGCGCTTGAAGAGGTCAATCAAAGTAAGTTTGGCTTACAGGCTGGTATCTTTACCAAAGATATTACTAAAATCCAAAAGGCCTGGGATGTATTAGATGTTGGCGGTGTAGTCATCGGTGATGTGCCTAGCTTTAGGGTTGATAACATGCCATATGGTGGCGTGAAGGATTCGGGTGTTGGGCGAGAGGGTATTCGCTACGCTATAGAAGATATGACAGAAATAAGATTACTTGTGATTCGAGATAAATCTAAGTAGTTATCTAGGCCTGCAGGGGCCAACTCTCGAATCGCTTATACAGCCTCTACCCCCAGCATGGATGCATGGGCGTAGTTTCCTCTGGGCTGGCAGCTCTTAATTCTATATTTTTTGATTCTATGCTCCTCAAAGCTTGATCTTGCACTCTCTTAATGCAGTCTAGGCGCCCTTTTCTATGCCCTTTTCTATGCCTTTATCAGGCCGTTGCCTAAAGGCGATAAAATAGTCGTCATTTGAGTATCTCCATTTTTGATACAGTATGATGAGTGGCATGGCTCTGGTGCTATCGAGTCTGCGATGTACTGTCGTAGTCAGGGTGTTCGTCGTAGCAAAAAGTGTGAACCTTGTGGCAGGGCATGCATTTTATGCATGCATAGGATGCAATTGTTGGATAATATTGAGCATTATCTGGTGTTTTATTCACCATTTATGTATTTTTCCTTGCGTGGTTGATTCAGCGCTGAATATTCATTTCTCAAAGCATCATCCTATGAATAAAAAATTGATTTTAATGAGTGCTTTCTCATTGTGTGTCAGCGGTTGTGTTGCTACGAAGCAGCCAGCCCAACCCAGCTCATCGAGTGTCGCGTTTTCGAGCTTTCAGGCCGTTAGTTCGCAGGTTTCTAGCGTGCAAGCCGTTAGCTCTATGGCTAGCAGTAGCGTGGCCATTCATAGCACATCTGCAATAATTTCTAGCTCCAGTCGTGCTGCTATTTTGCAGCCGGTATGGGCGATTAATGTTGGCGGTGATGCGGTCACAGTGATGGATATTGTGTATGAAGCAGATGATTATTTTAATGGCGGTAAGGTAGGTTCGAGCAATGACCCTATTAGCGCGACGATGAGTGACGCACTTTTTCAGAGTGAGCGCTTTGGTGAGTTTGGTTACCAGCTGCAAGTCGATGATGGTGTGTATCGTATTGAATTACAGTTTGCTGAGCAATATTTTACCAACGCGCAAAAGCGTATCTTTAGTATCGATATTGAAGGCTACAAAGCGGTTGATCGCTTAGATCTGATCGCTACCGTCGGGCACGATACGGCGTATACAGTTATTCAAGATGGCATACGCATTACCGATGGCATTCTAAATATCGATGCAATCAGCCATACCGAAAACCCGACTTTAGCGGCTATTACGGTATGGCCCTCTAATGCGGCAGTGGTAAATGATTCGATGAGCTCAGTAAGCAGCTCAAGTGCTTCTTATAGCTCTGTGCCTACGGGTAATTTTGACCCACGAGGTCACGAAGGTCCGCTTTTTGGTAATATGACCGAGCAGGAGCGTATGGAGAAATATTTTCATACGGTAAAAGTAACAGGCACAACACGTATTGAGGCTGAGCACTTTGCCACTCAGCGTTATGGGAATCGTGATTATCGCGGTGCTCGTTGGTTTATGGTGCAAACCGATACCTTTAGGGTTAAAGACCATCCAGAGTTTGCCGACCGCTGCGCGATGGCGAAAACCGAACTGGAAGAGCTTAACAATAATAGTGTGAAATATGGCGGCCAAACAGTGAAGCAAATTATTGCCAATGGTTGGGGTCGCAGTCAGTTAAATACTTTCTTTGAGCCTAAAACAACTGGCACTGGTCGCGAAGATGCCAAAGGACTAGGTGTGACAGAAATGATAAAACGCTGGCAGTGTAATCCGATCGAAAATAATAGCGCCAACAACGGTTTTAACTATGATCAAGTGATTAACGCGGCGAGTGGCAAGGCGGTGTTAAGTTTGTTACCCGACATGCTATACGACAACCACAATGAGGCGCCACATGGCGGTAGTAACTGGGGGCCCAATAAAGACTTAGCCCCTAAAGTGTATTACCGTGTTAATTTACCGAAAGCGGGTAAGTATGAATTAAAAATACGTGCATTTCGCCACAATACCGATTCAGGTAGCGGTCATTACGGGCACACCGCCGACCCAGATATGCGCACTCACTTAGACGGCCGCGTTGATATTAGCGGTAAGAATAAATGGGCGACCATTACACAAGTGATTGATGTCGCTGGCACTGGTGAACACTATATTACACTGGCAGGCCGTGAAGACGGCTTTATTTATGATTACTTTGATATCTCAGCTAAGTAACTTAACGGTATGCATAGGGTAGGGGTGAGGCAGTAATGCTCCAGTCTCTGTTTTCTACTTTCTCAGCGGCGTTGCTCGAAGCGTTATATGCCTAGGTATTTGGTACAGCCTGTGAAGACATTTAGTCAGTATAAAGTTCGAGATATATTGTCTATGTACTCATCGTCGTTTTTGAGGACTTTATTAATCTATTTTTGAGCCAAGCATACGTGCGATCGTACCGTCTTTATCAATAAATTGATGTTTTATTGCGCCAAAAATATGCAGCACAATAAAAAGAATCAGTAGCTTGCTGCCAATGCCATGGATGGCACCACCGATTTGCCCAAGTATCTCTATGGCTTCTATCTTAGGGATGACTTGAATACCAAAAACAGCTAAACCATAGCCACCGCCGACAGACATAAAAATGCCAGACAAAGGCATAAATACTGTGCCAGTAATTAATACCCAGTGCGTGAATTTTGCTAGGGTCATTTGCCAATTTGGGCCTTGACTGAGTGGTTTAGGAAAGCCATTTTTTATACGCCAATAAATTCGTATAACAGCCAATAATAGAATGATAGTGCCAAATGATTTATGTAATCCCATTAATGCGCCCTTTTCGGGGCTGCGTGGTAGCTCCTCTAAATACAAACCAAAAACCAGCATTATTATAATACTCAATGCAATAATCCAGTGCAGGCTAATAGTGATAGGGCTAAATTTACTGTGTATATCTTTCATGATCCGTTCTCTATTGTCATTGAGTACTCATCACAATTGTGATGGTGCAGTCTATTTGAATACTGTTTATTAAATGCGGCCTATTGCAGGCATCATAGGTCGAGTCTACTTGTCTAATATGATATCTCGGTGACACCGACCCATAACAGAGTCGTTAAGCCTTTTTGATAGGCGAAACACTAAAGGCTTCGTTAAGCACTCGGACTTCGCGTTGAGGAAAGGGTATTGAGAAACCATGCTCTTGCAGCGCCTCTAAAATCAATAATAATAGATCGCCGCCCACACGATTAGGGCCATCATCAATACCTTCCATCCAAAACTCTACAAACATATTAATCCCTGAATCGCCAAAGCTGTCGATTTCACAGTCTGGGCGCTCCTCGATAGGGAGCTCTTCACCACTAAGTACTTGTGGGTGACTGGCTACAACGGCCTTAATAATATTGACGAGTTTGCGGATATCGGAGTTGTAAGCAACACTAAAGTCAACGCGATAGCGCTGCTTTTGGTTTTTGTGTGTCCAGTTGATGAACTTCTCAACAATAAATTTTTCGTTCGGTACTACAATGTCTTTACCGTCGTAGGTTTCTAGGGTTGTGGAACGCATACTGAGCTCGCGTACAATACCCGTGCTGCCATCTGCCAGCTCCACATAATCGCCAATCGATACGGTGCGATCTAATAAAATAATAATACCAGAAATAAAGTTAGAGGCGATAGCTTGCAAACCAAAGCCTAGACCTACACCAACGGCACCACCAAAAACAGCCAGTGCGGTTAAATTAATCCCCATAATCTGTAGTAATACCAGTGTAATTAAAACGAAAATTCCAATTTCAAATAGCTTAGCTGCAACCTCTTTGGTACGCAGATCTAGATTTTTTTGCCGCCGAATAATACTTTTACCCGTAGTGTTGGACACTCGTCCTAACCAAAATAATAGCGAGCCAAAAATCGTGACGCGTACAATGCCATAAGCTGAGATATTGATGTTACCAACGGTCATGGATATCGATTCTAAAACACTAATAAGCCCAGGCAGTACACCCACCATATGTAAAAAAATCATTGGTATGCCAAGCCAGCGCAAAATATTGGTAATGACAGCATTATTTACAAAGCTGTTAATAAAGGAGTTAAAAAGTAATAACAGCGCTATGGTGAGTGCTGTTTGAACAAGCCAGCCTTGCTGTAAGGTGACTGCGGTGAGTTCTACTGATAAGCGTAAGAAGCAAATCGCAATGAGTGGGAAAATAAAGTTACCTAGCTTTGCAGCAAAAAGTCGTAAAGGATAAGCTTCAAGGGTGGACAGTGGCTGATTAAATAACCGGCTACTTTTTTTAATGCGGCGGCCTAAAAAAAAGGCACTCAAGTATATTGTTAATACGATACTCAGCTGTACATACGTAGCCGATTGCGAGAGTGCAGTGATAGTATGCTCTTGGGCTGTCGTGAGTAAATTAGCGAGCTGGGGTTTTTCCATGATGGCCTCTAAAGTACAAAATAATGTGTGAAGAATACACCTAAATGGCTTCGGCAAGGCATATAATTGTTTCTATTTTACGGGAGATTATTGTGTTGCAAACACAGTGGTGGGGCGATTTTAATGTGGTACAAGGTCAAGCACTAAGCTGGACGCTCGGCGAGCGAGCCATTGTGATTGAGCGCAAAGCCTCGGAGTGGAATAGCTGGAATATCGAAACTCCTGAGGAAGTGTGGGAACCGCTCATTTGTCGCGTTTTAGATGCTCAAGCTTTGCAGGTTACGGCCTTGGAAGAGGCTGATACATTGGCGCATCAAGAGCACTTACTCGGTAGCACAAAGTATTGCGATATTCGGCGTGTACACCTTAAAAGTCTCATGCGCCATCTGCAAGCGCCGACCACTGGTGAGCTGCATATTGCGCCCGCACTGGCCGATCGCTCTATTGTTGTACGCTTAAGCTCTCCGGTACGTCTACTTGCTGGCGAGCAGGCGCGCATTTATGTGAGTACGCCGTTATGGTTTCAGGCCTCTGCGATGCCGGGCCATTTAATCATGCTAGATACTCCGTTTTGGCAGCCCTCTGATTCGTGGTTTGGCGCGAATACACGCGATGGTGAATTCTGTTATGCCAAGTATACCGATGCACGACTACAACTGGATTTACTCACGCCCAGAGCGCATCGTGCTATTACGCCTATAGTGGTCAATAATAAGCGTGATGCGCCGCTCGATATTGAGCGATTAAATATCCCTGTCCCTTTACTGAGTTTGTATAGTGATGTTAATCATCAATTATGGACCCAGTTGTTAACCGTCACACGCGATGAAGGGGGCGAGCTGGCCGAGTTGCTGCTGGCTAAGCAGGCGCCGGAAGAGGCAAAAGAGGCGACGCTTGTGGCTGAGCCACGTATTAAAATAGAAAAGCACGCCTTTACTCGGGCACTAAGTAGTTTATTTGCCTAGTGCTAATGGCATTGTGTCACCGCCATTAATCGATACTTAAGTTAATTGTCAACCACAAATTAAACCTACCCTACCTAAGGGGCGGAAACCTTGTTAATGAGTCTATTATGGAAGAAGTCAAAAGTTTTTTAGTTCTTTTAGAGTCCTCTAAACTCTTGCCTATTGCACGCGCTATTTTATTGCTAATGGCGGGTTACTTTTTAGGCCGTTTGGTGAGTGTCACTGTTATCAAAATCACACATAAACATTTTACCGCTCATGGTCATCTTGTGCTCAAGCGTGTTTTATTTTATGGCATATTTGCATTGTTTGGCATATCGGCATTACGCCAATTAGGCTTTGATTTGAGTGTCGTTTTAGGTGCGGCAGGTATTTTAACAGTCGCGATAGGTTTTGCTTCGCAAACCTCGGCGTCTAATGTAATTAGCGGTATCTTTCTGATGGCAGAGCGACCTTTTTCGATAGCAGATGTTATTCGAGTGGGAAGTACGACAGGCGAGGTTATCTCTATTGATTGGCTATCGGTTAAGTTACGAACTTTTGATAATTTATTTGTGCGAATACCCAATGAAACAATGATTAAATCAGAAGTGACCACGCTCACAAAATACCCTATTCGGCGAGCTGATTTAATGATCGGTATTGCCTATAAAGAAGATATCGAAGCTGTACGTGAATTGCTATTAGAGATTGCCAATAAAAATCCATTATGTTTGGTTGAGCCCGCACCTTTATTTATTGTTCAGGGTTTTGGGGCATCCTCTATTGATTTGCAATTTTCGATTTGGGCTAAACGTGAAAATTTTTTAACGCTTAAAAATAGTATGTACGAGACGATTAAAAAATCATTTGATGACAATGACATAGAAATTCCTTTCCCGCATTTAACCGTCTATGCCGGCTCACAGACCCAAGATTTCCCTGTCATGAACAAAGCGCCCTAAGGAGTATCGCTGATCTACTTGGGCAACCCGGTCACAAGCTTGGGGTTAAATGCGAGTTACAAAAGCACAGCGAGTTGAATCATAATGCAGGGTATAATACCTTTATAGATATCACTCATTTTTATCTCTTTTGGCGCTATCTCTCCATAGGCTTGGACCATATTTGAGTGGCTCTTCGGCTAACTTTGTGCGCACTAACAAAACCCCTATAAATACAAAAAATGGCACAGCAATTAAAGTTGTTTTGGTGAAAATACCCAATAAGCGTTCAGGTATAAAAATCAATCATTGTGGACGAAGTGACCACTGGTTACCCCAATGCCGACGAACCACAAGCTAACGCCGCCTACAGGGAAAGTAACCCGATAGCCCAGCATTAATGCAAGGTGCATACAGCCAAAAAGTAAAAAAGGGATCCATTCCATTATTGCTTGTTTGCCACAACGCTGTGCACATGTTGGTCAATAATGATAAGTTGTTGCAGCGTATCAGTGATTGCTTGCAGTGTGAGTACGATGCAATTGACAATTAAGAGCGATCTTAAAATAAGTACAGACCGATACCGCCGGCGTCATTAGAGGCTTCTTTTAAAGACCACGATACGTACGAGGTCTCAGCTCAGTACAATGGTGGCCAGCGTAAAAGGTAATAAAATAGGCTGCCGACAAGATCACCCCGCGCTTGTTGATAGGGCTTAAAGTGGCGGTCAAAAATATCGACCGGCACATGACCTTGTTCTGCCAAAGTAGAACCGCTAGCGCACATGATGGCTGCTGCATGAAGATAAGTGACGAGCCCTTGGGTACCGATTGGGTTGTAATTCAAGGCGGCGCGCAGCTGTTGTCACAAATACCATACATAACGTCACCCAAGACACAGCGCATCCGAGATTGCGATTTAACGCAGTGATAATGAGGCTTATTGATTCCATAGGAGCAGCATGGGTTGACTCGCTGAGTGCTCGGCGGGCAGGTGATGGGGGTAATCGATTGGAGCAGTATTATGTATGCATTGCTGTATCGTTTTTAATCTAATTGTGTTCTAGATCAACTTTCCATAAAACTGAAACAAAACTGTCACATTTGGCGACTACGATGGACCGACTTAAAAAGGTATTAGCCGAACGCTTTGTCGGCGACAATTTTATAAACGAGGGTTTAATTGTGAAAAAATTACTTTTAGCAGCTGCGTGTGTAGCGGGTTTTTCTGTAGCGCCACAGGCGTTTGCCAACCGTGATCACATCATGGTGGTGGGTTCTTCTACTGTATTTCCGTTTTCTAAGGTTGTGGCTGAGCGCTTTGGTCGTAAAACGAATTTCAAAGCCCCCAAGATTGAGCCAACTGGTACCGGTGGCGGCTTTAAAGAGTTTTGTAAAGGTGTTGGCGTTGCGTTCCCTGATGTGGCCAATGCATCGCGTCGCATCAAAGAGAGCGAATATAAAGACTGCCAAGCGAATGGCGTAAAAGACATTGTTGAAGTGTTGATTGGTTATGACGGTATTGTATTGGCAAACTCTATCAAGGCTAAGCCAATGACTTTAAGCCTGAAAGATATCTTCTTGGGCTTGGCTAAATATGTACCGAGTCCCGATGGCAAAGAGACTTTAATTGAAAACCCCTATAAAACATGGAAAGACGTTAACCCTGTCTTGCCTGCGACTAAAATTGAAGTACTTGGTCCGCCGCCCACTTCAGGTACGCGTGATGCATTTGTTGAGCTAGCGATGGAAGGTGGTTGTAAGCAGTTTGGCTGGATCAAAGCCATGAAGAAAACAGACAAAAGCAAGTACAAAGCCTTGTGTCACGGTGTTCGTGAAGATGGCGCTTATGTTGAAGCGGGCGAAAATGATAACTTAATTGTACGTAAGTTGAGCGAAAACGCACAAGCTTTGGGCATCTTTGGTTTTAGCTTCCTTGACCAAAATGCTGATAAAGTACAAGCGGCAAAAGTGGGTGGTCAAGCCCCTACTTTTGAAAGTATTTCTGATGGCAGCTATGTGGTTTCTCGCCCTTTATACTTCTATGTGAAAAAAGCCCATGTTGGCGTTATTCCTGGTATTGAAGAATTTTTGGCTGAGTTTACCCATGACCGTGCTTGGGGTGAAGAAGGTTATTTGACCGAGAAAGGTTTAATTCCTTTATCTGATGCTGAGCGCGCTAAAGTTGGCGCCAGTGTTAAGAACCTACAATCTCTTTCACTGTAAATAGAAAAACTATGCTAATGTTGCGCCCAAAATTTACCGTTGTATGACATTTTTGTTACAATTCGCTGATTGGTCGTCGACTGACCAGCGAATGTCGGCATAAACTTACAAGGACGGCGGTAGTAGCTGGTGACTCTTGCATAACGTAGTTAGCGCAAATAATGTATTGAAAGCATAATATAAGGATTAAAGTAACTATTCAGTCAAGCGGCAGGTTTCACCCGGAAGGGTGTTATGGGTTTTGCTGGGCATTACGTCAGGGCGTTTTAATGACGCCCATCGATGGCTTGGGCAAATCGAGGCAATGGTGTCTATGCCGGTATGTCTGAAATCGTTACGAACTCAATACACAAGGGTTTGGACAATCAATGTATAAACTTACGGTGTACCTTGTTATGTCTCAGTACCTTATTAAAGCGTTAATCGTCATCAAGCTGACATTATCATCCCCGAGAATAGCCCCTATGAATTGTGGGCTATTTTTTTGCATTTAGGTTAGGTGTAACGACTGTGGAATCTTCAGTACTTGTTATTGCTATTTTTGTGTTGGGCATTATTGCCTTTGTAGTGGGGCGCTCGCGCTCGGTTGCTATTTCGCAAAATGTTGGCGGCATACGTTTTTTAAATTCTTTACCTTTCTATTATGGTGCATTGACTGCTTTGTGGTGCGCCATTCCCAGCTTTTTAGTCTTCGCCGTGTGGTCTTTGTTTGATGACGCGATTATTCGAAGCGCAATTATTGCGACTTTACCTGCTGAAGCAGCAGAGAGTGTCGGTGGTAATCTTAATTTACTCTTTAACCAAATTTACAATGTATCGGTTGATGCGGCAGGCTCCGAGAGTGCACCTGATTATATGGTGGCAGCCGCTCAGCATTTACATTCCATGCAGTCGATTAGCCGCTGGGCCTTAACGGGCTTGGTGTTAGCGTGTGCTCTCGGCACATCAATTGTGGTGTGGTCACGCATCAATCCACAGCTCAAGGCGCGCTATCAGGTGGAGCGCGTCTTTAGAAGCTTTTTGTTTTTGTGTTCTAGTCTCGCGATTTTAACGACGATCGGCATTGTTGTATCGGTGCTATTTGAGTCGATCCGCTTCTTTGCCATGGTATCGCCTATTGACTTTTTGTTTGGTCTAGAGTGGAGCCCGCAAATGGCTATTCGTGCCGACCAAGAAGGAAGCTCCGGCAGTTTTGGCGCTATTCCTTTATTTACCGGCACTTTGTTAATTGCCCTAATTGCCTTAATTATTGCCGTACCTTGCGGTTTGATGACGGCAATTTTCTTATCTGAATATGCCAGTTCACGTATACGTGACATTATTAAACCAATGCTCGAGGTATTGGCGGGTATTCCTACGGTGGTATATGGCTTTTTTGCTGCTTTAACAGTGGCGCCTTTTATTCGCGATATGGGCCTGAGTATTGGTTTGGATCAATGGTTGCCCATTAGCTCTGAAAGCGCATTAGCGGCGGGGCTTGTTATGGGCGTCATGATTATTCCATTTGTATCGTCTTTGTCTGATGATGTGATTAATGCCGTACCGCAATCTTTGCGTGACGGTGCGTTAGGCTTGGGTTCGACACGTTCAGAGGTGATCAAGCAAGTGGTGATTCCGGCTGCGCTGCCAGGTATTGTTGGTGGCGTTTTATTAGCGGCCTCACGTGCGATTGGTGAAACCATGATTGTGGTAATGGCGGCAGGTTTAGCCGCCAACTTAACACTGAACCCGCTTGACTCTGTTACTACGGTAACAGTACAAATTGTCACCTTACTCGTTGGTGACCAAGAGTTCGATAGCCCTAAAACACTGGCGGCTTTTGCTCTGGGATTGATGCTGTTTTTGGTCACTCTGAGCTTGAACTATTTTGCCCTTCACATTGTTAAGAAATATCGAGAGCAGTATGACTAGCCCTAATAATAGTAAGCCTTTATCTCAGCAAGCCGCGCTGGTACAAAAAAGTTTAGCTAAGCGCTATGCCTCCGAAAGGCGTTTTAAAGCGTACGGCTTGGCCTCTGTTTTGTTTGGTTTGTGCGCGTTGCTTGTCTTGTTTGTTGAGATTTTTGGCGGTGGTTTAAGTGGTTTTAAAACAACACAGGTTGCCTTAACCCTAGAGCTCGACTCGGATGTGCTCGAGGTGTATGACGCGACTAACCCCGATGAAATCTTGGCTGGTAACTACACCGGTGTGATTCGCAATGCGCTTAAAGAGCGCTTTCCCGATGCCACTGGGCGCAAAGAAAAGCGTGCGCTCTACAGCATGATCAGTGTTGGCGCGACCTACGACTTACGTGACCAGTTAGCGGCAGACCCTGATTTACTCGATACCTCTATTGATGTCTGGATATTGGCTGATGACGATATCGACACCTATTACAAAAGCTTGTCATCAGTACCTTATGCTGAGCGCATGAGCGACAAACAGCAGCAGTGGGTTCAAGATTTAATTGATAAGCAAGAGATTCGTACTATTTTCAACACGCGATTTTTTACCAGTGGCGATTCGAGCGAGCCTGAAATGGCTGGTATTCGAGGCGCTATTATGGGCAGTTTGCTGACCATGATGGTGACATTATTGCTGTCGTTCCCTGTGGGGGTCGCGGCGGCAATTTATCTCGAAGAGTATGCACCTAAAAACCGTTTAACCGACTTTGTTGAAGTGAATATCAATAACTTAGCCGCCGTACCGTCGATTATTTTCGGTTTATTAGGTTTGGCCATTTTTATTAACCTATTCGAAATGCCGCGCTCGATTCCGCTAGTTGGCGGTATTGTTTTAACGTTAATGACTCTGCCCACGATTATTATTTCCAGCCGCGCAGCGGTAAAAGCGGTACCCCCGAGTATTCGTGAGGCGGCATTAGGTATTGGTGCGTCAAAAATGCAAATGATTTTGCATCATGTGCTGCCTTTAGCAATGCCGGGTATGCTCACCGGAGCTATTATTGGCATGGCGCAGGCGCTAGGCGAAACCGCACCGCTATTAATGATTGGTATGGTTGCCTTCATTATGGATGTACCCGGAGCCATTACAGACCCTGCAACGGTGATGCCTGTGCAAATATTCTTGTGGTCTGATAGCCCAGAGCGCGCGTTTGTCGAAAAAACATCAGCCGCTATTATGGTGCTGCTCATGTTCTTGATGTTTATGAATGCTATGGCGGTATTACTGCGCAAGCGTTTAGAGCGCCGTTGGTAGGCGTGGTCTGTAAATAATGCGGGAAGTATCATTTAGCTCAACGCTTCGTCATATTTCCCCTCTTGTATCCTAAAGGTGTAATAAAATGCAAGATACCGTTATTGAATCAAAAGCCCCGACTGCCAAAACTGTGCAGGTGGAGCGTACTAAAAAGACAACTAAAACAGAATCGAATGCAATGAATGCTAAAAGATCCCCAACCGAAATCGCCGAAAGCATCACCGAAACTGTGGGTAAGCCTTTGGCGCAAAACGCCAAGTTGGCTATGCGTAATGTCAATGTGCATTACGATCAAAAGCAAGCCGTATTTGATGTGAACTTAGATATTGCTGAAAACCAAGTAGTGGCCTTAATTGGGCCCTCTGGTTGCGGTAAGTCAACTTTTTTACGTTGCTTAAACCGCATGAACGATACGATTGATATTTGCCGTGTAGAGGGTAGTATCCAGCTCGATGGTATGGATATCTATGACAGTAAATTAGATGTAGTGCCTTTGCGCGCACGCGTAGGTATGGTGTTTCAAAAGCCCAATCCATTCCCAAAGTCTATTTATGATAACGTGGCGTATGGTCCGCGTATTCATGGGTTGGTGAATCGCCGTGCTGACCTTGATGATGTGGTTGAGTCTAGTTTGCGCAAAGCTGGCCTATGGGAAGAGGTTAAAGACCGTTTAGAGTCACCTGGTACAGGTCTTTCGGGCGGGCAGCAGCAGCGCTTATGTATTGCGCGCACAATTGCGGTAAGCCCTGAAGTGATTCTAATGGATGAGCCTTGCTCGGCACTTGATCCTATTGCAACAGCCAAAATCGAAGAGTTGATTGCCGAATTAAGCCAAAACTTTACGATCGCAATTGTAACGCACTCTATGCAGCAGGCGGCACGTGTTTCAAATCGCACGGCGTACTTTCATTTAGGGCGTCTCGTCGAGGTTAACGAAACCGAGAAAGTCTTCACAAACCCTGATCATGAGCTCACAGAGGCTTATATTACTGGTCGATTTGGTTAAAATAGCTGCCATTATTTGATGTTTGTTGGGTTTTAGTCTTGAATGCTTGCTTAAACTTATGTAATGCTGGGTGGCTCATTCAATTTTATTTAAACGGCAGCCTTTTTAATCAATGACTGACGTACTTTTTAGGTAACATCATGGAAAATCTTCATATTGACCAACACATATCTCGCCAATTCAACACCGATTTAGAGCACTTGCGCGAGCATTTACTAGAAATGGGTGGCTTGGTCGAAGAGCAGGTAGCGGATGCAGTACGCGCGATTGAATCTGCCGATAGTGAGCTCGCCGAAAAGGTATTGCGTACCGAAGATGAAATTGACCGCCGCGAAGTGGCCTTAGATGAAGAGTGTACACTGGTTTTGGCACGCCGCCAGCCAGCAGCTTCTGATTTACGCTTGGTGCTGATGGTAACTAAGGCTAACCGTGATCTAGAGCGCATGGGCGATGAGGCTGATAAAATTGCTCATATGGCGATTGCGCTAAACGATGCCGGCGGTGCAACCTCGCCACGTGGTTTTGTTGAGCTACGCCATATCGGCAACAGCGTGCAAGCGTTAGTCAATCAATCACTCGATGCTTTTGCTCGCTTTGATGTACAAACAGCTATTCAGGTTGTTAAAGGCGATAAGCAAGTCGATCGCGATTATGGGTCTGCCATGCGTGAGCTGGCAACGTACATGATGGAGGATCCGCGCTCAATTACACGTGTTATGAATATTATTTGGGCTCTGCGCTCATTGGAGCGTATTGGCGATCATGCTCGCAATATTGCCGAGCATGTTATTTACTTGGTTCATGGTATGGATGTGCGACATACCAGCGTGGGCGAAATCGAAGCGCAGCTTGAAGAGCGAGAGTAGGTGCTATAGGAAATAGGCGTTAAAATTGCAAAGCCTATGTAATGAGACCGAAATGGGTTGGCTTTCCAATAAGCAGATATAAAAAAACCACCTAAAGGGTGGTTTTTTTATATCTGCTTATTGTGTTCGTTGCTTAATGAGTACTTCTAGCGTTTATGAGCACTTCTAGCGTTTATGAGTACTTCCAGCGTTTAAATGCCCAGAAAATAATTCATCAGTACCCTACCCCTATCGGGTGAATTTTTTCAGCTTGGCTCAATAGTGGCGCTAAACATTAAACATTAAACAGAAAGTGCATAATATCGCCGTCTTTAACGATATAGTCTTTACCTTCTTTGCGTGCTTTGCCAGCAGTTTTTGCCCCTTGTTCACCTTTGTATTCAATGAAATCATCATAGGCAATGGTCTCTGCACGAATAAAGCCTTTTTCAAAGTCGGTATGAATAACACCGGCTGCTTGAGGGGCTGTTGCGCCAACAGGAATTGTCCATGCGCGCACTTCTTTAACGCCGGCTGTAAAATAGGTTTGTAGGTTGAGCAGCTCGTAACCTGCGCGAATAACGCGGTTTAGGCCCGGCTCCTCCATGCCTAAGTCTTCTAAAAACTCGGCCACTTCATCAGCCTCAAGTTCGGCGATTTCCGCCTCTAGCTTGTTGCAAATAGGCACGACCATGGCATTTTCGCTGGCGGCAATCTCACGCACTTTGTCTAGATGCGGGTTGCTCTCAAAGCCATCTTCTTGCACGTTAGCAATATACATAGTGGGCTTTAAGGTTAAAAAATTTAAGGCTTTAAGGTCGGTTAACTCATCATCTGTAAGCGTTGTGAGTGAGCGAAGCGGGAGGGCTTCGTTGAGATGAGGTAATATTTTTTCGAGCAGCGCTTTCATTTTTATTGCATGCTTGTCTTGACCTTTGGCTAGCTTGGCTAGGCGTTGAATGCCTTTTTCGGCAGTGTCTAAGTCTGATAGCGCAAGCTCAGTATTGATGGTGCTGATATCGTTCTCAGGGTTGATGGCGCCATCAACATGAATGACATTTTCGTCATCAAAGCAGCGTACAACGTGCGCAATTGCTTCGGTTTCACGGATATTTGCTAAAAACTGATTGCCCAGCCCTTCACCTTTAGAAGCACCGGCGACCAAGCCTGCAATATCAACAAACTCCATCGTAGTGGGGATTTGCTTTTCGGGGTTAACCAATGCGCTGATGGCTTCTTGGCGAGGATCGGGCACTGCAACAATCCCTGAGTTAGGCTCGATGGTGCAAAACGGGAAGTTTTCGGCGGCGATGCCTGATTGAGTCAGCGCGTTGAATAAAGTAGATTTTCCGACGTTGGGCAGGCCAACAATACCGCATTTAAAACCCATGATGATGTCCTGTAAGGCTGGTGTTATCTAAAAGTGGATGATATTAAATTATGTGCGGGCTACTTTGCTTGGGTGTGTAGCTCTTTCATAGCTTTTTCCCAGTGGCCAGCGGCAATGTCGGGCATGACGTTTAGGGCATGACCGATAGCGTCTTGTGTTAGGGCGAACTCTTGTTGCGGGGCTTTTTTGAGCACAAAATCAGCCACCAGCTTGGCATGGCCTGGGTGGCCAATACCGAGGCGTAAGCGAGCAAAATCTTTGTTGTTGCCTAAGGCGCTTATCATATCGCGTAAACCATTGTGGCCGCCGTGACCGCCACCGACTTTAAGTTTGGCGATACCCGGAGCAAGATCGAGCTCGTCGTGGGCCACTAAAATAGCTTCTGCAGGTATTTTGTAAAACTGGCACATTGCACCGACGGCTTTGCCGCTAAGGTTCATGTAGGTGGTGGGCACTAATAGTCGAATATCGCGGTTGTGAATGTTGATGCGCGCGCTATGACCAAAAAATTTAGGTGTACTTGTGAGTGTGCCGCCATATTTATGGCATAGCTCGGTCACAAAGTCTTCGCCAGCGTTGTGGCGGGTGTGTTGATATTGTGAGCCCGGATTACCCAGGCCCACAATAAGCTGAACAGGTGCTTTCACAATTGGTCAGCCTCTCAATACTTATGCTTCTGTGGTTTCTTCTTCGGCATCGCTGTCATCACTAACGCCTTTAGGCTTAATGATTGATGCTACAGGTAGGTCGTGGTCTGCGCCGTGACTTAATGCAACAGAGCTAACGCCTTCGGGCAGTTTGATGTCGGAAATGTGAACGGTTTGGCCCACTTCAACATCAATCAAGTCCACCTCGATGTACTCAGGTAATTGGCCTGGTAGACAAGAAATATCTAGCTGAGTCATGGTGTGGTTAACGATACCGCCACCCACTTTAACGCCTTTGCTAGTTGTTTCGTTAACGAAGTGCAAAGGTACGCTGACGGTAATCGCGCTATCGGCTGATACGCGTAAAAAGTCAGCGTGTAAAATAACCGGCTTAGCAGGATGGCGTTGTAGGTCCTTTAGGATAACGCTTTCCGCTGTGCCATCAACTTCGATGGTAATGATGTGCGAGTAAAACGCTTCGCTATCTAAATGCTTGATGAGATCTTTATGCACTAGTGTAACGCTTTGCGGGGCTTTGTCGCCACCGTAAATGATAGCAGGCAATAAGCCTTGCTCGCGACGCAGGCGGCGGCTCGCACCTTTCCCTGACAATTCGCGAGATGATGCGATAACTTTAAAGTCTTCAGTAGACATGGGTGTATCCTCAGTATGTGTAGTGCGCCGCGACCTGCGCACTACGATTTAAAATGCCGATAAGATATCAGCGGGTTATTAATGCTCTTTGGGGCGTTTTTATCGTGCCCTAGCGGAACATTGCGCTTAAAGATTCTTCATTGCTAATGCGCCGCATGGCTTCGGCTAGCATAGGTGCTAGTGTGAGTTGCCTGACTTTACCGTGTTCACGCAATGCCGCTTTTAGTGGGATAGAGTCTGTCACCACGAGCTCGTCTAGCTCTGACTGCGCAATGCGCTCAACAGCAGGGCCCGAAAGAATAGGGTGCGTACAATATGCCACTACTCGGCGTGCGCCATGGGCTTTAAGGGCGGCGGCTGCGTGGCAGAGTGTGCCTGCAGTATCGACCATATCATCGACCAATAAACAGGTTCGGTCTTCGACTTCACCAATAATATTCATGACCTCGGCTACATTGGCCTTAGGGCGACGCTTATCAATAATAGCAAGATCAACGCCCATTTCTTTGGCAACGGCGCGTGCACGCACAACGCCACCGATATCAGGAGAGACAATTGTGAGGTTTTCAAAGCCTTGCTGCTCGATATCGTTGAGCAAAACAGATGACCCGTAAACGTTATCGACTGGCACATCAAAAAAGCCTTGGATTTGCTCGGCGTGTAGGTCAACGGTCAATACGCGGTCAACGCCAGCGGTTGCCATCATATCAGCGACAAGACGCGCACTAATGGGTACGCGAGCCGAGCGCACACGGCGATCTTGGCGGGCGTAACCAAAGTAGGGGATAACAGCGGTAATGCGACCTGCTGAAGCGCGATGAAGAGCGTCAACCATCAATAACAATTCCATGATGTTATCGTTCGTTGGAACGCAGGTAGACTGCACAATAAAAACGTCGCGACCGCGAACATTTTCGTTGATTTCTACAGAAATTTCACCATCAGAAAACAGTGAGGCTGTCGCGTCCCCTAGAGGGATGCCTAGCTGGTCAACTATTTTTTGAGCGAGATCGGGATTAGCGTTTCCGGTAAAAACCATCAAATCAGGCACGTGATCACCTTGTATATCGGTTAAACATCAAATGATTAATCAGGGATTTGCAGCAACTGCAGTAATTCACAGTAGAGGAAAGCTAGAGAAATTGGCTGGGATGGCAGGACTCGAACCTGCGAATGGCAGGATCAAAACCTGCTGCCTTACCACTTGGCGACATCCCAGTAGATGCACATTTATATCAATGCGTGTAGCGGCGATCTGTTAACACCCTTGGCAATAAAGCCTTCAATGTTTTCAGGTTTGCTAGCTAATACATTTCTCGCACTTGCTTCACTGTCAAAGGCTGCAAATACGCAGGACCCTGTTCCTGTAAGCTGCGCTGGCGAAAAAGAGCTAAGCCAATCAACCGCTTGCTTCACTTTTGGGTGATGTTTAATAACAACATCTTGACAATCGTTTTTGACGTTTGATCTGTCGTTTTCGTTGTCCCCCTCAAGGAAGGCCGCCACTTTAATGATCGGAGTATCTCTTGTCAAACTTTTTTTTGAAAAAATTTCAGCAGTAGAGATATGAACATCAGGGCGAAGGACGACAAACCACTTGGCGGGTAAATCAACGGGCGTGATTTTTTCGCCAATCCCCTCAGCCCAAGCGCTGCGCCCATGGATAAATACAGGGACGTCAGCGCCCAGTGTCAGGCCCAGTGCCGCGAGTTCATCTAGGCTAAGTCCTGCGTTCCACAGCTTATTAAGTCCGAGTAGCGTAGTCGCGGCATTAGAGCTACCGCCACCAATGCCGCCACCCATAGGTAAGCGCTTGATGAGCGTAATGTTTGCTCCCAGCTGTGCGCAGCTGCTTTGCTGATGTGACGGTTTGAAGTGCTTTTTTTGTGTATTTTTTTGCTTAATGTATTTTTGCAGTAAGTGGGCAGCTTTGATAATCAGATTTTGAGCGTTGGGTACCCCGACCATCTCAGGTGTGAGCGTTAGCTCGCCGGTGGTATTGCTCGTAAAACTGAGTTCATCGCCATAATCCAAAAGTTGAAAGACTGTTTGCAGTAAGTGATAACCGTCTTCGCGCTGACCGTTAATATGTAAAAATAAATTCAGCTTAGCAGGGCTTGGTAATGTTAAAGGGGTATTTATCGCTGACATTTACGGTTGAGTCCATTGTTTAATAATCACTAAAACGGTCACGCCTTGGCGGCTCGCAACTACTTTACCCGGTAGCCAGAGGTCTTGGTAGTGTTGATGGCGGCTAAACGCAAGGTCCCAACCTTGCTGCTGAAGTTGACTAAGCGCCCCATGCTGGGTGAAGTGTTGCTTGTCTACAACGCCTTGAGGTGCTGGTAGGCCTTTGATCCAGTATTGCAGGTCGCTAATGGGCGCTTGCCAGCCGACGGTTTGTTGGAGTAGTTGTTCGGCGGTCCTCGCACGTTGTGGTGGGCGCTCGGGAACTTCGAGTGTTACGCCTTTTGAGGTACGGCGTAGCCAGCTATTGCCATAACCAAAAGGCCCAAAAAAGTTAATGTCATAATTATTATTAAATTGCTGCCATTCAAATGATGCGCTGTTAGGGTCGCCTTGAGCCGAAATCTTGATTTTGCCTTTTGCTACCCATTTATTGAACTTTGCCAGCTTTTTGCGGTGTTTTTGAGCCAAAATAGCAACAGCGGGGTCGATGGGTTGGAGTGAGCTAGAGGTGTTTTTTTGTGGGTTGAAAGATTGACAGCCCGCTAAGCTGATAGCAAGCAAGAGCAGTAAAAAGCGCATGTGTTTAACCCTGTAAGAGGTGGATGTCGGTGTTAGTGCCTGTCAAAGTCAATATAAAACTTCCATAAAGGCGCCGCTGCGTCATAGTCGTGCAGCGCCCTAAGGTTTATTTAAGACTCGCTCAAAAGATTAAATTCTTTTAAGCGCTGATGAATATGTGCACTGCGTGGGTTGAGCGCTAGGCCTTGTTTCCAAACGGCGAGAGCAGAATCTTTTTGCCCGCTTACCCAGAGTACTTCACCTAAGTGTGCGGCAATTTCATCGCTAGGCATGAGTTTTAAAGCTTGTTTGAGTAATGCGGTAGCCTTGGCATATTGACCTAGGCGGTAGTAAGCCCAGCCCAAGCTATCGATGGTAGCAGGGTTGTTGGGCGCAAGGTTTAAAGAGCGTTCGATATAGCTTTTACCCTCTTCTAGACGTGTATTGGCATCGACCAAGATATACCCTAGCGTATTAAGGGCGTCGGTATTATCGGGGTTGATTGCGAGTATGGTTTGTAGGTCGTTTTCAGCCAGTACCATATTATTGAGTGTGACAAATATCATAGCGCGATTAAAAAGCAAGTGCTGCGACCGAGGAAATTGCTGGATTGCGTCGCTAAGCGTTTGCTTGGCCTGATCTAAAAGACCCTGACTGCGATAGTGATCGGCCAGCAGCAGGTGAATGCCTTCTTGATAGCCCTCATCTGCGGTTAATTGATGCCCAAGTAGCAGTTGCAGTGCGGCTTGTTGTTGCTGATGCTGATGCATTAGGCTGACAGCTTGCGCTAGAGCAGGGAAGAATTCTTTGCTTGGCAATACGCGGACATAATATTCGATAGCCTCTAAAGGTGCATCTTGCTGCTGTGCTATTTTGCCTAGGTAATAATAGGCGGTGGCCGTTTGCGCTGGCGTGGCCGCAATGAGGCTGACCATATCAGGCTCTGTATCAGCATGTGCTTGGGGGCGGGCGCTGGTGAGACTGGTAAGAGGAGTAAAATGCATTTTTGCGGCATCGAGGTTGTCAAGCTGATAGTAAGTGAGCGCCAGCGCAAGTTGAATATTACCATCACCGGGCGCCTGCTTGAGGAGCTCCTCAAACTGTACTGTTGCGCCCGAGAGATCGTTTTGCGTAAGGTTGCGTGCATATTGCAGGCGTAGGCGTTGGTTATTGGGGAAGCGCTGAACGATTTCGCCAAGGCGCTTTTGGGCGATTTCTGGGTTTTGTGCGCCCAAAACGCGCAATTCTTGTATATAGGCCTGCTGATAGTCAGCGCGCAGCTTTTGAGCAGATTTCGCATTGGCGAGTGCTTGAGGCAACCGATCGAGGGGGTACTCTAAAAAGCTTACGGCAAGAGCCAGTTCAGCCTCCTGTGGGTATTGCTCGCGCAAAGGCGTATACAGTTTTAACAGGGCCTCGAGTGTTTCTTGGCTGGCATCAGAGTTGGTGGCTTTGACTGCTAAGGCGTCTAGGCCATGCGCGCTATATTGCGGTGTGGGTTCAGTGACTGACGGGGATGAGTGCGCGGATTCTGTTTGTGTATCGTGAGCTTTTTTTGGGGCTTGTATGGCTTGAGCGCTGTGATTCAAGAGGTAGCGGCCATGCTCAAAGGCTTCAAAATAGCGACCAGCATCGGATAAAGCCGCCATCGCCATATAGCGTGCTTGCGTGTTGTGCGGTGCTAAAGCGGCCCATTGATTGGCCATTTGTAAGGTGGCTTCGCTATCGCGGACAAAGTTGGCCAAGTGGGCGGCGCGCTCGGTGACGCCGACATCTTGAGTATCAATCGCTTGTTTTATGTAATTACTCAACATGATATCGAGGCGATCTCGGCTACCGGCAAGCTCTGCTACCATGAGTGAGTATAAAGTTTCTGTGCTGAAGGGCTCAACGGGCTCTACAATGGGAGGGGGGGCAGTCTCTATGTGCACAGTCTTAGCGGGTAGTTGGCTTGCGCAACCAGCAATCCAGAGTGATAACACTGACAGTGATACTATTGACAGTGATGTCATCGGTAGTCGCCGGATAGCTAGTGAGCCAATACTCACCTTACGAGGTTGCTTGGCGGCGGTAATATATGCAAAAAAGTTAGACAAAATTGAAACCTTTGGTAAATCGATGGCCTTACACTATTGCGATCGCGCAGACACAGCGGTAGTTAATATGGCCGAGCTGTAACAGTTCACTGGAGGCCGTATGGTGATGATTGCGCTTATGTTATAAAAGGCATTGCTCTTGAATCACAGGTTTTTGGGTAGAACTAAAACTATAATTTGAGTAGCGCTAAAACTATAACAGGCATCTGTATAGTTTTAGCATAGATAATGAGGGTTTTATTTCGCTCCTTTGTCGTTTTGAGACGTTTTATGTTTTTAAATAACGGTTTTGTGTTTTTAGCGCGGTATATTAGACCCTGTAATAGTGACTTTTTGTCTTGTGGAATAGCGTATAACGCCACAATTTGTCGCCATACCACTTGTCAGCTTGCCCGCTTGCGCAGACAATAGACCGCTTTGCTTGGCAGACACTCTGTGATGGGGGGTTAAAGCCAACCTTTTAATGATTAATTTGGTGTAAGTGACCTCCCTTATGACCCTGATTGCTTTGGGAATAAATCACAATACGGCTTCTGTCGACGTGCGTGAAGCTGTGGCTTTTTCGCCGGAGCAAATGGCGGCCGCACTTCGTGAAGCCAGTAGTGGTAAAACATTGCAAGAGGTGGCGATTTTATCGACCTGCAATCGCACCGAAATCTATGCCAATATTACTGACGATACCCAAGGTGGGCAAAAACTGCTTGGTTGGTTGTCTGAGTTTCATAACACGCCTTTAGAGGCTTTAGAGCCTTGCCACTATGTGCATGAAGGTGCAGACGCCGCCCGCCACATGATGAAGGTCGCTAGTGGGTTAGATTCGTTAGTATTGGGTGAGCCGCAAATACTGGGGCAAATGAAATCGGCTTACGCGACAGCCAATGAAGCGGGCAGCTTAAAAAGTGGGTTGCACAACGCTTTTCATCAGGTGTTTTCGGTGGCCAAGCGTGTGCGCTCAGAAACGGCGATTGGTGAAAACCCTGTCTCGGTTGCTTATGCGGCGGTGACATTGGCGCAGCAAATATTTTCTGATTTAAAAAATGACACCGCTTTGCTCATTGGCGCAGGTGAAACCATTGAGTTAGTGGCGCAGCATCTCGCCAAGCAAGGACTCAAAAAAATTATTGTGGCTAACCGTACCTTGGCGAATGCGGCACGGTTGGCAGAAGAGTTTGGCGGTGAAGCGATATTGCTCGCTGAAATTCCCGAGCATTTACACAAAGCTGATATTGTGATTTCCAGTACTGCAAGCCAATTGCCTGTCTTAGGTAAAGGTGCAGTAGAGGCGGCACTTAAGCGGCGGCGCCACAAGCCGATTTTTATGGTGGATATTGCTGTACCGCGTGACATCGAAGCCCAAGTGGGTGAATTGGACGATGTTTATTTGTATACCGTTGATGACCTAAAGGAGGTTATCGACGAAAATATGCGTTCACGCGAGCAGGCTGCTGAAATTGCCACCGAGATTATCGAGGAAGGTGTTGGGCGCTATCAAAAAGAGCTTAATAGCTTAGATGCTGTCGCAACGGTTAAAGCTTTTAGGGCCTCGGTTGATGCGCTGCGCGAAACAGAGCTAGAAAAAGCTCTAAAACTGTTACAAAGTGGTGTTGAGCCTAGCGACGCACTCAATCAATTGGCACGTAATTTAGCCAATAAAATAATGCATAAGCCTACTGCCAAGCTGCGTAAAGCGGGCGCTGAGGGCGATTTTGATGCGATTAATACCTTCCAAGCATTGTTTGAGTTAGATGTAGGTACCGATACCCTACCGGCTACGAATGATTCAAAGGGCCAGAACATAGATTTAAACAGCGAGAAACCATGAAACCCAGTATTCTGGAAAAATTACAAACTTTGGCTGAGCGCTACCAAGAAGTTGGCGCTTTGCTCGGCGATAGCGAAGTTATCAGTAATCAAAATAAATTCCGTGAGCTTTCTAAAGAATATGCCGAGCTAGAGCCTGTTGTTTTATGCTTTGAAAAGTATGAAAAAATCCAAAGCGATATGGATGATGCGCGCAGCATGCTAGAGGAGTCTGACCCCGAAATGCGCGAAATGGCGCAAGAGGAATTAAGCGAAGCTCAACAGCAAATAGAGCCTTTAGAGCTTGAGTTGCAGAAGCTTTTATTGCCTAAAGACCCGCGTGATGGCAAAAATGTTTACTTGGAAATTCGCGCCGGTACCGGTGGAGATGAGGCAGCCATATTTGCTGGCGATTTATTTCGCATGTATAGCCGTTATGCCGAAGCCCAGCGCTGGCAACTTGAAGTGATTTCACAAAATGAAGGAGATCATGGCGGCTTTAAAGAAATCATCTCTCGGGTTATTGGCACCGGCGTTTATTCTAAATTCAAATTTGAATCGGGTGCGCACCGTGTGCAGCGGGTGCCAGCGACTGAGTCACAAGGGCGTATTCATACCTCGGCCTGTACTGTCGCGGTGATGCCAGAAGCCGATGAAATGGATGAAATTTCTATTAATAAAGCCGATTTGCGCGTTGATACTTTTCGCGCCAGTGGTGCCGGTGGGCAGCACGTTAACAAAACCGATTCGGCTATTCGCTTAACACATTTGCCCAGCGGTGTAGTTGTTGAGTGTCAAGATGAGCGCTCGCAACATAAGAACCGTGCTAAGGCGATGTCGTTATTAGCCTCAAAGCTTGCCAACAGTGCCGAAGAAAAAGCGGCGAAAGAAATGTCGGATGAGCGTAAAAACTTAGTGGGCAGTGGCGACCGATCGGAGCGTATCCGAACGTACAACTATCCACAGGGTCGCGTTACTGATCACCGTATCAATTTAACGTTATATAAATTAGATGAAATTATGCAGGGCCAATTAGGTGATGTCGTACAGCCGTTGGTCAATGAGTATCAAGCAGATCAGCTTGCCGCTTTAGCTGAGTAAGCGATGACCATTGCTGAGGTGTTGCGCCAAGCGGCGCGCTTGGTTGGTGTGTCTGATTCACCAAGGCTTGATACGGAGTTGTTATTGACTGCTGCGAGTGGGTTTGATCGTACGTATTTTTATACGTGGCCCGAGCGCGCGTTAACACCCCAAGTCACGGCTAGCTTTGAAGCCATGTTGGCACGCAGAATGACCGGCGAGCCCGTAGCGCATATCACGGGGCAGCGCGAGTTTTGGTCCCTCCCTTTAATGGTGGATAATACAACGCTGATTCCCAGGCCCGATACTGAGGTATTGGTTGAGGTGGCGTTAACGTCACTGCATGCTTTTAATATCTCTGCTCCTCGAATTTTGGACTTAGGCACAGGTACAGGCGCGATAGCATTGGCATTAGCCAGTGAAATACCTAGCGCTGACGTGACGGCCGTTGATCAAAGTGCTCAGGCTGTCTTGTTGGCGAAGCGTAACGCCAAGGCTTTAGGTAAAAATATTACCGTACAGCGTGGCGGTTGGCTTGATGATACTTGGTTGGCACATGTGAAAAGCCAGCCGCCGTTTGACTGCATTGTGAGTAACCCTCCGTATATTGATGAGGCCGATCCGCACCTAGCGCAAGGCGATGTGCGGTTTGAGCCTTTAAGTGCACTTGTTGCCGGTAGGCAAGGCTATTGTGATTTATTCACCATTATTGATCTTGCGCATCACCTATTAAAGACGGGTGGTGCGTTGTGGTTAGAGCATGGCTACCAGCAAGCGGTTAAAGTCCGTGAGTATTTAACACTGACGGGGTTTGCGCAGGTGGCGACCCATAATGATTACGGCGGCAACCCGAGGGTAACGGGCGGCTATCGGTTATAGTTGCCAAACTATGAATATGACCGAGCCGTTCAAGCCATCCATAGCTGCTATATAAATGCTCCGATGTTTTAACCCCCCAGAAAATCATTGATTAGTACCTGATGGGGTGAGACTTTTTAGTTTGGTTAAAGAGTTACCTTTTGCTTTTACCTATTCGTATTGGCTGTCTATATAGCTCTGGTACCCAGTATCTGGCGACTGAGCTTCATTCCTCTTACATTGGCGATTAACGCACATTTTTTATGATTCCTGAACTGACTGATTTAGAGCTGGCACGTTATAGCCGCCAAATATTATTACCACAATTTGATGTGGCTGGGCAATTGGCCCTCAAAAATGCCCGTGTATTGATCATTGGTCTAGGAGGGCTGGGTTCGCCTGCTGCGATGTACATGGCTGCGGCAGGTGTTGGGGCGTTAGTATTGGTGGATGATGACGTGGTTGATATTAGTAATTTACAGCGCCAAGTGGTGCATTGTGAACGGCGCGTAGGCATGACAAAAGTCGCATCGGCCAAGGAGCAATTAATGGCATTGAATTCGCAAGTTACTATTGAGTGCATTGCTCAGCGCATCGAAAGTGATGCGCTGCAAGCGCAGGTAACTCGTGCTGATATTGTGGTGGACTGTAGCGATAACTTCGCTACACGTTGTGCGATAAATGCAGCGTGTGTTAAAGGTCAAACTCCTTTAGTCTCTGGTGCTGCTATTCGATTTGAGGGCCAAATAGCGGTATTTAATCAATCCCAAGAAGCGCCATGCTACCAGTGCTTATACGGCTTGCTGGGCGAGCAAAACTTAAGTTGTTCGCAGGCGGGGGTGTTATCGCCGATAGTGGGTATTGTGGGCGCTTATCAAGCGCTAGAAGCCATTAAGGTGTTGGCCGGTGTTGGCGAAGGGATTAACGGGCGTGTGCAGTTTTTTGATGGCTTAAAAGCCCAATGGCGAGAGTTTATATTGAAAAAAGACAAGGCCTGTACAATATGTGCAGGCCTTGTAGATTAAACGCAGCGAATGAAATACCTCTAAAACTTAAAGGCTGCCTCAAGTGCTACGGTACGCGGGCGGTTGACAAAACTATAAAACGTATTCGTTTGGAAATTGCCACCAGATAACGGTGCGTTAGCGGAGTAAGTGAGTACGGCTTCATCGAGTAAGTTGCGTCCTAAAATCGCGGCATGCCAATTGTCGGCGCCAATTTGTAAGCGCAAGCTTATTAGGGTATGCGAGTCAATTTCGCCTTTCGGATCTAAGTTAACGTGGACTTGATAGCCATCAACAAACTGGGTGTCTAATACTGCAGCAAACTCAAGGTTTTGACCAACATCGCGACGATAATCAAACCCTAAGTTAAAGGTGTAATCGGGTGTGTAAACACCTGATTTTCCGGTGTAATCACACTCTTCAATGCCGACGTCGTTCTTAACGCCCACCTGATTAAAATAGCAGTTGCCATTTTTAAAATCTAAGTATTCAAAATCCAGTAAAGATAATCCATAACTGGCTGTCAGGTGGTTGCTAATAGCTACACGACCATCAAGCTCTAAGCCTTGTACGCGGGTTTCTTTTGCATTGCCTACGTTAAAGCCTACTGCACCATCGAATTGACTAACTTGTAAATTATCATAATTGGTTAAAAAGAATGCGAGATTAATTTCGCCGCGGTTATCCCATATGCTACTTTTGTAACCGAGCTCGTAGGCAGTGGCTTTTTCTTCTTCAAATTCAAACGCTGTGGGCTTGTTTGAGCGAGGGTCAAAGCCACCGGCTTTAAAGCCTTTGGTATAGCTAAAATAAGTACTGCTATCGTCGTTGATGTCCCACTGGGCAATTAATAGCGGGGTAAAGGCAGACTCACTTCTGTTACCGATTAAGTCATGACCTTGTGCATTGGGGTCGCGTAATTTGAGCTGCTCGGTATCTGTTTTAAAGACCTGCGATTGAAAAATAAGTGCATTATTGTACGCGATAGCAGCCTCGGCATCTGAATAGGCATCGCCATTAAATTTAACCGCATTTATTTCTTTGTCGCTCCTTTTACTTTCGTGTGTATAGCGGCCACCCACAATCACTCGAAAATCATCTTTAATATTCCACGTGGCCTGACCAAATACGGCTTGTGTATTTGATGACTGGTTAAAGCTACGTGAGGCACCGCTATTGGCGAGTAAGGTGGCCGTGGGGATTTGAGGTGCGAGTAGTGGGACCAGGAGTGATGTTTGAGGTATTTGAAGTATGTCGTAAAAATATTGATCATATGTTTGGAAAAATATACCCCCGAGCCATTCTACATCTTCACCTAGCGGTGATGCTATGCGAAACTCTTGGCTGAGCTGAGAGTAGTCTTCTTCTAAGCGTAAATCCAAAATAGGTGTAGGGGTGAAATCGCAATCACAGTTCTCAATATAGTCATATTTCACTGCACCTGTTAGCGATGTCAGCGTGTAACCTTCAACGTCCCAAGTCGCTTTGAGTGTATGAGAGGTGGAGCGGTTTTTACTGAACTCGGGTGACCCTGTTTGACGAGTGTAATCTTGCTCGCCATCAAACCCTTCAGCATCAAGACTTTGAGCGCCAAAAGCATTTAAGATTTGAGAAAAAGTCAGGCCACCAAAGGGGGAGGCCGCTGGCGGAATAAGTGAGGGCTCATCAAGCGTCATTTCGATGGCGCGGCCATCGGTGTCAAAGGTGTTGCGCTCACCAATATAGTTGACGGTGAGGTCATCGCTAGCATCCCATTCAAGGCTTACGCGGCCAGAGGCAATATCTTGTTCAACTTCGTCAGTCCCTTTGTGGGTGTTTTTAAAGTACCCAGGGTCATCATACTTGCGCAAAGCAATACGCCCACGTAAAGACTCTGTTAATGGGCCAGAGACAATAGTTGTGAATTCGGTGGTGCCGTATTCAGCTTCGTAATTGGCGGTTAGTGAGCCGGTGAGGTCGTGAGTGGGCTTGGCTGTAATTAAATCGAGTGCGCCGGCGATACTGTTTTTACCAAATAGCGTACTTTGTGGGCCACGCATAACCTCGACGCGATCCATATCAAACATTGGCGCTCTAAACAGCTGCGCTCGGCCACGAAAAATACCATCGGCATAGACCGCAACAGATTGTTCAAACCCTTGGCTGTTATCTGAACCAATACCGCGGATGCGCATTTGGGTGCTAATACCGGTTTGGGTAAAATGAATATTTGGCACTAAAACCGTTAAGTCAGCAAGGTTTTCTACACCTATCTCATCCAGTTTTTCACCGGTAACCGCGGCCACAGAGAGCGGGATATCTTGAAGGGATTGTTCTCGTTTTGTCGCTGTCACTAATACTTCTTCTAGCGCAGGCGGCGCTTGATTGGCTGTAGCGTTGCAGCTTAAAAGACTGCCGATAGCGAGCGCAAGCGTGCGAGATTTACAGATAGGCATTAGGATCTCCTTGTGATGACTCAGTTATTGTAGCGAGTTTGCAAATTTGCATTGTGCAAAAATGTATCAGGTATCGATCACTGTGCATAGCACTTTATGATTAACTTATGAGACTCAGTGCATTTAGGAGGTGTTTATAAGGCTCTCATTGATGCATTGTGATATAAAACGAATTAATTAATAAAAAGCGATTAATTTTAAGTCGATTATTATTTGGTAGTGCGGGCATTGAATGGCTTTTGGTATGTTGCTGTGTTTTTAAAAAATATCAATACCGTTGTAATGCGCTGGGTGTCCTTAGGTTATTTTGGTTGCCGTTATGATTTTTTTGATGCCATATTGAGTGTCGTGGTGCGGTATTTCGAAGGCTTGCTTAATGATTAGCAGGTTTATAGTGATGCTGCTTTATTCACATCAATATGGCACACAATGGCGCTATAAATAGAGGGCTCACTTTAAGGGCGCGTTTACTTAATAGATTTTATATAGCTAGTTGTCTGGTTGTTTTTTGGGGCGCTGCAATAAACGCTTGAGCAAACGTAAGGGGCACGGTTTTTCAGGGTGTGCCTTCGCTCCATAATTCAGCGTCTTCGTCGTTGTGGCTGCCGGCAATGCGACGACTTTCAGAGGCCCACTCTCCAAGATCGATTAATTGGCAGCGTTTAGAGCAAAAAGGCCGATTGGGGAATTGCTCGGTCATGAATACCGTTTTTTTGCAGTTTGGGCAAGGGATGGATAAGGTTTTTGTTGTCATAAGTATTTAGGCTTAATGCTGTGCATAGTGGTTGTGATGCAAGTTTGTGCTGTATGTATCGGTGTGAGCAAGCCACCTATTTAAAGTGATGAAATAATTGATGATGTAGCGCATTGACCTGTGCTTGGGTATTGATCAAAGAGCGGTTGTTATCAATGATAAAATCTGCTTTGGCGTTGCGTGTGTCGCGCCCGAATTGTGATGCCATGATACGCTGTATTTGTTCGGGGGTATTACTATCGCGCAAGCTGGCTCTTTGTATTTGTGTTGTGGGTGTCACATCGATGGCAATACTAGCCTCGACGGCTATTTTTTTTTCGAACAGTAAGGGGCTAACTAGCAGAGCATAATGTGCATTGTGAGTGTGACGTGGTGCTGTGGTGAGGGCCTCATGAGTACGCTGCCTTATCAGTGGGTGGAGTAAAGTTTCTAGCCACGCCTTTTGAGACGGCTCCTTAAAAATAAGCTCACGCAGTAGCGGGCGGTTTAGCTCGCCGCTGGCTAACAGTATATTGGGGTGCTTAAAATGCTGGGCAATAAGGTCAAGCGCTGGCTCGCCTGGGGCAACAACCCAGCGTGCAACGTCGTCCATATCAACGCTATGGATACCTAGCTTAGTAAAAAGTTTAGCAACGGTGCTTTTGCCGCTGCCAATACCGCCGGTTAGGCCAACAATGTGCACGATAAAGCGGCCCTTATCGCAGTCCAGATAACGTTAAATATTGGGTAATAATGCTATCTCCCCAAAAAAACGCAATAGCGCCCGCTATGGCTAGATAGGGGCCAAAAGGAATGCGCCACTCTTTATTTTTACCTGCCAGTAACATGCCTGCAATACCAAAAGCAGCGCCGACAAAAGATGACAAAATAATAATAACCGGTAATTGCTGCCAGCCCATCCACGCGCCAAGTGCGGCGAGTAACTTAAAGTCGCCAAAGCCCATACCCTCTTTACCGGTAACAAGCTTAAATACCCAATAAACACTCCATAAACTCAGGTAGCCAGCCATAGCACCAATAACCGCACTATGAAGATCGGTAAATAAGCCATTTAAGTTGCACAGTAGGCCTAGCCACATAAGTGGTAGGGTCAAGTTGTCGGGTAGTAGTTGATGGTCAATATCAATCATAGTGAGCGCAATAAGGGCCCAAATTAAAATCAGCGCCATGGCCGTTTGTGCAGTAGCGCCTAGCTGCCACATGACAACAAAACTCGCCATTCCGGTAAAAAGCTCAACTAAGGGGTAACGCAGTGCAATTTTTTTACCACAGCTTGCACAGGCGCCTTTTAGTTTGAGGTAGCTAATAATCGGAATATTTTGCCAAGGTTTAATTGCTGTGTTGCAGTGAGGGCAGCGGGAATTAGGCTTGGCTAAATTAAAGGTGCCCTCAGGTAGGTGTTGTGGAGGGTCTTGTGCCATGTCATCGCAGGCTTCTTTCCATTCTTTAAATAGCATGACTGGCACACGATAAATAACAACATTTAAAAAGCTGCCTACCATCAAGCCTAAAACACATACTACACCAAAGGTAAACCAAGGCGCACTTTGGTGTAGCGATATAAATTGTTCAATACTGATCAAACCACGTTACCCAGCTGGAAGATAGGTAGGTACATGGCAACAAGGAGGCCGCCTACAAGTACACCAAGAACAGACATAATCATCGGCTCAAGTAAGCTTGTGAGGTTGTCTACCATATTGTCTACCGACTCTTCATAGAAACCTGCTACTTTATCGAGCATTTCATCTAGAGCACCAGACTCCTCACCAATAGCGGCCATTTGCAATAGCATCGAAGGGAATACATTCGAGTGGCGCAATGCAACATTTAACTGGGTACCGGTAGAGACCTCATCGCGTACTTTTAGCGTGGCGTCTTCGTAGATGCTGTTGCCTGTGGCGCCAGCCACCGAGGTGAGCGCATCAATTAAGGGAACACCTGCGGCAAAAGTAGTCGATAGCGTGCGGGCAAAGCGCGCAACAATTGCCTCGTAGACGATTTTGCCGACAATAGGTGCTTTTAAAACTAAGCGGTCTAGTAAATTGCGAAAATTTTTATTGCTTTGTTTAAGTTTGCCTAGTGCAAAAATAGTGACCCCTAAAACGCCTAAAAATTGTAGCCAATAAGCCTGAGCAATATTAGAGAGGCCCAATACAAACAATGTAAAGGCCGGTAGGTTGGCGCCAAAGCTGCTAAAGGTTTCGGCAAATTGCGGCACCACTTTAACAAGTAAAATACCGGTAACAATAACTGCAACCACCACTACGGCAATTGGGTAGGTGAGTGCTTTTTTGATTTTAGCTTTGAGTTGTTCGGTTTTTTCTTTGTAAATAGCAATGCGGTGTAGCATGGTTTCGAGCGCACCCGACTGCTCGCCAGACTCTACTAGGTTGCAAAAAAGCTCGTCAAAGTACTTGGGCTGTTTTCTGAGCGCCGCGGCAAAGCCGCCGCCAGCGGCGACATCTTCGCGGATATCACGGATCAGTTTAGCCAGTGAGGGGTTATCGACGCCGTCGGCTACAATGTCAAAGCTTTGCACCAAGGGTACGCCGGCTTTCATCATGGTGGCCATTTGGCGGGTAAAAATAGCAATATCTTGCGGTGTGATTTTTTTGCCGCCGCCAAATAAAGGTTTGGGTTTTTTGCGCACATTATTAGCGCGTATACCTTGCTTAAGAAGCTGGGCTTTGATGATGGCAGGGCTGCTACCGCTCATTTCGCCTTCTACTTTTTTACCTTTTTTATCTATGCCTTTGTAGGCATAAACTTGGTTGGTACTGGATGTGGCCATAGGTTAATCCTTGGTAACACGGTTAGCTTCGGCGAGGCTGGTAAGCCCCTGGGCGGTCTTGCGAAGGGCTGATATACGTAAATCATTGAAGCCTTCGCGCTTGGCGGCATCGGCAATAGCTATCGAGTTGCCGCCCTCCATTATAATACGAGAAATCTCAGGCGTGATGCGAACAACTTCATAGACGCCAACACGACCTTTATAGCCATCGGTGCATTTGGGGCAGCCAATGGGTTTATAAAGCTCAAATTCGGCGCGTGGTATGCCAATATCATCCATGCCTTCTTCTTTTAATATGGCATCGGGTATTTCATCGGGCTGTTTGCAATGTGGGCATAAGCGCCGCGCTAAACGCTGGGCGATAATGAGGCTCACCGTAGTGGCAACGTTAAATGTGGGGACGCCCATGTTTAATAAGCGCGTTAATGTTTCGGGTGCACTGTTGGTATGGAGTGTACTCATTACCATATGGCCAGTTTGTGCCGCTTTGATTGCAATAGAGGCGGTATCTAGGTCGCGTATTTCGCCTACCATCACAATATCGGGGTCTTGTCGTAAAAACGAGCGTAGGGCTTCAGCAAAGCCTAGACCTACTTTGTTATTCACATTAACTTGGTTAATACCTTCAAGGTTAATTTCTACAGGGTCTTCAGCGGTAGAAATATTCACCTCTTTGGTATTAAGGATATTAAGGCCGGTATATAGCGATACGGTTTTACCAGAGCCCGTAGGCCCTGTAACTAAAATCATACCTTGAGGTTGGTGCAGAGCATCTAAGTAGAGCTTTTTTTGATCATCCTCATAGCCCAGTGCATCAATGCCGAGTTTTGCGCTAGAGGGGTCGAGGATTCGCAGTACAACCTTTTCACCAAACAGTGTGGGCAGGGTATTAACACGAAAATCAATAGCACGGGTTTTAGATAACTTCATTTTGATGCGCCCATCTTGTGGTATACGGCGCTCAGAAATATCCATTTGCGACATCACCTTTAAGCGAGCCGATAATCTAGAGGATAAATTGATGGGTGGGCGTGCAACCTCTTTAAGAATACCGTCAGTGCGGGTGCGCACCCGGTAAACCTTCTCATAGGGTTCAAAGTGAATATCAGAGGCGCCTACTTTAATAGCATCTAATAATATTTTATTCACAAAGCGTACGATGGGCGCCTCGTCAGCCTCTTGTGTCTCTTCGGGTTTGGTGCCTTCGGTGCCTTCTAAATCGAGGTTTTCTAGGGCGTCATCATCAAGCCCGCCAAGGCTATCAGAAAGATCTTCTTCGTTATCTTTTAGGTAGGTTTCTATAGCTGATGTTAGCTTGTCGGCTTCGACAACAATAGCTTCGGTACTAAGCCCTGTATTAAACTTTATTTCATCGAGGCCGTGTAAATTAGTCGGGTCGGCTACGGCTAAAAATAAACGATTACCCCGTTTAAAAATAGGCAGTGCAAAGTGTTTTGTAATTAATTTTTTATCGACTACATCTTTAACGGTTGGCGAGGGTGTTAACGCGCTTAAATTAAGCACTGGCGAGCCAAACTCATCAGCGGCGGCTAGTGCAATGGCCTCGCCGCTGGCGCCTACCTCTATTAAATGCAGGGGGAGCGATCGTTTAGATTCATGTGCGGCATCAGTTGCCTGTTGCGCAAGCTCACGGGTAATGAGCTCATCGCGGACTAATCGTTTGGCTAGGCCGCTAAGTGCGATAGAAGTCATGCTGCTCTGTCTTTGTTTATTATGTTTTTGGGTGGCTTATAGCTTAGTTACCTTGCGCGGTGTTATCCAAGCCAGCACCCCTAAAAGTCAATAATCATACTTAATGGGTTTATTGTAGGCCATAAAAGCAGCCCTGCGTAGGCTGCAGGTAGTCTAAAACAGTCTAGTAGATAACAGCTTGAAAATAAATAAGTTATTTAGCATAGGCCCGTTGGCCGAGAAATAGATGGTAAGCCTGCTTGTTGTGTTTGCAACAGCAAGAAGGTACTCGGATATGAGGATTGTGCCTAGGCTTTGCGTGGCTTTAGGGGGCGCTCGTAGTGAGAGGTAGCAATCAGTGAATAAGTGGTATTGCGCCGCTTATTCACTGATTGCTATTTTGGTGTGCATTATTAAACGGCTTATTAAAGTGCTTATTAGCGGCTTATAGTGTAATGCGATTTTTGTTTTTGTTTAGTGTGGCTTGGCCTATGCCTTTTATTTGGAGTAATTGCTCGGCCTCGGTAAAGCGACCGTTGGTTGTGCGCCAGCTTACAATGGCCTCTGCTTTGGCGGGCCCAATACCAACTAAGTGCTCAGCCATGGTGGCAGCATCGGCAGCATTAATACTGATACGAGTAAGGGCGGTTTGCTCTTGCTGAGTGGTTATGGGTGCTTGCGCTGCCACGGCTTGTTTGGTTATGGCGTGCTCTGTTGTTTTTGGTGCTAGGGGCTCGGCAAAGGCCAAGCCGCTTGCGCCGACAGTTATCAATAGGCTAATGGTGAATTTTTTGAGGGTAATGTTAAGCATCGCTGTTTCCTTGTTGTTGTTTTAAAAACTTACTTTAACAACATAGATGCTTTTGGGTGGTAGGTTATACCAACTATTAATAGTAAGAAGCCTAATTGATTGCCTTTTGTTGTAACAGTGAATATCGATGTGAAATACAGGGCCCAAAGACAGTATTGGCGTGCTTAGCCTCCATTTTACGTCACTCCCCGCCCAAAACTGTCTGTTTGCTATGCGTGTCGCAGCGCCCTATTGCGCTACAGCTCAGTAAAATGGCCTAATTCAAAGTTGGCACGCAACTTGATAATACCTATATACCCTTACTCAAAAAAACACTATTTATAGGTGATTAACATGAAAAAAGTACAACAAGGCTTTACATTGATTGAATTGATGATCGTAATTGCGATCATCGGTATTTTGGCGGCTGTGGCATTGCCTGCTTATCAGGATTACACCATTAGAGCTAAAGTGTCTGAGGCCGTTGGTTTTGGGGCGGCGGCTAAGACGTCAGTAACAGAGTGTTTGCTTTCAGAAGGTGGAGATACAACATCTTGTGATAGTAATGCCAAAGTTGGCCTAGATAATACTGCAACTAACATTAATTCAGCTATTGTTGAATCTGTTACCGTAGGAACAAGTGCTGTGATTACGATTGCGTTACGTAATACAGGTAACTCGGACTTGGATAATGGAACTCTCTCATTCTCTCCTAATTATGGTAATAATGGCGTGGCTTGGACGTGTGAAATTTCTGCCGTTGCGCTCAATAAATTTGTACCAAGAGTCTGTCGCAAGAGCTAATTCATGATTTTAATAAAAAAACCGCTTATATGAGCGGTTTTTTTATGGGCCC
>NZ_LGAK01000024.1 GCF_001292705.1 Marinagarivorans algicola
GGGTGAGTGTCTCTGCAAGTTCTTCTCTGCAAGTTCTGCTCTGATCAAACAGCAACAGTCGGCTTAACAGCAGGCAATAAAAAAGCCGCTAAGGCAGTTAAGCTTTCGCTTTCTTTTTGATACTACCGTGTTTTATTAGCGCTAAGCAGCTTTGTTACTTGGTCCGTCACAATATGGGACAAAACAAAGTAGGCTACCCACAGCAGCTGCCATTTTCTAATCGACTCCAAAAATGAGATTTCTTCTGTTTTAAAAATCACTCCATGAGCTAATATACATAGAATGTAAACTCCAATAAAAATAATATATTTCATAATCAACACACCACTACAAACCAGCAGAGTCAGGTATTCGGAAGGTTCCAGGGAAAGGCGTTGCTACAGCTCGACTGCCATTTAGTGTAAACATCGCTTCAGTTGATACTGCTCCTTGAACACGAGCATATCCAGCCGAGCGAAAAGCAGAGGCATAAACGCCTTGACCATATAGCGCTCTCAATCCGTTACTCCCATGAATAACGCCGGAGTTTGAAATTCCTGCAGCATTTGCAGCTGACGTAAAATGATAGAGCCGTTTTGCCCCACCGACCGCTCGAATACCTATATTTACCGCAACACTACCAGCAGCGATGGCAGATAATTGAGGACACCCCAATCATACCCCAAGGCCAGCGCGCAACCGGTAGAATTTAGAGATTCGGGTGTCCTAGATATTTTGCTAGATATTTTTGCATTTTAAAATGTGTCGTTTTCACTGTGCACAGTGACGCTAATATCACCATTAATGCTTTCATGAATCAAAAACGTAATGGGCCGGCAGCATACTTGGCAGTCTTCAATATATTCTTGCGCGGCATCTTGTGAGTCGATTAAAACGCTGAGGCACTCACCGCAATAGGGGCAGGAAATATGCTCTTCATTTAACGTGTGGTTCATTGTATTGCTCGTCGATTATAGCGAATTAAAGGTTTGCATGAATAAAGGCGAAATGATCAGAGCTATAATGCCTTTTAGTTTTCTGCGTATTTGGTCGTCATCGCTAAAGCCATGGCCTCGGCCACTTTAATACCGTCGACTGCCGCCGATAAAATACCGCCGGCGTAACCTGCGCCTTCGCCACCGGGGTATAAACCCTGTGTACTAATGCTTTGCAAGGTATCGTTATCACGCTTTACGCAAATAGGTGAGGAGGTGCGGGTTTCGGCGGCGGTTAGAATGGCATCTTCGCGGGCGAAGCCTTTGATTTTTTTATTAAAGGCTGGGATCGCCTCGCGGATGGCTGCAATGGCAAAGTCGGGCAGTAGTGGTGCAAGGTCGGTTAAGGTAACGCCGGGTTGGTAACTGGGTGTTACATCGCCTAATTGGGTGGAGGGGCAGCCTTTTAAAAAGTCGCCGACCAATTGCGCCGGTGCATTATAATTTTGCCCGCCCAAGTCATAAGCGGCGCGCTCTATTTTACGCTGTAGCTCAATTCCTGCTAATGGGTGGCCTGGATAGTCGGTGGCTGGGTCTATGCCGACAACAATGGCGGCATTTGCATTGCGCTCGTTGCGCGAGTATTGGCTCATACCGTTAGACACCACTTGGCCTTCTTCACTAGTAGCGGCCACCACCGTGCCACCTGGGCACATACAAAAGCTATAGACTGTGCGGTTGTTTTTACAATGGTGTACTAATTTATAATCAGCTGCCCCTAATAGCGCGTTACCTGCACTGGGGCCAAAGCGCACATCATCGATCATCGATTGCGGGTGCTCGATCCTAAAGCCGACTGAAAAGGGCTTGGCTTCTATGTGTACATTATTGGCCACTAACATTTCAAAGGTATCGCGGGCGCTGTGGCCAACGGCAATTGCCACATGCTCGCTCAATAATTGCTCACCGCTGGCTAAGGTGACGCCTTTAATGTGACCCTTATCAATGATTAGGTCTTCTACTTTTTGGTCAAAACGAATCTCGCCGCCTAATTCAATAATGGTTTGGCGCATGTTTTGAACCATTTTAACCAGCTTAAAAGTCCCAATATGTGGCTTACTAATCAGTTCAATTTCTGCGGGCGCACCGGCTAATACAAACTCCCTGAGCACTTTGCGGCTTAGATGGCGCTTATCTTTAATTTGGCTATACAGTTTGCCGTCAGAGAAAGTGCCTGCACCCCCTTCGCCAAATTGCACATTAGACTCTTTATGCAAAGTGCGCCCGCGCCATAAATCCCAGGTGTCTTTGGTGCGGCGTTTGACATCTTTACCACGCTCTAAAACAATGGGTTTAAAGCCCATTTGCGCCAAAATTAGTGCAATAAATAGCCCGCACGGGCCAAAGCCAATCACGATTGGCCGCTGAGCGAGTGACTCGGGCGCCTGCGCCACCGGGCGGTATTGCATATCGGGTGTGGCTTTAATATTAGGGTTTTCGCTAAACGTTTTAAGCAGTGCTTGGTTGGCTAGCGTATCAACGTCGAGGGTATAAATCAGTTTGATAGTATTTTTTTGTCGCGCATCAAAGCCACGCTTAAACGTGCTGATGCTCAGTAATTGCTCTTGCTCTATACCTAAAAGTGCAAGTACAGCATCGTTAAGCTGTTGCTCTGTATGATCTAAAGGGAGGATTAATTGGTTAATACGTAGCATGGTGAGAACATCAATAGCAAAATATGGGTGGCAATTGTACGTGGTTTTGGCGACAAAATTTAGATCACACAGAGTGAATACTGATTTTTCCTCATACTGAGGAGGGTATTCTTTTTTTGATTGATTATCTTATTGTATTTTGTACTATGTCTCATATTTTGATTGTACTGCTGGTTAAATTATAACCGAGTTGTATTCTAGCGAGTAACTCATACCCAATTTAACAATACCCATCACAGACTATGCATCAGCGTACAAATAATAAGAGCGTATAGGTGGTGAGGGTACAAACATTACAGTATAACCAGAAGCACCCAAGGATTAAGTTGCGATGACTGTTTAGGCATTGAATGCTTGCGCACTCTCGTATCCACACCGTGTATCACTTGTTTCTATAGATAAAAAAGGCATTGCACTATGCGACCCATTTTTTCACCCAGTATGGCCAAACTCGCAGGGCTGATTGTATCTGCAACTAGCCTTGCAGCTTGTGTTTCAGATACAGACCCAACAGATCCGCCCATTGCTAGCTCCTCTGTAGCCCCCGTGTCTAGCCCAGCGCCTGTTAGTTCTAGCTCTACACCGGTGCCGGTCAGCTCTGCACCGGTAAGTTCCACCCCGGCACCTGTCAGCTCAGCTGTTGCTAGCTCGGTATCTGCGGCTACAACCGTACGTGTTCAAGCGCAAGATTATGATCGCTTCAATGAAGCTGACGCCATGCGCGAAGGCGCCACTGCAGGTCGTTGTAGCCAAGGTGATTTTGACTTGGTCAATACCACCGATAATAACGGCACCTGTGCCGCAGGCTATACCGCTGCTGGTGAATGGCTAGAGTTTGATGTAACGGGATTAGTCGCTGGCACGTATAATTTAGTCGCACGTACTTCATCGGGCTTAGACGGTAAGCGTATTGACTTTACTGTAGGTGGCAATGCGGTAGGCACCGTTACCTCGCCTAACAATGGCTGGGATATGTATGCCAACGTTAGCATTAATAATATTTCTATCAATGGCACTAACGCGGTTATTCGCGCTAGCTTCCCTGATGGCGCGATAAACCTTAACTACTTCGAGCTTAAGCCAACAGGCGCGCCGGCTTCTAGTACTCCGGCGGTCTCTTCTAGCAGTGCTCCTACTTCAAGTGCACCTGCTTCAAGTACACCTGCACCTAGCTCATCATCTGTTGCGATGAGTAGCAGCCAAGCACCAGTGCCTAGCTCAAGCAGCGTAGCCGCTAGTAGCACACCGGCTGTCGTTACACCGGCTGATGCCGATCTTGCTGCCGGCGAAGCCAGTTATGCGCAGCATACCTGTCAAATTTGCCATGCCTACAAAGAGAATGGCGTATTTGCCGCCCTCGGCGGTGCTGATTTTAATATCAACTCTGTCATTGCAGCCAAAGGTTTTGACGGCTTAGTGACCTCTATCGCCGATACCATGCCAAAAGGTGGTGCCAATAAGTGCATCGATGACTGCGCATTAGATACAGCCGCTTGGATGCTTGAAATTGCCAAAACAGTCACTACGCCTTTATCGTGTAATGCTAATGAGTTGAGCTACGGTTTAAGAACCGCACGTTTATTAAACGTATTAGAGCTTAAAAACTCACTAGTCGATTTAAATTTAATAAGCGAAAGCGATTTTAAAGACTCTTATGAATACACCAGTGGTGCAGCGGGCAAAAGCCGTTACTCAGTAAACACCTCGGTAGGTATCGAAGAAACACGCCTAGACAAGCTTATGGCCGCCGCCGAGAACCTCTCGATTATTGCCGCGCAAAAAACCAAACAGCAAGCCAGCTGTGGCGACAACTGTAAGCAAGCTTTTTTAAATAAAGCCGAGAAACTATACCGTCGCCCTTTAACGAATGAAGAGAAGGCAGAGTTTAATACTATTTTTACTGAGTACACCGGTGATGCCGCACTAGAAGTTGCCTTTTATGCTGCCATCTCGTCGCCAAGCTTTGTGTACAAGTCAGAAGTCGGTATTCCTGTTGCGCAAGCAAAAGCACAAAACATGAATATTGGCCAATTTGCCGATGGCTCAAGCAAACTTAATGCTGTAGACAATAATGCTTACGTGCTGACTAACTACGAGCTCGCAACTGCATTATCGTATATGTATACAGGCTCGACTCCTGATGATGCATTGCTCAATGCTGCACGCGATAATAAGCTCAATACTGAAGCGCAAATTTTGACCCAAATTGATCGTCTTATGCAGACGAAACGCGGTAAAGAGCACACCGGTAATTTTGGTGCGACATGGTTCTTAGCCGATACCGTATTAGGTGCAACCCGCCTCGACCCCAAATTAACGCCTAATATTAAAGCGGATATGGCTCGCGAAGTCCGCGAGACCTTTAAGCGCGTTATTTATGATGACAGTGTACCGTTTGGCGATCTTTATGGTGGTGACGAAACTGTGCTTAACCGTCGTTTGGCGCAGTACTACGGTGTTAGCACACCCAGTAACGGTAATAATGACTGGGCGGTCACCACCACCACAGAGCGCGGTGGTGTTTTAACCTCTGGTGCCTTTATGGTGAGTACAGCCTCTGATGCCTTTACTCGCCCTATTATTCGCGCCGTCGAGGTCCGTGAGCTGATGCTGTGTCATGTTGTGCCACCACCGAATAACATCACTTTACCGGCTGACCAACAAGAAGCGCTTAAAGAACAGCGCGAGCAAGCTTTAGCTGCCATCCAAAGTGACTTCCAAGCAGGTACTTTAACCAGCCGCGAATACTTTGAGCGCCAAACCGACTACCCCGCATGTAAAAGCTGCCATGAGCGCATTATTAACCCATTATTTGGTTTAGAAGATTTTGATGCCTATGGCTTACCGCGCACGGTACAAAATGGCGTAAAAGCTAACGGGGTTGGTGTGGCTAACTTACCAGTTGATAACACCGGTACGCTCTTTGGCTTTGTAGAGCCCGGCACAGAAAGTGAATCTTTTGCCTTTACCGGCACCAAAGATTTAGGCAAGCAAATGGCTGACTTACCGGCTGTTAAAGAGTGTTTGGCTACCAATACCTTCCGCTGGTTAACTCACTTACCTATCGAGAAAAAAGCTTACTCTAAGCAAGCTAACGGCGCGATTGATGAGCAAGTCCTTCTTAGCGAAGAACAAGAAGACGCCTATGCTTGTATCAAGCAAGACTTAGTCGCTGAGCTCGATAGCACCAATAACCCCAAAAACGTGTACCGTAAAGTCGGTACTCTTGACCTGATTCGCCTGCGTCGCTCTATTGACGCTTCGCAGCTTCAAAATTAAGGCTATAACGGGATTTAATGATGAATAAAATTACAGAAAGAACGACTAAAGCATTAAACAGTAGCCGCCGCCGTTTCCTCGAGAACATGGGCAAGTGCGGTTTACCCAGTGCCTTTTTACGCGCTTCGCCGCTCGCGACTGCCATTTTAGGCAGTCGTTATGCGCAAGCTGCAACGGCCGACAAAAAGTTTGTTTTAATTTACCACCCCAATGGTAAGCCAGAGGACGCTTACGGCGGTGGTGGAACCGTTAATATAAACTCGACCGCGCTAAAACCTTTAGCGCCTCACGCGAGCGATGTGGCCGCACTAGAAATGACCATTAGCATGCCAGGCAACCACGGTAACTTGTGGTTGGCGGCAGGCGCATCGTCATACAACAGTCAAGACGTTAAATCTAACAGTGTGAACGTGCAGGCCTCTAATGTGTTGGGCAACAATACGCCGTTTAGATCATTACAGTTAGGTGTATTCTCGGGTGATAACGCCGGCACAGAGCCAACCAGTGGTAGCCAAACAGCAGGTATTGATCGCTTGAAAGGTAGCCCGTTAGCCCGCGAGTGGAACTCACAGCGTGCGATTGCTAGTATTTTCCGTGATACCCCTGCAGCACCAAGCCCGGGCGACTCTGGCCCTAGCGCCTTTCAGCGCCGCTTATCGGCATACGATGCGAACATGAAGGCACTGGATGCGCTCGAGCGTAAGCTTGGGCAAGATGAAAAAAGCAAGCTCGCTAATCATCGCGCTGCGGTTGAGCGCTTGCAAAAACGCGCACAAGCTAAACAAGATGAGTTTTTAGCCAGTCAAAGTGGCGGTGGTACTGGCGGTAGTACTGGCGGTGGCAGTTGTGGTGCGCCCTCGGTTTCGCCTGTTGGTAACTCAGCACTCACCGAGTACAAAGCACAAGCTGATGTAGCAGTTGCAGCACTTAAGTGTGGTTTAACCAACGTGTGTTCAATTCAGTTTAGTGAAACACAAGCAAGCTGGAAGCCTAACGATGGTACCGCTGATGCCGTGACTGCCTTAAACGCAGGGCAAGATCATCATAACGGTGGTAACCACGGTAACCCTGCAGCACTACCCGATATTCTTGCTTATATGAATAAAGGCGTTGCACATTTAATTGCTCAACTGAAGCAAGAAGACCTGTTTAAAGATACCGTGGTTTGTGTGATCAGTGAAATGGGTGAAGGTATTAACCACCTTTCAAGTCATGGCCCTATTACTGTTGCCTCGGGTATTAATGGCTTCCGTGCGGGTGCTAAGCGTGTCACCAACTCACATACCGACGTATTTGCCGATGTGTTTACTTTACTCGGTCTAGAGTCGAGCGTTGGTGGCGGCCAAGTCGGCAATTACGGCACAGGGGGTATTGTGGTGTAACACTGCAATATACCCACAACAACCCAGCCATTAAAAAGGCCCGATATGCTCTGTATCGGGCCTTTTTTGATGGTCGTTTATATTTACTGACTAATGTGTGTTAAATCGTTTACGTCTAGGCTGCAATTAGACGTGCCTCTCAATAATTTACAAATAACGCTTACCGGTAAAAAGCATTGTGCAATGTGTGATCAAGTTGAGTTCGCCACCGCATGCAGGCTCATATAATGCAAAAATATTTATTGAGCAGAGCCGTACCATGATTTTTAATCGTTTGTTTCATCTTTTATTAACGCTCACAATCATTAGTCTTTTAAGTGCTTGTGGGGGCTCGTCGACCCCCTCTACAACCGTCAATGACTGCCCGCCAGGGACAACAGACCCTGACTGTCCAGTGTTAGTCATGGAGCCGGGAGCGCCAACGCCTACCCCTGATACAGATACAGACAAAGACGGTGTTCTAAACCCTGCTGATGAGTGCCCGAATACTGCTCCACAAGCCATGGTGAATAGTCTGGGTTGCTCGGCAGTACAATTAGATATCGATCAAGACCAAGTGGCTAATGCGCAAGATCTTTGCCCGCAAACACCGGCCAATAGCCGTGTAGATGCCAGCGGTTGTGCGATAACTCAAATGGTTGCAGTAGAAGCCTTTGGTATTAACGCTGGCAGTGCGTTGTACTATGGCAATGATAATACGCTTTACGCCGCTGATACTCATTTTAAAAACGGTTCTGTTTCTGTTAAAGATAAACCCATTGCCAATACCCAAGACGACCCTATTTTTAATTCCTTACGTTTTGGTAATTTTACCTATGCCATTCCTGTTAAGGGCGAAACGAGCTATACCGTCGAGTTGCTGTTTAATGAAACGTTTTGGGATGCCAATAATCAACGCTTGCAAGATGTCTTCATTGAAGGTGATAAGGTTCTCGAACAGTTGGATATCCATGCTACAGCTGGCGGTAAAAACATTGCTTTTACAAAAGCTTTTAGTTTTTTAGCCATTGAAGACGAGGTGGTTAATATTGAGTTTAAAACACTTAAAAATAATGCCAGTGTCGCCGGTATTAAAATGATTCGCCTCGCTCCTGCTACAGCCGATGATGACCAAGACGGAGTTAATAATAGTGATGATAAATGCTATTTAACACCCAGCGAAACACCTGTTGATTCAACCGGCTGTACTACCGCTTTAGCGAATATAGTGACCGTTAACTTAATTGATGCGGTCACCGATCAAGTGATTGCCGAAATAGTTGACGACCAGATAATTGATTTAGCCGCTTTACCCAATCGCTTTATTAGTATTGAGGCGATTACTAGCTCAGCAACACGCTCGGTAAAATATGACGTTAATGATAATACGACGTTGATTACCAATGGTGCGCCTTTTTCTATTGCCGGCCAAGGACCCGATATTAAAGATTACAATCCTTGGGCTGCAGGCCAAGGCGATTTTACTGTGAACATATCGGCCTATAAAAAATTTAACGCTAATGGCACGCCAGATACTACCAAAACGCTTAAATTCTCGATTATTGATAGTGCCTCAGCCCCTCAGCCCAAAGCGACATACCATGGTAAAAAACCGTTTAGATCATTTAATAACGGTACCATTGTTGAGCATGCCTGGAGCCTAGACAAAATTGTTTATTACACCTGGGATGATGTCTCGCAAGAAAATGCCGACCGTTGGCTGACGTGGTATCAGCAGTGTAATGGGCTCTATGAAAAAGTACTTGATCGTGCAGCCTATCTTGAAAATGATGCGAACTTTGGCTCCAAAAAAGTCTTGGCCGTTGTTGATGCTAGCCCCATGTTGTGCGGTACAGTTAATGCGGCTGGGTGCGGTAACAAATTAAAAGCGCAAGCCTCAAGAGGCTATGCAACCAGTGCTGCCAATGCCCCCAATAGCGTCTTACCTCACTGGATACTCTATTATGAAATGGGCCGTGGCGGTCGTGCCGAACCTTTTTACAAAAAAGGTATTTGGCCAAAAACAGGCTGGAGCGCTGGTATGCCACATACCATGGCAGGCATTTGTATGCATAGCCTAGGCGGCAATAGCACACTAGAGTCAACAGGCTCAACGCCAGGCCGCTTATTAGAGCGCCTTAATAAGTGGGAAAACGACACCTTAAAGTTTCATGAAACCTTTATTACGGGATCGAGCCAAGGCTACAATCCTCATGATTTGGTTGCTGCCATGATGTACCGCATTTTACAAGCCGAGTCCCCCAATACCATACGTGATATATTTAAAGAAATCGCCAAAAAACCTGAGCGCGACACACCCAAGCAAGCCATGTGTGACTTTGTGGCATCAGTCAATGCTGTTACCGATAAATTTAGTGCGCGCCTTATTGGCCCTTGGGGTATGCCTAACGATTGTGCTTCATAAGCATCATTCATAACACGGTAATTAGAGTCAACAAAGGCGCAATATTAGCTCCTTTGTTGACTCTAAAATTTTTTATCCTAAATGCAGCTAGTCAGAGGTACTGACATTGGCTACTAATGAATCATTGGCTAACCCTTACTGTTACTGCAAGGCCCGACGCGTCAATGCCCAGAAAACAATCCATCAGTACCCTTATCAGATTCATTGCTTCAGCTTGGCTGAATAGTTATCCCTCAATAGGATGTAAGCGGGACAGCTAATCTTAGCGCCTATAACTATTTAAAAGTAGAAATTACCCTCACTTGATCAGTTACCATATCCGCATCCACATAACCAATAAACTCAGGATTAGAGGCCACCAACTCAACCATATCAGCATCGCTACTGACTTCTTGAGGCGGCCTACCTTTACCTGTAAATAAACGCTTTGACCAATACGCTTTTAATTGACTAGCACTTTTACGCAGTACTTTTCTATTAAACTCATTAGCCGGAGGGCTTGATGCTGTTTGGTTAATGGGTATGGCACGACTATCATCTGGAAATACTTTAACCTTACCGGTAAAAACACGGCTAATGACTTTTTCATTCATGGTATTTGTATTCGACGGATGAACCACTACCGCGATATCAGCTAACGCTGTAGTACTAAAAAAAATAAGAGGCGCCAAGTACACATGAGTTTTCATATAAAATTCCTTAAGCAACACGATCTACATCAATACGTAGTCATGTTTGTTCGGAGTGTAAAACACCAATAATTGCTCATTACCAGTGTCGTTATGTGCGATATAAGCCTTAAAGATCATTAGGTAGTAAAGTCTCTTGAATATTTTTTATCAATAATGCCGACCTTCAAAAATGTAGATTGTATGGCATTTTTTCTTACCGATTCATTGAGGTAGGTATTGTTGCCTAGATTCAACTCTGAAGTGCATAAAAATTTACGGACATTCAGTGAAGCTGAGTCAAGTATAGTCGAATGTGAATGCGGGGCCACAAAGTGTATTTATAGTGCGATACAGTTAGGCAAAAAAATTGCCATGTAGTTACTATTTATAAACATATCATTCACGGATTACATAATAGCGGCTATTCTCGATTTACCTTTGAAAAAATATAATGACAGCTAAGTACTTATTGTTTGCTTTATAAATTTAGACGATATTTCAATTTTTACTCTATTTTTTATTTAATATAGCCCTATTTTGAATTTTTTAGATCGAGGCATATTGCACTTGGTAATATATAGGCGGCAGGCATATTACATTTATTGTGCGCAGTTTCAAAAATAACCTTAAATAAAAAAGGCCCTGCAGTTATCTACAGGGCCTTTTTTATTGTGCAGGTGGCAATACTGATATAAGCAGCCACCATAAATAGGACTATTCCGATGGCTGAGGCTTTACGTTCAACAACCTATAGCGTTTCAGCGCTGCAAAAATCTCAATATAGCCCCAAGGTTTGATGCACCTAAATGCTTGCTGCGTGCAGGTGACCAGCCTTCAACGTCATTCGGCGATTCAATAGTATCCTTAAAAGGCATTTCTAATGTCATAGATAGGCAATTAAAGGTGTGTGCAATAAAATTAGTACATACGGTTAAGTTCGCCGTTCCTTTTGGTGCTACATCGTAGCCTTTGGCAATTTGAAAATCAGGATTACTAGCCATTAATTCATTTTTATAAAAATCGAGTTCGGCTTGTCTATAATCATTCCATGCAGGAATACCTTCGGCACCGGCGATAAAATTGTAGGGTAGCGCTTCATCACCGTGCATATCCAAACAAAAATCAACACCTGTGCTATGCATTTTATTTAATACATGTAACACCTCTGGGCTTTTTTCAGCACTAGGATTTTGCCATTCACGATTAAGATTGCTACCTACCGCATTAGTGCGCAAGTGCCCTCGACGACTGCCATCTGGATTCATGTTAGGGACAACATAAACATTGGCCTGATTGAGTAGCTCACGGGCAGCAGGGTCAGCATCATCGAGTAAGCGCTCAAGAAATCCTTCAATACACCACTGGGCCATACTCTCGCCTGGATGCTGTCTAGCAATAACCCAGACATTTTTCTTCTGCTTCTCTTGATCACCCACAATCAGTAGATCCATATCTTGGCCATCTAGCGTGGCACCTAGGCGCTCATACATAACTTTTGAGTCGGTGCTTGCCCAGCCAATTAAATCGGCATGGCGCTCCATCGAGTAAGGCGCAAAATAAGCAAAATAAATACTATTGGTAATCGGTGTGTGATCAATACTCAACGTCTCGCCGTCAAATTGAGTATCCACTCTAAACCAATTTTCACGATCATAAGAGGCAACTGCCTGATAGTCTTTAAAACCACCCACATAAGCTGCGCCGCCAGCATTGGTGATTTTAAGCGTGCAAGGCTGGCCCTGTGCACCGGTGAGCCTAAAATAAAACCACTGATAAAAATCCGATTGGTTATCTTTGCGGATAGCCAGTTGAATATCATTAGCGTGTGTGCAATCAAGCACTTCAATATTACCGGCATCAAAATTACTACTGATTTGCATAGTTACTCCTGGTGTAAGGGATAAACTCATCGAGAGAAAATACATGAGTGGTTTGTGCGCTATTTTACACCAGTGGTTTACTTTTTTCGCACGCTATATAAGCTGCACAGCGCAATATGCTTATTGAAGAGAGTGTTGAGATGAATCGCGGTCTCAGTATCAAACCTCAGAGACACTTTAAGGCTGGCCTAAGAGCCTACCTAATCTATTGGAGTTAATATGAAAAATGCCCGTTTATTCATCGGCGCGGCTGTGGTGATCGTTGTTGTCGCTATGGAGCTACGGCCAGCCGTGGTACGCTTTAGCAATAGTGATATTCATTATCAAGCGTCTATTAGCTCTTTGTTGAAAGTGATTAAGGCTTACGCGCTGGCCGATCGCAATGAGGCTGCACCACTTTCGAGTATTCCGGTGCAACCGGTCTCTATCGCCGCCATACGAGCTCAAGGTGATGATCAAGTGATAAAGTTATCGCACTCGACAACACTTGTTTACTTAGATCAATCCTTTATTTTGATTGACCCAGTTTTTAGTGAGCGTGTATCACCAGTGCAATGGGCCGGCCCTAAACGTTTTCATCCTCTACCTATAGCACTAGAAGCGCTACCTGAGATTGCTGCTGTACTGATTAGCCACGACCATTATGACCATCTCGATAAGCACAGTATTTTGACACTTAATGCAAAAGTAGCGCACTTCATCACGCCATTAAAAGTGGGTGAGCGTCTTAGGGAGTGGGGTATACCGCATTCAAAAATTACTGAACTCAATTGGTGGGAGGCCACAACTATTGGATCTCATACTTACACCGCGACCCCTGCACAGCACTTTTCGGGGCGGGGCATTTTGGATAAGGATACAACCTTATGGGCAGGGTGGGCGATAAAAGGGGCCAATACTCGTCTTTTTTACAGCGGCGACTCAGGTTATTTTAAAGGTTTTAAAGATATTGGTGAACGCTTAGGGCCCTTTGATATGACCTTAATTGAAACAGGTGCTTACAATGCGCTTTGGCGTGATATTCATATGCTACCTGAGCAAAGTGTGCAGGCGCATCTTGATGTCAAAGGCAAGGCGATGATGCCTGTTCACAATGCATCGTTCGATTTGGCACTACACGACTGGTACGAGCCGCTTGAGCGAGCATTGATTCAGGCCCAAGCAGAACAAGTGACACTTATTACCCCAATATTTGGTGAAAGTATTAGTCTAAAAGCCCCGCGCCAAACACCGCGATGGTGGCAGCCACTTGTGCACCAAAGCTTAACGATTCAACAATAAGCGTCACTATTGATACGTTATATGCTGTGCGTCAGGGTTATACGTTGTGTTTACGAGCGTTTTTAGCCAGTCGCCAATGCATCAAAAAGATGAGCGCATTGATCAGCAATATGATGAGCTTTTGCACCAAGCTTTGTAGCGCTCGTCTACGCTCAGATTGAATGACCCTCTCATAGGACTTGATTCGAGCGCTACTGAGTGCTTGCCCTACTGGGAAGGTCTCGGGCGCGTCTTGGCGTATATATTTGTGGTGCGTCTCGTAACATTCTTTATAGGCCTCATCAGATTGATGACACTCATAATCGTAGTTATTGATTGTGAATTCCGGTGCCGATAGTTCAATGCCGTCCCACAATATCAAGCCAAATAAAAGCATAAAACAAGCGACGGTAAAAAAGCATACGCCTAAAGCGTATATTTCTAGAATCATATCTTTCATTGTGCTGTACCTCTTTCATTATTCACTACTGTCATCATAACCCACAATGGCATGCGTTATTTGAAGTCGAGTCAACCCCAAATCTGAAAACTGACTTTAAACATATTGTGCTGCGCAATAGCCGCTGGCCCACGCCCATTGAAAATTAAAGCCACCTAGCCAACCAGTTACATCTAGGACCTCGCCTACAAAAAATAAACCGGGGGCTTTTTTTGCCTCAAAGGTCTTTGATGAAACCTCATCGGTATTGATACCGCCGCGCGTCACTTCGGCGGTTTTATAGCCTTCGGTGCCGGCAGGTATGCACTGCCAGTGATGTAAAGCTTGCGTCAGCGCGGCGACCTCTTTGGGGGTCAGTTGGATGACTGTTTTTTCGGCTAAGCTGGCTAGTTGAGTGTCATAGGCTAGCCACGCTAGAACAAAACGCTTTGGTAGTAACCGGCTCAATAGCGTTTTAAGCTCGGCTTTTTGGCCCTCTTGCTGCCACTGTGCCAGCTGCGCAGCCAAATCGTCATCGGGTAAAAAGTTGATACTTAAAGTGTCGTCGGGCATCCAATAATTAGAGATTTGTAAGACTGCTGGGCCACTGATCCCTTTATGAGTAAATAACAGGGCTTCTTTAAAACTTTGGTGGCCATAGCTTGCATTTTCACATTCAATCGTTATCGGCAGCGCTACCCCTGCAAGGCTTTGTGCTAGCGCGAGCAAAGACCCTTTAAAAGTAAAGGGTACTAAAGCGGCATGTTTGGGGGTTATTTTTAAACCAAACTGCTTCGCTAAGTCGTACCCTAAGCCGGTTGCTCCCATAGTAGGAATAGACAGCCCGCCTGTAGCAACCACCAAAGAGTGACACTGCACAGTACCTTGGCTTGTACTCAGCTCATACCTTGGTGGTGTTGGTGTTGGTGTTGGTGTTGGTGTTGGTGTTGGTGTGGTTGATGTGGTTGATGTGGGTATTGTTGCGGTAATGTGGTCACTACCGGTTTGCGGCTCTATACGCTCAACGCTATGAATACTGCACTGCGTGGCAATACGTACACCGGCACTCTCACATTCAGCGAGCAAAATATTGAGAATATCTTTGGCTTTGTTGTCGCAAAACAGCTGCCCTAGTGTTTTTTCGTGGTAAGCGAGCTGATGGCGACCCACGAGTTCTAAAAAATCGTACTGGGTATAGCGACTCAGTGCTGATTTACAAAAATGCGGATTAGTGCTGAGATAGTTGCTAGGCTCCACAAAGTAGTTGGTAAAATTGCAGCGGCCACCACCGGACATTAGGATTTTTTTACCTACTTTGTTGGCATGATCGAGTACTGTTACGCTTTTACCGAGTAAGCCGGCCTGTGCCGCACACATTAAACCAGCTGCGCCGCCGCCGATTACTACGCAATCAAAATAGGTCATAAAGGGTTCCAAAGAGTTACTTTAAAAGAGAGAGAGTTAATATGCCCCGCATGCTAACAAAAGCGCTACAGAATGTCGGGTGATTCTTGTTATGCTGCGCGCCCTAACACCGTTAACGTTATACAACGAGGCAACACCTGACTTGAATGTTATTAGTCATACCGCAGTACGGCGCTTCATCGAGCGCGGCACCTTAAGCCACGCGGCAAAACTGTGCTTACTGTGCACACTCCCTTATTGGTTCTTATATTCAGCACTGAGTGTGGCAGCAGGCACGCCCACTATTCCAGGCACTAAACTGATTGGTCTTAAACACCCTTTTGTGATTTTTGTGGCCAATAAGCCCGGGTTACAAAAATTGGCCGAGACGACACTGAGCGAGCAACGCGCGACAAATAGCAAATACCAACGAGCTTCTACTTTGCGTACAGCCTCTAAGTACGATCATGAGCTGCTGTACACGTTTTTGCGCAGCCAAGGGTATTATGCGGCCAAAATAGAAAGTAAAAATGCTCGTGGGCAAGTCGCTCATCAAATATATCCAGGCCCACAATTTACCTTAGCGACCATCGAGTTTAACTGGCCCAGCAATGTGACCTTGCCACCGCAAGAAGTGGTGGGTATCAAAGAGGGTGACCCTGTGATTGCCCAAGCGGTACTCGATAGTTTAGCGAATATAAAAAAATGGGTACTCGATGAGCACTGCTTACGCGAGGTTAACGTGAGTTATGAGGCGACGATTAACCATATCAATAAAAGCGCTCGTGTCATTTTTACACTCAAACCCAGCCCCCAAGTGGTGTTTGGTAAAGCACGCTATGTCGGCCACACCTCAATCCAAAAAAGCTACCTAGATTTATTCTTAGGGTTTGAAGAGGGTGAATGCTTTAAGCCTCGGCTGCTCGATAGCACGCGCTTACAGCTGATTCAAACCAACTTATTGGCCAATGCCGAGCCCTTAGCTGGGCCGATAGAAGACGGCAAAGTCCCTGTTGACTTTCGCTTAACTGAGCGTAACCAGCGTAGTATTAATGCTGCATTAGGTTACGATACTGACATTAAAACGAAGGTCTCTACCGGTTGGGAGCACCGCAACTTAATGGGCCGCGGTGAGCAATTAACGGCTGATCTTATTCTCAGCAAAATCTCGCAAAGCATAGAGACCGAGCTGATTTTTCCGCACTTTAAGCGCAAAAAACAGCGTTTAACCCTTACGGCTGTTATCGCCAAAGAAACGCCTTATGCTTACGATATTTTTAAAGGGGAGGTGGGTGCTAATATTAAACGCGAATTGATCCATGGCTTATCTGCCAATATCGGGACTAATATTACTTTTAGCCGAGTGACCGAATTTGATAACCCTGAAGACTTTGCCTTGTTAAGTATACCCGCGAGCCTAGATTACAGTGCGCGCAATAACCCGCTTAACCCCACACGTGGCTGGGCAGCGGGGGTGCAAGTAGAGCCCTTTATTGATTTATACCGCACAGGGCGCAAGTTTACGCGTCATACACTCGCCGGCAGCGTTTACCACACAGCAAAACAATGGGCATTTAAGCCCACCTTTGCTATGCGTATGGCCGTGGGTGTTATTGATGGCTCGACATTACTCGATGTGCCAGCCGACCAGCGCTTTTATGTGGGGGGTGGCGGCTCGGTGCGCGGCTACCGCTATCAAAGTATTAGCGAAACCAGTACCCGCGCTACAGGCCCAGCAATAGACCCGACAACCGACCCCATAGGACCAGAGCTCATAGACTCCGACACCCAAGGTATTAAGCCCTTGGGTGGTTTATCTTTTAGCGAAGTGTCTTTTGAAATACGCAGTCGCATTACTCAAAGCATAGGCATTACCGTCTTTGCCGACGGTGGCTATGCTTATGCGGATAAGGCCCCTAAAATGGGTAATGATTATTTATGGAGCGCCGGCTTAGGGTTGCGTTATCACACTTCGTTTGCTCCTTTTCGTATTGATATTGCCACGCCACTCGATAAGCGCGAAGGCGATGACAGTATTCAGCTCTATATAGCCATAGGCCAAGCCTTTTGATGTTAGTAAAGACTTACTTAAAACGTTTTTTGCTCAGTAGCCTGCGTATTAGCTTGGCTTTACTGGCGACTGCCTTGCTCGTCACTATCAGCGTGTTAGTGAGCTTAGCGACTGAAACCGGCCGACTTTTCTGGTTAAAGCATGGGCTTATGTTTGTACAAAGCGAGCAATTGGCCGTGGTGATCGATAACCCGCGCTGGCCCACACTCGATCGTCTAGAGATCGAATATGTGCTCATCAGCCAAAACCACAAACCCACACTAGAGATCAGCGGCGCAGTACTCGATGTTGCCCTGTCATCGCTGATACAAAAGCGCTTACACATTCGCGAGCTCAACACGCAAGGCGTAGTCTTTTATCGGCCAGCCAAAAAAACCGCGCCTACAACCCGCAAAGACCCTTTAAACATAACCGTCAAAGTGCCTAATATTCCGCCGGTAAAAATCCAGCGTATTGCTATGAACGGCTTACAAATTAAGGGCTATCATTGGCAGCTCCCCAAACCCTCTAATCGCATTTATGGCCAGGTGCCAGCATCCAATACCTCCAGCTCTACTTCGCCTGCCGATACGGATAATAAGCCTAAATCTGACGATCAGTCTAAACCTGAAAAAGATAAGCCTGAAAAAGATAAACCTAAGCCTGAAACGGAATCGAATAACATCACGCAAGGCTTAGGAATTCCACAGAATGTGCGCTTTAAAGTCGAAGGGTCAATCGCCATTAACTGGGCACCGCAATGGACAGAAAACTCAGCCGTTGGCCAAAACCGGCCTGCCATCGACACTGCTCAATCGGGTAATCTGCCACACAATGAGACCGCTACGACAGTCCCACTTCACTTAGCGCTTACGCTCAGCGAAGCTGGCAACCCCACACCGCTGCTGAAATTAACAGGCAGCAGCCAAAAGGCCAATACACTGAGTGTACAGGGGGTGTTACAGCACCGTGCTGGCGGCTGGGTCGCGCAGCTTATGCGCCTGCCTGCGACACAGCCGGTCAATGCGAGCATCAACTTAACCTCGACACACGCGCATGCTAACGCCCCCATCAACATCACACTGCATCAATTAACGGCGCCCGTTTTTGAGCAGCGCATTGATATTGATGGGGCGTTGGTGATTGACCCTATTTTGCAGCATATTAAGCTGTCGGGTTTAAACGTTTCTGTTAATGACCAAACCCATCGCCTGAGTGGCAGTATCAACAAACAGCAATTAGCGCTCGATTTAGCGATTAACGACCTAGACTTAATCCTGCTTAAACCTTGGGTAGCTGGCCTTGCTAGCGGCACACTTAACGCTCAAAGCGAATTAACGTGGGATTGGAATACTCAACATTTGCCTAGCGGCCATATCGCACTGAAAAGCCAGCTTGGCTATAAAAAAACACACATCACGCTCAACACCCAACTACAGCTAAGCCCCAGCACCTTACAAGTTGAGCAGTTAAAGGCGCAATTAGGCGAGGCCAAATTAAGCGTCAAAGGCCGGCTGCATACCCAAGGCCAGCCGCACGCGCTGACATTCACGTTAACGCATTTACGCGATAAACCCCTGCGTGCAATTTTGCCCGCCAGCATCACTCAATTTATCCCTCAGCCTTTAAGTGTACACGCCCAGCGGATCGGCGGTTTAATACGCGGTACACTGGCTAAGCCTAAAATTATTACCGACGTTAATATTTTGGGGCGCTATCAAGGGACACCCTTTACCCTATACGGCAGCGCCAATGCCACCACAACACAAGCCGATATTCACAGTCTTACCGCCGAGATCGAAAACGCGACTATTACACTCAATGGCATCGCCGATTGGCGTGGCAATGCCACCGAGCTGAAAGGCAGGATAAAACACTTATCGCCTGCTATGGCTTACAAGCATAATCTTCCTTTACCACCGGGTATTGTGGGCGTTGTTAATGCCGACTGGCAGCTCAGCGGCCCACTTAAAGCACCCGCTGCTAGTATTGATGCTTTATTTCAAGGAGGGTATGAGCACCAAAACCAAGTGCTGCCTTTTAAGCTCAAATTAGCCGCCAGTACGCAAATTGGCAACTGGCAAACAATGACTATCGATATCGAAAATCTACGTCTGGCTACCTTTACCAAACCATTAATTACTTTAAAAGGGCATATCAGCGCACACGACAATAATGTACGTTTAGTGGTATCACGACTACCGGTGCAGTTGCTCAAAGTGCTTGATATTCCGATTGGCGAAGGTCGTGCCGAAGCCCGTTTGCGGCTTACCGGTAGTTATACTGCACCTAAACTGGTGGGTTTTATGTCGTACGGTGAAACGATTGCCGTACGTGACAGCACCAATAACCGCACCGAAGTCCCTTTAATTTGGCATGCCAACATTAACTCTAAAAATACGGATTTAATTGTCGACTCAAGTTTTACCCTCGATAAAACATCGGCTGGGCAAATTGCCATTAATATTCCTTGGCATAGCTACCTTAATTTTGCGCTGAACCAGAGCGGGGGTGATATTCCGACTTATGGCAGTATTCAATCCAATGTCGATACCAGTGCTTTCCAGTTATTTTTAGACACTGACCAAACTGTAGTGCAAGGGGAGTTAGTCTCTGACATTACGATCGACGGCACCGCGCAAAACCCGATTGCCACTGGCGAGTTATTATTGAAAAATGGTTATTTTAGGCAAGCGGCCACGGGTACTGTACTCAGTGAAATACAAGTTTACGCTTTAGCCAACGCGCAGCGTATTGATTTGGTCACAGCGTTTGCCCGTGACGGTGAAGGTGGCACAGTTAAGGGCAGTGGTTATATTGACTGGAGCAAACCCAACAGCCAGCAGGCGGTTGATTTAACCGTGCATACAAACGATGCCCACCTCATTACTACGCCCAATGTGAGCGGCTCGGTCAGTGGTGATGTGAACATTAAAGGCGGCATGAAAGGTTTTGATGTGGTGGGTAAATTAGAGGTGCGCCCGCTCGAAATCAACATTGATACTAGCCTTGCAGCGAGTATCCCCAAGCTCAAAGTTAAAGAAGTGTACAGCGAAGAAGATCTTGTTAAAACGAAAAAAAGCGCTTTACCGGATGTTAATTTAGACATTAATGTAGGCATCGAAAAACAGGCCTATATTCGTGGCCGAGGTTTAACTGCCGAACTTGCAGGGAATGTTATTGTGAATGGCACTGCCACTAAGCCTAATGTCGCTGGCAATTTTAAAACGCTGCGCGGGGAGATAAAACTGTTGCAAAAACCTCTCACGCTTAACGAAGGGCGTGCACGCTTCAGTAATGAGTCTTTTAATTTTAATATTCCTGCCACCTATAATACAGGTGATCACGAAATTACTTTAGTGGTATCTGGGACTGAAGACGAAGTGAAAATGGATTTAAGCTCAGTTCCAGCTCTTCCTCAAGAAGAGATTCTATCGCGATTATTATTTGGCGATTCGATTCAAAATATTTCGCCATTAGAAGCTATTAGCCTGGCCCGCGCCATTAATACTATTAGTAATGGCAGTAGTTTTGACCCACTCAATACTACCCGTGAAAAACTTGGCTTTGATAGTTTACGCATAGGGCAAGATAGCGCAGATGATGGCGGTGGAGTTAACGTGGGTGTAGGTAAATATTTAAACGAACGCGTCTATTTAGAGCTAGAACGCTCCTCAAACCCTGCACAACCTTGGCAAGGTAACTTAAAAATTGATGTGACCAAAGAGGTGCGCTTAAACAGCACCGCCGCCAGTACAGGTAAAACCTCAGCTTCTTTGGAATGGCGACGAGATTATTAGTGATTACGATGACAAAATAATCGAATAAATATTGTAATTATGTAACTATTCAGCCGAACCCAAAAAAACCGCTCAACAGGGTGCTGATGGGGTACTTATTTTTCCTTGTGATCTATTACGTTGTTGCCATCTCTTTAAGTGCTTAACTTTAATAGTTCACATATCGCCTCAAACGACCAAGCTTTTTCAACTTCATCGGCTAAATAATCAAGCTGCTCTAACTTGTATTTTTCGTAATCAAACGTTTGTGCCTGTGCAATGCCACACCAAGTGAGTAGGCTTTGCAAATATTCTTGGCTGTCTAGCACTCCATGTAAATAGGTGCCTTTTATTTGTCCGTCCTCACTCATTGCTCCTTCGGCACATTCTACGCCGTTATCATGACGTAAGTTAAACAGAGGGCTGTTGAGAGCGCCCCCTTTGCTTTGCCCTGCATGTATTTCGTAGCCTTTAATACTGGCTTGAGTGTACAAGCAGTGGCCGCTCACATTACGTAAGATTTTATCGGGGTGTAAGGTGGTGTGTAAATCGAGTAAACCTAGGCCATTACTGCATAAGCCTGCTTGCCCCTCAATACCTTGTGGATCACTAAGGCTTTTACCTAGCATCTGATAGCCGCCACAAATCCCCAATACTTTGCCGTCATAACGTAAATGTTTATTGAGCGCAGCGTCCCACTGCTGGCTTTTAAGCCAAGCTAAATCAGCCTGTACATTTTTACTGCCAGGTAAAATAATTAAATCGCTATCGGCCGCTTCTTGCGGGTTACGTACATAAGTTAAGTTAATTTGAGGGTGTAAGCGTAGGGCATCAAAATCGGTATGATTAGAGATGCGTGGATATACCACAACATGTACATTCAAACACTCATCACTTTTAGTACTTTGCTGGGTATCTATTGCATCTTCGGCTTCGATATATAAATCAGGAATGTAAGGGATGACCGCTAAAATAGGTACGCCGGTTTTTTGCGTCAACCAATCATTGGCTGGTGCTAGTAAACTTTGGTCACCTCTAAACTTATTAATCACAAAGCCAACAACACGTTTTTTTTCGCTATCACTCAAGCATAAATAGGTACCATATAAATGAGCATACACCCCACCACGATCAATATCAGCCACTATGACTACTGGACAATCAACTTCTTCAGCAAAACCCATATTCGCAATATCACCTTGGCGTAGGTTTATTTCTGCTGGGCTACCCGCGCCCTCGACCACGACCGCATGATATTGCTTGCTAAGGCGCTGATGAGCTGCGAGTACGTGGGGTAACAGCGTTGTTTTTTTGCGATTAAAGTTTCCTGCTTTCATATTGCCAACAGCCTTGCCTAATAGAATCACTTGCGAGCCATTATCGCTATTGGGTTTTAATAAGACAGGGTTCATGTCAACATGCGCTGTAAGGCCACACGCTAAAGCTTGTACCGCTTGTGCGCGTCCAATTTCTCCGCCGGCTGCTGTTACCGCACTGTTTAGTGCCATATTTTGCGGTTTAAAAGGAGCAACTTTAACTCCATGCCGATATAAAATCCTCCCAATCGCGGCCACAGTTAAGCTCTTGCCAGCATCAGAGGTAGTGCCTTGCACCATGAGCGTATTGGGTGATTTAAACATTTTAGGCAAAGTCATAGCGGGCTCTAATGGATAATAAAATAAAAGAAGTGAGTCACTTTAAAGGGGCATGCTAGTGAGAAATGTATTAAGAAGCAACGCAGCGGCTTAAACCGCGCTAATTCCTAGCTCCTAATACGTGATTCACTTGCCCATTACCTTAACACCCGCTAGCCTGCCATCCTCTATAACACTCAATAGGCGGGCTTTTTGATGAAATTACTGCACACCTCAGATTGGCACCTTGGGCGGGTGTTTCATAATGTGTCTTTATTAGAGGATCAGGCGTTTATATTGGATCAAATAATCGCCTATGCGACCGATCAGCAGGTGGATGCGGTACTTATTGCCGGTGATATTTTTGATCGGGCTGTACCGCCGTCATCAGCTATGACGCTGTTAGACGACACCCTTCATCGCCTCACACAAATACACAATATCCCTGTCATACTGATTAGCGGTAATCACGACAGTGCTGAGCGCTTAGCTTTTGGGGCCAGATCACTGTCCAATCAAAACTTGCATATCTTTCACAACATTAAAGATAGCAACCAGGCGGTCACTCTTACAGATACCAAAGGGCACGGCGCTGAGTTTTATGGCATTGCATACCATGCGCCTGAGCAGGTTCGCTCGCAATTTGATATACCCGTTAAAACATTTGATGAGGCCCATACCTTCTTAGTGCAGCGCATACTTGAAACGCCAAAAAACACAGACTTTCGCATTTTGCTCAGCCACTGTTTTGTTGATGGCGCACAGGAGTGTGACTCGGAAAGGCCACTGGCTATTGGTGGTGCTGATCGCGTGAGTGCAGGCCCTATGAAAGCCTTTGACTATGTTGCACTGGGCCATTTACACGGCCAACAAAAACGCGGCGCCGAGCATATTCGCTATAGCGGCTCGCCGCTCAAGTACAGCTTTTCGGAAGAGCGGCATAACAAGGCGGTAACATTGGTCGAGCTGAGCATAGACCTGCCCCCTGTTATAACGCAGCTGCCTTTGACGCCGCTACGCAATATGCGCACCTTAGAGGGTGAGATGAATGCATTAATGGCTGCAGGCCAAAATGATCCGCACAGTAGTAATTTTTTAGCCATTACTCTTACCGATAAGCATGCATTATTAGATGCGATGGCTAAGTTGCGTACGGTTTATCCGAATGTGTTACAGCTAGAAAAGACCTTTTTGCAAAATAGTCACGGTACACAGCACGCTAATAAAGCACTACAACATAACGAGCAAGCGATGTTTGCCGACTTTTTTAAAGAAGCGACAGGCGAAATGATGGATGACGGCCAAAAAAAATACATCGCCAACTTGCTCGACCAAATACATCATGAGCAAACCGGAGGTGAAGCATGAAGCCATTGAAGCTAACGGTTCAAGCTTTTGGTCCCTTTGCGGACGAGCAAGTATTAGATTTTACCCAGTTAGGCAAAAACCCATTATTCTTAATTAATGGCGCTACTGGGGCGGGCAAAAGTACGCTACTAGATGCTATGTGTTTTGCCTTGTATGGCCAAACCAGCGGTAGCGACCGCGACGCCGCCCAAATGCGCTGCGACCACGCCACCCACGAAACACGCACCCAAATCACTTTAACCTTTGAAATAAAAGGCAAACAGTACACCGTAGAGCGCATACCTCAGCAAGAGCGCAACAAAGCTCGCGGCGAAGGCACCACCTTACAGCAAACCGAAGCTAATTTATGGCTTATTGAAGACAACAAAGAAACCATTATTACCGCTAAAAAAGCCAATCAGGTCACTCAGTACATCACCCAATTAATGGGTTTAACCGTAGAGCAGTTTCGCCAAGTTATGATATTGCCCCAAGGTAAATTCCGTGACTTTTTATTAGCCGACTCTGGCGATCGTGAAAAAATCTTTAGCACCCTCTTTCAAACTCATACTTACAAGCAATTAGAAGATAAGCTTAAAGCGGCAGCCAAAGAAGTTGACTCTCAATATAAATTACTCAAACACGATACCAGCAACCTTTTAGCCGATTACGAAGCTAACGATACCGATGCATTGCAGCAATATTGGCAAGATCAGCAGCGCTTATTAATCGAGATAGAGCAAGCAAGAGATACCGCCAAAAAGGATCACGACCAACAGCAAAAAAACCTAGAGCTAGCGGTAAACACAGTAAAAGAGTTTGATCAATTAGCCGAAGATCAAAAAAAGCTCGATGCACTACTCGATCAAAAAGAACAATTTTCTCTTAAAAAATCCACCCTAAAGCAAGGTGAGCAGGCTAAAGCAATTAAAGCCGATTACAATAATTTTGAGTTTATTAATAATAAAACTCAACAGGCTCAGCAGCGCTTAACTTTGGAAGAGCAAGGCTTGCAACAAGCACACAGCACTATGCTCCATGCACAAACACAGCTTAAACAAGCCACTATTGATGCACAAAATATACCCCAGCAACAAGAGCAACTACGCGTATTAGCCGCATTATTGCCTAAAATCGATGAACTACACCAAGCGCAAGCCAACACGTCAACGGCCACCGAGCAAACCCTTCAAAATAAACAGCGCTGTGATGCACTTAGCCAAGCCATCGCCCAACACGAAAAATCCATCGACGAAAACAGAAAGACGACATCGAATTTAAAAGATAGTTTAGCGCAATTACCCGCCCTAAAAACTGAACGCGAACGCCAAGTACAGTTAGGCACGCGGCTTAAAAAACGTGACGAATTAGAACAGGCTATAGCAGGATTAAATGCCCAGATAGGCCCGCTAAGCGCCACCATTGAGCAAGCTAAAAATAATTGCAATCATGAAAACCAAGCGCTACAACAACTCGAGTATTTATGGCACAGCCAGCAAGCGGCTATTTTAGCGCAGCAGTTGCAGCCTAATGCCGCCTGCTTGGTGTGTGGCTCGACCAATCACCCTAAGCCTGCCAATACAACAGACGATACCTTAGTCGATGTGGCAGCAATTAAACAGCAAAAACAAGTGCTCGAAAACGCCAATGCACAGCTCAATACGCATAATCTAGTATTGACCCGCTTAAACACAGAACATAAAAACGCAACCAAACAGCAGCACGAAATAGCGCAACTGTTAGCGAGTGAAGCCCATACTGATATTCATCAACTGCGCGAAGCCTGCAAAAAAATTACCGATGATATTAAAGCATTAAAAGACGTCGAGGTTACCTTAAAGCAACTCGCCGAGCGCGAAGCCAGCTGGATAAAATCACTTAATAAGGATCAACAAGCACTAAAAGAGCAGCAGGCATTATTAATCCAGTCAGAAGCCAGCTATGCAGTAGCCCACGACCGATTAAAGCTATTAGAGCAAGCCATACCTGAAGAGCAACGCGATAAAGCCCTTCTCACCAATAATATAAAACAACTAGAGCTAAATATTTCCGCCCTAGAGCAGCAACAACAAAAAAGCCAAGAGGCCTTTGATAAGGCTCATACAGAATGGATTCAAAAGCAACAATTAACCGCCGAGCTAAAAAATAATTGTGATACGCAGCTCGCCGAATTAAATGAAGCGAAGGCTCATTGGCGAGTACAACTTAATCGTTATGGTTTTGAAAATACGGATGCTTTTAATAACGCATTATTAACCGCTGAGCAAGAATATGCCCTAGCATCTGAAATTACACATTACGATCAAAACACTAATGACTTACAAGCGATTATCAAAGCGCAAATACAAAAATTAAAAGATAAAACCCCGCCTGATATTCAAGCCTTAAAAACTGCTGCCCAAACAAGTAGCCAGCGCTATAACGTACAGCTTAGCCATTGGCAAAAGCAACAAAGTCTAATCGATCAAATACAATCAACATTAACAAAACTTAAAAATATTTTTAAAAAATCTACAGCTCTCGAAGAGCAGCATCGCTTAGTGGGGACACTTGCCGATTGTGCAAGTGGCAAAAATGGGAAACGCATTAGCTTACAGCGCTTTGTACTCGGTGTGTTATTGGATGACGTATTGATTGAGGCAAGTGAGCGTTTAATCACAATGAGTAAGGGGCGTTATCGTTTATTGCGTAATTTGGAGCGCACTAAAGGCGGTGGTGCCTCGGGCCTTGATCTATTAATAGAGGATAATCACACGGGCAAAACTCGTAGCGCAGCCACATTAAGTGGTGGCGAATCTTTTTTAGCTGCACTTGCATTAGCGCTAGGCTTAACGGATGTGGTACAAGCCTATGCTGGTGGTATTCAGCTTGACGCTTTGTTTATTGATGAAGGCTTTGGTAGTTTAGATCAAGAGGCCTTAGATTTAGCACTACACACGCTTATTGACTTACAGCACTCGGGTAAAATGATTGGCATTATTAGCCATGTGAGTGAACTAAAAGAGCAAATGGCATTACGTGTTGATATTACTAGCAGTGCCAGTGGCAGCCATATTAGCTTAAGTGCATAATACAAAGCGCAATCGCGGAGGATTGCGCTTTGTATAGTTTTGTGGTTATAAAAAATTATTGTGCTGCAGGTAAAATAACTTTATCAATAAAGTGAATAATACCATTGCTTGCTTGAATATTTGTGGTGACTACTTTAGCGTCATTTACATAGAGCATCTCATCGATAAGCTCAATCTTTGCGGTATTGCCCGCTGCATTTGCCATTGTAATATCTGTACCGCCCTCAGTGCTGCCAGCAGTAATAGCATCGGCTGCATTGAGTTTTGCACCAGCGACCGTATGGTATAGCAAAATATCTTTTAGCTTCTCAGGATTTTCAGCGAGATCATTCAGTACCTCGTTGCCTAGCGCACTAAACGCTTCAGCAGTAGGTACAAATAAAGTGTAAACGGCAGTTTCATCGCTGAGTACAGTGGTGAGTTCAGTGGCTTCGAATACAATTTTTGTTGCCTCTGCATTCGCTTTTTCTTCATCAACACCGGCGGCAATTAACGCCTCGGAGAGTACACCAAACACATCGGCATCAATAGCGGTTTGATAGATATTTTTAGGCGGTACAATTACGGTATCAACGACATGAATAATACCGTTATCGGCCATAATATCGTTAATAATAACTTTAGAGTTATTAATATAAAGCTCACCGTCAACCACTGTTAGGCTAATATCGCCACCGTTGACCATGGTAACCGTTTCGCCTGCAGCAGCAGTTGCCAGTGCTGCTTTAGCATTTACATTGGCATCAGGTACTACGTGATAGAGTAAAATATTACTTAAAGTATCGGTGTCTGCTAGTAATGCATTAATAGTTTCTTCACCTAATTTATCAAAGGCATCATCGGTAGGCGCAAACACGGTAAATACTTTTGATTTGTCGGCTAAAACTTTATCCAGTTCGGTTGCTTTTAATGCGGTGACTAATGTCTCAAAGCGCTCATCGGCAGCGGCTATATCAGTAATTGAGCCTACAGGCGGCATCAGGACGGTGTCAATTAAATGTACGGTACCGTTTTTAGTGACGATATCTTTCGTCACAACTTCTGAGTGATTAATAAAGAGTTTGCCATCTTTCATCATAATATGAATGTCATCACCGTTAGCCATGGTGACCATTTTGCCCGACAAGCTCAATGCAGTGATGGAGTCTACATCGCTGTCGCTAATAACATGATATGTCAGTACGTCGGTTAATGCTTCGTTATCGGCTAGTAATGCGCTTAGAGCATCGTCATCTATTTTGTCAAAAGCGGAATCTAGCGGCGCAAATACTGTAAACATTTTGCTTTCGTCACTGAGTAAATCGACAAGGCCTGCTGCCTCTATAGCGCTGACTAGCGTTGACAATTCGGGGGTAGTAACGGCCGCATCAATAATGGTACCGTCAATATTAATGGGCGCAGGCGGTGTAATCACGGTATCGATGGCATGAATAATACCGTTTGATGCTGCTATATCAGTAATAATTACTTTGGCGTTATTAATGTACAAATCATCACCTTGCAAGGTGATGGCGATATTATTTTTATTGAGCATTTCTTGCGTATTGCCAGCAAGGCCGACAGCGGTATTTGCGTTAATCGTTGCGCCATCAATGACATGATATTGCAAAATATTTGACAAGGTATCAGGGTCTGATAATAAAGTATTGAGTGTCTCGCCTAATTTTTCAAAGGCATCATCGGTAGGTGCAAACACGGTATAGGTTGCATCAGGGTTATCGAGCGCTGCATCTAGACCTGTGGTGGTTAATGCTAACTCTAAGCTATCAAAACGCTCGTCGTCTGCCGCTATATCAAAAATAGTTAATTGTTGGGCAGGCGTTGAAGATACATTGCTATTATTACCGTTATTGTTATCACTACCGCATGCCGCTAAAAGAAGTGTACAAGCAGCAATTGCGGGTAATTTTAAGGCCCTAGCAGTGTTTGAGTAGCCATCTATTTTACACTTAGGGGTTGTATGATAACTGAGAGTCTTCATTTTTATCTCCTCCAGACGTATGCCATGAGTTATTAGTATTATGTAAAAGAGTGATGCGCAGCTTAAAGCAGTCACATGTAAAAGCTGTTACTGCTCAAAATCTTAAATGGATGAAGTGACGGAATAAAAAAATGATGCTAATAACAAATATATATAAATATTACAATAATTGTCTTGGATGTTAATCCGAGTTTGTATCGGTGACGTAGTGCTCGCGCAGTTGCGCTGAAGGATGTATAAGAAGATGCATAGCTAAACATGCAGCTAAGACATGCAGGTAAGACTGCAGGTAAGACTGCAGGTAAGACGTGCAGGTAAGAGGGGATGAGAGGAAGTACAAAGGGACTGTACTGCACGCAGGCATGCTAGTGGTTTGTACAATTCAAGATTAAGCCGCCATCACGCAATTGCGCCCGCCTTCTTTTGCAAAATATAAAGCCTGATCTGCACGATGGAATAATTCGGTAAAGTTTTCTTCGAGTTCGCGTACGGCGCAACCTGCACTAATGGTCAGTTCGATGGTTTGGTGGTAATAAAGAAATGATTGCATGGCGACATTTTTTTGGATGCGCTCGGCAATATTTTTAACGGTTCCCAAATTACTACTGTCGCATAACACTAAAAACTCTTCTCCGCCCCAGCGTCCTAATAAATCACAATCTCGAATTTCTGATTGTGCGATTTTTGCGAATGCCTTCAGAATGACATCGCCTGCCTCATGTCCATAAGTATCATTAATTTTTTTAAAAAAATCCAAGTCAATAATAATCACGCTAAATGATTTTCCGGCTTTGAGCCAATCGTCAATACGGTGATTTAAAGCTAAGCGGTTAGGGAGTTCAGTCAGTTGATCTTGTTGTGAGAGCTGTTGATATACTAGGCTGCGCGCACGCACGGCCATATAGTTACGGTACGCCGCAAAAGCAACCGTTATAAAACTAGCATACAGTAAATAAGCCCACCACTGCCGCCAAGGTGGTGGGTTAATACTAAAACGAATAGCCGTTGTCGTATCGCCCCATTGGCCATTGGCGCTTTTACCTTTGACCTCAAAGGTATATTGCCCAGGGTCCAAATTGGTATAAATGGCTGAGTTGCCTCGATTAATATTTTGCCAAGCCGTGTCAAAACCCTGTAGTCGGTAGCGATACTCATTAAACTGCGGTAAGTGAAATTGATTGAGCGAAAACTCAAAGCTCACTGAATTTTGCTGATAGTGCAGTGCTTGAGGTAACTGCGTTTGCGTTTGCCAATAGGTATTGGCTTGAGCTTGGCTATAGTTAATGCGCAAACCCGACAACACAGTATGACTGGCTTTTTGCGTTTGCTCTAATATAACAGGCTCAAAAATACTTAGACCTTCTTTGCTACCAGCCCATACTTGACCTTGCGGGTCGACATAGCAGGCGTTGCGATTGTAATTAGAGCCAGCTAAGCCATTCGCTTGTCGATAAACATGCACCTGTGAAAAATCAGCGCTAATACGCACTAATCCCGAAGGGGTACCGGCCCATACATCACCCAGGGTATCTTCAACGATGCAGCTCACCGCTGGGCTAGGCAAGCCCTCTTTGACGCTTAGGTGGCGGTAAGTTTTGGTGCTGGGGCTGTATACACTAATACCTGATGAGCGAGAGGCAAACCACATATCACCATTAGAGTGTGCTGTAATAGCAATTAACTGATTGCTGCTTAAGCTGTTAGTGTTATTGGGATCATGTGTGGTGATATCAAAATCGTCACTTTCTGGGCGATAACGCGACAACCCGTGAAGACTCGCCACCCACACATTGCCATGTTTATCTAAGGTAATATCCCTAACAAACTCTCCGACAATACCGCCGGCATCCATGGCATTAAAGGGGTAGTGCTTAATGTTGCCGGTAGCTAAATGAAGCTTGAACAGGCCTCGCTTTTGAGTGCCTACCCATAAATTTCCTTTGCCATCATCTTTGAGTGCCCAGATATAAGCGTTGCTGATTCTTTTGGTGGGATCGGGGTGATTCATTAAGCTCAGCCATTGCCCATTTTTGGGGTTATAGCGCTGAACCCCTCCGCCCCATGTACCTACCCATAAATAGCCTTGGCTATCTGTTTCTAGTGCTAATACGGGGTTGGCCTTTAGTGTGGCACCGGTATCAGCACTAAAGCTTGTGACGCTACCTTGGTGTGGATCGAGTAAGTCAAGTCCGCCTTCGGTACCGACCCAATACAGGCCATTTTGCGCAGGATGAATCGATAATATTGCATTATCATTCAGACCTTTGTGAAAGCGATTACGCTTGCGAAAATGTTTAATTTGATCAAAACCGCGATAGTAATAATTCAAAGTACCCGAAAAGCTACCCACCCAAATATTATGATCTTTATCTTCAAAAGCCAGCCGTGCTTTATTGCTATCGATAGATGCTGGAACACTAGAATCGTGAATGTAGCCTTCTATTTTTTGTGTTTTTAAATTCACACGCCACAAGCCTGCGCTGTCTGTACCCACCCAAATATAGCCTTTGCTATCGCCAAATACCCCCCATACGTCATTAGTGACAAAAGGTTTATCGGCACTGGCATGCGCTGCATATTGGGTAAATTTTTTCTGTATGCTATCAAATAGTATTAAGCCACCACCGAGAGAGGCTAGCCAATAATGCACACCATCTGGCGAGTAAATACCACGCACATCTTGGTGGGCAATCGCCTTTGGATCTTTAGGGTCGGGACTATAATAGCTGACCTCATCGGTTAATAAGTTCACGCGAATAAGGCCTAAATGGCTGGTTCCCAGCCACAGTTCATCACCGTATACATACACGTAGCGAATATGAATTAATGCCGGTAGCTTGCGTATAAATGCGGGTGTTTGTTGCTTTAAGGTATCTGCATCCAATACCGAAAGGCCCTCGGTTGTGCCGGCGAAGATCCAATTTTTGTAACGTGTTATTGAGGTGACGTCGTTGCTTGGTAGGGTATTGGTCGCCGATGATATGTTCGTGAATACACCACTATTGAGGTCAAAGCGGCTAATACCTGTCACCGTAGCTACCCACACATAGCGCTCATCTACAGCAAGGCTTTGTACATAATTGCCGGCAATACTGTTGTGGTTATCAGCACGATACAGCAAGACATTATGGCCATCGTAACGTGCTAAACCGTTTTCGCCACCCACCCATAAAAACCCCTTGGTATCTTGTACCATAGCGGTGATGGAGCCAATATTTGTTTGGTCGCTGGTATAGTTAGAAATTTGAATATGTTTAAATTCGGCATACGGTGCCATATGTTGCTCAATGGCAGTATCCAAGGCCGCTTGCGTGGCCAAAGCCACAGCCTGATGGGGGCCGATGCAAATCAGCATCAAGAGCAATGGCCGTAATACGGCGATACCGACACCATACATATAACGATCCAAAAACCCGCGCCTACTGATTCGCCAGCCGATTAACATAGTCCACTTACCAACATAGTCCACTGATCAACAGGGTTCACTGATGAGTACATTCATAAACACAGCTTACTAAGTAATATGGCTTACTTATAAGGTGTGTTTGCAGGTAGCGAGCATCGAAAAACCTGCCATCTCGTCATGATTTTTCTAGCTTAGCTAGCAGTGCCAGATAATCAAACAAACCGCCATGGTTAAAATTGCGTTACATTGCCTGCTTATTAAAGATTAGCTTATATAGAGCCCTTTGTTTAACCAGCGAAACGTTTTCATCAACCTTACAGCATGCTATATCCTGTGGCCCTATGATTTAAGCCATCAGCGATATAGCTAAAACGCATTAAAAATTAATTTTTTTGGCGTTTGTGGCCTTAGTGAAAGGCCATAGTTGCCTGATCAGTGATGCCAAGGCGCAATGACAGCGTTATCTAGCGCTCCATGGGCGCTACATAGGTGTTTAGATTCTCAGAAATTATCTATCAGCGCTCTATTAGGTGAGGTTTGTCAGCTTGGCCAAATAGTTACGCTTGCATCATGACACAATAATCGGTTTTGAGTATTGGGCGCGAGTTAACTGTCAAGAAACACATCACCCAACCCCACACATCTCCAGCCATTGCTTTATTCCCATACTTTGATATTTGTGTTTATGGACCACGACATACAACCGGCGTGAAAAGTTGCGGTGTTTTACGTTGAGCGGTACGAGAGTTTTATGATGGAATGCCTCTTCTAATGAAATTTTAGATAAACAGGCAATACCTAAGCCCCCTTTGACCGCGCGTTTAATGGCTTCGGTATGCTGTAGTTCTAATAGGATATTGAGGTTGGGCAGTAAGCCTTGCATGGCGCGTTCGAAGGTTTGGCGGGTGCCTGAGCCGCTTTCGCGTAATATCCATTGTGCATGAATTAGGTCGTTATCGGTGATGTTTTTTTTGTGTGCTAAAGCGTGGTTGGGGCTACTAAAGCAACACAGTTCATCGTGTTGCCATGGAATAATGTGTAAATCGGGATGGTTTATTTCACCTTCTATCAAACCAATATCCAGCTCAAAGCTTAATAGCTTACTGGCAATATGCTGAGTGTTGGCGACTTGTAATGTGGCGCTGCCTTGGTATTGCGCCATAAATTGTTGGATTAAGGGTACGGCCAAGTAGTTGCCAATAGTGAGAGTGGCACCAAGCTTTACATGGGCGGCCTCTTTGTGGCTAATAAATTCACGCTCTAGCTCTGTTGCGCGATCTAATAATGCCTCGGCTTGTGGGCGCAAACGCGCACCTAAGCTGTTGAGCGATAATTTTTTGCCTATACGCTCAAATAGCTGGGCATCATATTGCCGCTCTAAGTCTTTAAGCGCGCCACTGCATGCCGATTGCGACATTGCTAAAGCTTCTGCTGCGCGGCTTACGTTTTGGTGCTTGGCAATGGTAGTAAAGACTTGAAGTTGGCGCAGTGTGAAGTGCATAAGGCTCCCCATTATTGGTTTTACCAATAACTATAACCGGAATATCCCGCTTTACCACTAACAAAAACACCTTTAATCTAACGCTATTGAATATCTCTTATTGACGAAGGCCGAGGCCTATTATGACTAAATTATTAACTGAAACTGTGACCGAAGTACACCACTGGAACGATACGCTGTTTAGCTTTAGCACCACGCGTCAGCAAGATTTTCGCTTTAGAAATGGGCATTTTACAATGATTGGTTTGCCGCAAGAAAACGGCCGGCCACTGTTGCGCGCTTATTCTATTGCTAGCGCTAACTATGAAGATAAGCTTGAATTTTTTAGCATCAAAGTGCCCGATGGCCCGCTAACCTCGCAGTTGCAAAAAATTAAGCCTGGCGATGAGATATTTGTGAATAGTAAGTCGACCGGGACTTTGGTGACAGATCACTTATTGCCGGGTAAGCATTTGTATTTATTGGCCACAGGCACGGGCTTAGCACCTTTTCTGAGTATCATTAAGGACCCTGAGGTGTATGAGCAATACGATAAAATTATACTGACCCATGGCGTGCGCTATGTCGATGAGCTGGCTTATGCCGATTTTATTACTGATGAGTTGCCAAACAATGAATTTTTTGGTGATGAGGTTAAGCAAAAATTATTGTATTACCCCACCGTGACGCGTGAGCACTACAAAAATCAAGGCCGCCTAACCGATTTATTAACCACAGGAGCCTTAGAAAAAAACCTAGGTTTACCCCCGATTAATACCGAGAATGATCGCTTTATGTTGTGCGGTAGCCCTAGTATGCTAAAAGACTTTTGCGGCATTTTGGATGAGCGCGGCTTTAAAGAGGTACGCCACGGCGATGCGGGTCATTATGTCATTGAGCGGGCTTTTGTTGAGTAAGCGTGCTTAATAAGCGCGTAGCCTCTGATAAAATAATGCTTTAATGAGAGGTTTACTATGGTTCAAATGACGCACGTTACCTGTGCAAAATGTAATGGCAAAAACAGAATACCCACCGACCGCTTAGATGATAAACCCAAATGTGGTAAGTGCAAGACGCCGGTTTTTAAGGGGAAGCCTATTGAGTTGTCGTCGTCTAACGTAGCGGCGGTGCTTAACCACAATGATGTACCAGTGTTGGTCGATTGTTGGGCCCCTTGGTGTGGGCCGTGCAAAACCTTTGCGCCGACTTTTGAGCAAGCGGCAGCCGAGCTGGAGCCTAAGTTGCGATTGGCTAAGCTCAATACCGAGCAAGCGCAAAGCATTGCTGGGCGCTGGAATATTCGTTCTATTCCTACATTGATTTTATTTGTGGGTGCTAAAGAAAAGGCAAGATTAGCCGGTGCTGTACCTTTGGCTCAGCTCAAGCAATGGCTGGCTCAGCAGGGTGTTTGACTTGAGTAAGCAGCCCGCGAGAGGGCTGCTTTATTCATGTTAATCAGTCGTATTGCTATGTGGTTTGGGCTTGTTTGGCATAGGAGCAATGTCAGTGGTGTGTGGCGGTTCATGACGGCCAATTTTGTCGAGGTAGCCCATCAAAAAGGCCGATACCACAAACGTTAGATGAATAATGACGTACCACTTGAGTTTTTCGCTATCTATGCTTTCTGATGCCATAAAAATCTTGAGTAAATGAATAGATGAGATAGCAACAATACTGGCAGCAATTTTGGCCTTTAATGATGATGAATCCATTTTGCCTAGCCAGCTGAGCTTTTCTTCGTCGTCGTTGATATCAATGCGGCTAACAAAGTTTTCATAGCCACTCATCATCACCATAATCAGTAACCCGCCTACCATTGCTATATCAATTAACGAGAGAATTACCAAAATCATATCGGCCTCTTTCATGGTTAATATATGTAATAGCAGGTGAAAAACCTCTTGGAAAAATTTAATACCCAAGGCAACAACAGCGAGTGTTAAGCCAAAGTAAATGGGCGCCAAAAACCAGCGTGAGCGGTATAGCAAAGTTTCAAACAGTTGTTCCATAGTACATCTCAAATTTAAACGGGTTTTACGTGCTAGGTTGAATAGGGGTTGGGTGAATCGTTTAGGCGTTTTCTAAAGCGCTTGTATTCCCACTGGTACTGCGCGGGTATGGCGCGTACACACTGCTCTATACCTTCGCTTAGCGCATTGACGGCTGTTTGCTCATCGTCACTGGTTATATGACTGGGTGCTGGGCGAATCGTAATATTAAAGCCACCTTTGACACGCTCGGCATAAACAAATAATGGTAAGCAGCCACTTTTTTGGATTAGCTTGTGTGCCAGGGTCATGGTAAAGGCATGTTGAGCCATAAACGGTGCAAATATACCTGAGTTATCCTCTTTAGGGGTTTGATCGGGTAAAATACCTGAAATTCCGCCTGTTTTTAATACCTTGAGTATTGTCATTAAACCTTTGCGGTCGGTGGGGACTAAGGTGGCGCCGCAGCGGGTGCGGTAGTCTTGTAGTATGTCGTTCATCCCTGCAGTTTTGGGTTCTTGATACATGTTCGTGACGTCACCGCAGCTGGCTAAAAAATAGTTAACGACCTCCCAATTACCAATATGCGGAGCCAGTACGAGTACACCCTGCTTGCGCTCTATAGCACTTGTTAAGTGCTCGCGGCCTTCCACGTTTAATATATGGCGACATACCCAGTCATTGCCGCGCGCCCACACTACAGCGGTTTCAAGGGCTAGCTTACCGGTCTCTTTTAGGCTGGCAGCGATTAAAGCTTGCTGCTCTTGCGGGCTTAAGTCAGGTAAACAATATGCAATATTTTGCCGGGTAGCTACTGCCATTCGGCTCTTGGATAGCAGTGAAATACGGCCTAATACAGCACCTAAGCTTCGGACCCAGCTTAAAGGTAGGTGTCCTACAAGGGTAATAGCCAAGCGAACAAAGAGTGCAGTGGCTCTGGCTTTGAGAGGTATAGCTTTTGAGTGGGAATCTGAAGACATGGAGTATGGTGCCCAGTGGTGTAAAACACCTTATGAATATAGCGGTCATTTTGCCAAAAAAAAGCATCCAACTTAAGCATTGTTTAGTCTGTAGGGCAATAACCAACCAAAACACCTATTTTACGGGTGTTTTGGCTTGTGTATACATCTAAAGCTTATGCGTATTGGGCTCGGCTGTTTATACCGGTGTGTTAAGGTTAAACAGGCGAGTGCATGAATACTTAAAGCACGGCTTTTGCCGCTTCATAATTGGGTTCTTCGGCGATCTCTGAAACGAGCTCGGCGTGTAACACACTCCCTTTTTCATCGAGTACAATGACAGCGCGAGCAGTAAGACCGGCTAGCGGGCTTTCGAGGAGCTTTAGACCAAAGTCTTCAGCAAAGCTAGAGCGGAAGGCAGAAGCTGATACAACGTTATCTAGGCCTTCAGCCCCACAAAAGCGCGCTAGCGCAAAGGGTAGATCTTGCGATATGCATAAAACAACGGTATTGGCTAAATGACTGACCTCTTCATTAAAGGTGCGTACCGATTGTGCGCAGGTGGGGGTATCAACACTGGGAAATACGTTGAGTATCACGCGCTTGCCTTGTAGCTCACTGCTACTGAGTTCGCTTAAATCGACTTTGGTGAGACTAAACATAGGGGCTTGTGAACCTACAGAAGGAAGGTCACTGTTGGTATTAACGGGGTTACCTTTAAGGGCTGTTTTGGCCATGATTATTCACCTTTTATAATAAATAACGCCAGTATTTGATAGAAGCTGGCGAAGTTAATTGATTTGTATATTGCAGGTTTTTGGCCGGCAAATACCGAGAAAAACTAGGGCTTAATGATCTTGGCAATATCGATGACTTGGCAACCTCGAAGACGGAATGCTCCAACTGTGTAAACGCTCGCCAGCGGATGGCTGTATGCGTTGTACTATGTATGCGTTGCGCTATGGGTGTTCTTGTTTATTATACGCCCTTTACATTGCTCAGAATAACATTGTTCAGAGTACGCTAATAAGGATATCACCAAGCCTTGCGGGGTTGGTGATAAAGATACTGCCGTTATTACACTGGTGCTGAATTCGCCGCATTCAAGCCCCTGATGACTTTGATGGCCTTATAATTTGTTTTGGTCATAGAGTGCGGGTGCTATCGCAGAGTATTTTGAGCTACTGCGGATGGGGTATTTTTGATATAGCCTCTAAGGGATATAAGCCTGAGTCAGTGATTGCAATACATTCGGGATAACAATACATTCGGAACACCCTAAGTGTCTATATTGCCAGTGTCTTTTTGTATCGTTATGGGCCTGTAGATTAAGGTAATGGCTTTAAAATACCTGTACACTTAGCCATGTATTTTATGGCTACCTAGAGGTAATAATGGCCAATTTCAAAACTCATATCCAGTTTGCGACTGTTGGGAGCGGTTTGGCGAGTACGGCTTTACTAGCGACTCAGACACTCAGTTTTAAAGAGGCTTTTATGTGCTGGCTAGCTGGCACTATTGGCGGCATTTTGCCCGATATCGACTCCGATAATTCGTACAGTTTAGGTATATTATTTGGTATTTTAACGTTACTCGCGTGTGCTAGCACGATTGCTTATAGCGTGTACAAAATTCCCATTGTATGGGTATGGGGGCTGTGTTTTTTGGTGTATTGCGCCATGCAATTTGTTGTGCGTAACCTATTCAAACACTTTACAATACACCGCGGTGTTTGCCATTCATTATTAGCTGGCATTGCTGCTGGCCTTTTATTAACCTGGGCGAGCTATAAACTAGGCTATACGGCCACCACGAGTTGGTTTTTAGGCGCTTTTTTAAGTTTTGGCTTTCTATTGCATTTACTATTGGATGAAATCTATTCGGTAGATTTTATGAACGTCTCAGTTAAGCGCTCGTTTGGTACAGCGATTAAATTATTTGATTACAATAATATCAAAACGGCACTGGCATTAGCGATAGTGATTGCTGTACTAGCAATGGATGCACCGCCTTACCATACTTTTATCGCTAAAATATTTAATCCACAAATCTATGTCCAGTTAATCAGTATGGATTAGCGATGAATTGTTTGCATTAGCTATACGATGCTAAACGGTTTATGTCGTTGCGTTACATAATGTTTGGGACTACATTCATAAAATTTGAGAACTTTGTATGATCACTATTGGCCAGCATCACACACTTCGCGTCACCAAAATAACACCCTTTGGCGCCTTTTTTGATGCCGATGATTTAGGTGAGGTACTCATGCCCAATAAGCATGGCGCTAAAGGGCTGGCGGTTGGTGATACGCAGGCGGTTTTTATCTATTTAGATTCTGATGATCGCCCTATTTGCACATTACAAAAGCCTAAAATACGTGTAGGTGAATTTGCATTGCTAAGGGTTATTGACAGCAATAGTGTGGGTGCTTTTTTAGATTGGGGTTTAGATAAAGATTTGTTGGTTCCTTTTGCTGAGCAGCATAGACCGATGGAAGTAGGTCGCTCATATTTGGTGCGTGCCTATATCGATCATACCGATGGTCGTATTGTGGCCTCCTCTAAAGTGGATAAGTTTGTAGAGGAAGATAAGCCGCATGGTTATAGCGTTAAGCAGGCAGTGAATTTAATTGTCGCCAATACAACCGATTTAGGCTTTAAGGCGATTATTAATCATCATCACTGGGGCGTTTTGTATAAAGAAGAGGTTTTTCAGCGATTAAGTTTTGGTCAAGCCATTAAGGGATACATTAAATTCATTCGCCCTGACGGTAAAATAGATTTAACACTACAAGGCGGCCAAGAAACACGCGATAAATACACTCACATTATTCTCAATTATTTAAAGCGGCACAATGGTTATGCGCCTGTACATGACAAGTCAGATCCTGAGCAAATTAGCTTAATGTTTAAAATGAGTAAAAAAGCATTTAAAAAAACCATCGGGGGGTTGTACAAGCAAAAAATAATTCGTATTGAAAATGACGGTATTTATTTGCTTGACCGTACCGAGCCTAAGGCCTAGATCGTTAATCTCTTGTGAAAGGGGAGCTTTTAGCTCCCCTTTTGGTTTTATAAGGCAGTATATTTTTGGCGTCAAAGTGTTTAATATGGCGATGACCTTACTGTGACGCAGTAGATGCTATAAAGGGTTGACTCCTGCGTCAATATGCCATACCTGTATGGGATTTTGCTGTTGCAGGGAGGTCCTAAAATAGCTGGTTAATCAAAAAGCGCATACGTTGCGCTTAACTTTAATCAAAGGGCCGCTATTCATTTAACGCTATAAAAAGGATGAATTTTGTGATGAAATTTTTTTTACGAATGATGACTTTAAGCTTACTGTCTTGTCATGCTCTCTCAGCTGAGCTTAGTACGCCTGAAGCGCTGTTCAAACGATTTGTTGAATTGGGTGAAAATTTTGACCCAGCAGTGGCGAACCTCTACGCCGACGATGCAAAAATAGTTTTTTTTAGGCAACACCCTCATGGCTTAGAGCGTCAAATGGCAGTATCGGGTTATGAGTGGAAAAGCTTAATATCAAAAATAATGCCAGTCGCAAAATTGACTCAAGATATTAGCCGCTATCAAGAAGTTGAAGTGATAGCCCAAGATAATGCGTTTAAGATTAAAGCCAATCGTTATGTTGAGCGTAAATGCTACTGGGATGCCGGATATTATATGATGGTAAAAAAGTCTCCTTCTGGTCAGTGGCTAATTATTGAAGAATACACACAGACGCAGCCTACTTCTCAATGTTGATTTGTTGCTGCATTGACATCTAATTGTTACCTCGAACGCCTAGTGCAGTTTTAGGGGGTAGATAATAATAGCTTGCCCAAGCGTAGAGTTCTATTGTCTCTGGGAGGTGCTCGAAGGGATGTATGACCGAGCATGTGATGCTTTGAGCAACGCAGTCGAGGAAGCAGAAAACGTCACTATTCAGCTAAGTTGAAAAAATTCACCTGATAGGATATTTTCTGGCTATATAAGCGCCGGGAGCGCTTATATAGCGTCTACGGATGGCTTGAGCGGTCCAGTAAATGATTCATTGGCGCGCGATTTCCTGACCTCTGACCCGATCTCTGGACCTCTGAATAGTTACAATAAAACAAGTATTATTGGCTAATGTATTTCTGTCTCGTCCTTAGTTGATCTGGCCCGCTCTATTGTGGGCTTGCGTATAATCAATCAACGGCCCTTCGGGCACAATGTGCGTTGGATTAATGTGGCTATGGCTAAAGTAATAATGGGTTTTGATATGGTCAAAATTGACCGTACCGGCTATGCCTGGGTACTGATACAACTCACGAACGTAATGGGTAAGGTTAGGATAGCTTTCTATTGATCGTTTGTTAGTTTTAAAGTGACCAAAATAAACGCTATCAAAACGAATCAGCGTAGTAAATAGTCGCCAGTCGGCTTCGGTAATTTGCTGGCCAGCTAAGTAACGCTGATTTGCTAGAAGGCTTTCAATGTAATCAAGCGCCTCAAAAACTTGATGGTAGGCTTGGCTATAGGCAGCCTGCGTGGTGGCAAAACCTGCGCGATAAACACCATTGTTAATATTGTTATAGACCAAGGTATTTATACGATTGATACTAGGCTGTAGTGCCTTTGGATAGTAATCATCGTAGTTACCTGTTACATCATTGAAGGCGCTATTAAGCATGCGAATAATTTCGGATGATTCATTACTAACAATTGTTTGTTGCTGCTTGTCCCATAAAATAGGAACAGTGACGCGGCCGGTATAATCGACTTTGGCGGCAGTATAGACCTGATGGCAATAGTGTAAGTTGGGTAGGGGGTTATCTTTTGAAACCTCAGAAAAAACCCAGCCATGCTCTAGCATTTTAGGGTCAACCACGGTAACGCCGATGTGTTTTTGCAGTTGCTTGAGTTCGCGGAAAATAAGCGTGCGATGTGCCCAAGGGCAGGCCAGTGATACAAACAGGTGATATCGTCCTGACTCTGCTTTAAAGCCGGCGGCGCCTGTTGGCCCGGCTTCCCCTGTTGCGCTTACCCAATGCCGAAATATGGCATCTTCTCGTTCAAACGCACCGTGTTTGCTCTCATACCATTTGTCTTGCCATTGCCCGTTAACCAGTAAGCCCATAGTGCACCTATTATTGATGTTAATCTATTGTGGATGTTTGAATGTAGGTAGCCATTATAAAAAGCTTGAGTGAGCTGAAAGGTTTAAATTTTTGATACGTTTGAGCAAAAATATTGACCATTTGGATGAATCTTTAGGGGCATAATATGGTCAACAACACAATTCCATGATCCATAGTCACAGTAGACTAGTCAAGGGTTAGGTAATGTTCACTGGGTGTACGCAGCCCGCAACCCAACTTCCTCTTCACAGATAAGGTTTATTATGAAAGTCATTGCATTTGCTGCCAGCTCTAGTCAGCAGTCTATTAATAAGCAGCTAGCCACCTATGCCGCCGGTTTAGTGTCGAATGCTGAGGTAGAGGTGTTGGATCTCAACGATTATGAGCTGCCGCTGTTTAGTGTAGAGCGTGAAGCGGCTTTGGGTCAGCCTGATTTGGCCAAGGCTTTTTCGCAAAAATTGGCAAGTGCCGATGCGATTATTGTCTCTTATGCCGAGCATAACGGAACTTACACGGCAGCGTATAAAAATTTATTTGACTGGGTGTCACGCATTGATCGTGCGGTGTTTCATAATAAGCCTACGGTGCTATTAGCGACGTCGCCAGGCCCTGGCGGCGCTAAAAATGTATTGGCTCAAGCGTTGGCATCAGCGACTTACTTTGCGGCTGATGTGAAAGCGAGTGTGAGTGTTGCGTCATTTTTTGATCACTTTGATGCAGCCACTCAAACAGTCACGAATAAAGATATCGCTTTACAGATTCAGCAAGCCGTTAGCCATTTTTAATATGTGCGTTATAGTTTGCAGGTTAATTTTAAATATTGGAGTGCTGCCGTGCTAAACAATCAACCCCAGCCAAGCCATAAAGCTCAACTAAAAAACAGCACAACGCACTACGGCTGGTTGAGTCGCACTATTCATTGGCTGAGTGCGTTAGCCGTTATTGGGCTCTTTGTGGTAGGAGTGTGGATGGTTGAGTTGGACTATTATCATGAGTGGTACAAAACCGCCCCCGATTTACATCGCAGCTTTGGTGTTATGTTAATGCTACTCACACTAGTGCGTATGAGTTGGTACGCAGTGTCAGCTAAGCCTTTGGCGCTAGCTCAGCATTCGCGTCAAGAAAAGGTTATGGCGAAAGTAGTACATCACGCTATGCTACTTGTATTATTTGTAATGTTTGTGAGTGGTTATCTTATTACAACTGCCCAGGGGGATCCGCTGTATGTTTTTAATGTGTTAGCGATTCCTGCTACGCTGAGTGGCATTACCAATCTTGAAGACTATGCAGGTGAAGTACATGCTATTGCAGGTTTTAGTCTTATTGGTTTAGCGAGTGTGCATGCGCTAGGTGCCCTTAAGCATCATTTTTATGATAAAGATGATACGCTAAAACGAATGCTGGGCACCAATCGATAAAATATGATTTTGTAATAAATAGGTAAAACGTGTTGTAACTAATTATCGCTTTGGCTAAATAGTTACTGATTTTTTAATTATACTGAGGAGACGTTATGTTTAATTTTTTAAATAATAATCAAGTATCAACGCTAGCTAAAAAGAGCAATAACAAAGTCAAAGCTGTCGCGGCTTCATTGGCATTCGCGGTAGCTACCAGTGCAATAATGCCTAGTGCACTCGCGGATGACTATGTGATTGATACAAAAGGTGCGCATGCCTTTGTACAATTTAGGATTAAGCATTTAGGTTATAGCTGGTTGTATGGCCGCTTTAATGAGTTTGGTGGTGAATTTACTTATGATGCTAAAGATCCCACTAAAAATAAAGTCACTGTAGATATTAATGTTGCCAGTATCGATAGTATGCATGCTGAGCGCGATAAGCACTTACGTGGCAAAAAGTTTTTAGATACTGGTACCTTCCCCAGTGCTAAATTTGTAAGTACGAGCTATAAACCAACAGGCGAAAAAACAGCCGATTTAAGCGGTAACTTAACCTTACACGGTGTAACCAAGCCAATTACAATTGCTGTTGAGCATATTGGCGGTGGTAGTGACCCTTGGGGTGGATATCGTCATGGCTTTGAAGGCAGTATTACTATTAAACCTCAAGATTTTGGTATGGACTTAACGAAAAGCTTAGGTGCTTCGGCTTCTGAGGTTGAGTTATTTTTATCGGTAGAAGGTATTCGAAAATAGCGTAGTATTAATGCGTTATGTAAAAGCCGCACACCATATGATGTGCGGCTTTTACAATAATCTTCAGCGCTTTTCAATGTGCGCAGTCCAAGCCTTGCTTTGCGTGCGATATTATGGGCTATTGTGTCAACACATGATTGGTGGTGACATCGGCAATAATATTTTGTTTTTCATCGGTGACAACCGTGTGTACAACACTCACGGTACGGCCTTTCTTTACGTAGGTAGAAGTGGCAAAAAAGTTGCCGCTTTTGGCGTTTCCAATAAGATTGGCGTTGATGTTTATCGCTAGTGGAAAGCCCTTCATTCCCTCTTGGGGATTGCTATTTTCAAGTAGTAGAACCGACGCAGTGACATCGGCAAACCAGATGATAGCGCCTGCGTTAACAATACCAAAAGGGTTGAGGATGCCCTTTTCTACGGGCATCTTTGAGGTGACTTCGTCGTTACTTTGACTGAGGAGGGTGAAGCGAATAGTGCCTTGGTAGTCCATGAGGGCGCCTTAATTAAATAGTGATGAGCTAATTTTATATGCCACCTAGCTGGCAGTGAGTAACCAGTATATTATTATTTGTGATGTGCGTGCACATAAAGGCAATAATAGCAGTTGCAATTTAAGACGACCGGTCATATTATAGTGGGTATATAAAAGCCAACACTGTCGCTAAAATAGCCAGTGAAGGCTCAACGCGATAGCGAGAGGGCTATACGATGAATAAGCGTGAAGATAAAAAAGAAGCCATATTATTGGCCGGCATGGAGGTTATGAAAGCAACAGGCTATAACGGCACTAGCGTAAAACATATTGTTGATGCTGCGGGCGTGCCTAAAGGTTCTTTTTATAATTATTTTGAGAGTAAAGAGCAATTTGCCATAGAGGCGATTGAGTATGCCAGTGCTGAAGAGCGTGAGCATGCCGCGATGATTTTAGAAGATACTAGCCTCTTGCCAACAGAGCGCTTGACCCATTTTTTTAACGGCAATTTAGATTGCGCAACAGATAATGAATTTAAGCAGGGTTGTTTTTTGGGTAACATGTGCCAAGAAATGGCCGATGCTTCTGATGATATAAGAGTGGCGCTGGACTTAGCGCTTAACCGCCTAACTGCTATGCTAGCCGAGGCTATTAAGGCAGGTCAGCAAGACGGCACAATTAATGCGTTGCATGATGCCAACACAATGGCTGAGTTCTTGTTTAATGGCTGGGAAGGCGCTTTAATGCGCGCAAAAGCGGCGCAATCCTGTAAGCCTTTGCAGGCATTTTTGGTGATGCAAGCTGCGGTATTGGCTTGCTCATAGGTGTATATAGTGGGTCTGCAGCCCAGTCAGTGCTCATAGCGCTATGCTTAGGTGCCTCTGGTTTCGCTGCAAGCTGCAAATAATTACGATGGACAAGGTTACAAGTAATACGCATTCGATGAGTGACATAAGATGATAGCTAAAGTCACCACTATTCTATGCCATATTTTTTAAAGACGACTGGTCATTTTTTACGTAATAAATAAAGACGACTGGTCATATTTTAAATCAACAGTAATGGATGTAAATGATGTACTTTTCAACCCCTCACTCAACCGCCAACGTTACTCCTACAGCGGCATCGGTCATTATTGCGCGTCTAGTGCTTGCGGCTATGTTGTTTATGTGGGTAGTGTTAAGTCATACCGCGCAAGCGCAAGAGGCAAGAATCGCAACACCAGAAGCCTTGCCAACTCAAATGCCGACTGATACTGCGCGTTGGGGGTTTACGTATGAGAACGATTTATTTGTCCCTATTGGACGCGACCAAGATTATACCTATGGCTTGAGTTTTAGTTACGCCAAACCCAGTTTGTTAAAGCGCAATAGTCATACCCCGTTGGCTTGGTTTAATCGTCAGGTAGGTTTAGACGGTGCTAATAAAAAAGGCGATTGTGGTGGTGTTGAATTTGGTTTGTATGGTTTTACGCCCGAAAATATTACCCAGAGCGCACCCAACCACGATGACCGGCCTTTTGCGAGCTTGGTTTATATGAGTACGAATATGCAAAAAATGAGCGCCGATGGTCGCGGATTATTGCGTACACAGTTGACTTACGGCATTTTAGGTTTACAAGCGGTGGGCCAAGTGCAGCGTACAACCCACGATATCTTAAATGGCGATACGCCTGGGGGCTGGGATCATCAAATATCTTCGGGTGGTGAGCCTACGTTACGTTACTTAGTATCACGCCAGCGCTTGTTAAAGGTAGGCACTCCCAATACTGAATTTCGTCAAACTCAAACCGCATCGGTAGGTTATATCACCGAGGCGAGCTGGGGCTTAAGTTTTAGAACAGGCAAAATCAATTCGCAATGGCAAACCTTTAGTCCCGAAATTGCGAGCTACGCCGAATCATCAGCCAGCATTAATCGCAGCCATAGCGAATGGTTTTTTTGGGGCGGCGCCACGGTTAAGGCACGTGCTTACAACGTCTTTTTGCAAGGGCAATTTAGAGACTCTGTTGTGACTTATGGCGGGAGTGAATTGCACCATGTGATTGTTGAGGGTTGGCTAGGCTTTACAAAAGCTTTTGCCAGTGGCTATTACGTCAGTTACAGTGTGCGCGGTCATAGTTCAGAGGTGAAAGACGGCAACGGTGATCGTGCGGTAGTGTGGGGCGGTTTATTAGTGGGTAAGCGCGTATAGGCTGTACTTAATATTTTATACTGGGTTTAAGGGTGTGATAAGCGATATGCTCACTAAGATGTGGCGTTATTATGTGAACCCTAATAGCGCAAAACCGGTATCAATAGTGCGGTAGACGTATGTGGCGAAGCCTTTGGCAAAAAATAGCGAGCTTTTTAGGGCTATCTAGCAAGCCTATCACAATGCAATGGCACAGTGATTGGAGTGATTATTTACACAATAATGTTGACTTTTATCGTACTTTAAAAGACTGTGATAAAAAAATATTTGAGCACCGTGTGTTGCTGTTTTTGCAAACGATCCGCGTTGAAGGTGGCGGTTTGACCGTCACCAATGAAGATTGTTTATTGGTGGCGGCGAGTGCCATTATCCCCGTATGGGCTTATCCCAAATGGCATTATTTTAATTTAGTTTCGGTCTATTTATTACCGCAGGCTTTTAATGCTAATTTAGAGTTTAATCAGCCAGATTCTTGTATTACAGGTATGGTAGGTACTGGCGTTATGGCGGGTAAATTAGTGCTTAGCCGGCCCGATTTACACGCCGGTTTTGCCAATGCCCAAGATAAACAAAATGTAGGCATTCACGAATTTGTACACCTTATTGATATGGCCGATGGTGAATGTGATGGCTTCCCCGAGCGCTTAAAAGCGCATGCGTTTTCGATTCCTTGGTTTGAGCTGGTCAAAATTAAAGTAGAAGAAATAATACAAGGTACAAGCAATATTCCCGATTATGGGGCGACCAATCGAGCAGAATTTTTTGCTGTTGCCTCTGAGTATTTTTTTGAGCGACCTAAGCTCCTTAAAGAAAAGCACCCGCAAGTATATGCCGCACTATCTGCATTTTATGCACAAGATACTGCTGCTATTGAGCAGGCTATAAAACCCTATAAAAATGCTCCATGCCTGTGTGGTAGCGGCAGAAAATATAAACGTTGCTGCATGAGTACTGATCAATAATACTCCCTCTATCAGCAGCTATTGCAAAAGTATAAGCCCTCGCATGAAAATCACATCAGTACCATCAAAAACGCCTAGTCAGTGCCCATTATGCGGCAATAATAATCATTGCGCCCAAATGACCGAAGTTGCTTGCGGTAAAAATGATGCAAGTTGCTGGTGTTTTAACCCTGAGTTAAAATTCTCAACCGCTTTATTATTGCAAGTGCCTAATGCTAATGATTTTGGCCAGCCGCAGGCTTGCATTTGTGAGGTATGCGTAAAAAAGAGTTGCTAGCTCTTTTTATATACTCACTTATCTATGTTTTACTGGGTAGCCATTAAGGCCAGGCCAATTATTTAAAAAGGAAAAGTTATGTCGAAGGTTATGGCTGGTATGAAATCATTGTGCTTTACAAAGCCTTGGTTGCTTTATTGGTGTTTTTTTAGTGCTTTGGTGAGTACGGTACACCATAGCCAGCTGTACTATCAGCATGATGCACCTAAGTGGTGGTTACTAGATGTCGCGTTGTCGATATTTGTTACTGTACGTATAGTGATTGAGCGAGCCAATATTACACTCCATATCAAAGGCTGCTTATGCTTGAGTGTATTAATACTCTGTGGTTTGAGTGTTTTTTGGGCGCCTAATTTTGGCGCTGCTATTGAGCTTTTTTTGAGATATAGCGTGTTGGCAGTGGCGTTGTATTTTTTGATTAAAGATATTCAACTAGAGTCTTATAGCGATCTTCCTTTTTGGGTGGCTTTTACATCATCGTGTAGTTTTTTTGTAGTACTTGTTATTGAGCGATATCTTTTGGGCTTGCCTTATAGTCATGGCGCTTATACGCCTTTAGGGTTTATCAATCATGCAGGGCAAGTGTACATATTCTGGATTCCTTTATTATTTTTGGGCACCATAAAATATACTGGATGGATTAGGTACGGCAGCCTTATTTTATTAATGGCGAGCGCCCTTATTTTGGCCGAATCTGCCGTGCGTGCCTCTTTGCTGGGCTTGACTGGGGCAATTGTATTGCTTGCTATTGTCTTTTTGTTAAAGCATAAGCAAAAGGCTTGGCAGGCTGTAGCATTACTAGGTGTTTTGCTTTGTGCGGTGTTTATTGTGCAATATTTTGGGGTTAAAGGTGATTATTTAGCGAAAAAATTAGAGCGAACGGTGAGTGCGAGTAGCTTTAATAGGGCTACTAGTAACCGTGTGGGTATGTTTAAAAATACAGCAATCATGATTGCCGATAACCCTCTAGGTGTTGGTTTAAATAATTTTGAATATATCCACCCCTTGTACGCTAAGGCGGGCACCTCTCAAGCTTCTGCGTTTGTTAGTGAGCGTAGAATATTAAGAACGCCGCATAATTTTTTATTAAAAATAACCAGTGAAATAGGTTGGTTAGGTGGCGTACTCTTTTTAATATTAGGTATTTGGGTTGGCGTTATTGCAGTGCGATCTGTGTGGGTATCTAATGGTGATACCGCTAGGGGTAATTATTGGGCGCCAGCCTATTGCATAGCAATACTGGCTTTATTGTTTAATGCATTATTTTCGGCGGTATTTTCAAACCCAGGTAGCTTATGGTTTGGCTTAATATTGCTTGCGGCTATAGGCGCCTTAGCTCAAGTGCCAGCAAGGCCTTTATGTGTCTTGCCGTTAGTTTCGAGTGTTAGATGCCTTATGTGTGTAACTGCTATTTTTTTAATGGCGCTCAGTTGTGCAAGCTTTGTATCACAGCGCTTGGCTTATCAAGGGAAGAAAGAATATGACCCGCTAAAGCTAGAGCGAGCGATAAACATTAATGCCTATAATGAGCGCGCTCGGTACGACTATGCTGTTATTACTTATGAGCAAAATCGAGATACGCAAAGCGCAATAGATAATATACAGCAGTTTTTAATGATTAACCCCTATCATATCGGGGCTCGCTTTAAATTAGCGCAATGGTTGTATCAGCAAAAAGAATATGATCGCTGCAAGGCGGAGTTACAAAATATACTCAGGTATTACCCAAAATATAAAGCAGCAAAAAATCTATATAGACAAGCAAGCCGACAATAAAAAGGGCCACCCTAGGGTGGCCCTTTTTATTGTCATAACCTTTTAAGCTAAGGTTTAGTGGCTTTAATAGTAAACGAACCGAGCACATCTGAGCTTTCAGAGGTCACTTCAATAGTGTAATAGCCAGTCGTTAAATCCATTAAAATTTGCGATCCGGTCACACGAGTCACGTCTTCATTTTTATTACTTGGCCAATAATAGACTTCAGGCCTAAAGCTGCCATTAATATCGAGCTGATATTCACCCTCTTCTAATACCGCAAAGGTAAAGCGCTGACTATAAAAGTACCCAGTATTATTGAAGGTATAAGGGTCGTCATTTGAGGTGTCACGCGGCTTTTGAATGCTGTTACAAAAGCGAAATAATTGAGTGCTAATATTTTTTGATAAAGGTAAAAAGCTTTCACATTCTGAGTTATTTGTTGTATTAACATTCAGCTCGAAATTACGGGGCGCGCTGTTATTGTCAACCCAAATATCTACAAAATAATCACCTTTACCGAGAGCTTTTTTCACAGTGGATGGAGAGCTAAAATAATCTGTTGGCCTAGCAGCAATAATTAAGGGTTCGCTACCCGGAAGGCTACGATAGAGCGCAAACGGATTGGAGCTTAGATCGCCTCGTGTACTGACCGATAAAGCCTGTGGCTCCATCAGTGAAAAGTTAAAGCGATTACTCACATAACCATTGGGATTTAGTGCGTACGGGTCGATGTTATCGGTGACCGGCAGAGCCATTGGGCAGCCTGAGTCGCTTAAGCCCTGATAAGGTACGTTTAGCTCTATTGATTGCTCACAGCTTGTTGTTGAATCTAGTTGATCAATACGTATTTGATATTGCTTAAGATCATTGCTTAGGGTCTCAATAATATATTCACCGGCCTCTAGGCGAATGTCGATATTTAATGTACGTAAAAAATCAGATGAATTAAACTCAATAGGTGTATGGAGATCACCTTTGTTATAGATGGCTAAAGCTTTAGCACCAAAGCTCTCGGTTTTCAGAGATAACTGCATATCACTGGGGGAGTCTAAATCTATTGCGTAATAGCGGGCATAGCTATCATTGCTCGGCGCATAGGGGTCATTATTAGTGAATGTTGATTTTTTGAGGCAATTGCCAATCCATCCACCAGCTAGTGTGCTGTTAAATATAGCGGCTTGCTCGCATTGTTGGTTTGAATCAAGTTGCTCAACGCGTACGTTAAATTCACCCACATCATCTTTACTATAGGTGGCTACTTCTAATGTATAAGAGCCCGGTTCCAGGCTAACTGCTTTATCATTTGAGCCAGAATAAAGCGGGATCGTGGCATCGTTAGTGCCGCTGTAAAGGTACATGTAATACTGTGCTGCGCTATCGACTTGTATTTCTACATCACCGTTATCTTCTATTTCAAAGTTAAAAAAGCGTGCACGGTGAGCGATTGCATTTGACTCTTGGTAAGGGTCTATATAATCCCGAATATTAGAGGTGCATTCTGGGCGCCAACTCGTGGCAACGCTTTGGTTTACAGTGAGAGGTAAATAACACTCAGGGGTACCAAAATCAATTTTTGTCGAATCTAGAGTAAAGCTTGTTACATTGGCGCCAGAAATTTCTAACACATAGTGACCTGCTTCTATCGCGGATACATCTAGCTCTCTATAGTCCGATTTTAAGACATCGCCGGTTACGGCATCTAAAAGGTAGAGGTAGGTAGAGTTACCACCAAAAGCACTAAAGCCAAGGTCTTCGATGCTATCTAGGGTGAATTCTACATAGCGGCTATAAAACGCAATAGGCTCTGGCGAGTAAGGGTCGTCATAGGCTTCGCGGCTATACGATGTGCAGTTGCTATTCCATTGCGCATAAGTACTGTCGCCTGGTGAAAATTCGATAAAACATTCCGAGGCAATAGATAAGGGGGGGCTGGGCAAGCTTGCACTGCTATTCGCTTCACTTGAAACCTTCGATGCACTCTCAGAGCTGCTATTTGCCGTGTAAGGGTCGATATTATCGACGCTACTGGCAGCAGCAGTACTACTGATAGAGGCATCACTGCTTATGCTGATTTGGCTGCTGCCAAGAGGAGTACAGTCAAATTTTTGCGTATCACATTTTGGCGTGCAATCAAATTTTTGGTCATCACATAGCGCTTCAGCGCCGTCGCAACCGGCCAGAGCAGCACATGCGAGTAAGCCCACTAATACTTGGGTGTTCATTGGTTACTCTCCTTTATAGAGTCCATGGTTGAGGGGGTATTCTACTATTTTATGGTGTGCCAGTGTTGATGTTTGCGATTTTTGAGACGGGCTAAAAATCAAAGTGTGGTCGTCAGAGTCACTGGTATGCGATGCTACGGCTTGTTCGCTAGTATATGGCGCTAGTATTACAAGTATTGTTGGCATCATTACTGAGTACCCAGTGATGCAGCATTTTTGAAGGTGCGGATTGTGGTAGATTGTGTGACGCTTACCATCATAAAAAAAATTATATAATGCATCTTTTGGATGGCTCATTGATAATAAATTTGATGTAGAATAATTATGAGTGGTAGTAAAAATGACGGACTTTATCCGAGTGTATAATGGTGCTTTGAGTTCTGAATTTTGTGATGATTTTATCGATATGTTTGAGCAAAGCCCTCATTTAAAGCAGGGGCTCACCAGCGGTGGTATCGACCTCGCAAAAAAAAATAGCAAAGACCTCTACTTGAATACGCATGCTAATTATGCAAAACCACTTAGGCATATCCAAACTGTTACTGCCCATCATTTATTAAACTATCTTGAAGAGCATTTTTTTATTCTAATTGGTGCTTTTGGGTTAAAAGTTTATCATCCTAATACGGGAGCCCCAGTTGATTTAACCGTAGATAACTTTGCTGAAGTGGGTAAGCCACAATTGCGTATACTGATGGGTCAGTTATTGCGTTTGGGCGATATTCAAGCGCAAAAATATACCATCGATCAGGGCGGTTATCCCTATTGGCATAGTGAAGTGTATCCACAAGCTGGTCATAATGAAGCTTTACATCGCATATTACTTTTTATGTTTTATCTCAATGATGTTGAAGACGGCGGTGAGACAGAATTTTTTTATCAACAGCGAAAAATTGAGCCGAAAAAGGGCAATATGGTGATAGCACCCGCTTACTTTACTCATACGCATCGAGGTTGCATTCCTAAATCTAACGATAAATATATTCTTACCTCTTGGGTATTGTTTAATCGAGCTGAAAAGATTTATGGCAATCCTCCACGTAATAAATAGCCATTTTAAATACTGATACACCCGCGATTTTATATTACGGTTGATGTAGGCCAATATTTTGGCGATGATCATAAAGGCGCTCAGATACTCTACGGTAAATTCATTTATACGAGCGCCTAAATTACGTTCATGTATACCCAGTTAGCTCACGCGCTTACAAGTGAGCGCTCAAATACTCACTGATGAGTATAACTGAAGTGGTCAAGCGTTTGCGTAAGCACTGCTTAGTATTAAATTAAGCTAAGGTTAAGTTTTACTAGTAGATGATGCCGTTATACAGAGCAGTCTTGCTGAGCGTAATTGAGCGCTCATGTGTAAGCTGTTAGTGCTTGATAACAGGTGAATTTATTAATGAGATCTCAAATAATGAAATTGAAAAAAGTACTTTGTTTAAGTGTAGCGCTATCCACTATGAGTGTTATGGCTGCAACCTCTTACGCCGAGCAACAGCTCAAGGTATTTGCTAGCGTTGGTAGTGCTAGCCATGAATTTGGTGATGGCAATTATGCTTTTGATGACTCGGCGACAAGTTATGGTCTAGGTGGCTTACTGCGCTTTAATCAAAATTTTGCAGCAGAATTTCGCTATGATAATTTAGGCGAAATCGAGCAACTATTTGCAGACAATACGGGGTCGCACACCGATGGGTTAAGCCTTGAGGGATATTCAGTGGGTGTGTTAGGTGGAATACCTGTTGGTGATACAGCGAGTATTTATGCCAAAGTAGGCGTCATGTTTTGGGATGCTGAAGCTCAATATATGAACAATACTCTATACGCGAGTGATGAGGACAATAGCTTTTACTTTGGTTTTGGTGGCGAGTTTATGGTTAGCAATGAAATGAGTGTGGCCATTGAATATACCATGATGGAGGCTGATGTTACGTTTGGTGGTAATCGAGAGCAAGCCTATACCGTTAATAATATTGCGCTAACTTTGGGTTATTCTTTTTAGAGAAAATTATGCCGCCTATAAAATAGCGGCATAATTTAAAAGCTATGAATATTGACGGTTATCATCGTTTGTTCAATATTTTTCATTATGCTTTAGCTTTATATTATGCGCTGCTCTGTGCTTACGGGCAAATAATGTAAGCATGGTGCAACTAGCTTTTATCTTCGGCTAAATATTCATTTTTTAGGGTAATGTAGTTTTGTGCCGAATATTTAAAAAAGGCACGCTCGCTATCTTTTAGTGGGCGGCTTTTTTTGCAAGGGCTACCCATATATAAAAAGCCACTGTCTAATTTTTTGCCTGGTGGTACTAAACTGCCGGCACCAATCATAACTTCGTCGGGTATTTCGGCGCCATCGAGTACTGTTGCACCAATACCAATTAATACTCGATTTCCGATTGTACAGCCATGCAGGCAAGCGCCATGACCGATGGTAACGTCATCTCCAATTACTAATGGCCAGCCTTTGTGGTTAAAATCGCTGGCATGGGTAATATGTAAAATGGCGTTATCTTGCACACTGGTGCGCGCACCTATGCGAATGTGGTGCATATCGCCTCTAATGACAGCGCAAGGCCATACAGAGCAGTCTTCGCCGAGCTCCACGTCGCCTATTACCACGGCACTCGGGTCAATAAAGACACCCGTCTTGAGAACAGGGCTTATACCTCTAAAAGAGCGAACAGCAGATGACATAAAGCGTACTCCAAATAATGAATAAAAATATTGCGGTAACTTGAATAGTGACCTCTAGTGCGTCAGTTTAGCGCCAAGTGAGAGGCGCTTCTAGTGTATACCTGCTCTGGCTTTTACACGCGATGGCCGCTGCGGGTATTAGGTGGGGAGTTAGCGGGTGAGTAGCTAGCGGGTGTGCAGCGTATAATGTTAGAGTAGGTCGAGTTTTTCACTGTCATCATAGTGCGCCAATAATAGTGCATCGTTCCAGCCATATTCGCCTTCGCACACCACAATGGCGACTTCTTTGAGCCAATCACCGCAAGGCGTACTATTGAGTATTTTTTGTTGGAAATCAGCCCAAAAAATGACAGCATCTTCGGTAAAAAAGTTGAGATTGATAATACTAGGGTTGTCTTCTTCAGGCTCTACTTCAGGGTATCGGCCAATGGCGCGAATAGCCTGCAGGCAGTTTTTCAGTGTGTAGCGAGTATTTTTGTCTATATGAAGCTGTACGATGATGCATTTCATTGTATGACCTTTATCGATCTTGAGCTATATCATTGTTTATTTGGCATCTACTGACCCGGCGGTGGGCTGCTTTTTGAGTGGGTTATTCGGTGTCTTGTGTCGTTCGGCTCAATTGAGCCTGCCGCTAAAATCGGTGGCTATAGCTGTGAGTATTTACCTGTCAGCATAGCGGCGTGTAGTGCGGAATGCTAGGCGTGCTACGTAGAGCATAATGAGGATGACGATAAAATAGAAGACAATTAAGAGCGTTAAACCGTTAATAGGTTAACGCTCCTTGGGTCATGCGTGGGGTATAGAGGTGCAATACAATTTTTATGACGCCCGCTAGGAGCGTCTATGTGATAGCCTAAAACTTATAGTTATATTGTGCGGCAAACAGTAATGCATGGCCTTTTGACTGGAAGGACCATTCGTTACCGATGTTATCCTCTTCACTAAATCTTTGTGTTTTTCCGCGTATTATGCTCAAGCCTAAATCAAAGTTTGAATGCTCGGTGATTGCATAGTTACCGCCAAATGATAGCCAAAAACGATCTGTATCAGGGATTGAGATAGATAGGTGCTCTTGCGAGACCGGTGATTCGTCAAAAGCAATACCGGTGCGCAATAATAGTTTAGGGCTGTATTGGTAATCTGCACCAATTGAATAACGCATAGCATTAGAAAAGCTTTCGTCTTTACTGAATGCGATAGCTTTAGCGCCAGAAGGTAGTGTGATTTCTGATTCTAATGTTTTAAAGCTGCTCCAGCCTGTCCATAGGGCACTGTAGTGCACGCCTATCGCTTCATTAAGCTGGTGAGAGCCAGATACTTCAGCAATAGCGGGTAATGATAGATTGACAAGGCCGGGTAATACAGCCATGCCGTTGAGGCCGAGTGGCGTTACAGCTGTGGGCAATTGATTTGAGTAATCGCCTGTAAAGGTGATATCTGTTTCTGAGCGGTAATGAAAACCAAAGCGACTATTGTCGTCTAGTTGATACATTAAACCTACATTAAAGCCATAGCCTGTGTCATCACCTTGCAAGTTGACGGCATCTGCAGATGCCGGAATACCAGTATTGGTCGCACCAAATTTACGAATAATTTTCGCGTCGGCATAAATATAGTTTAAGCCAAGAGCAACACTTAATTGCTCAGTGGCTTTGTAGGCAACGCTCGTATTAATATTGATAGTGACAATTTCAGTTTCGCCAGCAATTTGACCTGCTGCATAATCACTATCAAACTTAGTGGCTAAGCCAAAATTAGAAAATGCTCCAAAGCCCAATGCAACTCGCTCATTTAGAGGCATAGTAAAATACGCCGCAGGAATAATAGCACTAGGTGCAATACTGCTATCGTTTAATACGCTTGCATCCATGCCGTTATTGGTGCCCGTACCTTTTAGGCTAACATCAGGCATAACACTACTGGCGGCGATACTAAATTGCTTATCGGTGAATAATGTCATTAGTGCTGGGTTGCGAGCAACAACAGAAGCGTCGTCTGCAGAAGAGGCTTCACCAGCATAAGCGCGGCCTAGGCCTGAGGCATTTTGTTCGGCCAATTGAAAGGCGGCAGCAAAGCTGTGTGTCGAAGTCAGTGCAAATGAGGCAGCGATTAAAGTTTTAGTAAATTTCATTATTGTATCCTTAGCCAAATAAGCTGATTGTATAGCTGTAAGTATTCGCATGTTAGCGGTGTACCCTATATTAATTGCTTATAAAAAACTGTAACAATTAATATAAAAAACAGTAACAATTATGGCTTTTATCTATAAGTTAATAGTATTTAAAAATAAATTATGTCGATGATATTTTTAAAAGATTATTTAGTTGGTTTTTATCGCAATTCGAACTGATTATTTAAAGTAAAGATAATTTTATTTTTTCAGTTTGAAATTTATTGAGTTTAAGATACCGCAGGTTTTTGAAAAATAAATTTTATATACGTCAAAATGATAATTTTTTATACAGCATAAATACCTAAATAATTATTAGAGCTCGCTATGTTTAACTATAAGCAAACGACTTATCCCAATATACAGCATCATTTGTTTAAAATAAGAGCGCAACTTGACACGCTTTAACCTCATGTCTTACGTCATATTTTGTCGTGTAATCAAACGTTATTCAATAACCTTTGATCTTATAAGTGAATAATATATCCACTACTATGTATCTATCTTACGCTTATTTTTGAGATGTGTCATAAGCTCTGACGTTCTATTAAATAATGAGCAATATCTCTCATTATTAACAGCAATTATCGTCACCTTTGGTAACTTTTAATTCTCAGGCTTAATGTTTTGTCACCTTCAGTAACTCCTCGTGAGAACTCTGCTCGTTGTGAGATTATCGTGATAGCAACACAATTTACTGTTGTGTTTTGCGCAGCATGCTTTCGCTGTTATTTGAGAGCTTATGACTGCGCTACAACTGAGTCTTGGTAATGTATAAATAGTTCATTTTTCAATCATTTATGCGGCCTGTTTTAGAGGCTCATTGCGATGGCTTGGTAATTGCTTGAGCAGTATCGTGGTGTGAGAGGGTCTCAATAGCAGTCGTTCAGCCTTAAATTGGTGCGATATTGTATGTGTGTGATCGTTTTTGATCGCTGTTGAGCGATGACTGACAATTGCAGTGCACCCTTTCAGGGCGATATCTCGTTGGCACATCACTGCTTTGGTACATGTATCCAGGCGTATTCAATGAGATAGGTTTAAGCCTTGTCTTGGCTCGACCACTCAGTTGCGGTCACTTCATGCTGTTTGTATTCGCAACAGTATCATTAGCGTATAGGTTAAACGGGCTCATGTCTGAACGAAAAACGTACAAAAAACGGTTGGTTATTGTCGGTAATGGCATGGCTGCTGGGCGCATTATTGATGAGCTTATCGCCCGTGACACCGTAAAGCCTAAGAGCGGCCATAGCCTTTTTGATATCACAATAATTGGCGATGAAACCTGTGGTAGTTATAACCGTATTATGCTGTCCTCGGTATTGGCGGGTACGACCTCTGCTATGAGTATTATCCAAAAGCCTGCATCTTGGTATGCCCAGCAGGGTATGCGTTTTATGGCAGGCATTCGTGTAACCCAAATTAACCGCCAACAGTGTCATGTCTTATGTGCTAACGACGAGCGTATACCGTACGACCACCTTATTATTGCTACAGGCTCAAGGCCTGCACATCTTCCTGCTCTTAACCAAAATATTGCAGGTGTGATGGCATTTAGAACCTTAGCAGATGTCGATACGATACTATCGCTAAGTCAAACGGCCAAGCATGCCGTGGTTATTGGCGGAGGCTTACTGGGCTTAGAGGCGGCTTACGGTATGGCGGTACGTGGCTTACAGGTGGTTTTGGTGCACCGAAGTGCTTGGTTGTTAAACCGTCAGCTAGATGAAGCGGCCGCTGCTATGCTCGCTAGAGTCATGACACATAAAGGCGTAGTGTTAAAATTGGCAGCACAAGTGGCCCGCTTTAATGGCCAAATCCGTGTAGAGAGTGCGCAACTAACCAGCGGAGAAATACTGCCTTGTGATGTCGCGGTGATAGCGACAGGCATCACACCGAATGCTGAGCTAGGTATCGAGGCTGGGCTCCAAGGGCAATACGGCATCGCAGTGAATGACTTCTTAGTGACCAGTGACCCTCATATTAGTGCGATTGGTGAATGCGCGGAGCATAAAGGTAAAACTTTTGGTTTGGTTGAACCTATTTGGCAGCATTGTATCAGCGTGGCGGATCGCCTTGTAAGAGGCATGCAGACGGCATATCAAAATACGCCTGTGGCGACTAAATTAAAAGTGTCTGGTGTACAGGTATTTTCAGCCGGCGAATGGCTAACATCGCCTGAGCATCGTGCATTTATATTTGTCGATTCGGCGCGCAATATTTATCGAAAATTATTACTCAAAAATAATTGTATTGTAGGCATTGTTTTTTTTGGCGATGTACGTGATGGGCAATATTTTTTTGAGTTGATGGAGCGGCAAATATCCGTTATTCAAGCAATGCCTCAATTACTTATGGGTCGTCGTTTTTGCACGCAGCTGCCATCAATGATGGCACTACCTATGAATAAAACTATTTAATTTATAACGTCATTTATTTTCAGTATTTTAAATTAATATTGTCATCATCTTTGTCGCGCTAAATTTCATACAAGACAGATTTCGATTTTTATATTTTTAGGTTTAGGCTTATGTCATCTTTAATTACTACAGCCGTACCCGAGGGTACGCTACAGCAACAGGCGACATCTATTAATAAGGAGCATACGACTTGCTGTTATTGCGGGGTGGGGTGTGGTGTCACAGCTACAATACAAAATAATCAAGTGATTGCGGTACAGGGCCGTGAAGATCACCCAGCTAATTTTGGACGCTTATGCGTTAAAGGCTCATCTCTCCATCAGACTCAACATTCGCCTGAGCGTTTACTTCGACCTCGTGTGCATAATCAGGAGGTTAGCTGGGAACAGGCGCTGAGCTACAGTGCGAGAAGTTTTCAAGATATTATCAGTAAATACGGGCCTGATAGTGTTGCTTTTTATCTGAGTGGGCAATTATTAACAGAAGATTATTACGTGGCCAATAAATTGATAAAAGGTTTTATCGGCACGGCGAATGTTGATACTAACAGTCGTCTGTGTATGGCAAGTGCGGTGGTATCACATAAGCGTGCTTTTGGCAGCGATGTGGTACCCGGATGTTATGAAGATTTAGAAAAAACTGATGTGCTGATTTTAGTAGGCTCTAATGCTGCGTATGCGCATCCTGTGACATTTCAGCGTATTGCTAAGGCCAAACAAGAGCGCCCGCACTTAAAAATCGTTGTACTTGATCCAAGGCGTACAGCAACCTGTGATATTGCCGATATTCATATACCATTGGCACCAGGGAGTGACGCTTACTTTTTTAATGGGTTACTCAGCTATTTAGCGCAGCATAACTATTGTGATGCACACTATATTGCCGAGCATACGCAAGGCTTTGAGGCGGCATTAAGCGCTGCCCAAAAGCAAGTCAATAATATTCATGCTGCCGCCGCGGCATGCGATGCAAGTGTTGATCTTATTGCTGAGGTCTATCGCCTATTTGCTCAAAATAAAAAAGTGGTCACACTGTTTTCACAGGGCATTAATCAATCCTCATCGGGTGTTGATAAAGGTAACGCTATTATTAATTGCCACCTAGCAACAGGTAAAATTGGTAAAGAAGGTGCTTGCCCTTTTTCGATAACAGGGCAGCCCAATGCCATGGGCGGGCGCGAGGTGGGTGGTTTGGCCAATCAGTTGGCGGCACATATGGGGTTTGACGATCAGGCCGATATAGACCGCGTTGCACAATTTTGGCAAGCACCTAACATGGCTCAAACAGAAGGCTTAAAAGCCGTTGATATGTTTAAAGCGATTGATGAGGGTAAAATTAAAGCCATTTGGATTATGGCCACTAACCCTGTTGTGAGCATGCCTGATGCTGACTTTGTTAAGCAAGCGCTGCAAAAGTGCGAGCTTGTTATGGTGAGTGAAGTGATCGCTGATACCGACACTGCAAAAGCTGCTCACGTATTACTCCCTGCAACAGGCTGGGGTGAAAAAAACGGAACTGTAACAAACTCTGAGCGCTGCATAAGCTTACAAAAAGGCTTTTTACCACCAGCAGGTGAGGCAAAACATGACTGGCAGATTATAAGCCTCTTTGCCCAAAAAATGGGTTTTAAAGGTTTTGACTATTTGCATACTATAGATATTTTCAAAGAGCATGCAGCGCTATCGGCACTTAATAATACAAGAAAGCAAACACCAGCACGTGCTTTTGATATTTCGGCGATGGCTGATATTACGCTAAAGCAGTACAGTAATTTATTACCTATTCAGTGGCCTGTAAATCAGGCTAATCCTAATGGTACCCAGCGTTTGTTTTCTACGGGTTCTTTTTTTACGCCTAGCGGTAAAGCTAACTTTATTGCCATCACAGCGCGCTTGCCAGTATTACAAGCTCAAAGGAATGAAGTCATTATGAATACTGGGCGTATTCGCGATCAATGGCATACGATGTCACGAACCGGAACGGCTCCTCATTTATTGGCACATACCCAAGAGCCTTATGTGGATATTCACCCGCAAGATGCTCGCCAATTAAACTTACTAGAAGGGCAGTTAGTTGAGTTGGGCAATCGCGGAGCGCGCTATATTGGACGTGTCAAAATAAACGCTGCTCAGCGTGCGGGTGAGATTTTTGCCCCAATGCACTGGAATGCCAAGTATGCCTCAAGTGCTCGTGCTGATGCTTTAGTAAACCCTTTTGTAGACCCTATTTGCGGTCAACCAGAGTTTAAACACACTCCAGTAAGTATCGTACGGCATAACACTCAATGGACGGGATTTTTAGTGACAACTAAAAATCATGAGCCACAATGCGATTACTGGGCAAAAATCACCGTTCAAAAAGGTTATGTTTTTCGAGTGGCGGGCGTGCAATCAATTGCTTTCGATCATTGGTTAAAACAGCAATACCCCGAAGTTGAACAATGGCAAGAGCTACAAGACAGTCAGGGTGAATACTATCGTGCGGCAGGTTTTGTGGCGTCGGCATTGGTCGTTGTATTTAACGCCAATCAAGGTCATATAGGACCAACTGAAAGTCGATGGCTTAACGACCAGTTGGGTGAGTCTATTGAAGATGGCGTGCGTTATTCCATTTTGGCGGGTAATACTGGTTGCGATGATGAAGATCAGGGAGCTGTGGTATGCGCTTGTTACCAAGTGGGTACCAATACAATCAATCGAAAAATTCGTAGTGGCTGCCAGAGTGCTGAGGCTTTGGGACAAGTGCTCAAATGTGGCACTAATTGCGGTTCGTGTATTCCTGAACTCAATGCAATGATTCAGGCGTGTAGATCGACTGGGGTATAAGTATTGGCGAGTGCTCGAGTGTTAGTTGATAGGTAGAGTCTAGCTGAATAATAGTCTGTTTTTTGATCTTTAAAATATAAGTGAGCGTCTTTTATTCTATCATGGCGTGTAAATTTTTTATTGGTAGTTTTTTGATGGTAAATTATTTGATTTAGATAATAATTGTTACCAATAATATGGGTGTCATTAAATTATCGTTTAATGCATCGAAATTAATGGCGCCGGATTTTTTATAAATGGAAGTAAATATTGCATGTTATATTTACCAATGATAAAAGACCTGCTAAGCAATAGTTTAGCAGGAAGATATGAGATTGTTTTATGACTCTATTTCACTCTTTACCTGATTTTTCAATGTTAGCCATCATTGCGAATCGAATGTTCAAGCAAATTCTACCACGCAAAAAAAATACCTCCGTATTACCTGAGCTAGGTGATCAATTAATTCCACCGGGTTCGGCATCAGATGTGTTTAATGGATTCGTGACCTCGCCAGGCAATGCACATGGTTTACAGCTCAAGATTCATCATGATGCCGTTTCAGGTGTCTCATGCCATTGGTTGACAGCTAAAAAATTTGAAGGCTATCCACAAGCTTTGCACGGTGGTATTAGCTTTGCAATTTTAGATGAGCTGTTAGCCTATGCTGTCTTTGATCGGTTTAGAACATTTGCTGTGACCTTATCAAGTAAAACACAATTTTTTAGCCGTATACGTGTTGGGGAGGAAGTGAAAGCCAATGCCGTCGTCACAAGGAAATTTTGGCGATTTATTAATGTTGAAGGGAAGATATACAATTCACGTGGTCGTGTAGTCGTTAGTATGAAAAGTACTTTTTATATGCCTACTAAAAAAGAATTCAAAAAGATTTTAGACTTATCCATTATGCCTAGCGAGGCACTGCCCTATTGTGGGACTGACTAAAGGGTATTCAAGGAAATAATGTGCAAGTGCACAATAGTCAAGACCATAAAGTTGAAAAGGTAAAATATGCAAAGTCGAATGATGGATTTAATTGAGTCTGCACCTAGTGAAGCTAGGAATCTTTATCAAAAGTATAATATGGAGGAAGAGATAGATCGTATTGCGTATCACTATGAGGTGGATTCAGATTTTTTTAAAATAATCACCGGCGGAGAATGGAATCATTATTCTTGCTGCATGTGGGAGGAGGGTTCCAGCTTAACGCAAGCCCAAGAACGAAAACTCGATGAATTTGCACGTATGATGAACCTAAAGCCCGGCATGCATATCCTAGATGTGGGTTGCGGCTGGGGCGGCCCTTTGGTGTACTTATGCCAGAAGTATAAAGTAACTGGCCATGGTATTACCATATCGCCTATGGCGATACCGGTTGCTGAAGCGCGTGCTAAAAAATATAACGCACAATGTACTTTTGAGGTAGTGCATTGGCAAGAATTGAGAAGTGTTAAACAATTTGATGCTATTTATAGCGATGAAGTTATTGTCCATTTTAATGATCTTGATGGCTTTTTTAGGAAAGCCAGTCAGTTATTAAAAACAGGCGGTATTATGGTTAATAAAGAGCTTCACTTTCGTCATTCTAAGCATAAGCACGCGATAGATAAGTTGAGCCAGCATATTAATAAAGTGTATGCCTATACCGGAAATTACCGCACCTTGCGCGATGAATTAGATTTGTTAGATAACAATAGCTTTCAGCTAGAAGAGATATTGGATATCCCGATTAGTCATTATAATAAAACGATTAATGAGCATTGGCTAAAAAACTTGAATGCACATAGAACCATGCTAACCACGATGACCAGTGAAAAGCATGTGCAAGACTTTAAGTTGTATTTGAAGGGGATTTGTCGAATCTTTACCGCAAAAGTCTTCGGCCTGCATATTGTCTCAGCTAAAAAATCTTAATCGTTAGTAGGCTGCGACAGCGGTTTGGTCGCGGCCATTTTTTTTGGCGCTTTGTAGTGCGTCGTCGGCTTTTTTGAAGTTGTGCTCAAAGCTCTCGTCCATGGCTAAGCGCGTAATACCAAAGCTAAGGCTGATATAAGGAATTGGCTTTCCGTTAGCTCTAAAGGTATGGCGATTCATCGTTTTACGAATAATTTCACAGTGATTGAATATATCTTGCCGCGTACCTCCTGCACTAAAAAAAACAAAGCTCTCTCCACTCCATCGTCCTAGTTCATCATTTTGTGCCAAAATGTGCTTAATCGCTTCGGTTAAGTCTTTTAAGAGCGAGTCGCCTGTAGCTTGGCCGTAGGTATCGCAGATTTTTTTGTAATTATCAACTTGAAAAATACATAGCCAATAGTGAATTAATGATGTTGATTGCAGTAAACTTGAGGCGTAAAGCTCTATACCTCTGCGATTGAGGCTTTTAGTGAGTGGGTCTTGCTCGGCAAACATTTTCAGTGACTCATAGTCTTCTTTGAGTACTTGTAATGAGGTTGAAATTTTATCGTTTTCGCGGCGCATATAAATGGTATAAGACAGCATTTCAGCAATAATAAATAGTGTCCAAAAAGCAATAAGCCCACGATAAAGCTCGTACTGGTTAATTCTATCGCCGATGGCAGTTACACGCTTGATGGTTAGGGTGTGCTTACCTAAAGGTGTAGCTTCTGGTAAGTGCAATATGATTTCCATGATGTTGTTAAAAGCTGGGCGGGTTTCATTGCGTCGAATGTTATTATCAATAACCCACCAATCCGAGATATTTAAAAGCTCAAAATCGATAAATACAGGCGCATTAAACTCATCGCGCTCAATGTAGGCTTCGATCTGTTTAGCATGATGCAGTTGTGTTGTTTGTATTAAATCAAACTCGACATTACGCATGGCAATACGAATGCGTTGTGCCTCGCCCTCATAGGCAAAATCGACCTCAAGGCCTTTATATTGACTGAGGTCGATTCCAGTAATGCCGATTGCATCTTGCTGGTCGTTAGAGGCTTGTGGGACTTTAGGGTGATTGTAAAACTTTAGTGCGATACCGCAAAAGCGATAGCTGGCGCCTGTTTTGAGTGTGCACTCTGCTGTGAATGACTGAGGGTCACTCCAAGTATTGATACTGTTGCCGCTATCCCATTGATCGCTGTAGACATTAAGAGTGGTCGTATTGAGTGGATGCAATGTGAGTTTTTTGGGTGGAATTCCAAAAGAAGCGGCCAATAACAGTAGTGTTATAGCGAGCGCGCCAAAGCGAATAGATCGAAAGTTGATTGACGGCATGGTATTTTAAATAGGTATATGATACGGAGAGCAGGCACTATTGCACTCTCGGCAGAGCTTGTAAAGTTGTGTTTTGGCGCGTAGATCAACATTTTTAGGGGTTTAGCTAGTTGTGCCTGTCTATTTGTTTGGTGCGCATGTTTATTGATCAGTGCTCAATGCGCGCGTTGTGGCCTGAGCGCTTGTGTTTTACGTAGCGCACGAGCTTAATGGGCATAGCCCCTATGATGTTGAACATTAGGGCAAAAAATGTGCAAAAAATGAGGTATTGCGGATGAAGTGGGATACCGGGTTTAAAATTTTGAGTAACAGTCGCAAGTGTTTTGGAGTGTTTGGGTGTCAACATGTACACGAGTTTGTCGGCCAGTGTACCGTCGGTAAACAGTAAAATACCGTGTTGAAGCTCAGCAAGCTCTTGAATGCGCAAGCTTTTACGCTCGGCATCGGCTTGCACACTCGCAATATCACTTTGCTTATGTGCTGCAATAAGGGCGTATACAGTGGGATAATTATACTGCTTGGCTAATGCTTGATCTCGAGCGACCTCTTTTTGGGTAGCATCGAAATACCCTTGTAAGTACTGCAAGTAATGATCGGCTAAAAGTGGCAGTTGCATCAGAACGATTAACACCATACCAAAAGTTAACTTGTCAATAATGCTTGAAATCATGGCGTTATGCTTTATAAGCTCTCATCGTCTTCATTGTTCCAGCCTAATTGCTCGGCATAGTGTTGTGAAAACGCTGCTGCGATATCATGATACTTTTTTGGGCTGAGTGTATTAAGGCATACATGGGTATATAAATACGCACTCACAAACATCTCGCTAGGATGGTTAATGAGGTTTTCGCGTAGTTCATCAAATATTTTACGATAGACATCTAGGCGTATCTCGAGCATTCTTTGAGTGTCGGTAATGTCGCGATGCATAAAAGCATGCATACAGCCTAAAGCGGTGAGGGCGTCGCGATGGCGGGCTAAGGCTGAGGGGTCATCTTCGGCAATAAAAATACCAAAATATTGCTCTTTCATTAATGCCAGTGAAGTATTGAGTGCCTCTAATATATCCCTGTCCCATTGTTTTGTTTTGCGTGGCAATTTGCGGTTTATCTTTTTAGCGTGTGGCGACATGTGACTTCCTCATTGTGGGGCGTTTCGTATGCGGTTGAGCTTGCTGGGTCAATAGAGGTAGTGATACCCGCGAGCAGCTTTATGTATATTTTTGTACGGGCGGAGCTACGCGTAATACTTCTTCTAAAGTGGTGTGACCTTTCGCTATTTTTTGAGCGCCCGATAACCGCAATGTTCGCATGCCCTCGCGCATCGCTTGTTGGCGCAGCTCGTTGAGATCGGTAATGTCATGAATAATACCCCCTAGGCTTTCACTCATGCGCAAAATTTCATAAATACCTTGGCGCCCAATATAGCCGGTATTGCGACATTCTAAGCAGCCTACAGCTTTGAATATTTTCTGAGGTTTAGCGACTTTCCAGGGGCGAACGAGTTCGTCCCAGTCGCTTTGCGAAATACTATCTTGTTCTTTGCAGTGCGGGCATAGTGTGCGTACTAAGCGCTGCGCCATAACGCCGAGCATGCTGGTTTTGAGTAAATAAGCAGGTATTCCCAAATCGAGTAAGCGTGATATAGAGGTGGGAGAGTCGTTGGTATGTAAAGTACTCAACACCAGGTGTCCGGTTAATGAGGCTTGGACAGCCATTTGTGCAGTTTCTAAATCACGAATTTCACCGACCATAATAATATCAGGGTCTTGGCGCATGAGCGTGCGAATGCCCGCAGCAAAATCGAGCCCGATATTGTGTTGTACCTGGGTTTGGTTAAAGGCTTCTTCAACCATTTCAATAGGATCTTCTATGGTGCTAACGTTGACCTCATCAGTGGCGAGTGTTTTGAGTGTTGAGTAGAGTGTAGTGGTTTTACCTGAGCCGGTTGGTCCAGTCACAAGCACAATACCATGAGGGTGATTAATCATAGCCTGCCAGCGCTCATAATCCTCACCGCCTAAGCCTAGATCATCAAAGCTACGCAGTAGGACTTCAGGATCAAAAATACGCATAACAAGTTTTTCGCCAAAGGCTGTAGGCAGTGTGGAAAGCCTGAGCTCGGCCTCGGTACCGTCGGGTGTTTTTGTTTTAATACGGCCATCTTGTGGTTTACGTTTTTCGGCAACGTTCATACGACCTAAAATTTTGATACGGCTGGTAATAGCTGTGGCGACATTGGCTGGAAACTCATAAATTTGGTGTAATACACCATCAATACGAAAGCGCATGCGCGCCACTTCGCGGCGCGGTTCAATATGAATATCGCTGGCGCGCTGATCAAAAGCGTACTGCAGTAACCAGTCAACAATGTTGACGATGTGCTGATCATTAGCCTCTGGGTCGGTCATGCTGCCGAGCTCTAGAAGCTGCTCAAAATTGGTGGCATTACTTGCTACTTTGGTTCCGCCTTTTGCGCCACTGATCGATTTGGCGAGTGAATAAAACTCGACACGGTAACGGGCGATATCAGAAGGCAGTGCTAACACACATTTGATGCTCCGCTGACTGGTCTGCATCAACTGCTCAACCCAGCCTCGTGTAAAGGGTTGGCCAACTGCGACGGTCAGTTCATCGGCATTCACTTTAACGCAGAGTAAATCGTGCCTTTTAGCAAATTGGTAGCTCATTACCCCAGCTAAATCGGCAACTTGAAGCTTCATGGGATCAATATGGAAAACTTGCATATGACTTTTGTCGGCGAGCCATGCAGTTAGCGCCATTTCATCCAGTTTTTTGCCGGGGCGAGTGAGGTCGTCGAGCGCTTGGCTGGCAACATAGCTTACAGGGTGCATAGCCGTTTGTGCTGGTGTGCGACTGGTACCGAGCAATTGATTCATCGTGCCAGAATCAATGCGCTTATCATTGTATAGGTCTGTTAGAATATTGCGTAAGTCCAGTGTGCGATCTACCACGGTGAGTCTCTCATTGTCTGTCTGGGTCGGCGTCAGTATCAATAATAGCGTAACTTGTTAGGATGCTTATTATTATGCTTTGCAGCAATAGCCTTGAGTGGGTCGCGGCCATCACTGAGTGTTTGTTGAAGTGTAGTTTGATCGCGCTGCTAGGTATACCTATGTGCGCGCTTTGGTGTACGCTGTGTGTGAGTGGGTCGTAGAAATTGCCTGCAGGGCTTGATGCTATTTGTGTAACAACTCATAGCATAAAATCTATAGCGTAAAACCCATAGTGCAACAACCAAAAAACCCGCCGAGGCGGGTTTTTTGGTCTTAAAGGTTCATATCCGACAGGATTATTTTTCGTTATGTAGCTTTTCAGCTAAGTAACTAGCGACCTTGAGCATCTCGGCTTGGCTGCCGGCTTTGCTAGCGCTGATGTGGTAGTAGTCAGCCACAACCACTTCAGGTGTACCACTAATTTTGTACTGACGCTGGCGATCGTCGGCTTGTTTAACTTGGCCGCTCACGGCAAAAGAGTTCATAACGCCAACAAAGTTTTTACCATCAAAGCCTGCTTTATCAACAATGGCGGCAATTTCTGCATCGTCGAGTAGTTGCTTGCGGTCTTTGTGCATAGCATTAAAAAACGCCATGTGCAGCTTATCAAGGCCTTGTACCGCTTTAGCGGCATAGTAAAGCTTAGCATGCGTCCACATCATATCTTGCGGTACGCCTGGGCGACGCTGTTTCCACATGGCGGGTGATTGTGTGAACTCAACATAGCTTGGTAGTGATTTGGTCCATGGGTGCACAAGGGCTTCGAAGTTAAAGCAGTGGCCACAGCCATACCAAAAAACTTCGGTAATTTTGACTTTTTGGTTGTTGGCGGGCTTTTTAGCGCCAGCAATAATAGTATAGTGCTTGCCTTCTTCGTACACTTTGGCAGGCGCTGCTTGTTCGGGTTCGGCACAAGCAAATAATGGTAATGCTAAGCCAAGGATGAGTGCTGCTATACGCATGGGTATTCCCCTATCTATTGTTATGAGTAAGCAAAGCTTAGCTATTGCTTATGTGATAATGAATGGCGGCCTTTTGAGTTGCCTAAATGCAAAAAGTTCCCAATACCTACGGCCATTTTATTGAGCGCTTTATGAGCGCCAGTCATACGCACTGTATGATTATTAAGATGACTGCAAGCTTAACTACGCTGACGGATTCGAGTGTGTACTTTTTAATCGTCGCCCTTTAACTGCTGAACGGTCTTCGTTATCGAACTGGGAGCGCCTAAGGCGCTCCCAGTGCTCTTGTTTACTTGCCGCATGCAGATTTTAATTAAGCTGCAATTAAGCGCTTAATTAAGCCCTGCAATAAAGTTGGCAACGGCGGTAATTTCGGCATCGGTCATACGCTCTGCAACGCCACGCATGACTTTAGCCTCATCGTTAGCACGCCTACCGGCGCGAAAGTCTTGCAGCTGTTTGGCAATGTAGTCAGCATGTTGACCACTTAAACGTGGGTAACCTGCGGGCTCGTTACCTTGCCCGCGCGGCGAATGGCAGCCCGTGCATGCTGGAATACCGGCCTCTTTATTGCCGTTACGATAAACACGGGTGCCTAGCTCTAAGGCGTTAACTTCTGTGCCAGAGTTGACCAAAATATTGAAGTCTTTGCTACCTGAAAGCTGGGTTACTTTGCTATTGTAGTAAGCGGCAATATTGGCGAGGTCTTCGTCGCTCATATTGTCGAGTAGGCCTGTCATTTCGACGATGGGACGGGCGCCGCTTTTAATATCTTTCATTTGTTTAAGCAAATAGCGCTCACCCAAGCCCGCTAGTTTAGGAAAACTGGCTAGAGCGCTATTGCCATCGGCGCTATGGCAAGCGGCACAAACCGCTGTCAGGGGTTGGCCTTTAGCGGCGTCGCCACCAGCTACGGCAAAAGGTGCGGCAAGTGTTACGCCAAGCGCAACGCCCATTGAGCTTAATAGTTTGTTCATGTGTGTTCCGTGGGTAAAGTTAAAAATTAAGTAAAAAGTTTCACTCTAGCAGCTTATTTACCATAGCAGCTGGCTTTGCGTACTGCGCCAAATCAAGTCAACGAATAAAACGCCTTGCTGTGATTCATACGGCTGATGCCTAATAAATGGCTCTATGTCATCTATCAATCGCTCTAGGTGTATTATAAATAGCTCTATGTGTTTTGTGATGGCATTATATACACCCCTTCGTTAGAACTCACCTTTTGTGCATCCCATGTCTACAAACATTAATTTTCGCCAAGCGGAATACTTGATCAGCGCTCAAACATTCGCCCAATGCCCTTCTGAAGAAGGTGCAGAGGTTGCGTTTGCTGGCCGCTCTAATGCTGGTAAATCCAGCGCTATTAACCGTTTAACCGGCAACGGTAAACTTGCAAGGACGAGTAAAACCCCTGGTCGAACCCAGCTGCTGAATTTTTTCACGTTAGGCGCTGCAACCTTTAGATTGGTTGATCTGCCCGGCTATGGTTACGCTAAAGTGCCGTTAGCTAAAAAAAATGAATGGCAGAAACATTTATCGGAATACCTCGAAAAGCGTAAAAGCTTGATGGGGCTAGTACTAATGATGGATATCCGTCACCCTCTGCGCGACTTTGACATGATGATGTTAGAGTGGGCCGACAAAATGAATATGCCTGTACATATATTGCTCACCAAATCTGACAAGCTAAAGCGCGGTGCAGCGAAAACATCTTTATTAGGTGTATCTCGATACCTTAAAGAGCATAATCTGACCGACCTTGTACAAGTGCAGTTGTTTTCATCCAGTAATGGTGAAGGCGTAGCAGAGCTAGAGGCTAAAATGCGCGCTTGGCTATTACCGGTACAAGATGGCAGTGCTGGTGGCGAGGTAGAGCCTTACCCTGAGCTACCAACACAAGCCGAAATCGATGCCATTAAACCGGTGGATGATAACTAATCGGCTCCAGCCGTATGGCCTCAATATTCACACTAGCTCTCAATAACTAGCCGCTCAATAAACAGAGCGGTACACCTAACCTTGGCGATCACCCTCGCCAGAGAGCTGTTCAGCAAGAGTATCTGTTGCTTTTACTAAGGCATCCATGACTGATGGCTCGCGTGATGAATGCCCCGCATCGCGAATAATGTGTAACTTAGATGCCGGCCAAGCGTTATGTAATGCGGTTGCCCCATCGAGCGGACAGACCATATCGTAGCGGCCATGAATTAGCGTGCCGGGAATGTTACTTAAAAGGTGCGCATCACGCAGTATTTGATCGGGCTCTAAAAACGCCTTATTCACAAAGTAGTGCGCCTCTATGCGCGCCAGTGATACCGCCATATGCGGCTCAACAAAATGATGAACCACATCAGGGTTGGGGCGCAGTGTCGCGCAGCGGCCTTCCCACTGTGACCACGCTTTGGCGGCGGCCATTTTAGCGAGCTCATTAGCGCCTGTTAAACGACGATAGTAGGCTTGAATCATTTTACCCTGTTCGGCGTGAGGGATGGGCGCTAAGTAATCTTGCCAATAGTCAGGGAATATTCTGTCGGCACCGCGTTGATAAAACCATTCCAAATCTTGCGGGCGGCATAAAAAGATGCCACGCAAAATCATACCCAATACTCTTTGTGGGAAGGCTTGTGCGTAAATCAGTGCCAAAGTCGAGCCCCAAGAACCGCCGAACAATGCCCACTTATCTACCTTTAAGTGTTGGCGAATTTTTTCGATATCGGCAATTAAATGGCTCGTCGAGTTATCGTTAAGGCTGGCATGAGGCTTGGATTGCCCAGCACCGCGTTGATCAAACAAAATAATACGGTACTTATCAGGGTCAAAAAAACGTCGATCAAAGCTACTTGTACCAGCGCCAGGGCCGCCATGAAGAAACAAAATAGGAATACCCTGAGGGTCGCCACTCTCTTCGATGTAGAGAGTGTGGCTGTCATCAACTTGTAATTGATAGGTTTGATTGGCGCGAATATCAGGGTACAGGTACTGCATATGTTAACTCCTATATATTGATGTACGGAGATTAGGCCACGCAAGCAAATACAACAAGTTATATTCCTACCAAAGTAGCGTAATGCCGCCATTAGCTGATCGATTATTGAGCGTTTTGTTTGCGGGTGAAAGCCCTGTACCATAAAGTTTATAGGGTTTTGCTAAAAGGTTAAAAAATGCTGCGTTGATTTCGGCGACCGGTTAAAAAATGCAGCACCAAATAGTTGTACAAGTTTTGTGAATGTACTAAGGTGTTACGAATTTTGTTGCTTTCTCATCCCTGTAAGAGTGCGCAACAAAACCAAATAGAATAATAATAATGACGTCTTACGAGGCTGTACAACGGCACTCTAGAGCGCTTATTGGTATCAAACGCCTAGGTTATGAAATTTTATATAATAAGATCTTGTTTTGTATCAATAAATTCGGGCATTAGCCCTTACTCTATTTAGCTTTAAACTGCTTAATTACACTAAAAAAAATAAGCAGTCATCATTACATCAACCATTATGGAGAGTCCCATGGGAAGTCCTCGTCAAATGTTTAAGAAAAACGTTCTTGCTGTCAGCATTGCTGCGATTGCAAGTGTCAGCTACTCAGCCATAGCACAAGAGAGTGCGCCAGTAGAAGAAGTATTAGTGACCGGTATTCGTGCATCATTAGAAAACGCTATGGATATTAAGCGTGATGCTAGCGGTGTTGTTGATGCTATCTCGGCGGAAGATATTGGTAAGTTTCCATCCACTAATTTAGCAGAATCCTTACAGCGTATACCTGGTGTTTCTATTAACCGAGTGAATGGTGAAGGCTCTCAAATCACAGTACGCGGTTTTGGTCCAAGTTTTAACCAAGTGACCCTGAATGGCCGTACTCTCCCTACTGCTGATGTGCCGATTATTGGTGGCGGAACAGATGGTCGCGGAACAGATGGTGCTGGTCGTGCTTTTGATTTTTCAAACTTAGCTTCTGATGGAGTTAAAACACTCGAAGTTTTTAAAACGGGCCGTGCTGATGTGGCTTCCGGCGGTATTGGTGCGACAGTTAATGTGATTACCAGACGCCCTTTAGACAATGACGCGGGTTTTACAGGCGCACTTAGTGCTAAAGCAATTGCTGATACATCAGTTGATCGTGGGGATAAGGTCACTCCTGAGGTTGGTGGTACACTAAGCTGGGCAAACGATAGTGAAACTTTTGGTGTGTCATTATTTGGTAGCTATAATGAGCGCCATAGTGCTGCCGCAAGTGCAACGCAAGCAGAGATTAATGTCGTACCTTATTATGGGAACTTCTTAGGGCTCACTAACGCTGACACTGACATCACTGGAGCGCCAAAAGGCTCTACCCTTGACGATGTGTATGTGGCATTACCTCGTGATAGTCGCTACCATTTTTCTGAGTTTACTAGTGAGCGACTCAATGGGCAGTTAGTTTTTGAGTATGCTCCTAGTGACTCAATTCGTATGGCTGTTGACTATACCTTTGCAATCAATGAAGGCGAAGAGCGTCGTTCTGATGTATCTAACTGGTTTAATCGCCCTTTCTCGGAAGTGGTTTTTGATCAGAGCCCCATCCCTTCAACAATCTACCTAGAAGAGCCCTCTAAAAACCAAGGCGCTGCGATGCAACAGACCTTACGTGCCTCTAAGGATGAGCTAAATTCATTTGGTTTTAATGCCGAGTTTGATGCTTCAGATACCTTAACCATTGTATTAGATGCTCATACATCAGAAGCAGAGGTCTCGCCTAACGGTGCTGGTGGATATTCTCGTATCAATGTCGGCTTGGATATGAAATATGTGCCAACTAAAGATGGCACATTAACTCAGGCTGTTAACTATAGTGGTGATATCCCTGTGCAAACGGTTGTACTAGCGACTACCGATGCTAACAGAAATATGACTTACGACGAGCTTGCTCGGTCTGCAGTAGACCCTAAGCGCGCCAGTAGCCAAGTTGCGAATTTGCGTACAATTACTCAAAAAAATGAAGTGGATCAGTTTGATCTACGTGGCCTTTGGGAGTTGGATGAGAGGTCGAATCTTACGGCAGGTGTTAATTTCCGTAGTCAAACGAATACTACGGATAATTTGGGGAATCGACAAATTTTAGGTGATTGGGGTGCTAATAATACCGGTGACTCTGAAGAACTTGTGCCAGGTGCGTTAGAAACTTTCTGTGTTTCTTGTCGCTTTGATGACCACACCATCGGCGGGGCAACTTTAGATGAAAATAAGCCTAATAACATTGTTTATGGTGTTCGTGGTAATGCTGAAGATATATTCTTTGGTTTAACTGATGCCTACGCAACAGGCTATAAAGGGAGTGGTGGGCCTTTAACTGTTACGGAAAGTAGTTACGATGAAGTACAAGAAGATGTATTCTCGTTCTACACTCAATTTAGCAATGAATTCGAGATAGCAGATCGCGATGCATTTTTGAGCTTAGGATTACGTTACGAAGATACGAGCGTAACATCCACAACACGCTCATTACCAACTGCTCGAATAGACTGGCAGGGTAATAATGACTTTGCCACATCAGCAGCTGAGGATGCGACCAGTTTTGAGATTAGCTCGTCATATTCAAACTTTTTACCTAGCGTCGACTTTTCTATTAATCTTACCGAAGATGTGAAAGCGCGTGCTTCTTATAGTAAGACAATTGCTCGTGCGACTTATAATAATTTGTTTGCTAGTAGCAGTGTGCAGTCTCAGGCAGGTTCCACATACTTAGGGGGTAAATCATCGGCTAGTATTGGTAACCCAGAGTTGTTGCCTCTTGAGTCAGATAATATCGATATCTCTGTCGAGTGGTATTTTGATGATGCTAGTTATGTGTCTGTTGGCGTGTTCGAAAAACGAGTAAGTAATTTTGTTGGTCGTGAAACAACTGACGAAAACTTATTTGGTTTACGTGATGTGACATCTGGTGTTGAGGGTACGCGTAGTGGTAATGCTGTTGCTTTACTTAAAGAGCTTGGCGTAGATATTGATGAAGATAATCTTTTCGCAATGACTGTATTTGTTGATACCTCAGCAGATTTGACCACGGCTAGAGAAAAATTTGTTGCAGTACAAGATGCCGATGGCAATATCATTGATGATGAATATAATGCTATTGAATCAAAATATGACTTAGCGGCAAATGGCGATGACCCTTTATTTGAGTTAGCTGTTAACAGGCCTATCAATAATAAAGAAGCCAAGATACATGGTCTTGAGCTTCAAGGTCAGCATTTTTTTGGTGATACGGGTTTTGGTATTTCCGCTAGTTACACTGCGGTGAATGGTGATGTAGGTATTGATGTGGCTGCGAATCCATCAGCAAATCAGTTTGCTTTAACTGGGTTGAGTGATACAGCTAACCTCACACTTATTTATGAAGCATACGGCTTTTCGTCTCGCCTTGCTTATAACTGGCGGGATGAGTTTTTGTCTAACTCTAATGATGGAAGTCCTTTCCGAAACCCCATTTTCACAGAAGCTTATTCACAGCTAGACTTTAGTTTAGGCTATGAAGTCAATGATAATCTTTCATTCTCATTCGATGCTATCAATTTAACTGAAGAGACATCTCGTGAATTCGGCCGTTCTGAAAGCGATTTGCAATTCCTGCGTGAGAATGCTGCACGTTTTATGTTAGGTGCTAGCTATAAGTTTTAGACACGTTTTAGTATAAGTATTACATTTGAAGAGTCACATTTATGTGGCTCTTCTTTTTTGTATCTACCGGACTATATAAATTTCATTTTATGTAGTTGTAACATATTATTTGAATAAAATTGTATGTGTGATAATTTTAACAGAGAGGCATAAATTGTGTCATCGTACGCCGTATTAGATAACGTTGCTCATGCTCATTTGAAAGTGAAATCTCAATATGGTGAATCAAGTGGGGATAATATAAATCAAGTTCTCGTGTTTCCAACAGAGTTTGAAATGCTTCATCGTGAATACCCTATCCTATTTCGCCAATCAGCTGATCAAAAGTATTATGCCATTGCTCTTTTAGGGCTTGATGCAAACGAAAATCTATTTTTAAAAGACAATGACTGGAATGCTCGATATATTCCATCAATACGAGCTAAGGGTCCCTTTGCTCTAGAGAAGAAATTCGATCAAAATAAACAATTACTGGATCCCCTTGTTGTATTTGATACTGCTGACTCAAGGCTTGATGTTGACTCAGGAGATAATGTCTTTTTGCCGCATGGCGGTTATACGCCTTATTTTGAAAATATATTAAAGTCGCTGAATGTGATCCATAAAGGAGCTGAGCTAGTAGATGATTTTTTTGATTCTCTAGTTTCATTTGATTTACTGGAGTCTATAACCATTCAGGCCAGTACGGATGATGGGCAGCGCTACGTTATTCCGGATTTATATACCATTAGTCGAGAGCGGTTAGCAAATTTAACTGCTGATGAGTTATATAAACTCAATCAGTTGAATTTATTAGAGCATTGTTTTTTAGTATTATCATCACTTAATAATGTTTCTCGAATTATAGAAATGAAAGTATTAAATAATCGATGAAGATAGGGCTGCGATATTGACAATGCTTGTTAATAAAAAAACAAGAGTGATAGAGGGTGCCGAGTTTAATGATGTAGACTTTAATGCATTAATTGAAAGTGGTGAGCCTTGTGTTTTAAAGGGTGCTCTAAGTCATGCGCCCTTAGTACTTGCGGGTAAACAATCCTACCTAAAAGCTAAAGCTCATTTGATATCACACGTCGGGGCCCGCCCCATGTTGAGCTATGTGGCTGCTGCCGGTGCTGCTGGACGTTTTTTTTATAATCAGGATTTGACAGGTTTTAATTTTTCGACAGAATATTTGAGCCTTGAAGATTTTTTTGAAAAAATAGAAATTTCCCGTGATTTGGGTGATGGGACTACCTTTTATGTTGGTTCTGCCGAACTAGAGGGGCACTTTCCTGGCCTGCTTGAAAGTGATTGCCTAAATATTAAAGGTGATGTTTTTAAGACATATTCTCCTCAGGTTGGTATTTGGCTAGGTAATAAAACAACGGCGGTTACTCATTATGATGTATCTAATAATGTGGCTGCATGCTTGGTGGGTAGGCGGCGATTCACTCTGTTTCCGCCAAGTCAAATAGCAAACTTATATCCAGGTCCTTTAGAGCCGACCCCTGGGGGGCAAGCTGTGAGTATGTTTGATTTAAAAGCCCCTGATTTCATAAAATACCCTAAAGCAAGAGAGGCTCTTAAGCATGGTCAGATTGCAGAGCTAGGGCCTGGAGATGTGCTGGTATATCCTGCAATGTGGTGGCACCAAGTTGATGCATTGGATGACTTTAATGTCATGATCAATTATTGGTGGAATACATCCCCTTCTTTTATTGATGATCCTAGTGTGACATTACTCCATGCCTTACTAAGTTTACGTGATCGGCCAGAGAGTGAAAAAAAAGCTTGGCGAGAAATATTTGATTATTATATTTTTGGTGATGCTAGTAAGCCTTGCGCTCATTTACCTGAATATGCTCAAGGTCTATTAGCCACTATTGACCCCATCACAGCTAGGCGATTAAGAGCAAAATTAATCAAAAAAATTAACCGATAGGAGTGACGCCGGATATGATCGAACAAAAGGTTAAAAAAGTTGTAATTGCCGGCGGTGGGACAGCAGGCTGGATTACGGCAGCGGCGTTATCTAGCCAATTAGGGCGCCTTTTAGATATAACTTTAATTGAGTCCGATAGCATTGGTACAGTCGGTGTGGGTGAGGCAACTATTCCTACTCATAAGTCATTTCATCAGTTATTAGGTATTGATGAGCGTCAATTTATGAAAGCTACGCGTGCCACTTTTAAGTTGGGTATAGCTTTTGAAAATTGGGGGCAGCAAGGCGATCGCTATTTTCATTCTTTTGGCAAGGTGGGCCGTTCCACTTGGATGGGCCATTTTCAGCATATGTGGCAGTACGCAAATGAAAAGGGTTTGTGTGGTGATATTGATGACTATTGCTTGGAGCTGCAAGCGGCTGAAGCGGGTAAATTTTCTCTTTCGGATAAAGCCAATATTAATTATGCGTATCACTTAGATGCAGGCTTATATGCCAAATTCTTACGTGATTTTAGTGAGAAAAGAGGGGTTAAGCGAGAAGAAGGAAAAATCAATAATGTTAGTTTGTGTGTAAATACGGGTTTTATTGAAAGTCTAACACTAGATAATGGTCAACTAATCTCCGGTGATTTGTTTATTGACTGCACCGGCTTCAAAGGGATATTAATCGGTAGCGCTTTAAATGTAGAGTTGGAAGATTGGAGGCATTGGCTCCCCGTTAACAGGGCATTGGCAGTGCAAACTACGCTGACTGAAGAGGTCCAGCCTTATACTCGATCTATGGCGCATGAGGCGGGTTGGCAGTGGCGCATACCTCTGCAAAATCGTATCGGTAATGGTTTTATTTATTCCAATGATCATATGTCTGACGATCAGGCATATGCAGGTTTAATGGCAAATATTCAAGGTGATACTGTTTCTGATCCTAAGCTTATACATTTTTCCACGGGTAAGCGAAAATATCAATGGTATAAAAACTGTGTGTCGTTAGGTTTGTCGAGTGGCTTTTTAGAGCCACTAGAATCTACAAGCATTCACTTGATTCAAGTGGGTATTACGCGACTCATTCAGATGTTCCCTTTTGATGGAGTGAATGATGCATTGCGTAGTCGCTTTAATGACGTTTCAAATGCTGAGCTAACGAGTATCCGAGATTTTTTGATCGCGCATTATAAATTAAATAAGCGACCAGAAAATTTTTGGCGTGAGCGGGCAGAGTTGGATTTACCCGATTCTTTACAGCAGCGTTTGGATTTATATAAAGCTAGCGCAATAGCATACCAAGATGATTCCGATTTATTTCGAGTGGATTCTTGGAATCAAGTTTTACGCGGGCAAGGTTTACGCAGTGAAGGCTATCATAAAATGGGACATTTGGTATCAGATGCTGAATTAAAGCGAGCCTTGGCAGACTTAAAATCAAGCATAGAAAAAACTGTCAACGCCATGCCAAAACATACAGAATTCTTACATCAGTACGGGATTAAATAATGGGTAGTCTTTAAAGGGAATGTAGTTGTGGATATTGTATATGCTATTTTATAGTAAAAGCGTTTGGAATTTAGGTTTAACAGAAACCCTGAAGTCCACCGCTGAGCAGTACTCTTAACTTTTCTTTATGTTGGTCAATATTCTTGAAAAAATCTACGCATGCCTGCCTAAAGGTTTTCACATCGGCATGATATTGATTATAGAGGACTTTCTTTTTGAAGAACCGCCAAAGGCGCTCGATCAAATTAAGCTCGGGTGAATAAGCGGGTAGAAACACTAAGTTAATTCTGCTATTTCCTTCAAGGTACTTCCTAACCGCTTTGGAATAATGGTATCGTGCGTTGTCTAATATGATATGTAAGCGGCTGGATAAAGAATATTGCTGATTAATTGTTTCTAGCAACTC